>NZ_QXIK01000003.1:0-555559 GCF_003666065.1 Haloarcula sp. Atlit-7R | reverse complement strand
ATCGCGGTCTGTAGGGTAGTTTGGCCACGTGTTACTGAGCTATATGCCACGAGTCTGAACTCGTGCGACTAGCATGGCTAAATCGGACTCCGATAGCAATGGCCTCCGGCAGGATCAACCGGAATGTATCCCGGCACGATGCCGGGGGGTTAGGCGGGATCACACCCAGATAATGGGTGTGGTCGCTATCGAAGGGTGTTCGAGGACACCCGTCGACCGAGTGTCACCGAACTATCAGGGCTAACATCAGATTCCATCTTGACGGCGGACCGCAGGGGTGGAATCCTCATTTCTTCGGACCTGATTGTTGTCTCGAAGCCACCATAAAGGCTTCGAGTTTCGTTGGCGGGTCGGCCCCGCCTGGTCCGTGTCGGCAGGGATTCGATGTCCCCGACCGAACGTCGTTCGCGTTCATTCCGAGTGCCCTGTTACACTTAAGGGCATCGGAACGGGCTCGCGTCGAACCGCACGACGCGAGCGACTTTCGCGTTCATTCCGAGTGCCCTGTTACACTTAAGGGCGTCGGAACGAGTTCGTTCGTTCGGGGCCATCGCCCCTGACCGCGTTCGCATTTCATTCCGATGGGTGAGCCACACTTAACCCCGTCGAAGGAAGTCGACTGCGAGACGGAATTACACGGGTGTGAGTGTCCCACACGTGTATAGACGGACCGTACGGGCCTCGGGGTCGACGGACTGCTGGATCGTAGTTTTCGCTCGCGCGCACACGCGGGTGTAGCCACTGTGATGTCGCCACCGAAAACGTCGAATCGCGACCTAGATCTCGTCTAGGTGTTCGACGCCCTGCTTCGAGACGTTCCCTTTCGTGATATCGCCGGGCATCCAGTCGGGTTTGTCGTCAGGAGCCTCCTCAACCCATGCCCACGCCTCATAGATGTGGACTTTGTGGGTCCCCTTCTCCCGTAGTCGTATCTCCTCAGGATCAGCCTGATCTTCACCGTCAGCCGGTTCGAGTCGACGTGCTGCCTTCAGTGCAGCCTGCCGAGGCGTTCCGCCCGAGAAGACGCTCGATTCGTCACCGTCTTCGCGCAGTGCGAAGTTGCGCTTGTCACTGTCGGGTGCCATGGATTTCACCGCTCCATGCCAATTCAGCACATGGCAGAACATAAATATACCCCCCAATCCCGCCTCCCTCGGGGGGTATTTATATACGCTCGCACGGTCACACGCCCTTTTGAACGCCAAGACCGGCCGTTTCAGCCCGGATATTCGGGTCGAAATCGTCACGCGCGCCTACGAAACCACCAGCCAGCGGCCGGCGGCACGGTAGACTTAAGTGTATCCTGCGGTGAAGTGCGGAGTAGGATAGCGCGATGGTGCGAAAGAAGAAGCTCAGCCCGAGTGGCGCCAAAGATGAGGACGGCGAGTACCACAACGTACATATCAACATTCACGAAGACGAGCTAGCTGTCGCCGGGATGGAGATCGGCGACGAGGTGTTCGTTCGCGTCCGCGATAACAAGATTATTATCCAGAAAGCCGACCCGGAAGAGGTCGAACACGACTTTTGAGGCACCATCGACGGTGACACAGTGCCACCGGGCCATTGGGCCGATGCCCGATACCGGACATGCAACGACGTTCTTCGAGGTAACCCGAACACCAACACAATGAGACCCTACGATATCGCCAGACCACTCCTGTTTTCGCTGCCAGCAGAAACCGCCAACCGGAGCGTCCACCGGCTGTTAGAGGCGGTCGACGGAACCCGAGTCGCCGACGCGATGGCCGACCGCTACACCGTCACTGACGACAGACTTGCAGTGGAGGCGTTCGGCTACACGTTCGACAACCCCGTCGGAGTCGCCGCTGGCTTCGACAAGAATGCAACCATCCCCGGAGCGGTGGCCTCACTCGGCTTCGGTTTCGCGGAGGTCGGCGGCGTCACAGCCGAGCCACAGGCCGGCAACACCCGCCCGCGGATGTTCCGGCTCAGGGAGGACGAGGCGATCATCAATCGGATGGGCCTGAACAACGACGGCGCTGTCGTCGTCGGCGAGCGGCTGAAACACGTCGACGCGCCGTTCCCGGTCGGCGTCAACATTGCCAAGACGGAACACGTCGGAACCGAGGAGGCCCCGGACGACTACCGCACCACGTACGAACACGTCGCCGAGGGGGGAGACTTCTTCGTCGTCAACGTCTCCTGTCCCAACTCGGAGGGGTTCGAAGAGCTCCAGAACCGCGACGCGATGGAAGCCATCCTCGGCGAACTCCGGGATGCGGGTGCGGCCCCGCTGCTCGTGAAGCTCTCGCCGGACCTCCCCGAACCGGCAGTCGAAGACGCGCTGGACCTGGTGACCGAACTCGACCTGGACGGCGTCGTCGCGACCAACACGACGACGGAGCGGCCCGCGAGCCTGCGCTCGCCCAACGCCGTCGAGACTGGCGGCCTCTCAGGCAAGCCAATCGAGAACCGAGCGACCGAGATGGTTCGGTTCGTCGCCGAGCGCGTCGACGTACCCGTCGTCGGCGTCGGCGGCGTCTCGACGGCGGAAGGCGCGTACCGGAAGATTCGCGCCGGGGCCTCGCTCGTCCAGCTGTACACCGGCCTGGTCTACCGCGGCCCGTCCATCGCCCGCGAAATCAACGAGGGCCTGCTCGAACTGCTCGCGGAGGACGGCTTCGACTCGGTTAAGGACGCCGTCGGCGCGGACCTGTAGCTTGGGGCTTGCTGGCCTTTTTGAACAGCGATAGACCGACGGCTGGCCGCTATTCCAGCGCGTCCAGTCGGAACTCGAACGCCGCCACCGGCAGTTCCAAGTCGTGCTCGACAAGCACCTTCGGGTGGATTTCGCCGACGACGCCAACCGACTCCCCGTCGAGGACGACCTCGGCGGCGCGGCCGCCGATGAACGACGGATGCGCGGTCGGGGGCGTTTCGAGGTCCTTGTCGAAGGCGTCGGCCAGCGCCTGCAGGCGGGCCTTCGCGTCCTCATAGGAGGCGTCCGTGCGCGCGAGCGCGGCGGCGACGGTGCGGTGTTCGGCGACGCCAGTGTTCTCCGAGTCGTCGAGGCCGGCGGCCAGCCCGATTTCGGCGAGGTCCTGCGGATAGCTCCGGTGGGTGTTGTTCTCCAGGACCATCATGATGGAGGGGAGCGCCCACGTCCGGAGGATAGTGTAGTCCTCGCTGTAGGGCTCCTGAATGGTGACCGGGTCGGCCAGGCCGACGGTGTCGGCGTCGCCGTCGTCGGGCATCGGGAGGTTCATCCGCTCGAAGTTCTCAGCCTCGTTGGTCATGTGGAAGTTCAGCAGGTCCTCGAAGCCGAGGCCGACCAGGGCGTCGCGGGCGGCGTCCTCCAGTCTGGACCGGTCGTGGCGACCGCCGACAGTCGACACGTCGGGATACGTCGGTTCGAGGCTGTTGAACCCGAGCGCCCGGCCGATGTCGTCGATGATGTCCAGCGGATGGATGACGTCGACGCGGTAGGGCGGAATCTCCACCTCGTAGGCCACGCCGTCGTCGGATTCAGTCTCGGTCGCGTCGAGGCCGGCCCGCTCGGCGTAGTCGATGATCTCGCGGCTGTCGAGCGAGACGCCGAGGATGGACTCGATGCGGTCGTGGGTCACCGTCTTCGTCCGCACCGAGAGGTCCGGCCGTTCCAGCGTCTTGCCGGCGTACTCGCCGGGCGCGTCGTCGGCGTAGGACACGTCGACCTTCTCGACCTGGCCGCCGCGGGCGGCGAGGGCGTAGCAGACGATGTTGCACATGTGGTCGATGGTCCACTGGTCGGTCCCGGTCATCTCGATGAACAGGTCCCGGGAGTCGACGCTGACCTCGGTCCGGCGGCCGTTGATAACCGGCGGGAACGAGAACAGGCCGATGGCGTCGTAGATGGCCGGCACGCGGTCGAAGTCGGCGACGAGGTCGCCGTAGGTCTGGCCGGTCTCGTGGGACGCCATGACCTCGCTGGGGGTCATCTCCGCGTCGGCGTCAAGCGGTACGAACGTCGCCTCGTCGGGGTCCGCGCTGGTGTATGTGATGGACTTGCCAGTCTCGTCGGTGACCGAGTCGCCTTTCAACATCGTGAGGTCGTGGACCCCAATCGCACCCTTCGCCCGCTTGCGACCCATCGTCGCGTGGAGCTTCTCCTGCAGTTGGATGAGCGACTCCAGCGCTGCCTCATCCATGTCCAGCCCGCGGACGATAGCGCCGGTGACGTACGGGCGCTCGTCTGGCTGGTCCTCGACCTCGATGGTCCAGTCGGCGCTGTTCGTGTTGGGGATGTCCACCCCGCGGTCGTCGCCGTAGTGGTAGCGCAGCGAGCGGGCGACGCCCTCAACGGAGAGGCGGTCGAGTCTGTCGGGAGCAAACTCCAGTTGGAACTCGTCGTCCTCGGTCCAGCCCTCGAACTCCAGGCCGAGGTCGAACAGGTCCGATTTGAGTTCGTCGTCGTCTTTCTCGTCGTGACCGGTCAGATACCGCAGTTCGTCGGGGTCGACGTCGACGACGGGCATCAGCGCATCACCTCCGTCTCCCGCAGCAGTTCAAGATCACACAGCGTCCCGTGCACGTCGCGGATGTCCTCGAAGCCGTACATGAGCATGAGTAGTCGTTCGAGCGAGAGACCCCACGCCATCACGTCGCAGTCGACGCCAAGCGGCGTGAGCACCTCGTCGCGGAAGATTCCGGAGTTGCCGACCTCGACGACCTCACCGGTCTCGGGGTGGGTCCCGAACAGTTCGAAACTCGGCTCCGTGTAGGGGTTGTAGTGGGGCTTGAACTCCAGGTCGGTGATGCCGAACTGCTCGTAGAACTCCGTGAACGTCCCCATCAGGTCCCGCACGGAGAGGTCTTCAGCCATCACCCACCCCTCAATCTGGAAGAACTCCAGCAGGTGGGTCGGGTCGAGCGTATCGTTGCGGTACACCTTCTCGACGCTGAAGTAACGCTCGGGCGGTTCGAGGTCACCGACCTGGTGGCCCGAGAGGTAGCGCATCGACAGCGAGGTGGTGTGGCCCCGGAGGTCCATCCCGCGGGCGATGTCCTCGGTCCAGGGCGAGTGATACCCCTCGCCGTCGGGGCCGACGCCCTCCCGGTGGGCCGACCGGACCCGCTCGACGAGGTCGTCGGGCAGGTCCCGAATCTCGACGGGCCGTTCCAGCGCGAACTGGTCCCAGTGGGTCCGGGCCGGGTGATCCTGTGGCATGAACAGGCAGTCGTTTATCCAGAACTGGGCGTCGGCGTGGGGGCCTTCCATCTCCTGGAAGCCCATCCCGACGAGCGTGTCCTTCACGCGGTTGGCGGTCTGGCGGAGGATGTGCTCCTTGCCGTGGCTCACGTCCTCGGCGTCGGCCTCGACGTTGTACTCGGTGAACGCCACGTCTTCCCACTCGCCGCTCGTCAGCATCTCGGGGGTGAGCTGGTCGACGGTCTCTGCGGCTTCGACGCCCTCCATCAGCGCGGTGACACCGTCGTCGGTGAGCCGGACCGACCGAACGGTCTCCTCACGCACGTCGACGAGGCCGCGCCGTTCCAGTTGGTCGAGCGCGTCCGCATCGGCGTCCTCGACACGCCCGTCTGCGACGGCCTCCAGTGCCAGCATCTCGGGGTCGGACCCGGGGTCGGCATCTTGGTTGGCCGTGATTTCGCCGCTGTCGATGTCGCCGTAGGCCTTGCGGGCGTAGTTCGAGAGCGCGATGTCGACCGCGCCGCCTTCGAGACCGGACGCGCCGATGACCTGCCCCATCTGGACTGGGCCGTCGGCCGCACCGGCATCGATAGCGGCCTCATAGAGGTCCTGTTCGGGCAGGCTCTCGCGGACGTACGCCTCGCCCTCCTCGGTGAGTTCGTAGTGTTCCAGCGTCTCCTCGTCGACGGCGACGAGGCCGTCGGCTTCCAGTTCGAACGCCGCTCTGGTGGCCGCTTCGGGCTTGAGGCCCGCGTCCTCGGCTACCGCGTCGGTGCGCCTGTCCTCCTGTGCGTCGGCGGCCTGCAGGACGGCCACCTGTGCCTGTGGTCGTTTCATACGGGTGTCTCGGTCTTGTGGGGATAACCGCGGGTCGCTCAGTTAACGGTTCTTACTTCCTGCTCACGGTTTCGTCCGACCACGCCTCTCAGCGCCGTCAGAGTCCACACGCGGTCAGGCAGTATAAAAGAAGCCGAACCCCTGTCTGTCGGATGGCTGGCGCGCGACACCGGCACGGTGGGATTCGGGTGCCATGTCTCAGCGATTGTGGCTGTCGGGCAAAAACGTTGCGCGTGTGGCCGTCCCGACACGAACCCGGCGACGCGACCGGGCGCTCAGTCCGCGCCCGAGCGCTTTCGGTCGGAGTCGAGGTCGATGTCGAGTTCGTCGAGCCTGTCTTCCCACTCTGCGCGTTTCTCCTGGTGGTCTTCGAGGAACTCGGACATCAGTTCGGCGGCCTGTTCCTTGCAGCCGCCACAGAGCCGTTCGCCGCCGACGCACTCGTCGTACACCTCCTTGGCGAACTCGTCGTCGTCGCCCGACAGCAGGTAGGCATACAGCTCGTAGACGGGGCACTCATCGACCTTCCCACCCTTCTCGCGCTGTTCCTCTGCAGTAGAGCGGCCGCCGGTCGTCGCGGATTTTACCTTGTCGTAGCCGTCCTCCGGGTCGTCCAGTAGCGAGATATGGGAGGCCGGAATCGACGAGGACATTTTCCCGCCAGTGAGTCCGGTCATGAACCGGTGGTAGATCGAGGATGGCGGCTGGAAGCCGTAGCCCCCGTTGTCGAGTTCGACCTGCCGAGCGAGTTCCTCCGCCTCGACGTGGTCCAGGTCGAACGTGTCGATGTGCTCGTCGTACACTCGCTTCTCGCCGTCGATAGCTTCGATGAGGGCCTCGAAGGCTACGTCGGTAGCGTTGCGGTCGAGGAACCGGATCCGCGGTCGGAGTGGTTCCTTCCCGGCCTCGTCGAGTTTCGAGACGACGGACTCGCGGGCGTCAGCGGGTGCTGGCTGGTGGTCGCGCAGCCAGTCGGCGGCCTCGCCACACCGCGGTCGGTCGGCATCCTCGGCGTAGTCCTCGCGGGCGTCGTAGGCCTGTCGGAGCAGTGTCCGTTCGACTCCGTCGGCCTCGAAGCTGGCAAACGCTTCTGTCACGCCGAAATACCGCATCCGCGCGGCGAGATCTCGGGCCAACCGCATATGGGGGTCCTGGTCCGGGCCGACGGGAATGACCGTCGGCTTGGGCTCGTCCAGTTGCGGATAGAGGATGTCGGCCATCTGCGTGACGACCGACTGCATGTGTGAGATGTCGGTCTCGCCATCGAAGTCGTAGATGGCCTGCAGCTCCGAGAAGTTCGCCTCAGCCCCGAGTTCGAACGCAAGGTCCTGCACTTCGCGGTTGTTGGACTGACGGTACAGCGTCCCCTCGTCAGGGTCGAATCCCAGCGCGAGCAGCGAGAGGACGTAGTCCGTCGCGTGCTCGTCGATTTCGTCCCACGAGAGCCCACGGGCGCTGTGGGCTTCGAGGTCCGCGATGAGCGCGTGCGCGTCCCCGCCCTGCTGTTGGTGCCAGATAATCTCGTCAAAGACGAGCTTGTGGCCGATGTGTGGGTCGCCGGTCGGCATGAACCCCGACAGCGCGGCGAAGGGGTCGTCGTTGCGCATGGCTTCGGCGACCGGTCGGTAGTCCCGGTGGCCGAAGATGACGCCCCGCCGCATCAGGTAGTGGGGATTGGGGACTTCGGGGAGCACCTCGTCGAACTCCTCGATGCCGAACTGCTCGAACAGTTTGCGGTAGTCGGCGATGGTCGAGGAGCCCCACGGGTCAAGCGTCGCCTCGTCGGCCCCCTCGGCCTCGGTGCCGCCGTCCGGCAGCACCGGGTCGTCACCGGAGGGGGCGTCAGGCTCCCGCCACGCTGCGCCCGACTGGCGGCGGTCCTCGTCGGGCGATGCGTCGTCGTGGTGGGAGTCGTCCGTTGTCATAGCTGTGGTCGGCTCGCGGTGAGCCACGTTACAGGTGTTTTGGTCCCGGTCGGCGCAAAAAGGGTTCGTTTCGGTGCGCCGAGGGACCGACGGGCAGATACCCACTGGCCGACCCCGATGCCCGGGCGGCTCAGGGCGTCAGTCGTTCGACAGCTATCCACTCGATATCGACATCACCGCCGTCCGTTGTGAGTGCGAATACCATCGTCTTCCGGACGCCGTGAGCGAGGCGCACGTCCAGCGCGAGGTCCCTCGGCTCGAACCGGTGGTCGGCCGGCAGCACGCGAACCAGTAGCTCCGAGTGCCCGAGGTTCGCCGCACTTTCGACATCGGCGTAGGTCCGGAAGTCAGCGCCGAACTTGAAGCCGGTCTTCGGCGCGATGCCGCTCGCTCGCAGGGCCGTATAGACAGCTAGCCGGCGGTCGAAGCGGTCGCCCTCGACCTCGCGGCCGCGCTCGACGACAGCGTCAGCCCCGCCATCGACTGTGAGCAGTCCCGCCTGTGCGAGATACGCGGCTTCAACGAGGGAGAGCTGCACTGCGCCGTCGTCACCGAGCCGCTGGCCGTAGAAGGCCTGCTCGTACAGCTCCGCCGGCGGCTCCCAGCACACCACGCGCTCTCCGAGCAGTTCCCCCTCCGTTGCCGGGACGACAGCGTCGCTGGTTCCCTCAACGTCGCGCCGGTCGGTGTCGAGGTAGGTGACCTCGCTCTCCTCGTCGACGACCGCCAGCACGCAGTCGCCCAAGGCCGTGGCGGCGGCGGTATCACGCTCGCCGACGACCCTGACGCGGTACGCCACTCCGGTGTCCCATGGCCCGTTCCCGCGCGGGTAGACCACGAAGTCTGCCCCCGACGCGTCGTCGACCCACCCTTCGCGGGCCGGCGTGAGGTAGAAGCCGCGGTCACGGAGGTCTTTGTAGACAGCGAAGTCGACCTCGGAAACGGCCGTCGACCCGAGGAACGCCCGGAAGTCCATGCCGTCGATGCTCTCGATATCTCCGCGGTAAAGGAGGTGTGCGGCCTCCACCGGGGCCAGGTCGAGGTCCCCGTTGCGGACCTTCCCGTAGCCACGCGAGTCGTAGAACCGCTCGCGGGCCTCGTAGCCGGCCCGGACAACATCACCGTCGAGCGTTAGTCCCATGCTCTGACGTGGCTCCCGCGACGACAAAGCCCCTGCGGGTCCGAACCGGTAGCGGAGTTGGGCGGATGCGGAGGGTCAGTGCTCACTCCCGTTCTGCGCAAGAACTGTCCAGACATCGCGTGCCGCCAGCGGTTTCGAACAGCGGCAGGCCGCAGTCACAGTTACCGACGACGACGCCGGACGGCATCGAGAAGCCGGTGTCACAGTCGGGGTAGTGTTCACAGCCGGCGAGCAGGCCACCACGGCGGAGAATCAGCAGGTCGCCGTCACAGTGAGGACAGCTCCACTTGCGGTCAAAGGCCGCAATAACGGCGTCGTCTAGTGAGTCACACTCCCGGTCAAGACACAGTTCAAACGCCCGCCCACGTTCCACTCGAAGCGTCGGGAGTCCGCAGTCGTCACACCGACCGCCAGTGACCGCGGCATCGCTCGGAATCCCATAGGCGGCGTCACAGCCGGTACAGGTAACCTCGCTACGGGTGCAAACCAGCGTCCCGCCGCAGTCGGGACAGTCGCGCACCGGAACGCCGGCGTTCGAGGCCGGATAGCGGCCACTGCCGTGTTCCTCGTGAGTGACCACCCGGAGGAGTTCGTCGCCGTCGCGGGCGGTCACCGCTCCGTTGTCGATGGTGACGCTTTCAGCGCGCGTGAGCCACGCGACCGGCTGATATCCTTCGGCATCGTGAACCAGAACAGTGTTGTCCGGTTTAACGACGACGAGGACATCACCGCGCTGCTCTCGCTCGCGCGCGCCCTCGAAAACGGTCGTACATTCACCAGCAATCACACGGGTTCCGTCGTGCATGGACTGGGCTGGCCGGGTTTCGGTATTTAAATCCTCAGGCGGTGGACGGGGTTTCACAGCGCGGTCGTCGCTGCCGGAGTCACAACAGCCAAAGCCGTCGCCGAGTGACAGCAAGGCAATGAGTGAACCGCCTGCTGCGGTCTGTTTCGATATGGACGGCGTCCTCGTCCAGTCTGAAGACCACTGGGTCCGTGCCCAGCGCGAGGATATCCTTCCGACGACCGCACCGAACGACGACATCCCGGTGTCCGCGATTACCGGGCGGAACTACCGAGAGGTGTATCCGGACCTGAACGCCGAGTACGACCTCGAAATCAGCCGCGAGGGCTTCGAGAGACTGTTCGAGGAGCACGGCGAGCGGATTTACGGCGAAAAAGCGACCGTCCTCGACGGGGCACACGAACTGCTCGACGACCTGCGGGACGCCGGCGTGGCACTGGCGCTGACGACCTCCGCACCATGGGCCTGGATCGACGTGGCCGACGAACGCTTCGACCTCCTCTCGAAGTTCGATGTCGCCATCAGTGCAAATGACATCGACGGCCCCGGAAAGCCGGAGCCAGACATCTACGAGCAGGGCGCGGCAGAACTGGGCGTTGCGCCCGAGGACTGCTGGGCCGTCGAGGACTCCACCGCGGGCGCACGCGCCGCCGTCGCCGCCGGAATGACGACCGTCGGGTTCCGCGGCGACGGCGACGAGACGGACCTCTCGATGGTCCACGAGACCGCAGACGATGCCGCGTCGCTGCGACAGGTACTTTTAACCGGTGTGTAACGCCCGCGAGTCTGTGCGGAGGTGAGAGATGACAGACGCAGAAGCAGCGGTATGGCGCTCCGGTACAGAGTTGAGCCAGAAACCGAGAGGCAATACTTTAGTACGGTACGCAGAAGTTCAAGAGCCACAGAACGGCGTGCAGGAAATGCCAGTGTGGGGGGAAAGACCCGGCCAGGTCAGGCGGGGTCACCGTATCCGCGGCCCGCGAGGAGGCCGAAGATGTTGAGGGCAACGACACCCACGAAGATGAGGAAGCTCTGACTGTCCAGTCCGCCCAGCAGTAGCGGCGGATATGCCAGTGGCGTAACGATAGCCAGCCAGAACGCGATGAATTGCAGGGGACGAACGAGTGATCGGAGGGCGACGCTACTGGGGGCGGCTTCCATCGGGGAACGGAAGGGCGATGCACTGGACATTGTGGGCTTCCTCAGTTCTTCGTATGAACCCATACCCCAATATAAACGCCAGACCCTTGGGGAGAATTCGTGCTCTTTTCGGAATGTTAACCGGATTTCAGCACCTTTCAGCGATGTTTCACAGAGCACTGTAACGCTTTGAGAGGTATTTATAAATTTTATCGGCCCTTCTAAGCAAGTTTCATAGCAGTAGTCGAAACGGCAATTACCGAACGAGAACTGACCGGGTTTCGGTGATCGTCGGGAGCGGCAACGCGGGGAACGCCACCTCGACGGTGAACGTGAGTTCGTCCGCGTCCGCGCCGAAGACGGCCACCGGAAGCGTCGCTTCACCGAGATACGACGGTTTGGCGGTCATCTCACGCCCGTTGACAGTGACCCGCAGGCCCGCACGGGCACTGCCACCAGTGTTTTTCACCGTCACCTCCCGCATATCGTTGTCACCGGGCGCGATGGTCTCGGGGAACTCACCCCAGTCGATGGAGACAACAGGGAGGTCCCGGGCGTTGGCCAGCACTTGCTCGGCGACGCCTTCGGAGAGTCCGGCACGGACGAGGCCGTCTTCGCCGGCTTCGACCACCTCGGCGGGCGAGGACAGGCCCGCGGCGGCGAGCTTGCCCGCGCGACCGCTGCCGACGCCGTCGATGGCGGTCAGCCCCACCGCGTCGGCACTGATGCCGTGTTCGACGCGGGCCTCGACCCGGCAGGCCAGGTTCGCGTAGCGAGCCGGCCCGAGCGTGTCGACGAACTCCCGCATCGCCGCGAGCAGGCGCAGGGCGTTCTGGCGGATGACCCACGCGTCGCTTTTGAGTTCGGTCGGCGTCGTCCCGGTCATGCCCGACCGGAGGATGGCCAGCACCTTCCGCTGGCCGGCATCGAGGCTGTCGTCGACGCTGTCTCCCAGCACCGCGTGGACAGCGTCCTCCTCGTCGGAGCGGGCGCTGACGCTGTCGAACTCCGTCGCGCCGGCCACCGCGGTCAGCAGGTCGTCCGCGTCAACAGAGACAGCGGAATCCGGGTCCGCGGCGTCCTGACACCGTTCGGCAACGTCCGCGAACCGGCGTGCGGTCGACAGCCGGAGGTAGAACTTCGAGGCGAGCTGGCCGAGTCGCGTCGGCTCGACGTTGAGGCCGTCCTGCTCGACGAAGCCCTCGTCGACAAGCGCCGAGAGCGTATCGCTGACCCGGTTTCGGAGATCGCTGCCGGCGTCATATTCGTCGGGGGCCGACTGCGAGCGGGCGTAGTAAAACGTGGTCCCGAGCCACTCCATTACGTCGTCCACGTCGTCGATGGTGCCGAGCGCGATTTCGGCGTTCAGGTGGGCGTCGAGTTCGGCCGCCAGCCGGGACTCGATCTCCTTGCCGTCACGGAGCAGGCGGCGGTACTTGTCGGCGTCCGAACGGTCGCAGACGACCCAGGCGTAGCCCATGTCGTCGTAGCCGGGCCGACCCGCGCGGCCGAGCATCTGGAGTACGTCGAGCGGGCTCATGTCGACCTCGCCCTCCAGCGGGTCGTGGAGTTTGGTGTCGCGGATGACGACACAGCGGGCGGGGAGGTTCACGCCCCAGGCCAGCGTCGAGGTCGAGAAGAGCAGTTGTATCTTGCCCTCCTTGAACCACTGCTCAACGCGGTTCTTGTCCTCGCGCGCGAGGCCGGCGTGGTGGAAGCCGACGCCGTCGAGCACGGACTGGCGGAGCGTGTCGTTCGAGAGGTCCGCGGCGTCGTTGTGGAAGTCGTAGTCTCCGCGTGCGCCCATCGGAATATCTCGCTCGACAATTTCGTCGCGGGCCTTCTTCGCGGCCTGGACGGTATCCTGCCGCGAGGAGACGAACACGAGCGCCTGACCCTCCTCGCGGATGTGTGGCTCGGCGAGGTCCAGCGCCCGGTAGAGCCGGCGGTACTTGTCGGCGAAGGCGTTCTCGCCGTGGGAATACGTCTTCACGTCAGCGTTGAGTGGGACCGGGCGGTACTTTTCACCGAAGGCGAAGGTGGTCTCGTCGGGAGCGTCCAGCCAGTCAGCCACGTCGTCGATGTTCGGCATCGTCGCCGACAGCGCCACGACACGCGGGTCACAGAGCCGGCGCAGGCGCGAGACGGTGACTTCGAGCACCGCCCCGCGACGGTCCGAGTCCAGCAGGTGGACCTCGTCGATGACACAGCAGTCCACGTCAGTAATAAAGGAGTAGCGGCTGGTCTCGTGTTTCCGGGTGGCCGAGTCGGCTTTCTCCGGCGTCATCACGAGGATGTCGGCCCGCTCGGCGCGGCGAGGGTTCAGGTCACGCTCGCCGGTGACGACGTAGACGGAGTAGCCCAGGTCCTCGAACCGTTCCCACTCGCTCTCTTTCTCGTTGGTGAGCGCACGCAACGGCGCGAGAAAGAGCGCGGTCCCGTCCTCGGCGAGGGTCTTGCAGATGGCCAGTTCCGCCAGCGCGGTCTTCCCGCTGGCCGTCGGCGCGCTGACGACGACGTTGTCGTCGCGGTTCAGCAGGGCCGGCAGGGCCGCCGACTGCATCCGGTTGAACTCCTCGAAGGGGAAGGCCTCGGCAAACTCGGGGAGCACCTCCGCGACCGCCACAGTCGGCTCGCTGTCGGTTCGGGATGGCACGTCACAGTCGCAGTTCCGCGACGGCAAAGGCGTTTCTATGGGGGAACCGAAGTGTGGGAGATGAAGACATAGTTCCGGAGCCATTGCGTAGCTGCCCGCTGTGAGCGCCCCACACGCCTGCCCAAAGATTAACCCGGCCGGCTGACAGTGCGCAAGCGTGCCCCTCAGCGACCCCGAAGACTACTACGACGAGAACGACGAGAGCGAGTGGGACCGTCTGGCGGCCACGCTACACGGGCAGTTAGAGTGGACGGGGACCGTCGAACAGCTCGAAGCGAACCTCCCCGACACGGGACGCGTCCTCGACGTGGGCGGCGGCGCTGGTCGGTACGCCGTCTGGCTGGCCGAACAAGGGTACGATGTCACGCTCGTCGACCCCAGCGAGGGCCAGCGGGCTCTCGCACAGAAGAAGATCGCCGAGCACGGGCACGAGGAGCGGGTGACCGTCAGGGCGGGGGACGTACGCGGCCTCGGGTTCGACCGGGACGCATTCGACGCGACGCTGTGTCTGGGTGGGCCGCTCTCGCACGCGCTCGACGCCGACGGACGCGTGGCTGCCGTGCAGGAGCTTATGCGGGTGACAAAGGCTGCGTGTCCAGTTTTTGCATCCGTTATGGGTCGGCTCAATTGGCTGGTGCTCTCCCTGGTCGGCGGGTCAGACCACCTCGTCCGTGCGGCCGAACTGGCCGGAACGGGCGATTACGACCGTCCGTTCGTGGCACAGCTCGGTCACGACGCAGCGTTCACCGAGACCCATTTTTTCCGTGCCGACGAGTTCGAGGCGCTGTTAGAGGCGGGCGGAGCAACCGTCGAGACGCTGGTCGGACTGGAAGGGCTGGCGTCAGTACTTGCCGCCGCCCCACTCCGGGGAACCGCTGACGAGCTGTCAGCGCGCGAGCGGGCCGGTGTCCGGGCGCTCGTCGACGAACTTCGGACAGACCGGACTGTCGCAGACATGTCCGCACACATGCTTGCTGTCTGCCGGGCGTGAATCAGCAAAGTGAGTGCTCGGGAGTACGCCGCCGGCCACCGTTTCGATCCGGTCTCCGGACCAGTCGATTGTCGTTCACACGCTATACGGGAGACCGCGTGAGCCCCGCACGTTTTTCACCGGGCGAACCGAACTCCGGATAATGAGTCGTTCGCGCAAGCCTGACTGGCTGAAGATTCGGCCACCGTCGGGCGAGCGGTTCACCGATATCAAGCAGACGCTCCGGGATCGAAACCTCAACACGGTCTGTGAGGAGGCTAACTGCCCCAACCTCGGGGAGTGCTGGAGCGGGCGCGACGGACCGGGGACAGCCACGTTCATGCTGATGGGCGACCGCTGTTCGCGGGGCTGTAACTTCTGTGACGTGGAGACGGGCGGGATGGAGCCGTTGGACCCTGACGAGCCACAACAGGTGGCCGACGCTGTCGCGGATATCGGGCTGGACTACGTAGTACTGACGAGTGTCGACCGCGACGACTTGCCCGACCAGGGCGCGGGCCACTTCGCCGAGACGATCCGGGCCATCAAAGAGCGTGACCCGTCAATCCTCGTCGAGTGTCTCATCCCCGATTTTCAGGGTGAGCCGGACCTCGTACGGAAGATTATAGACGCCGACCCGGACGTCATCGCCCACAACATCGAGACGGTCGACCGCCTCCAGTGGCCGGTCCGGGACCGTCGGGCGGGCTACGAGCAGTCCCTCTCGGTGCTCCGGCAGGTCGACCGAGAGAGCGACGTGTACACGAAGACCAGCCTGATGCTTGGCGTCGGCGAGTACGCCCACGAGGTGTACCAGACGCTGTCGGACCTCCGGCAGGCCGGCGTCGACGTGGTGACGTTCGGCCAGTACCTCCAGCCCTCCCGCTCGCACCTCGAAGTCTCGGAGTACGTCCACCCGGACGCCTTCGACACCTGGCGGCGGGTCGCCGAGGAGGAGTTCGACTTCCTGTACTGCGCCTCGGGACCGATGGTTCGCTCGTCGTACCGGGCGGGCGAACTGTTCGTCGAGAGCGTCCTGCGCGAGGGGCAAAGTGCCGACGATGCGCGGACGGACATTCGTGCGAACAACTGATACATCCGAGTTATCGGTGATAAATTTTCCAGAATTAAAGATGCCTTAGAACATCTGAATCGCCCATATAGCCAGTAATACCCACGTCGGATATATTTTTCAGCGCCGCGAAAGCTCTAAACGTAGTGCGAGTGAACAGTCGGCGTATGCCACTTCGAGGGAGGCGGTTTCTATGAGTGTCCTCCAGCGCGACCCAGCGGACAGGGTACAGATTCTCGACGAAGACGGAACAGTAGTCGACGGCGCAACCGTCCCAGACCTCTCGGACGACGAACTGGTTGAGATGTACCGGTATCTCAAACTCGGCCGGCACTTCGACCAGCGGGCGGTGAGTTTGCAACGGCAGGGCCGGATGGGAACCTACCCCCCGATGTCTGGACAGGAGGCCTCGCAGGTCGGCAGCGCCTTCGCGCTGCGAGACGGCGACTGGGCCTTCCCGAGCTACCGAGAACATCTCGCGATGTACGTCAAGGGATGGCCCCTAGCCGACGACCTGTTGTACTGGATGGGGTCTGAGTCGGGTAATTCGCCGCCGGAGGACGTGCAGGCGTTTTCCTTTGCAGTCCCAATCGCGACGCAGATTCCGCACGCAACCGGGGCTGCGTGGGCATCGAAACTCAAGGGCGATGATACCGCTGTCCTCGTGTACTTCGGGGACGGTGCGACCTCCGAGGGCGACTTCCACGAAGGCCTGAACTTCGCGGGCGTGTTCGACGTTCCAGCGGTGTTTTTCTGTAACAACAATCAGTGGGCGATTTCGGTGCCGCGGGAGCGCCAGACCGCCAGCGAGACGCTCGCACAGAAGGCCAACGCCTACGGCTTCGACGGCGTGCAGGTCGACGGCATGGACCCGCTGGCGGTGTATCAGGTGACTCGGGAGGCCGTCGAGAAGGCGCACGACCCGCCCGAGGACGGGCTCCGCCCGACGATGATCGAGGCGGTGCAGTACCGCTTTGGCGCACACACGACTGCCGACGACCCGTCAGTGTACCGCGACGACAGCGAGGTCGAACGCTGGAAGCAGAAAGACCCTATCCCGCGGATGGAGACGTTCCTCCGGGACCGGGGCCTGCTTGACGACGAACGGGTCGACGCTATCGACGAATCGGTTCAGGATGAGGTGGCCACAGCCATCGACGAGGCCGAGGCGACCGAGCGACCGAAACCGGAGGAGATGTTCGCGGACGTGTACGCGGAGATGCCACAGCGACTCGAACAGCAGCTAACCTACCTCGAAGAACTGCGCGAGCGACACGGCGACGAGGTGCTACTGGAATGAGTACACAGGACGCAGCGACACAGAGTTTGACGCTCGTACAGGCCGTTCGTGACGGCCTCTACGGCGAGATGGAACGGAACGAAGACGTGGTCGTAATGGGTGAAGACGTCGGGAAGAACGGCGGCGTCTTCCGGGCGACACAGGGCCTGCATGAGGAGTTCGGTGACGACCGGGTCATCGACACGCCGCTCGCAGAGGCCGGTATCGTCGGGACGGCCATCGGCATGGCCGCCTACGGGCTCCGGCCGGTGCCGGAGATGCAGTTCTCCGGGTTCATGTACCCCGCATTCGACCAGATTGTCAGCCACGCCGCCCGACTTCGGAACAGGAGCCGCGGCCGATACAACTGCCCGCTCACCGTTCGCGCGCCCTACGGCGGTGGCATCCGCGCGCCGGAACACCACTCCGAATCCAAGGAAGCGTTTTACGTTCACGAGGCGGGGCTGAAGGTGGTCGTCCCGTCGACGCCGAAGGAGACAAAGGGGCTGTTGACGGCGGCTATCCGGGACCCGGACCCTGTCATCTTCCTCGAACCGAAGCTTATCTATCGGTCGTTCCGCGAGGAGGTCCCCGACGACCCATACACGGTTGAGTTGGGTGAAGCGAAGACCCGCCGTGAGGGAAGCGACGTGTCCGTGTTCACCTGGGGCGCGATGACCCGGCCGACGGTCGAAGCTGCCGAAGAACTGGCCGAGGAGGGCATCGACGCCGAAGTGATCGACCTGCGAACGCTGTCGCCGATGGACACCGACGCCATCGTCGAGTCGTTCAAGAAGACCGGGCGAGCGGCCGTCGTTCACGAAGCCCCCAAGACCGGCGGGCTGGCCGGCGAAATCATCGCCACGATTCAGGAGGAAGTCCTGCTGTATCAGGAGGCCCCTGTGACCCGGGTGACCGGCTTCGACGTGCCGTACCCGCTGTACGCGCTGGAGGACTACTACCTCCCCGAACCCGCCCGCATCAAAGACGGTATCAGAGAGGCAGTGGAGTTCTGACGCATGTTCGAGTTCAATCTCCCGGACCTCGGGGAAGGGGTCGCAGAGGGTGAGGTGCTGACCTGGCACGTCTCGCCGGGCGACGCCGTCACCGAGGATCAGGTCCTCGCGGAGGTAGAAACCGATAAAGCCGCCGTCGACGTTCCGTCGCCGGTCGACGGCGTCGTACGGGAACTGCACGCCGAAGTCGGCGGGATGGTACAGACCGGTGAGGTGCTCGTCACTATCGAGGAAGCGGGCGACGGCGAATCGGCTGACGCGGCGGCTGGGGGTACGGATGAGGCTGAATCGGCGGGTGCCGACACAGCACAGGCCGATAGCGGTCCGGGCGAAGCCACAGCGGCCGATGCACCGGACCAGTCGGACGCAACCACGGCCGACGGTCGCGTGTTCGCCTCGCCGAGCGTGCGCCGGCTCGCCCGTGAGAAAGGGGTCGACATCGCGGCCGTCGACGGGAGCGGGCCGGGCGGCCGCGTCACCGAGGGAGATGTCGAGGCGGCCACGGCATCAGCCGGCGAGACGGCTGGCAGTGACGACGGTCCGACGTCGGTTGTCTCGAAGGCGTCGGACGACGGGGACGGCCCGACCGCAGTAGTTTCGCAGGTCGACGATACGGACGATACAGACGACGGGGATGCTGTCAAGTCAGCCGTCAGAAGTGTCTCCGGGGACGGACAGGAGGCCGCTAGCCGCGACCAGACGCTGGCGACGCCGGCCACCAGAAAGGCCGCCCGCGAACTCGGCGTGAACATCGACGCCGTCCCGACTGACCAGACGCGGGACGGCCAGCCCTACGTCGACGAATCGGCCGTTCGGACGTACGCGGAGACCCAGCGGGCCGCACAGGCAGCCGATGCCGAAGCTGTCAGTGCCGAAGGTGGCGCGGCAGGGACGGCAGCCAAGGCGGGCGGCACTGGGGCCGACGCGACGGCCGTCGAGACAGGCGACGGCGAACGCCGCGAACCGTACCGTGGCGTCCGTCGGTCCATCGGCGAACAGATGGCTCGGTCCCGGAGAGAGGTGCCCCACGCGACCCACCACGACCAGGTCGTCGTGTCTGGCCTCGTCGAGGCCCGTGAGCGGCTCGCCCCACTCGCCGAAGAACGTGATGTCACCCTGACGTACACGCCCTTCGTGGTGAAATGCGTCGCCGCGGCGCTGGACCAGCACCCGGTGCTCAACACCGCGCTTGACACCGAAAACGAGGAAATCGTCTACAGAGACGTCCACAACATCGGCGTGGCGGCAGCGACCGACCACGGACTGGTCGTGCCGGTCGTCGACGACGTGGACGGGAAGGGGCTGGTCGAACTCGCAGACGAGATCAACGACCTCGTCGGACGGGCCCGAGAGCGGGACATCGGGCGGTCGGAGATGCAGGGCGGGACGTTCACCGTCACGAACTTCGGAGCCATCGGCGGCGAGTACGCCAGCCCGATCATCAACGTCCCCGAGACGGCGATTCTCGGTATCGGAGCGCTGAAAGAGCGGCCGGTGGCCGAAGACGGCGAGGTCGTCGCGAAACCCACGCTCCCACTCTCGCTGGCAATCGACCACCGCGTCATCGACGGGGCCGACGCGGCGCGCTTCGTCAACACGCTCAAGGAGTATCTGGCGGACCCAACGCGACTCCTGCTGGAGTAGCTGCCGGGTCGCAACCGAAAACCAGACAGGTCACAGGACAGACACGATTCGTGCTGCCCGCCACGCGAGACACATGAATCTGGTACGGATTAGCCGCGCTGTTTGTGCTGGTTCCGGGCTGTGCCGCCCTCTCCCGACTAGGAATGGCGCTGGTCGTTTCGTCGGGGTCAGTCAGTGATGGGAATCTCGGGACGTTTCTCGGCGCGTTTGCCCTGACCGTCCTCGCCAGTTGGGCGAGTGTACTGTTCAGCCTGCTTCTCACGGTCGGCCTCTTTTTCTACAGTCGACAGCTCCGGCAGACTGACCGAGACTGGTCCCCGACACCGCTGTCTGCGCTCGCCGGCATCGTCCACGCTGTCGGAACAACACTGTTCGCGACGTTTGTGGTGTCGGTGCCGGTCGTCGGCTACTACCTGTATCGGCGGCGGAGGCGAGACACGTCACCAAGGTGAAGGGCGATAGCTTTTCACGGACCCGGACGAGGCACCGCTATGGTCGTCGGAGATGTCACTACGGGAACGGAACTGCTTGTTATCGGCGGCGGTCCGGGCGGCTACGTTGCCGCCATCCGGGGCGCACAACTGGGACTGGACACGACGCTCGTTGAGCGGGACGCCTACGGCGGGACCTGTCTGAACCACGGCTGTATCCCCTCGAAAGCACTCATCTCGGCCTCGGACGTCGCCCACGATGCCCGGCAGGCCGAGGAGATGGGCGTGTTCGCGGACCCGGCCGTCGACATGGCCGGGATGACAGAGTGGAAGGACGGCGTCGTCACACGGCTGACACGAGGCGTCGAATCGCTGTGCAAGAACGCCGGCGTCAATCTGATCGAGGGCACTGCCGAGTTCGTCGACGACGGGACGGTCCGAGTCGCTCACGGCGGCGAGGGGCAGGGCTCGGAGTCGCTGTCGTTCGAACACGCCATCGTTGCGACGGGAAGCCGACCGATGGCGGTCCCGGGCTTCAAGTTCGACGGGGAACACATCCTCTCTTCGAAAGACGCGCTCGCACTCGAATCGGTCCCCGAGAAGCTGCTGGTCGTCGGCGCGGGCTACATCGGCATGGAGCTTTCGACGGTGTTCGCAAAGCTTGGCGCCGAGGTCACCGTCGTCGAGATGCTCGATGACGTGTTGCCCGGCTACGAGGACGATATCGCGGCGGTCGTCCGCGACCGCGCCGAGGAGCTGGGGATCGATTTCAATTTCGGCGAGGCGGCCGACGACTGGGACGAGACAGAGGAGGGCATTCGCGTCCAGACCGTCGACGAAGACGACGCGGTCACCGAGTACAACGCCGAGAAATGTCTCGTCGCGGTCGGCCGCGAGCCGGTCACGGAGACGCTCGCGCTGGAGAACATCGACCTCCAGACGGACGAGAACGGCGTCATTCCGACCGACGACCAGTGCCGAACGGCGTTCGAGTCGGTGTTCGCAGTCGGCGACGTGGCCGGCGAGCCGATGCTCGCTCACAAGGCAATGGCAGAGGGTGAGGTTGCTGCGAGAGCCGCCGCCGGCGAACCGGCCGCGTTCGATCATCAGGCGATTCCCGCCGCGGTGTTTACCGACCCTGAAATCGCGACCGTCGGTATGACTGAGGCGGAGGCCGAGGCGGCGGGCTTCGAGCCAGTCATCGGACAGATGCCGATACGGGCCAACGGCCGTGCACTCACCGTCAACGAGAGGGAAGGCTTCGTCCGCGTCGTCGCCGACGCCGACGAGGAGTTCCTGCTCGGGGCACAGATTGTCGGTCCGGAGGCGTCGGAACTCATCGCGGAACTCGGGTTGGGCATCGAAATGGGCGCGCGGCTTGAGGACATTGCTGGGACGATCCACACGCACCCGACGCTCTCCGAAGCGGTCCACGAGGCGGCCGCGGCGGCACGCGGCGAGGCGGTCCATACGCGCTAAGACCGTTCTGGACGGGGCCACCAGAGGGTGATTTAAACACAACTCTGGAGCGGTTTACCGACAGCAAGTCTGAATCTTGCACCGTGCAAAAGGGTTATATGGTGGATTGAGTAAACTGTCGGTGAATAGGAACCGGTAAGATATGTCTACTGATTCACAACCCGACGACACCATCGCCAAAGCGATCATCTCGGGGTCGACGTATGAACGACTCCGCTACGAACGGCACTCGTATCTCAGACAGACTGTCCCGCGAACGCTGGCGCTCCAGAGCGCCCTCCTTGGCGCGCTAGCGCTGTTACTGCCGATTTACGGGCTGTATCCGGACAGCACCGCGGCGTTTCTCCCGGCAGTTGACCCCGCCGTTGCTTCGCCGAAGGTGCTGTTGCTTGGACTGTTCGGCGGATTCTTGCAGGTGTTCGGTGCGACGTTGCTCGTCGGGTCAGTCCTCTACCGCGTTCGGCTCGCCCCGCTGACCGAGCGACAGGCACACGCGGCGCTCAACGCCGAGGACTTCGCCCGCTACGTCGGTCTCGGAACCGGCGGACTGGCTATCGCGCTCTCGCTTTGCCTGTTCGCCGTGGGGCTGGGCGGCGGCGAGATGGTGTCGTCGTACATCGCGGCGATGGGTCGGAACCCGTTCGTCGCCTCCGGGTTCGGCGTCTCAGTCGCGGGCGTCTCGCTGTTCGCCTTCGTCGCCAGTGTCGCGGTCTTTTACGCCTCGCGGTATCTCCTCGTTCACCTCGCCCTGTTCCACCGCGGCGGCGAGTGAGCGCTCGACGTGGCGTTCGACACCGGTGGCAGTGACGAGCGGAGCTTGCGGGCTGTTTTCAGGCGTTCGGACGGCTGTGTTCAACCTCGAACAGAACTGGCCGCAAGCGCTATCGATCTCACTGACGAGGAACTGGCGCGGTTGTCCTGACCCACGGGAGACGGCGGCGGAACAGCGCTTGCCGATGACCACCGTTCTTTTGGTTCCTACCGCTGTACCCCGGGTATGACCACTGTTACTCTGGGTCCTGAGGGGACCTACTCCCACCGCGCCGCACAGGCAGTCACCGACGACGAGATTGACTTCTCCGAGTCGGTAACCGCCATCGTCGAGGCCGTCGCCAGCGGCGAGGCCGAGCGCGGCGTCGTTCCCGTCGAGAACAGCATCGAAGGCTCCGTCACCGAGTCGCTGGACGCCTTCGCGGAGTACGACATCGCCGTCGTCGAGGAAATCATCACGCCCATCCGTCACGCCCTGCTCGCACAGGACGACTCCTTCTCGTTGGTGGCCAGCCACGCACAGGCGCTTGCCCAGTGTCGCGGCTGGCTCGACGAGCACTACCCCGGCGTCAATGTCGAGGCCGTCGCGTCGACCGCCCGCGGCGTCGAACGCGCCCGAGACGACACAGACATCGCCGCTATCGGCCACCCGGAAAACGCAACCAACGGCACTGAACTGAACGTGCTCGCCGAAGACATTCAGGACCGATCGTCGAACGCGACCCGCTTCGTCGTCGTCGCCCCGAAAAGCGAGCGCAGCGAGGCCGGCGGCAAGAGTTCCTTCATTGTCTATCCCGACGTCGACTACCCCGGCCTATTGCTCGAGCTGCTGGAGCCGTTCGCCGACCGCGATATCAACCTCACCCGCGTCGAGTCCCGCCCCAGCGGCGAGCGGCTGGGCGATTACGTCTTCCACATCGACATCTCGGCCGGGCTCTACGAGCAGCGCACCCAGGATGCCCTCGCCGACATCGAGGCCATCGCCGAGAAGGGGTGGGTCCGCCGGCTCGGGTCCTACGACTCCAAGACGGTCGTCAACTGAGCCACCAGTCATCCACCAGCCCCGCTTCAAGGGTTAAGTCCCGGGGCTGTGTACCCCCACGTATGTCTGATCGCGATCCGTTCAGTGAGATTGAGCGCGCGTTCGATATGCTCGGCGAGCAGTTCGGCGTCGACATGGGCGCTGTCCCGGTCGACGTTCTCGACGAGGGCGACGCCTTCGTCGTCAGTGCAGACCTCCCCGGCTTCGACAGTGCGGACATTGAGGTCCAACTCGTCGAAGACCGGAAGCTCACCATCAGCGCCACGTCGAGTCAGGAACGGGAGTCGACCGACGGCCAGTACGTCCAGCGCGAACGCCGCCAGCAGTCGCTGAGCCGGTCGGTTCACCTCCCCGAAGCCGTCGACGACGAGGAGACCACTGCGAGCTACGACAACGGCGTCCTCACGGTACGGCTGGCGAAGGTCGTCCACAGCGAGGACGACGACGGAACGGATATCCCGGTAAACTGACGATGGTGCTCGACCCCGGCACGGACGTGCCGACGATTAGAGCGACGAACCAGCACGGCGACGCGGTCCAGCCGGGCTTCGAGGAGCCGACGGTGCTGTATTTTTACCCGGCCGACAACACCCCCGGCTGCACGACAGAAGCAAATCAGTTCGAGGCGCACGCGGAGCGGTTTATCGAGGCCGGCGTCGAGCTGTACGGCGTCTCGACGGACAGCGTCGAGAGCCACCGTGACTTTGCTGAAGCCACCGACATCAGTTTCGACCTGCTGGCGGACCCCGATGGACGACTGTCCGAAGCGTTCGACGTGCCACTCGTCGACGGCCGAGCACAGCGGACGACGTACGTCATCGCGCGGGAACAGGTCGTCGCCGTCTACGAGCGGGTCGGCCCCGACGGGCACGCGGCGAGCGTTTTCGAAGACCTCGTCGATACCGGGCTTGTCAGGGCCGAGTAAGCCGCGGCAGGCGAAAATCGGCCGGCCGCAGGCTACTCTTCGATGTCGATGGCCGGGCGGCCAGGACCGGCTTTGCCGACGAGGTCCGAGGCGGCCTCCTCGGGGCCCTGAACGACGACCTCGGCTCCGAACTCCCGTTCGACGAGCCACGCAGCCCGTTCGAGCGCCGTCTGTTCACGCTCGGGCGGCAGTTGCTCGTCAAGCGACTGCGCCCGGCCTGCGATTTCCTTGGCGAAGTCCGCGGCCGCCTCGCCCTGTTCGCGCAGTTCCTCGTCCTGCATGACCGTTCCGACAACGTTGCCGTCGGCATTGCGGGCGAGGTCGAGCACGCGGTGTTTCCACTGCGGTGCGACCGCGAGCGTGATGGTCTGGGGGTCCTCGATGCCGACGGTGTCAACGATGTCGCGGACGTCCTCGCGGGTGTTCTCGACCAGTTGCCGCTCCGTCTCGTAGTCGTCAGGGGCCTCGGCCGCCGGCCACTCGGCCTCGGCGATGAGACCGTCGCGGTCCAGTTCCGCCCACATCTCCTCGGCGGCGTGGGGGGCGACCGGGGCGAGCAGTTTCGCCGCCGTCGCCAGCCCGCGCTCGAAGGTGTCGGCGTCGGGAGTGGTCGCCTCCTGGTACCGGCGCAGCAGCGACACCAGTTCCCGTACGGCCTGGAGCGCGTGGTTGAACCGGAAGTCCTCGAACTCCGCCGTCGCGTTCGCGGCGGTGGCGTCGATTTCACGGGCGACGTAGTCGGCGATGTCGCCGGCGTCGCCTGTGTCAACCTCGCCCTCAGAATACTCCGAGACCAGCGTGTACACGTTCTGGAGGAAACTGTGGGCCGACTGGACGCCCTCGGGGCTCCAGGCGAACTCCTTCTCGGGCTGGGCGGCCTCCATGATGAACAACCGGGCCGTATCGGCCCCGTACTCCTCGATGATGCGCTGTGGCGAGACGCCGTTGCCGAGGCTCTTTGACATCTTGTTGCCGTCCTCGCCCAGCACCATCCCCTGGTTCGTGAGGTTCGTAAAGGGCTCGCGGACGCCGTCGACCATGTCGAGATCGTCGAGCACCTTCGTGAAGAAGCGGGCGTACAGCAGGTGCATGACGGCGTGTTCGATGCCGCCAACGTACTGGTCGACGGGCATCCAGTCGCTCGCCCGCTCGGCGTCGAAGGGCGCGTCGTCGAGGTCCGGCGAGGTGTAGCGCAGGAAGTACCACGAGGAGTCGACGAACGTGTCCATCGTGTCCGTCTCCCGCACCGCGTCGGCCCCACAGTCGGGGCAGTCGACCTGCTTCCACTCCTCGGCGGCGTCGAGCGGATTGCCGGTGGTGTGGACGAACTCCGGCAGTTCGACGGGCAGGTCCTCGTCGGGGACCTCGACATAGCCGCAGTCGTCGCAGTGAATCATCGGGATGGGCGTGCCCCAGTACCGCTGGCGCGAGATGCCCCAGTCCCGGAGGTTGTACTCCGTGCGGTGCTCGCCGTCGAACTCGGAGACGAAGCGGTCGCGCGCCTCCTCGCTGGTGAGGCTATCGAACTCGCCGCTGTTGACGAGGACGCCGTCCTCGGTGTAGGCCGCTTCCTGCACGTCGATGTCGTCAGGGTCGGCGTCCGCGTCTTCGGTCGGCTCGACGACCTGCACGATGTCGATGTCGTGAGCCTCGGCGAACTCGTGGTCGCGCTCGTCGTGGGCCGGCACGGCGTACAGCGCGCCCGTCCCAACGTCGGTCAGGACGTAGTCGGCGACGTAGACGGGAATCTCCTCGCCGGTGGCGGGATTGGTCGCGTACTCGCCGGTGAACACGCCGGAGGTCACGTCGAGGTCGTCCTCGTCTGCGTCCTCGGCCATCTCGATGTACTCGGCGACTTCCTCGTTGTCCGCGGCGATTTCCTGAGCGACGGGGTGGCCAGGGGCAAGCGAGAAGAAGGTCGCCCCGTGGATGGTGTCCAGCCGCGTGGTGAAGATGTCCACGTCGCCGTAGTCGCCGACCTCGAAGGCGACGCTCGCGCCCTCCTGTTTGCCGATCCAGTTGCGCTGCATCTCCCGGACGTTGTTCGGCCAGCCGTCCAGATCGTCTAAGTCTTCCAGCAGTTCCTCGGCGTAGTCGGTGATGGTGAAGAACCACTGGTCCATCTCGCGGGCCTCGATGGGGGTGTCACACCGCCAGCAGAGCTCGTCCTCGCCCTCGACCTGCTCGTCCGCGAGGACGGTCTCACAGGAGGGACACCAGTTCAGTTCAGCGGCCTGTCGCTCGACGAGCCCTTCCTCGCGGAACTGCTTGAACAACCACTGGTTCCACTGGTAGTACTCGGGCTCGCAGGTGGCGAGTTCGCGCTCCCAGTCGTAGCCAAAGCCCATCTCCGTGAGTTGCTCGCGCATCGAGTCGATGCACTGCATCGTCCAGTCACGGGGGTTGGTGTCCCGTTCCTCGGCGGCGTTCTCGGCGGGCAGGCCGAAGGAGTCCCACCCCATCGGGTGGAGGACGCTCTCGCCGCGCATCCGCTCGAAGCGGGCGTAGGCGTCCGTGATGGTGTAGTTCCGGACGTGACCCATGTGTAGCTCGCCGGAGGTGTAGGGGAACATCGCCAGGACGTACTCCGGGTCGGTCTCGTCGTCGTCGATGCGGAACACGTCGGCCTCGTCCCACGTGCGCTGCCACCGGGGCTCGACCTCGGTGTGGTCAAAGCCCCGCTCGCGTTCCTCGCCGGTCGTGGTCATGATATCGGAACATCCGATAGCGACGGTGCTATACCTTTCCCTTCGGGAGACCGGACGGCCGCCACGGGCGACGCGAGCGGGCCTGTCTGTGCATCGACCAGTTTCGCCGAGATGCTTTTATCGGCTGGGAACGGTGGTTACTGCAGCGTGCCCGAAGCAATCGCCGTTCTCCACGTCGACGACGACCCCGACTTCGCCGAGTTTGCGGCGAGCCTCCTGGAGCGGCAGGACGACCGCCTCACCGTGGTCCGGGCAGACAGCGCCAGCGACGGCCAGGCGCTGCTGGCGGAGCGGCCCGTCGACTGTGTCGTCTCCGACTACGACATGCCGCGCCTGAACGGCATCGAGTTCCTGCAGGCGATACGCGAGCAGTATCCCGACCTCCCGTTTATCCTGTTTACCGGGAAGGGGAGCGAGGAGATCGCCAGCGAGGCCATCTCCGCCGGCGTCACCGACTACCTCCAGAAGGGCAGCGACGTCGAGCGGTACGAACTCCTGGCGAACCGGGTCATGAACGCCGTCGCGCAGAACCGGGCCCAGCAGCGGGCGCTCGAAACCACACAGCGCTACGAGACGCTGTTTACGCACACGACCAACGCAATTGCCTCGGTCGAACTGCGAAACGGGGCCCCGATAATCCAGTCGGTCAACCCCGCGTTCGAGGCGACGTTCGTCCCGCCGGGAGCGGAGGTCGTCGGCCGGAACCTGGCCCGGGTCATCACGGCGACCGACGCCCAGCGGGAACAGGCCGAGCGCATCACGAGACGCGCCGAGACGGGGGACGTGACGACGACCGAGGTCACGCGCCAGACGGTCGACGGCCCCCGGACGTTCCAGCTCTAGGCGGTGCCGATAGGCCCCGACGAGACGGGCGGGGTCTGTTCGGCCTTCGCGGTGTACACCGACGTCACCGACATCGCTGGGGACGACGAGACGCAGCCGTAGCCGAGTCGGCGACCCACCGGCGGCCGCGGTACCGGGGCCGCCAGACCACGGTCGGCGGTCGGGACCCCACACAAGATTTTTGCCGGACTCAGCAGGTGTCACAGATGTATGGTACACTGCCCTGACTGTGAGGCCTCGCTCGAAACGGCCGACGACATCGAGTTCGTCGAAGTGGATGCTGTGACCGGGTTCATCAAAGCCTCCAAGCGATTTTACACCGCAAACTGCGCAGCGTGCGGCGTGACTATCGGTAGCGGCGTCGCCGGCGCGAAGTCCAACGGGGGTGCGGCCTGATGGTCCACTGTCCCGAGTGCGACGCGGAGATGGCCGACCAGGACGACGTTGAGTTCCTCGATATGGACTCGACGACCGGTTTCTTCACGGCCTCGAAGCGGTTCTACCTCGTCGCCTGTGGCGAGTGCGGGGCCGCCATCGGCAGCGGCGTCGCCGGCGCGATGTAACCGCCGGGGCTAGGCTTATACACGTATCAGCGCAAGAGAGCGTATGGCAGAATCACCTGACGACACGGACGGACGACTGCCGGCGGCGCTCCGGTCGGTCACGCCGGGGACGCGGAGCCGTCCCAACGAGGGGATGGACATGATCGGCTGGGGCATGCTCGCCGGCCTGCTCGTTTTGCTCTTCCCGCTCCTGCCGTTCATCGTCATCGTCTGGGGCATCTCGAAGGTCACGGACGCCCTCACGCCGACATAGTCAGGTCGCGTCGGTGTCGACGAGCGGGAACGCCGTCCCGTCGCCCTCGGCGCTCGCGTTCTCGTAGACGACGTGTGCGGCCGCGACATCCTGAATAGCCAGCCCTGTCGAATCAAAGAGCGTGATCCCGTCGTCGTCGGTCCGCCCCGAGAGCGTGCCCGCGACGATGTCGCCGAGTTCCCCGTGGAGATCGGCATCTGTCAGAACCCCCTCGCCCCACAGGACGTTGATCTCGCCGGAGTGAGTACACTGCTCGTAGTTGTCGATGACGACTTTCGCGTCGAGCAGCGTGCGTTCGTCGTGTTCCTGCTTGCCAGCGGCGTCGGCCCCGATGGCGTTGATATGGGTGTGCTCGTCGAGCCACGCCCGCTCGACGATGGGGGACTCGACGGGCGTAATCGTCGACAGCACGTCACAGCCGGCGGCGTCCTCGATGGGACCCGCCTGCACGTCGAATCGGTCGGCGAACGTGTCGACGAACGCCTGCTGTTTCTCCGCGTCCCGGTCGGCGACGATCACCGTCTCAATGTCCCGCACCGACGAGATGGCTTCCAGTTGCGTGTAGGCCTGCGTGCCAGCCCCGACCAGTCCGAGCGAGTCCGCGTCGTCGACGGCAAGGTGGTCGGTGGCGACGGCGGCCGCCGCCCCGGTCCGCAGGCGGGTCAGGACGGTGCCGTCCATCACGGCCAGCGGGAACGCCGTCTCGGGGTCCGAGTAGATGAGCGTCCCGAGGACGGTCGGTAGGTCGTGGTCGCGGGGGTTGTCCAGATGGACGTTGACCCACTTGACCGCGGCAGCGTCCCACGTCTCCGCGTTGACGTAGGCCGGCATCGACCTGAAATCGCCGTTGTACTGCGGCAGGTCGATGTAGGACTTGGCCGGCATGATGGTGTTGTCTCTGGCATCGGCGGCAAAGGCCGCGGCAACCGCGTCGATAACTGCTGGCATCGTCGCGTGGTCCTCGACCGCGTCCGCGCCGAGAAGCAGCGTCTGCATACGAAATATTGGCACTCGGTAGCACTTATACCCCCGCTGTCACAGGGGTTATATTACCACGCGACCAGGCATCGGTATGCGTCGCGGGGTGGCAATTGCCGCGGTCTGTCTCTGTCTGCTGAGCGCCGGGTGTACCGGTCTGTTGGGGGACGACGCGGCTGCCAGAGAGACGGTGACGCCAGCCCCAGTCCCGACTGCAGACGCACCGACGGGTCCGGTACAGCGTGCCCCGGGCGTCGTCGGCGACCGCGTCGTCAACGCTACCGCGCTCGGCCGCGCCCACGTCAGCCAGCTCTCGAACACCTCCTATCGAGTCCACCACACCAGAACCGTCATGAACGGCAGCGGCTTGCACAAGCGCGTCCGGACCCGTGCCAGTATCAGCGCGGGCTACGAGTCGTACACGGCCACTCGAACGATATCCGGACAGGGTGTGACAGCGCGTGCGGTCCACAGCACCTGGCGGGACGGCCGTGCGCTCAGGCGGACGACCGTCAACGGGTCGACATCGGCGAAGGTGGTGGCGGACAGTCGGGGTATCGGTGGCCCGCCGCGCTCTCCTCGGGCCGCGCTGTTCATCGAGCCAACGTTCAATGCGCGTCTCATGGCGTTGTTTTCCGCCACCAACAGCACAGCCATCCGCCCCGGCGATGAGGTCATCAAGCAACTGTACGGAGTGTCGCTGTATCGCGTCAAAGGAACCGGCACAACCGACGACAGCGCGATTGCCACCCGCCCCGTCGACCGTGTGAGCAATGTCTCCCTCTCGGCAACCGTGACGCCTAACGGCATCGTTCGGAGCTACGCGCTCCAGTACACGGCCGTCAACGGAACGGCTACCCACCGAGTGACTGAGATCCTCCGCTACAGCGACCTCGGGACGACGGACGTGGTGTTCGAAGACCGACACCAGCGAAACCGAACAACAGGACCCGACTGATGCGAGGGACGGCTGGACACTGTCACGGGAGCGCCAAAACGGAGAGAGGCCCCCACCCGCTGTCACCAGTCCGTCCCACCAAACGAACCGGGACAGTCGATACTTCGTAGAGAGATACCTAACTGTTCCTCCAGTTTCACGTCTCGATATACACGCTGGGATGACTCGGCGCGTTACAGAACCGCAAAAAACCGAATCGCAAGCGGCGATTCGCTCGTTCGGAGGTCTCTCCGGTCGACTGCTGACTCACGGGCCGATGGCCCGTTCGTCTATCCGAGGTTCCGACGGAACCTCGCTTACATCATGCCGCCCATACCGCCGCCCATGCCGCCCATGCCGCCAGGGGCGCCACCGGGGCCGCCGGGGCCCTCTTCGTCGCCGCCGGAAGTCGAGAGTTCGCCGGCAGCGATGATGTCGTCGATCTTGAGGACCAGGTTCGCGGCCTCGGCAGCCGAGGAAATCGCCTGTCGCTTGGCGTGAGCTGGCTCGACAACGCCGGTATCGAGCGTGTTCTCGACATCACCGGAGAAGACGTTCAGGCCGGCGCTGACATCGCCGTCCTCGTGGGCGGCGCGCAGGTCGACCAGCGTGTCGATGCTGTCGAGGCCGGCGTTCTCGGCGAGAGTGCGCGGGATGATTTCCAGCGCGTCGGCGAAGGACTCGATGGCGAGCTGCTCGCGGCCTTCGACGCCGTCGGCGTAGTCGCGGAGACGGCGGGCGACTTCGACTTCGGGTGCGCCGCCGCCACCGAGAACGCTGCCGTTGGCAACGGTGGACGCGACGACGTCGAGCGCGTCCGTGACGCCACGTTCGAGTTCATCGACGACGTGGTCGGTCGACCCACGGAGCAGGAGGGTGACGCCGTGAGCCTCGTCGCCGCTGCCCTCGACGTAGAACAGGCCTTCGGCGTCGTCGCGGGTGACGGAGCCGTGGCCGAGGTCCTCCGCGGCCGCGGAGTCGAGGTCCGAGACGATGCGAGCGCCGAGGACTTCCTTGAGGAACTCGATGTCGGACTTCTTGGCGCGGCGGACGGCCAGAATACCCTTCTCGGCGAGGTAGTGCTGGGCCATGTCGTCGATACCCTTCTGACAGAAGACGACATCGGCGCCGGTGTCCGCGATCTGGTCGACCATCTGCTTGAGCTGCTCCTCTTCCTTGTCGAGGAAGTTCTGGAGCTGGCTCGGGTCGTCGACGGAGAGCTGGGCGTCGACTTCGGTCTCGTCGAGTTCGATGGCCGTGTCGACGAGCAGGACATCGGCGTCGTCGACTTCGGTCGGCATCTCCTCGTGGACCGGGTCTTTGTCGATGACCGCGCCTTCCAGCAGCTCGGAGTTGCCGGCGGAGCTGCCGGTCTGGGTCTCGATGTTGAGGTATTCGAGGTCGGCGACGACGGAGCCGTCATCGGCCTCGACGGTCACGGCGTTGACCGCGTCGACGATGAGCTGGGCGAGCAGCTCCTTGTTGAGCTCCGCGCCCTTGCCCGTCATCGAGGTTTCGGCGACCTTCTTCAGGAGTTCCTCGTCGTCGGGGTCGACTTCCGTGGCGATGTCCGCGAGCTCATCCTTGGCCTGCGTGGCGGCCATGTTGAAGCCCTTGATGATGGCCGTCGGGTGGATGTCCTGTTCGAGGAGGTCCTCGGCGTTCTTGAGGAGTTCGCCTGCGATGGCGACGGCGGAGGTGGTGCCGTCACCGGCCTCGTCTTCCTGTGTCTCGGCAACCTCGACGATCATCGACGCTGTCGGGTTGTCGATATCCATCTCCGAGAGGATGGTGACGCCGTCGTTCGTGACGGTCACGTCGCCCATCGAGGAGACGAGCATCTTGTCCATCCCCTTCGGGCCGAGCGTCGAGCGTACTGACTCGGCGACCGCGCGAGCGGCCGAGATGTTGTGTTCCTGTGCAGACTTGTCCTTCATCCGCTGGGAGTCCTCTCCCAGGATGATCATCGGCTGGCCCTGCATCTGGCGTTGGCTCATAATCAAGCGAAGATTGCATGTGGTTCTATATAAAAGTAGGGGTTATAGGATGCTCACCGGCCGCCCGCCGACACGACCGGAACAGGTGAAATCACCCGACTGAGGTGGTACTGTCCGTCAACAGTGGTAGCTGTTGGCACGCCCCATCAGGGCGGTGCCGGGCTGTTTATATATTCACTCGACGGGTTCCGTCCAGTGGATCGTGACCGATCCGACGACGAATGCGTCCTTCGAGTCAGTGTCCCGTCGGAACTGAATCGTGTTCTCGCCGCGGTGCAGTCGCTCGGGCGCAATCGTGTCCATCCAGAGCTGCCACCCCTCGCCCGGCGCGATGTCGAACCCCGACAGCGGGTCCCCGTTGACCACGATTTCGTGGTCGAAGTCCTCGACGTCGTAGACCTGCATCTGCACGTACGGGTCTGCTGGTGACGAGGTGGGGATGTCGACGGAAACCGGGTCGGTCGAATCACCGCTGTACTCGGCCCACGGAACGTCGAGCGAGTACGCCGACGGGCCGAGGTGTTGCTGGAACTGACAGAGCGCGTAGTTGGCGCGACGTGACATACACCCTACGTCTCTCGGGCGGTATAAAAATCAGAGGCCGGGTCGGCGATACCTAGCGGTCACGCTACGGCGGAGAGCGGAGCGCCTATGAGGAGTCGGCTGTTGCCACCGGGTATGGACGCTGCGCTTGGCCCGCCCGAGCAGATGGCCGAGCTCGAGGGGGACCTGACGCCGATGATGGCACAGTACTACGAGCTGTGCCGCCAGTACGACGACGCCCTGGTCCTCTTTCAGGTCGGGGACTTCTACGAGGCCTTCTGTGCGGCCGCGAAACGGGTCGCCCGGCTGTGTGAGATTACGCTGACCCAGCGCGAGGACTCGACCGGCGAGTACCCGATGGCCGGTATCCCCATCGACAACGCCGAGTCCTACGTCGAGACGCTGCTGGACGCTGGCTACCGGGTCGCTATCGCCGACCAGGTCGAGGACCCCGACGAGGTCAGCGGCGTGGTCAAGCGGGCGGTCACCCGCATCGTCACGCCGGGGACGCTCACCGAGAGCGAACTGCTCGGCGGCGCGGACAACAACTACGTCGCTGCTTTGACCGAAGGCGAACGGTACGGGCTGGCGCTGCTGGACGTGTCGACCGGCGACTGCTACGCCACGAGCGTCGGCTCGGAGGCCGCCGTCGCCGACGAACTCAGCCGGTTCGGCCCCGCCGAGGCAATCGTCGGGCCGGATGTCGACGTAGACCGGGACGCCGTCTTCGGCCCGGCCTGTCTGGTGACGCGCTACGACGCGGACGCCTTCGCCCGGGAGCGCGCCGAGGACCGCGTGTCCCAGTACTTCGGCCCGCCGGAGCGCCTGCTCGCCGGCGACGCGGAGATTCGGGCCTGCGGCGGCCTGCTGGCCTACGCGGAGTACACCCGTGGCAGCGCGGGCGCGGTCGGCCCCGACGGCGAACCGGTCGACCCCGACGTGGACCCCGCCGGCACGCTCGATTACCTCAATCACCTCACGCGGTACGACCCGCGGGAGTACATGCTGCTTGACGCCGTCGCCGTCGAGAGCCTCGAACTGTTCGAGCGGCGGTCGGTGCGGGGCCACGAGAACCGCACGCTCGTGGACACGGTCGACGAGACGGCGTGTGCGCTGGGCCGGCGGAAACTGACCGACTGGCTCCGCCGCCCCCTGCTCGACGCCGACCGCATCGAGGCCCGCCACGGCGCGGTCGCGGAACTCCAGCGCGACCCCGTGACCAGAGAAGCCCTGTCTGACCTGCTCGCGGACGTGTACGACCTCGAACGGCTCATCTCGCGGGTCTCGCGTGGCCGGGCGAACGCGCGGGACCTCCGGTCGCTGGCGTCGACGCTGTCGGTCGTACCCGAGGTCCGGGACGAACTGGCCGACGCCGATGCCCGCCTGCTCGCGGACCTGCACGCGACGCTGGACCCGCTAACTGAAACCCGCGAAGAAATCGAGGCGGCCATTCGCCCGGACCCGCCACAGCAGGTGACCGAAGGCGGCGTCATCCGCGAGGGCTACGACGATGAACTGGACCGACTGCGTTCGACCGAGCAGTCCGGCAAAGAGTGGATAGACGAACTGGAAGCGAGCGAGCGCGAGCGCACCGGCATCGACTCGCTGAAGGTCGGCCACAACTCTGTCCACGGCTACTACATCGAGGTGACCAACGCCAATCTCGATTCCGTCCCCGAGGACTACCAGCGCCGTCAAACGCTGAAAAACAGCGAGCGCTACTACACGCCGGAACTCAAGGAGCGCGAAGAGGAGATTCTGCGGGCCGAGAGCGCGGCCGACGACCTAGAGTACGACCTGTTCTGTGCGGTCCGGGACGAGGTGGCCGACGGGGCCGAGCGCGTGCAAGCCCTAGCCGAGCGGCTGGCTCGCCTCGACGTGCTGGTCTCTTTTGCCGAGGTCGCGGCGCAGTACGACTACTGCCGGCCCACCGTTGGAAGCGACGGTATCGACATCACCGCCGGCCGCCACCCGGTCGTCGAACGCACCGAAGACGCCTTCGTCCCCAACGATACGGGGCTGGGCGGCGGGCCGGCCGGGGACAAAACGGACGGGAGCGGCGACGGCGACGCCGCGGACGACAGACAGCCCTTCCTCGCGGTCGTCACGGGACCGAACATGAGCGGGAAGTCGACGTACATGCGCCAGGTCGCGCTGATATGCCTGCTCGCGCAGGCGGGGAGTTTCGTCCCCGCGAAGGCGGCGGACCTCCCGATTCTCGACCGGGTGTTCACCCGCGTCGGGGCCAGCGACGACATCGCCGGCGGCCGCTCGACGTTCATGATAGAGATGACCGAACTGGCGACGATTCTGGACGCGGCGACCGGAGACTCGCTGGTCCTGCTAGACGAGGTCGGCCGCGGCACGTCGACGGCCGACGGGCTGGCTATCGCCCGCGCCGTCACCGAGTACCTCCACGACGAGGTCGGCGCGTACACGCTGTTTGCGACCCACCACCACGACCTGACTGCCGTCGCGGCCGACCTACTGGGCGCAACCAACCGCCACTTCGAGACCAGCCGCGAGGACGGCGACGTTCGCTTCGACCACGAACTCGCGCCCGGCCCCGCGGCGGCCTCCTATGGCGTTGAGGTCGCGAGTATGGCCGGCGTCCCCGAATCCGTCGTCGACCGGTCACGGGCCCTTCTGGCGGAGGCCGAAGCGACTGATTCGGGCGTCGAAGGGTCGAGTGGGGCAGAATCCGAGGGCAAAACGATGGGTGACTCCGATACGGGTTCCGCCCCCACGGCGACGACTAGAGCGACGGAGAACGGACCAGCGGTGGCGGCGGCCGATGAGGCTCCAGCAGACGACCACAGACAAGGGATGCTTCGGGCGAACGGAGCCGCCGAGGGCGAGTTGCCAGAGTCAGTGGCACAGCAGTTAGCGTCGCTGGACGTCGCGACGATGACGCCGATAGAGGCGATGAACGCGCTCGCGGACTTGCAGGACAGACTCGAATGACAGCGCCGGTCAGCTATCACCCTCAGCAGCCAGGTCGTGGTTCGGCGTTTACTATACTAGCCATACTGAACTTCACAGTACAGAGTGAATCCAGCATAAGGGCAGAGAACCGTGTTTGGAACATCACCAACCGTTATCGAAGCTCACGGCCCTGACCAGTCTGTCGTCACAGCAGTCGTTCGCGCTGTCGCGACCGTGGAGAGACGGCCGGTCAAGACGCTCCCGCCGCTGGCCGACAGTATCAATCCAGATGCACTGACGACGTGTATCGCGGATTCGAACACTACCGGTCACGTCGCGTTCGACTACAGCGGCCACCGCGTGGTCGTCGACATCGACGGAACGGTCACCGTGGACTAGGAGCCGACACGGGCGTTACGGCGGCTCCAGCGAGACGAACTCCAGACCGTTCTCGGCAAGCAACTGCCGCGCCCGATCCGTCACGGACGGTGCGACAAGGATCCCCCGGACCTCGGTGTCAGCGTGTAAGTCGCGTCCCAGAGCATCGACGTACCGACCAAGCTGGCCGACAGCGTCGGGACCCACGCGGCGGCGCTTGAGTTCGAGTATCGTCGTCCGACCGTCGGCGTCCTCGCCGTAAACGTCGACCGCTCCGGCGGGGGTCTCACGTTCGGTCGCCAGCGGCGTAAACCCTGACTCGACCAGCGCCGGCTCGGCGAGGATGCGGTCTTTCAGGTCGGCTTCCGTCCCGGTGAGTGTGAGGTCTTTGGAGTCCGTCACGTCGAAGGCGGCGGCGTGGGCGACTGTCTCGAACGCGACCTCCAGCGACTCCTCGGGGGCCGACCGCGTGGAGCGGACGACCAGCGAATCGTCGTCGACGCTGATGCTGTGTTCACAGCCCGGCGGCTGCCAGTTCACCGGCTGTTGGCCCTCATCGGTGTGGACCAGTGCGGCCCCGTCGGGCTTGAGCATCACGTGGCGGTCGCCAAGCCCCAGCGAACTGGCCGCTCGCCCCTCGTACTCGACCGCACAGGTGCCGACAAGCGTCACTAGCGCGCCGCGGTCAGTGGCACGCGACGCGAGGTCCAGCGCGTCGGCGGGGTCAGGGTAGGTCAGCGTTTCGACGGCGGTCACGGATGGCGGTTAGCGGTCCCCGCGTAAAAAGGACGCGTCGTCGGGGCAGTGGACGGACGAAGCACGGTCACGGAGCGACGCGAGCAGGGCACGCCGAACGGTCGCCGGGTCACGGCCTTCGCTGTCGAGGGCGCGACAGGCCTTGTCCTTCCGATCGATCCACCACGTCCGGAACGACTCAGGGTCGGCAGTGCGGGCGAGGACGATGTCGTCGGGAGCCGACAGTGTCGGGTCGAGCCAGCAGACGGCGTAGGTCCGGACCGAGCGGTCGAGCACGACGAACTGCTCGTAGGTGGCATCGATGGCACTGAGGGCAGCCGACGCTGTCAGGCCAGTCCCGAGCAGTCGAGACTGAGCGATGGGGTCGGCGTCGACGCCCCAGTGTGCGACGCGGCAGTCGTAGCGGCCGTCGGGGCGAGCGACAGCGACGAGCGTGCGACGGCCCATCAGGGACCTCCGAGCGTGTCAACGGGCATGCGTACCCCTGGCTGCGTGGTCCTATTTGAATGCTGGCCCACAGGACACCTCCGATGCCTGCTCGGTACGGGAGACAGTGCCAGACCCGTCGAAATCGCCGACCATTGGTAACTCGGCACAACCCTCAAGTAGTACGTTCACGTACCGTAACATATGATGGTGAGCGAGTGGCTCTACGGCGCAATCGCGCTTCTCGTGGGGCTCCACGTCCTGACCATGCTGTACGCGTACCGGCACCGGGGTGACCCAGCCGGTGCGACTGGGCAGGGCGAGGCCGAAGGGCGCCGTGGCAGCGCCACCGACGACAGCACTGAATCCATCGACTGTCCCCACTGCGGGGCGAGGAACGAGCAGGACTACCAGTTCTGCCGGCAGTGCGTCGCCGACCTGACCAGCGGAAGCCCGCAGCGCCAGCCGACGGACCGAAGCCAGCCGTACTGAGAGCGTTGCAAGGGAGGGTCGAAACGACCAGTTTGAGCGCTGCTATCGGCCAAAGGATTTATTTCTACGACAATATATTTGAATACACTGTCACGACAGGGGTGAACTGTGGAAACTGTTATCGACGTACGTTCCGCGGGTCGACCAGCGGTATTCGACCGGGCGAACACCGACGGGCTGTTCGGACGCAAGCGCCGCCTGCAGCAGCCGCTGGAGCAGTATCTACAGCGGGCAGAGACGCCGAGCTATCTCGCGTACAACGACCAGTCCGGCGTCGTCGCTGCCCGGGGGAACAGCGAGTCGCTCACGCCGGCCGGCGACTACCGCGCGTATCTGCTCGCCACGACCGTTCGAGTCCTGTTCGTCGTCGGCGACGACGACCGCGACCGGACCATCTCGCTTCCCCACGAAGACATCGTTGCCGTGCACTGTTCGTCGGGACTCCGCACGTCGACGCTCGAAATCGTCACCGTCGACGAAGACCGCTGGGCGTTCGAATGCAAGGGCGATCTAGCGCCAGTTCGGTCGTTCATCGACGAAGCCACACAGGTCTGGACGCGCACGCTCACCGAGCTTGATCGGGCAGAGTCCCAGGTCGAGGCCGCTGTGACAGCACTCGAAGCAACAGATTTCGAGACAGCAGCCACGCATATCACGGCCGCACAGGAAGCGCTCGACAACGGGCGAAAGCGGGTCGAAGCACTGGGCGAGGGGGCGAGAGCGGGTGTCGATGGACGACTACAGTCAGCGCAAGCACGGATCGACACCTGCCAGCGCCGACGCCACGTCAGCGCGGGCGATGAGTACCGCGACACGGCCCGCCGCGCATGGGAGAACCGGTCGTACGAACGGGCCGCAGATGCATACGCACAGGCCGGCGTCGAGTACGAGCGAGCGCTGGCCGTAACGGCATCGGAGCCGCCCACAGAAGCCATCACGGATGCTCGAAACGCGGTCGAAGCGGAGTACACCGAACTCCTGTCAGCCCCAGTCGACGCGGCGCAGGTGGCTGCAAGCGCGGCCAGAGCCACGACAGACCCAGCAGAGCGAGCGAGACACTGGGAGGACGCTCTCGACCGCTACCGGACGGCGTACGAACTTGACTGGGGTCGTGACCGTCGCTTCGACGGCGACCGGGCGTCGCTCCGACAGGCGCTCGCGGACATCGCTGTCAAGCTGGTCGATACACATCGTGAGGCGGGGCGACAGGCGCTTGGGGAAGCTGGCGAGTCAAAACGAGCGGCGTCCGAGACCGCGTGTGACAGCGCGACGATACACTTCGAGCGCGCACGCGAAGTTGCCGCCGAACTCGTGCCGGACAGACGCGAGTCGGCGACGGACGAACTAGCCGCCGTGTCCGAACAGGGCGTCAGCGTCGAGGCGGAGCCGAAAGGTCGGTAATTGTTTATCACCGCGGAGCCGGGTATCGGTATGCGCTTTGGAATTATTTCGACGGCAGGAATCGCGCGCAAGGACGTGATTCCGGGTATCCAGAAGTCTGCCCACACGGTCGCGGCCATCAGCTCCAGAACCCAAGACCGTGCCAGCGAGGTAGCCGACGACCTCGGTATCGACAGTGCCTTCGGCGACTACGAGACGATGTTCGCCGAGGCGGACATCGACGCGGTGTACAACCCGCTTCCGAACGCGCTCCACGCCGAGTGGAGCCAGCGGGCCGCCGATCACGGCCTCGACGTACTCTGTGAAAAGCCCCTGACCGTCGACACCGCTGAGGCAGTGGACCTCTTCGATTACTGTGCCGAGCAGGGCGTCACGCTGATGGAAGCGTTCATGTATCAGTTCCACCCGCGGACCCGGCGGGCCAGGGAAATCGTCGAAACCGAACTGGGCGAGGTGCACACCGTCGATGCATCATTCAAATTCGCGCTCACAGACTCCAACGACATCCGTCTGGACCCGGAGCTAGCCGGTGGGAGCCTGATGGACGTGGGCTGTTACGCCGTCAGCGCGGTCCGGGGCTTCCTCGGCGAGCCAAGCCAAGCGTTTGCGCATGCCCGGGACTCCCAGAACAGTGGCGTTGACACGAACCTCAGCGGCGTCCTGTCGTACGACGACGGGCGGGTCGCCTCGATTTCCTGTGGGTTTGACGGACCGAGACGGGAGTACTACCGAGTCGAAACGGACGACGGCTGGCTCGAAGCGCCGAACTGCTTCGGCCCGGACCACGACCAGTCCGTCTCGCTGATCTACAGCGTCGACGGCCGCGAGGTCACCGAAACGTTCGATCCGGTCGACCACTACCAGTTGCAGGTTGAGGCGTTCGCAGACGCTATCGAGAGCGGGGAGACACCGCCCATCGACCGGGCCGAAACACTGGGGAATATGCGCGCCATAGATGCGCTGGCCAGAAGCGCGGACACCGGCGAACCGGTCCACGTCGCCAGTCCCGAGTGAGAGACGACCGGGTGTGTACTGCAATGCGGCGAGCGCGAAACAGTTTTGACTGCCGCGGGTGAGGCACGTACTGTGACACCCCCAACAGCGACACTCCCGAGTGGCGACAAACTGCCGATGGTCGGCGTCGGGACGTGGGACATCGACGGCGACACCGTTCAGCAGTCCGTTCGAGCCGGACTCGACGCGGGCTACGGCCACGTGGACACGGCCGAAGGGTACAAGAACGAGGGCGAAATCGGCGCGGCCCTCGCCGACTACGACCGCGAGGACGTGTTCCTCACATCAAAAGTGCTGCCAAAGCATCTCGACTACGAGTCGGTCATCGAGGCCTGTGAGGCGTCGCTGGACCGACTTGGGACTGATTACCTCGACCTGTATCTCGTCCACTGGCCCAACCCCGCAACCTCCATCCGGGAGACGATGAACGCGATGGCCACGCTCCTCAATCAGGGGAAGATCCGCAACGTCGGCGTCTCGAACTTCAGCGCGTACCAGCTCGGGGCCGCCCAGCATGTCGCCGACGTGCCTATCGCTGTCAATCAGATCGAGTACCATCCCTGGAACACGCAGGACCAGGTGGTCGAGTTCTGTCGCGACACCGACACTGTCGTTGAGGCCGCCGCGCCACTGGGTCGAACGGAAGTGTTCGCGGACGATGTCATTCAGGACCTGGCAGAGAAATACGACAGGTCGCCGGCTCAGGTCGTCCTGAAGTGGGCGGTCGAGAACGAGGTGGTCGTCCTGCCGAAGTCCTCCTCGCCCGAGCACGTCCGCCAGAACTGCGACCTGTTCGACTGGGACCTCGACGCCGCCGACCACGAGCGCATCGATGCCATCGAACGCGAGCAGGCAGTCTACGATACCGGTGTCTACGACTGGGACAACGACACCTACGGTATCTCGCAATAGGTTCCGATGGTCGAACCGCCCGCACTGGACCGCTGGGACGCCACGGCCGCGGCAAGCATCGCCGTTTTGCTTGTCGTGGCGTACGTGCTGATTCCCGACCCGACGATCCAGTACGGGACGTGGCTGATCGTCTTTTGCATCTGGATGGCCTGGTTCGTCTCTTTCGGTGCCAAATGGTTATACGGCCCCTAGAGGGGTGCGTTGAAGCTTTTACTCGATTCCGTGTCAGCGGAGATTTATTTACTCCCGCTCTCTATACACGCTTGATGCCCCGTATCGAAGTCTCGGAAAACCTGTACCGGCAGATCGAGAGCGAGGCCAACAACGACGACTTCAACGACACGCTGTGGAAGATGGTTGGCTCCTATCGGCGGACGAACAACCCGGAAGCGGACCAGACGTAACACGTATCGCAGTCGTCGCCCCGTAGCGGGACGATTCTGAGTGGGCAGCTGTTCCTGATAGCCGCTGAGCCAGCGGGCGCTTCGATCCGGTGTCCCGTCACTGTGAGCGGCAATCACTGCCGTCGGTACGCACGTTTTTACGATTCGAACCGCTCCGTACTGGTAATGAGGCCACGAATCGCCCTGCTGAACGCAGCCCACGACGGCGACGACAACCGCCGGAACTTTCGGCGGGAACTCGACGCCGACCTCGTGGAATACGACGTGACTGAGCGCGAACTGCCCGACACCTTCGCGTTCGACGGCTGTCTGGTCACGGGCAGCCGCGCGTCCGTCTACTGGGACGAACCATGGATCCGTGAGCTCGAATCCTGGGTCACGGACGCAGTCGACCGTAACATCGCGTTCCTGGGCGTCTGTTTCGGCCACCAGTTGCTCGCACATACGCTCGGCGGCACCGTCGAGCCGATGGACGAGTACGAGATCGGCTACCGGACGGTCGACCACGACGGCGAGAACGAACTGCTCGCAGGCGTCGACGAGTCGTTCACTGTCTTTACGACGCACTCGGACCGCGTCGCCGAAGTGCCACCGGGCGCGACCACGTTCGCCGAGAACAACTACGGCATCCACGGGTTCCGGAAGGAGAACGTCTTCTCGGTGCAGTTCCACCCCGAGTACGACCCCGAGACGGCCGAGACAGTGACGAAGGGCAAGGACGACCAGCTCGCCGACGAGCGCATCGAAGCGGTACTGGACGGCGTCACCGAGGCGAACTATCGCGCCGCCTGCGAGGCCAAGCAGCTGTTCGACAACTTCACCGAGTTCGCTGCGCGTTACGCGGGTGACGTGACCGGCGCTACCACCGCTGCCGACGACTAACCGACCGGCTTCGCCGCAGTGGCGCTACGAGAACCGGCCGGTTTCTGCGTCACATTCCGCACAGCGTGTCACGAGCGCGTCCCGGTCGGCCGTCATCTCGACGTAGTTGTGCGTACGACCGCCACACTCCTCGCAGTGTCGAAGCATATCCGTATCGCCCATCTCCTGTGGTGCGCCGAGCGCAAGAGCGACGACACGCTCCTCGCCCTCGTTGTGGCCGCGTTGCCACTCACCGGGCGCAAAGCGGATCGCCTCTCCGGCTGCGACGCGGACATCACCGTCCTCCGTTTCGAACGTCGCCGTGCCCGACTGGATAATAAATACTTCCTCCTGCTCCGGGTGGCGGTGGTAGCCGAAGCCGAAGGATTCGCCGGGTGCCAGTTCGTAGTGATTCAACGCGATATTGTCGGTGCCAAGTGGACCAGCGAGCGCCCGCTTGACCGACGCCGGCCCCATCCGCGATTCGACGGCGTCGATACTGACTTTCTCCATAGTTGCCATGTACGGGGGACAGTCCTTAACGGTTAGTCAGAGTGGGTCACAGCGGAGACGCGGGGGACACAGCAGAAGCAGCAAAACGGAGCGTCGGTCACTCGCGTCGGTCGATGTCGAGTTCCTCGTCGAGGTCTTCGAGCCAGTCGGCGTCTTCCAGCTCCGCCATCTGTTCACGGAAGTGCGTCTTGCAGACACCGACCTTGACGCCGTCGTTCTCGACGGCGATGTCGGCTTCACGGTCGCAGTAGTGACACTGCATACTCGAATAGTAGTCCCGCACGACATTGAACCCTCGGGTTCCGTCTGCCGGTTGTCAGACACCGAGGGCTGTTTCGACCCGGTCCCAGGCGGCCGCGCCCAGACCAGTGTCGCCCAGTGTCTCGCCGTGGGCGTCGCTGCCGCCGGTCGGAATCAGTCCGTGCCGCTCGATGGCGTCGTCGACGAGACCGTTGCCGACCGGTCGGCCGTACGGATACCACCGTTCGACGGCATCGAGCGACGCACACGTGGACAGCGCAGCCGCCGTGTCAGGGTATCTGAACGGGTGCGCGAGGCCGACCAGCCCGCACGCGTCTGAGAGGACCGCACAGCCGCGCTCGAAGGACGGTACCTCCCGGGCGACGTAACAGGGACAGTCGTCGCCAATTAGCTCGTCGAACGCGGACTGGAAGGAGTGATCCGACACCTCTGCGATAGCGCTGGCGATGTGGGGACGACCGAGGCCGTCGCGCGGCTCGACAGGTAGCGAGACGCCCAGGCGGTCCTCGACACACTCGATGATGCGCGCGCCGCGCTCGCGGCGGTTCCGCTGGATGCGCGCGCACTCGGCCCGGAGTTCGTCGGTGGGGTCGACGCCGTAGCCCAGCAGGTCCAGTCGCTGGGTCTCGGTTTCGACGCGGAGTTCGATACCGTGGAGCAGCGTCACACCGTCGCGCTCGGTGACGGGACCGTCGAGAGCAGGCTGGAGGCGGTCGTGGTCCGTAACGGCGACGACCTCGACGCCCGCTTGTCTCGCGGCGGCCGGGACCGAATCGAGCGTGAGCGTCCCGTCGGAGCGAGTCGTGTGTACGTGCAAGTCAGCGACGACCATACCACGTCCACACCCCCCAACAGCAAGCCGCTTCTGATTGGACCATGCGTCGTGACCACACGAAACGTGAGTTCCTTATACGCATTAAGGGATATTATGATTATCTATAGTGAAGGTTTATTAGGAACCATGAACTTTCGGTAGACATGCGAATGCTAAGCAACGCGACGGACGCCTTCCAATCGTACGACTACCCGATTTCCGCGGAGGAAATCATCGAGAGCGACGGTGACATGGAACTGGAACTGCCAAACGGCACCGAACGGCTGGGCGACGCACTCAGCCGATCGGCCCCAGAAACCTTCGAAAGCGCGGAAGACGCTGAGTTCGCAGCGTTCTCAGGTGTGTCGAGCAAGGCCATCGGCCGGAAGGGCTACTCCGACCGCGACCCGATCTGCATGGGCGAAGACGGGCCGGACCAGGTCTCCTTCTAACGGCCTAGAGCGGCCTGCAGTCATCCCCAGCTCTGGACGGATTTTCCGTCTCCTTCGGTTTTACACAGGCGAGCGGCAGCACTGTTCGGGCAGTCGCCGCACGCACCATAGAACGGCTATCGGTCGAGAAAGTCCGGTTTATCGACGGCGTCAGTGCTGTCGATTGATTGCCTATCCAGCAGTTCCGAGGAGTCAAGAGCCGACGGCAGGCCGTCGCGGCCGCCGGTCGGCACGTCGTCTTCGTCGATGTACGTCTTCTCGCCGTTAATCAGGTCAGCCCAGAGGGCGTCCCGGTCGGCACTGGTCGTCTCTGCCGCTTCCTTCGCTTCGTTGCGTCCTTCGTCGTACGCGAGTTCGACCATGCTCTTGTGGTACGCCGAGTTCATCTCGGCGTAGATGGCTTCGAGTTCGTCGCGGTTGAACTCCCCGAGGCGCTCGGCCACACCGATAGCGTAGGCCCGGTCGGTGGCCTCGTCTTTGTCGAGAGTGTCCCAGTCGGTGCCGAACTCGCGCTCGTAGCGGCTCATGTCTCCACTTTTCGATCAGGGTTGACCCGCAGTCCCGCGTCAGAAAAGGAGATTTCACGGATGTCACAGTCGATGGCGGTGCCACGCATCTTGATAACCTGAACGCCGCGGGTCATGCTCCCGTTCTCGAGGAAGTTGTGGAAGAAAACCACGCCGTGAGCGAGGTAGTGTTCGTCGCTGTAGGAGGACGGGTCCGTCATTTCGGAGATTAGCAACGTCGTCGCGTCCGTCTGTTTCAGCGCGGAGAGAAAGCCCGTGATCTCGTCCTCAACGTCGTTCATAAAGTGCTGCAACAGCATCGTCGAGTCGATGACGACCCGCTGGATGTCGTTCTGTCTGATGTAGGCGACGAGTCGGTTCGTCAGGCCACCCTCGCTACCGAACTGGGTGATTGTTCGCTTCCCGCTCTCAGTAACGAGGTTGAGGAACTGGATGGCGTCAGACTGCATGGCCCGGTCGAGACCAAAGTCGTAGCCGGCCATGTCCTGCATCAACTCCGACTTGGTCTCGTGCATCGTCACGTACAGGCACGTCTCACCCTCCTTGACGCCCTGTGTAATGAACTGTGAGCAAAACGTTGTCTTCCCGCTGCCCGGCGGGCCGCTGACCACGTAGAGACGGTTCGGAAGTAAGCCCCCCTCAATGAGTTCATCGAATCCGGGGACCCCACTAGAGAGACGCATATCAGCTATCTGAGTCCGTCTGGACATATGCTTTCACATTCTATTTTCACCGGTGATAACTCATTCGGCTGCGTCAGCGTTCGATAGCGCTGGGGTTGCTATCAGCCAGTTCGAGCAGTCGCTCCGTGCCGGCCTCGTCGAACCGCATCGGCCGTCGCCACCACGGCCCCTTCCCCGAGTCGGACGACAGTTCGGTGACCAGTTCGTTCGCGTCGGTGCCGCCGCTCGGGGCCGACAGCGGGACCACTGTGTTGTACAGTTGTGACTCGGCGGCATTGCCGCGGATGAGAACGCGAGCGTCGAACGGGTCCCGTTTCACGTGGGCGTTCGAGGCGAACTGGGCCCGGTCCTCGGGCGAGAGGTCGCGGTACTCGTCGCCGGTCACCGCGTCGCGGACGAGGCGGAAGTGGCCGATGACATACGCGCCCCATTCTGGCGGAGCCCAGGCCGGCGCGTCGCCGACGGTCGAGAGCGTCGCGTAAAAAAAGAGGTAGTCGCCGGCCGACAGCCCCGAGAGCGGGCTGGCCTTCACGCCGTGTTCGTCGCCGTAGGTGTAGCGCTCGCCGCCGGCCTCGGGGAACTCCGGGTCGAAGTGGACCGGCCGGTCGGCCACCGCGGAGACGTCAGTCCCCAGGTCGAGGTCGGCGTAAGTCGGCACTGGCTCGCTGGTCGGCTCCGACTCGGGAATCGGGACGTACTCGAAGGAGCCGTCGGGAAACAGCGGTCCTCGGAAGCCGGGTTCGTTCGTGTTAGCTCCGACGTTGATGGCGACGCTGCGCATACGTAACCGTCGTCGGGTGTAACAAAAGGGATGACGGCGCGTGCTGACACCTACTCTCGGTCCGGCGGCGAGAGAGTCCGCTGGAACTCGTCGAACTTGTCGAGGTCGTCAGGGAGGTCGTACGACAACTGCCGCTCGGCACGGCGGTCGACGTTCGCCCCTTCGATTGGCTCCGCAACGGACTCCCAGCCGTCCTTGACGGTCAGGGACTTCGCCGGCGTGCCGGCAGCGATGTGGTGGGCGGGGATGTCCTTCCCGGCGATGGACTTCGCCGCGAGGATGGCGTTCTCGCCGACCTTCACGCCGGCCCGGACCATCGAGTCGTAGGTCAGGCGCACGTCGTCCTCGAGGATGGTGTGGTAGTTGTCGACGTGGGTCTGGTCGACGGCGTCGTGGTCGTGGCTGTAGACGTGGGTGTCATCGGAGATGGAGACGCGGTCGCCGATAGTGAGCTTCCCACGGTCATCCAGATGAACGTCGTCATGGACAACGACGTTGTCGCCGATCTCGATGTTGTGGCCGTAGGTAAAGGAGATACCCTTGAAAAATCGACAGCCCTCACCACAGGACTCAAAGAGGTGGTCGGCGAGCATCCGCCGGAACCGGAGCGCGAACTCAACGTTGTCCGCCATCGGCGTCGCGTCGAACTGCCGCCAGAGCCACTGGAGGTGCTTCGAGCGTTTGAACCGTTCCTCGTCTTTTTCGGCGTAGTACTCGCTCTCGAGGGTCGTGTTACAGGGGTCATACCCTTGGAGCCGGACCCGCTCGGCCGGGGAGATATCCGCGCCGTCCTGCCAGCGCTCGTAGGCCTCTCGGTCGCCGTGGAGGTCGATGAGCACGTCAGTGACAACGTCGCAGGTGTCCTCGTCACCAGAGAGGCGTTCGTCAACCTCGTCGATGAACGCCCTGAGCCCCTCTTCGGCGAGCGGTGGCAGCGACACGTGACGCTTCGTCATGTCGAGTACGTGGCTTCGCGGGCAGATAGGGGTTTCCGTTACGTGAAACCTACCCAGTAACATCCGTGTCACGACACCAAGTGGCACAGCGAGCAAGCCACAGTTAAGACAACGCCGTCCCAGACGACGGCATGGTCAGGTCGGATTTCATCATGGAGATACGGCGCTACATTGTCAATCCCGCCGAGCGCCGGCTGCGAGCGCCGTGGCGGGTGACGGTGTGGCTGTTTCTCGCCGGATTCGGCCTCGTACTCCTCTCAGGGGTGGTCGCGGTGGTGTCGTCGGTAGTGCGCATGACGCCGGCGGTCGCAGTCACGCGCCAGATTGCGCTCTTCGCTGCCGGAACCGGCATCGCTGTTGTAATCGGCTATCTGCTCGACCGGCGGACACTCCGGGACTACGGCCTAGGGTTCGACGGGCAGTGGTGGCGCGACGCGGCGTTCGGCCTCGCGCTCGGGGCGGGGCTGCCCACGCTCGTCCTCCTCGTCGAGGTGGCCGTCGGGTTCGCCGAGGTCAGCGTCGCCCTCGCAACCGTCGACAGCGGACCGCTTCCGCTGACTGCGTTCGGACCACCGGTCGCCGTCATCCTTCTGGGGGCGTTCTTCCTCGTCCAAGCAACTGCCGAGGAGGTGCTCGTCCGTGGATATCTCCTGACAAACACGGCTGAGGGGCTCGCCGGGTGGGTCGGTAAGCGAGGCGCGATCATCGCGGCGACAGGGCTGACGGGCGCACTGTTCGGTGTCCTCCACTGGACAAACCCCAGCGCGTCGCTGCTCAGTGTGGCCAACATTACTCTCTACGGCTTCCTGCTCGGTGCGTGTTACGTCCTGACCGGGCGGCTCGGAGTCGCCAGCGGCTTCCACGTCGCCTGGAACTACACGCTGGCACTGCTTGGCTTCCCAGTCAGCGGCCTCCGGATGGGCGTCGCCATGCTCTCGACGACCGCAACCGGCCCCGCGCTCGTGACCGGCGGCGGGTTCGGTCCCGAAGGGGGACTCATCGCCATTCCACTGCTCGGCGTTGGCGGGGCCGCGCTGTACTGGTGGGTCCACCGCGAGTACGGCGCGGTCGAGTTGCTTGACGACATTGCGACCCCACAGCTCCGGGTTCGAACGCGGTCCGACACGGCAAACCAAGACGGCTAAGTGGACAGCGCCGCTACGTCGGGTATGGAATACGCGACACTCGGAAACTCCGGCGTCGAGGTCTCGGAAGTCGGGTTCGGTGCCTGGGTCGTCGGGACGGACTGGTGGGGCGACCGCACTCGCGACGATGCGGTCGACATGGTCCAGCACGCGCTCGACCAAGACGTGACGTTCTTCGACACCGGGGACGTATACGGCCACGGCGACAGCGAGGAGATAATCGGCGAAGCGCTGGCGGAACACCGCGACGAGGTGACGGTCTCGACGAAAATCGGCTACGACTTCTACAACAACCCACAGGCAGGCCACGGCGAACTCCCGAAGAAGATTACGCCCGAGTGGGTCCACACCGCCGTCGACCGCTCGCTCGACCGCCTCGGCATGGACCACGTCGAACTCCTGATGCTTCACAACGCCAACGTCGACGAGGTCGACGAGGACGTACTGGAAGCGCTGGACGAACTCCGCGAGGAAGGCAAAGTCGAGGCCATCGGCTGGGCGCTTGGCCCCTCCATCGGCTGGCTCGCCGAGGGCGACGCCGCGGTCGCAAACGAGTTCGACGCGCTCCAGACCGTCTTCAACCTCTTCGAGCAGACTCCCGGCCAGCACTTCATCGACACCATCCGCGAGCAGAACGCCGATACGTCGGTACTCGCTCGTGTCCCGCACTCCTCGGGCCTGCTGAACGAGCAGGTGACCCCCGAGACGGAACTCGGCAAGGGCGACCACCGCTCGCACCGACCCAGCGAGTGGTACGAGACCGGCTGGGAGAAAGTCGAGGAAATCCGCTTCCTAGAGCGGGACGGCGCGCGGACGATGGGACAGGCCGCCATCCAGTGGCTCCTCTACAACGACGAGGTGGCGTCGGTCACCCCGACGTTCCGGACGAACGCCGACATCGACGAGTGGGCCGGCGCACCCGACACGCCGCCGCTCAGCGACGAGGAGTACGACCGCGTGCAGGACCTGTACCGGGACAACTTCGGCATCGACCGCGACGACGGGATGGACGCCCTGCGCTCGTCGGTCGGCGGTGCGGACCTCGAAGACACCGGCATGAAGTCTGCCGGGGACTGACGGCGAGGCGGTAGAGCGCCGACGCACAGGCAGACGGGCGACTGACTTGACGCTGCGCACCTGATTTTCGCATCGTCCGACCACCGAAGAGTGGGTACCGAAATCTCCAGTCGACGGTTTACCCTCTGCAAACATCGACGACTGGACAGTCGTCTGCCGGTTCCCGGCTACTACCCCTCTGTTTCAACAGGAGATGTATCGCCGTCCTGCGGTTCGGGTGTTGAACTTTCACATTCACCACGGTGCGTCTGACAGCCGCAAGACGCCAGACGGGAGTCGGTTCGAGATGAAACGAAGGGGTTCGAGTCGCGGGACCAGTCCACATACTAGTCCGGAAAAAAGCTGTCGGAGGTGTCAAAGGCCGCTGGAGAAAACGGTCTGCAGTCGATCGAGTCGGCGAGCCGTGACTGCCGGATCTGGACTACTCGTTCAGCAGGCCGTCCTCTTCGACGCGCATGACACCCTCGCCGTCCGGGAGGTTCGGCGCGTCGACGAGCTTGACAATGCGCTTGTTCCCCTTGGACTTGCGGAGATACATCCGGAACGTGGAAGTGTGGCCGAGGATGTTGCCACCGATGGGCTGAGTCGGATCGCCGAAGAAGGAGTCCGGGTTCGAGGCGACCTGGTTCGTGACGACGACAGCAGTGTTGTTGAGGTCACCGACGCGCATCAGGTCGTGGAGGTGCTTGTTGAGCTTCTGCTGGCGGTCGGCGAGTTCGCCACGCCCGACGTACTCGGCGCGGAAGTGAGCAGTCAGCGAGTCGACGGCGAGCAGGCGGACGGGGAACTCCTCGTCCTGACTCTCGCTGGCGATTTCCTGTGCCTTCTCGGCGAGAAGGATCTGGTGGTTGGAGTTGAACGCCTTCGCGACGTGAATCTTCTCCAGCACGGAAGAGACGAGGGCGTCGAGCTGGTCGTCGTCGGTGGGGTCAGCGTCGTCTGCTTCCTCAACGACGCCGTGGAGGACCAGCGTGTCGGCCAGAACCTCGTCATCGAGGCCCTTGACCATCTGTTCGATACGCTCGGGGCGGAACGTGTCCTCGGAGTCGACGAAAATGGCGCTGCCCTCCAGCCCGCCGTGTTCGGCGGGGAGCTGGACGTTGACGGCGAGCTGGTGCGTTACCTGAGACTTACCGGCCCCGAACTCGCCGTACACCTCGGTGATGGACTGGGTCTCGACGCCGCCGCCGAGCAGGTCGTCGACCTCGTCGACGCCCCAGGAGAGCTTCCCGATCTGTTCGCGGCGTTCGAGTACCGTCGATCCAGTCTCGAAACCACCGATATCGGCCGCTTCACGAGCTGCCTGGATGATATCGGCTGCCGACGATTCGCCGATGTCGGCCGTGTTCGACAGTTCGCCGGGAGAGGCAACCGCAATTCCCTGGTAGGAGTCGTAGCCGTTGTCTTCGAGTTTCTCTGCTGTCGCCGGACCGACACCCGGCAGCTCTTCGAGGTCCTCACTTGCGGACATAGACGTGGCTTGTGCGTCCGTGGGTATAAAGCCTCGTTAACACCAGAGTGAAAGTGAAAGTGTAGGACAGCAGCGGGATAATACGGAATGGAATCGGGAGTTTTAGATGTGAAAGGGAAAGAGCGAGCCGTCTTACTCCCAGGGGTGGTAGCCGGGACGGTCGGGCCACAGTGGATACCAATACTCCTTGTCGCCCTCGACAGTGATCTCGTCGCTGAGGTTGCTGTCCAGTTTGAACTCCGCGGACGTGTTGCGCTCGTGGCTGTTGTGAGGGGCCGGCGCAAACGGGTAGTACGCGCCCCGGCGGAAGGAGTACACCCAGTAGACGGTCTGGTCGTCACGCGTGTGTTCGAACGCGAACAGCGCCGCGAGCAGGCGCGACCCGTAGCGCCGCTCGACGAGCGTGTCCGCTGCGAAGTGGATCGACGTGAGCAAATCCTCGAAGTCGTTGTCGTGGAGCACAACCCACTGGTAGCCGTGGTCGTCGGTCTCAAACGTCGCCCGCGTGCCCGTCTCGACCATTCCGGCGTCGAGGATGGATTCGACCTCGTCGACGGCGTCCTGAAAGTCCGTGCTATCCACGTCGGCGAAACATAGCGCTGCCTCGCCGGTCGACTCGTACCCCAAGTCGGCTTCCATCGTGATGTAGGCGGTACTCATCCCGAACAGGTCGTCCGGGTCGGCGTCCCGCGTCGCGTCGGCCTCGGCTTTCACCCCGAGGACGCTCTTGAGTCCGTCGAGCAGTCCCATATGCGAGCCCCTACGGGCCGGAGACCAAGGTGGTTTGCGTCTCGACCAGTCGGTGTCTGTGTTCGGTGACGCGTATTCGAACAGCCAGACAGCCAGCGGAAATTACCGACTTTCGAGTTCGCGTTCGAGGTCCTGCAGGCGGTCGATGCGTTTCTCCGTCGAGGGATGAGTGCTGGCCAGACGGCCGATCCACCCGACGTCAATCGGGATGATGAAAAACGCGTTCATTTCGGCCTGATCGCGCATATCCTCCTTTGGCACCTTGTCCATCCGACCATCGATTTTCATCAGTGCGTTCGCAAGGGCGGCAGGCTTGCCGGTAATCATCGCGCCGCCGCGGTCAGCGGCGTACTCGCGGTAGCGGCTGAGCGTCCGGATCAAGAGGAAGGAAACGACCCAGACGACCAGCGAGATGAGTATGGCGACAATAACCGGGACCTGCTGGCCGCCGCGTTCGCGGCCGCCGCTGAACAGCCAGCCCCATCGGACGATGAGGAAGGCAATCGTCGAGAGGAACGAGGCGATGGTCATCACCATCACGTCTCGGTTCTTGATGTGGGCCAGTTCGTGCGCGATGACGCCCTCCAGTTCGTCCTGGTCCAGCGTATTCATGATGCCCGTCGTCACGCAGACGGCCGAGCTACTCTTCGACCGGCCGGTGGCGAAGGCGTTGGGCACCCGAGAGTCGGCGACGGCGACCTTCGGCTTCGGGAGGTCGGCCTGCTGGGCCAGGCGGTCGACGGTCCGGTGGAGTTCCGGATACTCCTCCGGTTCGACCGTCCGGGCTCCCATCGAATACAGGGCGAGCTTGTCGCTGAAGAAGAACTGCGCGCCGAGGAACAGTCCCATGACGACCACGATAAGGGCGAGATTGCTGAAATACAGCGTGAGCGCTCCAAGGAAGACGATGTACAGCGCGAACAGCAGGAACATCGTCAGAGCCATCCGGCCACGGAGCCCCCAGTCTGTTTGCCACTCCATACCCACTGATAGACGGTCGACACTCTAAAACCTCGCTATCGTGGGAAAGCGCCACACGGCACGGGCCAGTGGACCGTCAACGGGGCAGCTGTCCACACACATTTACTCTCCGGGCAACAATCGGATACATGACCGACACAGTCGCCGTCACTGGCGGGCGCGGGCGCTCCGGGCGCTGGATCTGCGACCACCTCGCCGGCGAGTACCACGTCGTCTGCGTGGACCTAGACCACCCCGGCTGGGAGATTCCGACGCGACAGCGCATAGATTTCAAAGCTGTCGACGTGACCGAGGGGGTGGAAGTTCGGGACCTCTTCAGCGAGGTCGATCCGGACGCCGTCGTCCACTGGGCTGCGTTGCCAGCGCCGGAGCGGCACGCGGGCACGCGGGTGTTCGACACTAACGTCTCGGCGACGTACAACGTCATCGACGCCGCAGGTCGCGCCGGCGCAGATGTCGTCTGGGCGTCCTCCGAAAGCGCCTACGGGCTGGCCTTCGCCGACGAGACGCCGCTGCCGGCGTATCTCCCGATAGATGAATCACATCCGACCGCGCCGGAGGACCCGTACGGCACGTCGAAGGTCGCCGGCGAAGAGATCGCAAAGATGGTCGTCCGGCGCGACGACGTGGACGTGGCCTCGATACGGCCGTCGTGGATTCAGTACCCCGGCGAGTACAACTGCCGGGACGTGGCCGCAGGCGACCTCGCCGACGGTGCGGGTAACTGCTGGTCCTACGTCGATGTCCGTGACGTAGCGACGGCCGTCGCGGCGGCGCTCGATGCCGACATCGGCGGGCACGAAGCGTTCAACGTCGCCGCCGCCGAGAACTACGTCGGACGGCCAACGGCCGACCTCGTGGAGGAGCAGTGGGGCGAACTTCCCGCGGAGTGCAAGCTCGACGGCGACCAGTCGGCGCTCTCGACCGCGAAAGCACAGGGGCTGTTGGACTGGGTGCCCGAACACGAATGGCGTGAGGCCGCCGACGTCGACGTTACCGCGCCGACACTCACGGGTGAGTAGGCGAAGGCGGTATCGGGCCTGCCAGCGGCGTCATCTCGATGGCGGAACACACGGCTTAAGCGGTTCAGTACAGTAGGACCGGTAATGAGCCGGTCGGGAGAGTTCTGTCCACGCTGCGGTGACGAGATACCGGAGGGCACCGACGAGCGCCCGGAGCTTTCGGGTGCCGGCGGCCAGCGCAACTCCGAGCACGTCCTCTGTGACGCCTGCTACTTCGAGGAGTTCGACCTGGTGGACGCCCCTGACACCATTCAGGTGCGGGTCTGTTCCCGGTGTGGCGCAGTCCACAAGGGGAACCGCTGGGTCGACATCGGCGCGGAGGACTACACCGACATCGCCGTCGAACAGGTCAGCGAGGCCCTGGGAATTCACGTCGACGCCCAGTCGGTCGCCTGGCAGGTCGCTCCCGAGCAACTCGACAAGAACAACATCCGAATGCACGCCGAGTTCTCCGGCGTCATCCGCGGGACGCCGGTCACTGAGGAGGTCACCGTCCCCGTCCGTATCTCCCGGCAGACGTGCAAGCGCTGCGGGAAAATCGCCGGCGGCTCCTTCGCCAGCATCGTTCAGGTGCGGGCCAGCGGGCGCGACCCGACCGACGAGGAGCGGGAGCGGGCCGAAGAGATAGCTCAGGAGTACATCGCCGCCCGCGAGGAGACCGGCGACCGCAACGCCTTCATCACCGAGACCAAGTCCGTCGACGACGGGCTGGACATGAAGATATCGACGAACCAGATGGGGCTTGGCATCGCCAAGCGCATCACCGCCCAGCTCGGCGGCTCCTACTCCGACTCGCGGCGTCTCATCTCCGAGGACGAGGACGGCCAAGAGCTGTATCGGATGACCTACGCCGTCCGCCTGCCCCGCTACCGACAGGGCGAAATTATCGACCCGGAGGACGGCGACGGGCCGGTGCTGGTCCGGTCGGTCCAGGGGAACCTCAAGGGGGTCCGGCTGGCGACCGGCGAGGACTACGAGGCGAGTTTCGAAGAGGGTGAGACACCAGACGCTCAGCGGCTGGGGTTCCGCGATGATGCCCAGACGACCACGCTCGTCGCTGTCGAGGACGAGCGGGCCGTGCAGGTCCTCGACCCCGAAACCTTCGAGAGCAAGACCGTCCCGCGACCGGATTACCTCGACACCGACGCCGACGAGGTGCCGGTGCTGAAAAGCCACGCCGGGTTGCACGTCCTCCCGGCCGAGACGGACGCCGATGAGTGACGACGCGGGAGGGCATGGCGACCAGCGGCTCGCCGCCGTCGTCGCCAAACCACGCTCGCAGGCCGCTATCAAGTCCCTGCAGGCCGAGGGCGTCTACGACGACACCAGAAGCATCACCGAATGGACCGCCGACAGCGTTGCCGTTCCGGTGACGGCACCGCCACAGGAGACGCAGTTCCGGGAGGTCGTCCGCCAGGTCGGCGAACGCCGCCTCCGAACGCTCGATGACCACCTTCGGGAGCGCGGCTGGACCGACGCAGAAATCGCCGCCGCACCCGGTTCCTGGGCCGTACTGGGCTCCGTCGTGCTGGTCGACATCGGCGACAGTCCCCGGCCGTCCGAGGTCGGCGAGGCGCTACTGGCGCTCCACGGCGAGGCAGAGACGGTGCTGGCCCGCCACGGCATCTCCGGCGAGCACCGCGAACCCAGCGTCGAGGTCATCGCCGGTGACGGTGATACTGAGACGATCCACACCGAACACGGGACCCGGTACGCGATGGACCTTGCCGAAGTGATGTTCTCACCCGGCAACAAGGCCGAGCGGGCACGGATGGGCGATGTCGTTGCGGCAGATGAGCGCGTGCTGGATATGTTCGCCGGCATCGGCTACTTCACCCTCCCGATGGCCCGCGCCGGCGCGAACGTCACCGCCGTCGAGCGCAATCCCACGGCGTTTCGCTTTCTGGTCGAGAACGTCATGCTAAACGACGTAGACGAGCGGGTTCACCCGTATCGGGCTGATTGTCGGGAGGTCATTCCGGGCTTCGCCGAGGAGGGGCGCGCCGACCGCGTGGTGATGGGCTACTACGAAGCACACGAGTACCTCGGCAGCGCGCTCGATGCGCTCGCGCCCGGCGGCGTCCTCCACATGCACGAGGCGACGCCGGACGCGCTCGTGTTCGACCGCCCGATAGAGCGCCTGGAGGCAGCCGCCGCCGAGGCCGACCGGGCGGTCGAGGTACTGGACACCCGGCGCGTCAAGGAGTACAGCGAGGGCGTCGCCCACGTCGTTGTCGACGCTCGGGTGGAGTAGGTCGTCCGTAACGGGGCGCGTCGAACGGGCGGTCGTAACGCCTAATTGCGCCAGCGGTCAAGGAGAGGTATGGATAGACAGCAGATTATCGCCATCATTCTGGTCGGCCTGATGGTCGGGTCGTCAGTGATTTACGGATTAGCCTTCGCCTTCTTTTAGTCCCACACGTCCGAAAGCGGGTGATTTTCGTCCCCAGACCGAGACCGTGAGCGATTGTGCCGACGTTTCGTGCCCGAACTGACCGCCGACAGCGCCCGGTCCGGCGCGAACCGCGGCAGGTCGGGCCGGGAGAGCCGGTCGACCTGTGCACGGAACCAGTCGGGCATGTCGTGTTCGGCGCGGTCAAACAGGTCCAGTAGCGACGAGTCCGCGAGGTAGGTCGCGCCGTAGTCGTCGGGCGCGCGGACGACGCGGCCACAGGCCTGGATGACCGTCCGCAGCGCGGTCCGGTAGTACCAGCCCCATTGGTCGTCTTCGAGCCGTCGGGCGACGCGGGAGTCCCGCGTGTTCGGGTACGGGGCCTTGCACAGCACCTGCCAGCGACAGAGGTCCCCCTCCAAGTCCAGGGCCTCCTCCATCTTCACCGAGAGGAATACGTCGGGGTTGTCGCTTCGCTTCCAGGCCGCGAGCGCCCCGTCCCGGCCATCCTTGTCGTGGGTGCGGACGCGCGCGCCGACGCCGAAATCGTCTAAGAGTTCGTTCAGTTGCTCCTGGATAGCGTAGGAGTGGCAGTGGACCAGCCCCTTCTCGTCCGTGTGCTGAGCCATGATACGAACGATGGTCCGGGCGATGTCCGGTAGCGTGTCGTCGCGGTACTCGTATGTCATTTTCCCCTGTGTCACATCGTACAGCGGCCGGTTCTCGACGGGGAAGGTGTGGCCGACCTCCACGAGCGCGACGTTCTCGGGGTCGAGACCGACGTTGGCGCAGAACGCCTCCTTGTTGAGGATGGTCGCCGACAGCAAGGCGAAGCGATTGCCACGCTCCCAGACGGTATGTTTGAGGTACCGCTCTGGGTTCATCGGCTTGATAGTCACCGGAGCGTTCTCGCCGTCGGCCTGATCGACGACCCACGTCGTCGCGCTCTCGGCGTCCGTGTAGTCCTCGCGGAACCACCCGAGGTCCTGCCGGAGCGTGTTCAGCGAGTCGCGCTCGGCCACCTCCTCGCCGGTGAGTTCCGCCTTCTTTCGTAGTTCCTTCACGCGGCGCTCGGCGAGGTGTTCGACGCGCTCCGTGAACGCGACAGCCTCGTCCAGCCCGTCAATTTCGGGCACGTCGATATCGTTCCACATCGGGATGGTCCCCGGCGAGAGGTCGATAGTGGCGTACATCTCCGCCCACTCGCCGAGGCCGTGAGCTTCGTCGATGACAACCACGTCGCGTTTCCCGAACACGTCGCTACCGGCAGTCTGCATGAAATAGGCGAGCGTCATCGCGGCGATTCGGCGGTTTGAGGCGATAGCGCGGTCCGAAAAGTACGGACAGCGGTGTTTGACCTGGCAGTCGAACTTCCGTTCGCGCACGCATGGAGCCTGGTTCACCGGCGTGTCCGTCTCGCCGGGGAGGATACAGTCGTAGTTGTTCTTCCCGCGGATGACACAGAGGTCCTCCAGCAGGGCATCTTCGGCCACATCGTCCAGTTGCGAGACCTGTGGTGTGGTGTAGTAGGCGTCGATGACCTGCTCGGCGGCAGCTTCGCCAGCGGTCCGGGCACACCCGGCGATAGCCCGGGCGAGGAGCGATTTCCCGCTGCCGGTCGGCGCGCGGACGAGCACAACGTCCTTGCCGCGCTCGAAGGCCGCGCGGATATCAGCCAGGGCCTGTTTCTGGTTGCCCCGGTACGACGGGGCCGGGAACTCGTCGGTGATCCGCGCGGGGTACACGCGAGAAGGCAACGGACGAGGCGGCCTAAACCTTTCCTGTCGCCGGGTGTGCGTCAGCAGTTACCCGAGATGAGAGCGTGGGTCGTGTTCACAGGCACACGGTCGTGGTACTGGTACTCTCGGAACTCTTATACATATACCCCCTGTACGTATATTTGCAATGGCAAACGGTAAGGTTGATTTCTTCAACGACACAGGCGGTTACGGTTTCATCTCGACTGAGGACGCGGACGATGACGTTTTCTTCCACATGGAAGACGTTGGCGGCCCTGACCTCGAAGAAGGCGAGGAGATCGAATTTGACATCGAACAGGCCGACAAGGGCCCCCGCGCGACGAACGTCGTCCGCAACTAAGGCAGATTTTCGGTCGCCTTCGGGCGACCACATCTGACACTTGTTCTTATCGAACTACTCGAAAAGCGACAGCGCCGGTTCGCAGTAGCCCAGACAAGAACTAACGATCAGTCGTCAGTCTGTGCAGAGAGAGCGGCCACGTCCGCCGCAGTCACGTCCCGGTCGTCGGGTAGCCGGTCGATGCAGTCATAACAGAGGAAATGCTCTGTGTCATCGGCGAGTTCGAGGACGATGCCCTCGGTCGGTCTGGACTCCTGCGACCAGATGTTGGCGATGCCGCCAGCTATCGAAACGTTCGTATCGCACCCATCGCAGGCTCTGGAGGCCACTGCCCGGTTTTTATGTACTGTATACACTTCAAGGTAGCTGGCTCCTTCGGACAGTTCAGTGTGATTAACTCTCGACATACTTTTGTCGTCCGATGGACAGCATCCGGATGATGCAAATACTGGTCACAGGCGGTGCCGGGTTCATCGGTGGTCATCTAGCAGAGCGGTTCGCCGCCGACAGCCACGACGTGGTCGTACTTGACAACCGCGACCCGTTTTACGATCTGGATATCAAGCAGCATAACGTCGAAGCGGGGCGGGAAGCCGCCCGGAACAGCGGCGGAAGCTACGAGTTCATCGAGGGCGACGTGCGTGACGCGGAGCTGGTGACGGACCTCGTCGCCGACGCCGACTACGTCTACCATCAGGCCGCACAGGCCGGCGTCCGCCCGAGCGTGCAGAACCCCCGAAAGTACGACGAGGTCAACGTCGACGGTACCCTGAACCTCCTCGATGCCTGCCGCGACGAAGGCATCGAACGGTTCGTGATGGCCTCTTCTTCCTCCGTCTACGGGAAGCCGCAGTACCTGCCCTACGACGAGGAGCATCCGACGACACCGGTCTCGCCCTACGGCGCGTCGAAGCTCGCCGCCGAGCGCTACGCCTGTGCCTACAGCGAAGTGTACGACCTCCCCACCGTTGCCCTCCGCTATTTCACCGTCTACGGCCCGCGGATGCGCCCGAACATGGCAATCTCGAACTTCGTCTCGCGGTGTCACAACGGCGAACCGCCGGTCATCTACGGTGACGGCACGCAAACGCGTGATTTCACCTATATCGAGGATGTCATCGACGCGAACATGACGCTGCTACACGAAGACGCCGCCGACGGTAAGGCCGTGAACATCGGGTCGACGGACAACATCGAGATTAAGACGCTCGCGACGGAGATCCGTGACCAGATCGACCCGGACCTCGAGCTAGTCTATGAAGAACGCCACGACGCCGACGCTGAACACACCCACGCCGCGACCGACCGTGCCGAGGAACTGCTGGGCTACGACCCGGACCACACCATCCGGGAGGGCGTCGAGAAGTTCATCGACTGGTATCGGGACAACCGCGACTGGTACGAGCCGCTCGTTCGGCAGTCCTGAATCGCAGGCAGTCTGACACGACGGCAACCGAACAGGCCACGGTTTTAACCTCGTCCCGTCCTGCAGGAAGGGTATGCATGTGCTCGTGACCGGTGCAACGGGGTTTGTCGGGAGCCATCTCGTCCCGGCGCTCCTCGCGGCCGGTCACAGCGTCCGCGCGCTCGTTCGCGACCCGAGCGAGTACACTCCACCAGACGGCGTTGACGTGGTGACAGGTGACCTGCGCAACGCAGGCAGTTTCGATGCCGGCCTCGACAGCGTCGATGTCGCGTACTATCTGGTCCATTCGATGCGTGCCGGGAGCGACTACGCCGAGCGAGACCGACGGGCGGCACGGAACTTCCGTCGGGCAGCCGACGAAGCCGGCGTCAACCGCGTCGTCTACCTCGGCGGCCTCGGCGAGGACGACGAGACGCTGTCGAAACACCTCCGGTCGCGCCGGGAGGTCGAGTTCATTCTCCGGGACGGCGAATACGACCTGACGACGTTCCGGGCGGCCATCATCATCGGCGCGGGTTCGGCGAGCTTCCGGATGATACGCGAGCTAACGACGCGACTGCCCGTGATGCTGACACCGCGCTGGGTACGGACGGACTGCCACCCCATCGCTATCGATGACGTCGTCTCGTACCTGGTCGACGTGCTCGACAAGCCGGAAACGGCGGGTGAAACCTACGAAATCGGCGGGCCGGAGGTGCTGACATACGCTGAGATTCTGGAACAGACGGGCCGACTCATGGGGACCGGTGCGCCGACAATCGTTCCGATACCGGTGTTGACGCCGAAACTATCAGCGTACTGGGTCGCCCTCATGACCGACGTGCCATCGAGCGTCGCCCGCCCGCTCATCCACGGGCTGAAAACGCCGGTGGTAGCAGACACCGAGGCTGCACAGGCACAGTTCGCCGTGGACCCGACATCGTTCGCGGATGCGGTCAGGCTAGCCCTCAGCGAGTCGCGGAGTCGAGACGCGGCACGGGCGGCCGCGGCCACGGGTGGTGCTGGCAGATGAGCGGCGACAGCGCCCGCCCCGAGTACGGCGAAACGTGGGTGTATGAGAGCATCATCGGCGCGCTGCCGGGGATTCGCCTCCCGACGTGGGCAGCGATGGCGATTCAGCTCCTCGTCTTCGAGGTTGCCATCATCGCCCTGTCGTGGTACTACGAGGTCTGGAGCGCCGCAATCGCTGGAACGGTCGTCGTGTTCGTCGCCACCATCGGAAGCGCAGAAATGCTCCGGATCAGCACGCTCATCCGGCGTATCGACGTGCCACCGACCTACCGTGCGCTGCTGTTCGCCTCGAACGTCGAAGTCGTGTTGTCCGTCCTTGCGTACATCGCATTGCTCACCCATCTGTTCGTGTTCGACCCGCAGGTCAGTTCGATGCCGCTGCTGAACCGGCTGTTCGGGTCGGAGCCGCCGGTACTGGTCGTGTATCTGACGCTGCTCATTCTCTGGGATGTGAGTTACCGCATCGGGACCGGGTGGTGGGCCAGCGTCACAGGCCTGTGGCGGTCGGCTCGCTACCGGTTCGACCCCGAGACAGCGCGGGTGTTCATGCGGGCCGACTTAGAGATTTGGGGCTTTGGCGTTCTCCAGCTCGTGCTCGTGCCATTCGTGCTTGATCAGCCGGTGCTGCTCGCGGCGCTAGTCGGCCACGTGCTAGCCGTCACAGCCGTGACGGCCGTCTCTGTCGGACTATTGCGCTATCGGTCGAGAACGGCCGCAGTCAGTCGGAGTTGATCTGCTTGAACTGGTCGAGCAACTCTTCTGTCGACTCGTCACCGTCGTAATCGACGCTCCCGTGGTATGTACTGCGGTCGTCGTCTTCCGACAGGTCGACCTCGCTGTTCTTGCGTTCACGGCGTTCGTGTTCGTCGTCGTCGTACGCTCCCATCGACATAGGTTACCACAGTGAAACTTGGCTGCTAGTGACTATCAATGTAACGGTGGTGCCAGAAACCGTCCCACACGGGCGGTAGAGGTATCAAGCAGTCCGAGCGGCGGCGTTTCGGCAGGGCGGAACGCCCAAGACCACTGACCGTCTACACGACTGTGTGGCTGGTCCCTTACGTCTGCGACAGTCGAACGAGCGATGGAGCGAAAATCGGGTCCGGAACGACCTGCTGACACCGCTGCAGAACACCTTCGGTGCGGCGATGAACGGCCCGTGGTTCGCCCCGCCGGAGGGGTGGGCCGCGCGCCGGCTGGAGATGGACAACGGTGATCTGGCGCTGTTTTGCTGGAACGGTCAGCGCGCCTACTGGGTCGGAAACACGGAGACGCCGGAGACGCTGTGGCGGACAGAGAAATACACGTTCGACGAGGTCCCCGACGCCATCAGCGAGTGGGTCCAGCGTGAACTGTTCGCACAGCTAGAGGTGGAAGACCCGTGGCTCACCGAGTACGAGGCGCTGGCGCACTTCTTCCTCCCTGTGTTTCTGTCGAAGGACGGCCGCGAGTCGACACGGACGTTCTTCCGAGACCACGCCGGCGGCTTCCCGGACGCCGACCGGGCGGACGGGCTGGCATTCTACGATGACTTCCTCGCGACCGGCGAACTCGACGACTACCGCTACACGATGGCGAGCAAACTCGGGACCAGCGAGGGCTTTGACCTCTCGCGGATGCGGGCGACGATGGGCGAGTTCAACGTCGCCAAGCTGCTCGTCGACGCGGGCAACGACATCAGACCCGAGGTCGAACTGGACTCGGGCCACTCCGTCGACTTCCGAGTCGAGGACACGCTCATCGAGGTCACCCGGCCGCGGCCGCCGTCCCGGCGACAGGTCGACACGGCCGTCGCCGCGGTGAAAGCCTCCGGCGACGCGAAGACCCGCGACCAGTTGGCGGCCCACCCGGGGGCCGTCCTCGTCGTCGACTGCAGTTCCTTCCCGGACGACGACTGGCGGCGGGTGTACGGCGAACAGCCCGACGTGGGCTACTCGCCGACCGTCGTGTTCCGCGCCCGGCCCGAGAGTGGCATGGAAGGGTATGCCTACGGCTCGGTTCCGTTCCCGCTGCCGTTTTGACCGCGGTATCTTCCCCGAAATTCGGGGCGTAACATATAACGCGCCGGACCAGCAAGGCTGAGAGAGACAGCCGTGGTAGACGACACAGAGCAACCGAAGACCAGCGGTTCGGGACAGTCCGTCTCTGAGGTGATGGACCGGCTCGAGTCGCTCCGGTCTGAGGAGGCGGAGCGCGCCGAGAGCGCTACCGCCGGCGTCCTGCTGGACCAGCTGAAAGAGGTCGAACAGCGCCTGCTGGCCTTCGGCGAGGCGCTGGGCGGCACGGCCGGGACCGTGACGGACCTCCCGTTTACCGAGGAAGCCGGGCTGGATCACATGCCCGAGCCGCTGTACGTCCGCCACGACACCGAGATGCTGAATCAGGTCACATCTTGGCTGCTTCAGGACCAGCACATCGGGTTAGTGAGTCCCTACGGCACCGGAAAGACGGCCTTCCGGGAAATCGTGCTGCGGGACCTCTCGAAACACGAGGGCTTTGTCATCACGCATCTGGACAACCCCCGTGAGACAACGCCCCGGAAACTGTACCAGACGGTGCTAACCGCCGCCTACGCCGCGGGCTACTCCATCGACCAGCGCAACTACTCGCAGGTCCGAGACGGGATTCCGTGGGCGACCGCTGAAGCGAAAGACGCCGTCCACGAAATCGTCCGTCGCGTACGCGAGGACGGCAAGACGCTTCTGCTGGTCGTCGACGAAATCGAGGTGCTGGAGGCGGACCTGCTGTCGCCGCTGCAGGTGGCCGGCGACGCCGGCGTTCGGCTGTTCCTCACCGGGACACCGGAGGGGAAGCGCCGCGTCGCCGAGATTCGCGGGACCCTCGACTCACGGCTGCGGTACTACGAGGGCATCGACCCGTTCTCGCCGGACGACGTGGCCGAGTACGCCGCCCGCTCGCTTTCGTACTTCCGGGACAACCCCTACGAAGGGCAGGCCCCGGACCTGTTCACCCGGGCCGCAATCGAGGACATCCACGAGCGGACGGAGGGCAACCCCCGGGAAGTCCGCATCGAGTGTCGCGAACTGTTCACCAGGGCGGCGTTCGTCTGGTACCGGACCGGACAGGACATCTCCCGCATCCAGATTACGCCCGAGTTGCGCCACCGGCGGTTCGGAATGGGTCGCTGAGCGCCCCTGCGTCGGTATATAAACCACCCACGTTAGGTAGTATCACACCGTCGAGTGTGGCATGCAGTGGGGCGATATACCGGCCGTGACCAAAGCTTTTATATAGAATCACATTCAATCATCGTTTGACTATGGCTCAACAGCAGATGGGCAACCAGCCCATGATTGTACTTTCCGAGGAGTCCCAGCGGACATCCGGAAAGGACGCGCAGTCGATGAACATCACGGCCGGGACGGCCGTCGCCGAGGCCGTTCGGACGACACTGGGTCCGAAGGGCATGGACAAGATGCTCGTCGACAACTCGGGCTCGGTCGTCGTCACGAACGACGGCGTCACCATCCTCGACGAGATGGACATCGAGCACCCCGCCGCCAACATGATCGTCGAGGTCGCCCAGACCCAGGAAGACGAAGTGGGCGACGGCACCACGACGGCGGTCGTCATGGCCGGCGAACTCCTCTCGAAGGCCGAGGAACTCCTTGACCAGGACATCCACGCCAGCATCCTGGCCCAGGGGTACCGCCAGGCCGCCGAGAAAGCCAAGGAGATTCTCGAAGACAACGCCATCGACGTCGACGCCGACGACACGGAGACCCTCGAAAAGGTCGCCGCGACCGCGATGACCGGCAAGGGCGCCGAATCCTCCAAGGACGTCCTCGCCGAACTCGTCGTCCGCGCCGCACAGTCCGTCGTCGACGACGACGGCAGCGTCGACACCGACAACATCCAGATCGAAACCGTCGTCGGCGGCGCAACCGACGAGTCCGAACTCGTCGAAGGCGTCATCGTCGACAAGGAGCGCGTCCACGACAACATGCCGTTCGCCGTCGAGGACGCCGACGTTGCCCTGCTCGACACGGCCATCGAGGTTCCGGAAACGGAGCTCGACACCGAGGTCAACGTCACCGACCCCGACCAGCTCCAGCAGTTCCTCGACCAAGAAGAGGAACAGCTCAAGGAGATGGTCGACAAGCTCGCCGAGGCCGGTGCTGACGTCGTCTTCTGCCAGAAGGGCATCGACGACATGGCCCAGCACTACCTCGCTCAGGAAGGTATTCTGGCCGTCCGCCGCGCCAAGAAGTCCGACATCGAAGCGCTCTCGCGCTCGACCGGCGCGCGCATCATCTCGAACATCGACGACATCGAAGCCGACGACCTCGGCTTCGCCGGCTCCGTCGCCCAGAAGGACATCGCTGGCGACGAGCGCATCTTCGTCGAGGACGTCGAGGACGCCCGGGCTGTCACGATGATTCTCCGCGGCGGCACCGAACACGTCGTCGACGAAGTCGAGCGCGCCATCGAGGACTCGCTCGGCGTCGTCGCCGCCACGCTGGAGGACGGCAAGGTCCTGCCCGGCGGCGGTGCCCCCGAGACTCAACTCGCGCTCGGCCTGCGTGACTACGCCGACTCCGTCGGTGGGCGCGAACAGCTCGCCGTCGAGGCCTTCGCCGACGCCATCGACGTCATCCCGCGCACCCTCGCGGAGAACGCCGGTCTCGACCCGATCGACTCGCTGGTCGACCTCCGCAGCAAGCACGACGGTGGTGCAGTCACCTCCGGGCTTGACGCCTACACCGGAGAGGTCGTCGACATGGAAGAGGACGGCGTCGTCGAGCCCCTCCGTGTCAAGACCCAGGCAGTCGAAAGCGCAACGGAAGCAGCCGTCATGATCCTCCGCATCGACGACGTCATCGCCGCTGGCGACCTCAAGGGTGGCCAGGGCGACGACGACGAGGACGAAGGCGGACCCGGCGGCCCCGGCGGCGCGCCCGGCGGCATGGGCGGCGGCATGGGCGGCATGGGCGGCGGCATGGGCGGCATGATGTAAGCGAGGTTTCGAAGAAACCTCGGCACGCCGAGCGGGGAACAGAGCGGGACCGAAGGTCCCGCAGGCAGTCGGGCGGCATCGCCGCCCGACGACGAAGTGACCCGCGAGGCAAGCCACATTGGCGAAAAAGGCGGAATCGCCGCACTGCGGCGATTCCGAGAACCGCGGCCTTCGGCCGCGGATGCCTGCCTCGCCCGTCGACCCCGCGAAGAATCGTTGCGGTTCTACATTTTCTGTCTTCAGTCTGAGTGAGCCACGGCGCTGTTTCGATTCTGCAAGAGTGTCGGGCAGTACGCACTTCGCAAGCAGACGCCACGGTCAAACCGACGCGTCCCCTTGAGCCGGTATGGACCTGACACGGACCGAACGGCGGTTGCTGTGGGTCGGAACAGCACTAGCGGGCGCGCTTCATCTGCTCGTTCCGGGGCTGTTGCTGTCGTCGGCACGGCTGGGCTATCGCTGGGTGCTCGCTGTGGAGTTCGCGCCACAGGAGAAGTCCCGTCGGCGGGTCAGGCTGCTCGGCGTCGCGTTTCTTGCAATCGCGGCGGCTCTCAAGCGGCTGTTGGAGTGAAAGCTACTGCACGGCCGACTCGACGTACTCGACGGCTTCGGCGGGCGTGTCGACGTGTTCGATTGCGTCGCCGCCGTCGAGGCGGTGGGTTCCGAGCCCGGCGACCGGTCGACCCATGTCAAGCGCGTGGCCGAGTTCCGAGAGCGTCCCGGGGCCGCCGTCGACGGCGACGACTGCCGCGCCGTTCATCACGACGAGGACGTTGCGGGCGTTTCCGAGTCCCGTGGCGATGGCCGTCTCGACGTAGTCGTTTGCGGCGGCCCGGCGCTCACTGGGCAGGATGCCGATAGTGTGGCCGCCGGCCTCGCTCGCGCCGTGACAGGCTGCCTCCATTACACCGGTGAGGCCGCCACAGACGATGTCGTGGCCGTGCTCACCGAGTTGTCGTCCGACCTCGCGTGCCTGCTGATACTGTTCGTCGGTAACTGTCGAGCCGCCGATGACCGAGACGCGCATGGCTACCCGTGCAGCGCGAAACAGAAAAACAGCGCCGGATTACAGCTGGTCGAGCCAGTCCTGCGCGCGGGACTCGGTAGTCTCAGCGATGTCGGCCAGTTCGGCCGCATCGTATTCAGCCAAGTCCGCAACACTGTGGATGCCAGCGCCGTGCAGACGGTCGGCGTAGGTCGGGCCGATACCAGAGACGCTATCGACATCCGCGGGTTCGTCGGTCGCATCGTCTTCGTCCTCGGTGGCATCGACATCGGTAGTCGCGTCAACGTCGATGTCAGTAGGTTCCGACTGGTCTACCGGGTCGTCGTCAGCCTCGTCGGGAGATTCGACCTCGATGTCGACTTCGCCGCTTCCCTTGTTGCGCTCAGAATACCACTCGGCGACCTCGGGCCAGAGGTCGGCGTGAGTCGACGACGAGACGGAGAGGCCGATGTGGCCCGTCGAGAACTCGATGGTGCGCGTGTCGTCGCTAGCGATGACGTCGTTGAACGGCTTGGAGGCCTCTGGCGGGATGAGGTGGTCGTACTCGCCCATGAGCTGGAGGACCGGCATGTCGATGTTGTCCAGGTCGACGTGCTTGCCGTCGAGTTCCAGCTCGTTCCTGTAGAGCTTGTTGTCCTGATACACGTCTTCGAGGAACTGAACATAGGCCTCGCCGGCCACGTCGATACCGTCGCCGAGCCATTTCTCCATCCGGCCGAAGTTCTCGACGAAGCCCTCGTTTTCCATGTTCTCCGCGAACCGGATGTACTTCGTGACGTAGTTCTCGACGGGGTCCATCAGCGCGAACCCGATATCGAGCATGTCCGCGGGGACGTTGCCGAAGGTCTCGGTCACGTCGCTTGGCTCGTAGTACTCGTCGGAGCCCCACTCTTCGAGGACGCCACCAGTGTGGTCGAAACACAGTCCTGCCGCCATCAGCCCGAGAGCGTTGACCTTCTCCTTGTGGAGTGCAGTGTACATCACCGACATGGTCCCGCCCATGCAGTAGCCGAGGATGTTGATGGCGTCCTGGCCGGAGCGGTCGCGGACCACGTCGACGCAGTTGTCCATGTAACGGTTGACGTAGTCGTCGAGCGTGAGGTGCTGGTCGAGCCGCGAGGGCTCGTTCCAGTCGATGAGGTACACGTCGTGGCCCGCCTCCAGCAGTCGGCGGACGACCGACCGCTCCTCCTGCAGGTCGAGGATGTACGGCCGGTTAATGAGGGCGTAGACGATGAGGATCGGGATATCTTCCTTCTCCTCGTCCGGTACCTCGATGCCGGCAGCCTCGGCGTCGTAATGGAGGAGTTCGAGCTTGTTCTCCTCGTAGACGACGTTGCTTGGCGTCTGACCGACTTCGACGGACTCCAGCAGTTCCAGCCGCTCGTCGGCGATCTGACTAGTCTCGGCGGCGTCGGTCATGTTCTCCAGTGTCTTGCGCTGCCAGTTGAGCGCGGCCTCGAACGGATTGAAGGGGTTGCTGGACATAGTTACTCTTCTAGATGTTCGAGCACGCGGTCAAGCTTCTGTTCGACCGCGTGCTGGCGGCGCTCCAGTTCGATGAGGCGCTCGCCGACCTCGTCGACATCGTCTCGCGTCGGGAAGCCGAGCTGTTCCAGCGTGTCCTGGCTCAGGTCGTCGGCTTCCTGTTGCATCTCCATCATCGACTCGACGAGCTGGCCGTTGGCGGCCGCGAAGGCCGAGGTACCCATGACGTGTTTGAACGCCTCATTGGCGGACTGCAGCCAGATGTCACGGAACTCGGCGGGGTCGACATCCTCGCCCCGAGCGGCGTCGGTAGAGCGTTCGACCATCTGCTCGGCGGCGTCCATCCACTCCTCGTAGGCGCGGTTGTAGCCGTCCATCCCGTCAGCAAGGTCCTCCTGCTCCGGGATTGTATCCTCGACAGCATCGGCCCACGACTCCACGAAGGCCGCCTGGGCCTTCATGTTCTGCTCCATCGAGTCGGCGACCGCGTTGTTCATCTCCTCAACCATCTCCGTCCATTCCTCCTGAATGTCGTTTGTGTTACTCATAATAGTACCTCGGCGGCGGGCGCACAAAAAAACCGACTGTCGTCGTTACGCTTCGACGTCGACAGCGTCGGCGGCTTCGGCCTGCACTTCCTCGACCTGCTCCTGAATCTCCTCGACCTGCTCCTGCACTTCTTCGAGCTGCTCGCCGAACTGCTCGGCGGCCTCGACAGACTGCGCTTCGAGTTCCTCGTGGGCCTCGACGAGCATGTCGACCTGGTCGTTGACGGCCGTGACGTACTCGTCGGTCATCTCGTCGTAGGTGTCAACGCCTTCTTCGAGCTCGGTTTCCATGTTGTCGAACAGTTCGGCGTGGTTCTCGAGCAAGAAGTCGAACTGCTCGTCGACGGTCTCACGGATCTGCTCGACGGTTTCGGTCATGCCGGGCATGGTCGACGCCATCGCGTCGAGGTAGCTGTGGAACGCAGTCTGCTGGAGCTCGACACCGCGGCGCTGTGCCGACTCCTGCGTGTCGAGGCTGTCGATAACCGCGTTGTTAACGTTCTGCTGGAAGGAAACGCTCTGTTCGAGCGCCTTCTGGCTCTGCTCGATCGTCGCACGCTGCATCTCGAACGCTGTCGTGACGGGGGTTGTGTAGTCTACCATTGTTGGATTACTCGCTGTTGTTGTTAGTGACCGGGAGGACGACGGCTTGCACGATGTCGCCTTCGTCGATGCCCAGCGCCTCTCGCTCCGCATCGGGGATGCTGATCCGACCCCCGCTTTGCACGCGGGTCTTGAACGTCGCCATCTGGCTCATGGCACCGAGCTGATTCATATCGAAACTCGGCATGCCACCGTTGGCGAACATCTGTTTCATCAGCTGCTGTTGCTGTTCCATCGCGTTCTCGCTCGCCTGTTGCATCCCCTTGAACATCGGAGGCCACAGCAGGCCATCATCCTCGTCGGCCATCGGTCAGCTACATGTACTCTCCTCAACAATATAAATCTTCCGCTGAAAACCATTGATTACCATTGAATGGTAGAGAGTGGTATTAGTGGTTCAGCGGCGTCGAGGGAAGTGCTGCGCCCTGCAGCGCCGATAACGGCACCCCCAAACACCCGTCTGACGCCCGTTAGACGGCGTTTACCGACAGCTGAGACGAAACCAACACCAAGGTTTAATACTCCGACCAATAAACTACCAGAACAGATGAGTTCTGAATCGCCACGAAACCCGCTGTTAGACACATGGACTGAAACATCGTCACATATGTTCAGCAGCGTCGTCGCAGCTAACCGGGCAGCGTTCGCCGCGTTCGGCGTCCAGCAGGAGGACGAAGACGGCGTAACGCCCGCAGACCGTATCGAACCAGACGAAGATCTCCCCGAATGGCACGTCTCGATCTCCGAAGACCATCCGGGCCGCCTCGGCGTCGGCGACCACGTCGATTTCACAAAGACGATCTCGGAAAACGACGTGCAACAGTTCGCCGCCGCGAGCGGCGACACGAATCCGCTTCACCTCGACGACGAGTTCGCGGAGCAGACACGCTTCCGCGGCCGAATCGCCCACGGGACGCTCGTCGGGAGTCTCATCAGCGCGGCGCTGGCACGGCTGCCGGGGCTGACTATCTATCTCTCGCAGGACCTGGAGTTCCACAACCCGGTCCGTATTGGTGACCGGCTCACTGCCGAATGTGAAATCGTCGAGGACCTCGGCGACGAACAGTACCGGCTGACCACGCGCGTCCTTGCTGACGACGATGTCGTCATCGATGGCGAAGCGGTCGTCCTCATCGACGAACTGCCGGAATAACTCAGCAGAACGCTCGAACGGCCCGGTTGAACCGGTCGGGGTGTTCCCGCGGTGGACAGTGCCCGCAGTTCTCGAAAATCTTCAGCGTGCTATCAGTGACCATTCCAGCCGCCTGCTCGGACCACCGACGAGGGAGCAGCGGGTCGACAGCTCCATGAATCAGCATCGTCGGCACATCTATTTCCGCTAACCGATCGGAGTAGTCGGTCCGAAACCCGCACCACTGAAACTCGCTACGCTGCCAGCGCCGCATCGCCCGGACCGTCTGTCGGTCGACAGCGCTATTCACGTCCTCGACCAGTTGTTGGGGCGGCTCTCCAGGACCCATGCTGCGGAGGCTGTTCCGGATTGCCGGCCGGGACGACCCCACACCCTGCCAGAGCATGTTTCCGAGTATCGGCGTCTGCAGGACGCTGCTGGCCGCTGTCCGCCAGTAGGCGTCAGCTCCCAGCCCGTAGCTGTCGACCAGCACCAGCCGCTCGACGGGGCCGCCATCGAGCGCGTGGCCGAGTGCGATGGCACCCCCCATCGAAAGGCCGGCGAGTGCGGGTTCCTCGATATCGAGCGCGTCGATGAACTCGGACAGGGTCTCGAGGTAGTACTCGGTCGTGTACGCACGGTCGGGCTTGTCACTGTCGCCGTGGCCCGGCAAATCGAGCGCATACACCGTCCGCTCTGGCGCGAGTGCGGGCAGTGCGTGTCGCCACGAGACGGTCGCGGCGTCCAGCCCGATACCGTGGAGAAACACCATCGGCGGCCCCTCGCCGCCGGTCCGGTAGTGAATATCGACGTCTTCGCCGTCGACGGACAGCTCGACGCGTTCGGACGAAATCCCTGTCGTCATCGGCGTCCGTTCGGGACCGAGCGCGTATGAGCCTTTGTATCTGCCCAGTTGTGGCGGTGGCAGTATCCGAAGTCCGTTACTCGGTTCGCTCGTAGGCACCATCCCGCCGGAGCCGAGCCTGTTCGCGGACGATCGCGGGCGTTCGACAGCGGCCCGGTTCGCCGGTGACTTGCGGAACAGTACAGTTGTTACAGCTCTCACACAGCGCGTCCGCGCCGTCGAGCAGGCGCGCGCCGAGCCGCGGCTCCGCGTAGAACGGCCGAGCCATCCCGACCGCATCGGCAGCGGGCGCGGCCCCGTCCGCGCCGAGATACCGGTCGCAGTCGACACGCGTCCGCAGCCCGCCCTCCAGCAGGACCGGCACGTCCACGCGCTCGCGGACCGCTCGACAGAAGTCGGCGTTCCAGCCCGGGTCGTGGCCGAACCGGCGGGCCTGCAGGCTGTTGAGCAGCCGGACGGCACGCGCCCGGAGTCGACCGCCAAAGACCGCCGCGTAGTCGTCCCGCAGGTCGCTCGCGTCCCAGGCCCGGTCGGGGAACGCGCCGCGAACGATGCTCATGTCCCAGAACGGCGACACCACGACCGGGACGAGCCCGTCGTAGCCGATGGCTGCCGCCCGTTCAGCGATGTTCACGCCGTCCGTCTGGGTGAGATACCTTCGAACGAAGCTGGGCGCAGCGGTCTCGGCGGGGACCTTCGTGACCAGCGGCATGTCGCCGGCGTGGTCCCGGACAGCGTCGTGGACCGCTTCGAGGAAGCGGATGCCGTCGCCGAACTCGTCGTCCCGGTGATTGTAGAACGGCGAGAGGAACTGCTGGATCAGGCTCATGTTCGCCGCCGAGAGGTGGATGCCGTCGTAGCCAGCGTCGACGGCGTAGCCGGCACACCGACCAAACTGCTCGGCCAGGTCCCACACCTCCGCGGTCGAGAGCACGTCCGGCCGCAGCGAAATCAGGCCGGCGCAGTCGAGCGCCCGGAGCTGCCAGGGCGGGCGGCTGACGGCCAGCTGGCGCTGGTCTGGGTGCCGCCGACGGTACTCGGCGTGCCAGGTCGCCATGCTCCGGAGACCGCCGTGGGCCAGTTGCAGGAAGATTCGGCCGCCGTGGTCGTGGACCGCGCCGGTGAGCCGGGCGAGCCGCTCGACGAAGGCCGGGTCGTGGACCCGCGTCATGTTCGGCGCGGCGCAGCCGCCGCGGTCGGTGACGATGCTCGCGCCTTGAAAGATGAGGCCGACGCCGGAGGCCGCCGTCGGTTCAAGTTCGTCGACGAGCGTGTCGACAGCAGCCTCGCCGTTGCCGGCACACTCCAGTACCGGTGCGCGATACAGTCGGTTGGGGACTTCGACGCCGCCGATGGACAGCGGCGTCTCCAGCGCAGTCACGACTGCTCGCGCTCGTCGAACGTCGCCTCGGTGCGGGCGCTGTTCTGCGCTGTCACCTGCTGGATGGCCGCCCGGACCTCCGTCGGCGAGTCGAACTCGCCGTCGGTACTGCGTTCGATCGCGGCCGAGAGGTCCTCGGCAGGCGGGTCGGCGCTGCCGTATTCGTCTGCCAGCTCCTCCACGCGGACCGGGTACGCGGCCCCGCCGGTGGTGCGGTCGACCGTCGCTTCGACCCGGCGGGCACGCTCGCTGGCCCGCTGCCGTGCCGTCCGCTGTGGGTCCATGTGTGACGATAACACGGCCATCGTCAAAAATACTGTCGCTACTTCTCGACCGGCAACAGCGCGACGCGCTCCCGGACGGTGTCGGGAAGGCCACCGGCCGTCGCGGCGAGTTCGGCGTCGGTCACGTCGAAAAACGACCGGACGCGCTCCGCGTCGTACTCGCCGAGCGTCGACGCGGGCGTGAGGGCGTCACGCACCTCGTCGGCGGCTGCGCCGATGTCCCGCGGCTCGTCATTACCTTTGTGGGAACTAACCTTTTCGGGGTCGACGACGACGGCTACGACGGGACAGGAGCCCTCGCCGACGCCCATCGTCAGCGCGCGGTTTATCTGGCGGCGACCGGCTGCGTACAGCAGTATCTCGACGCCGAAGTCCTCGGCGATAGCGTCACCCCGACGGTGGGCCCGGGTTGCGAGTTCGACAGCCAGTTCGAGATGGGCGCGGTCCACGACGTAGCGAGCGTCGAATGCCTGTACTATGACGCCGTGGCGGTCGCCGATTGCGCCGAGCGTCTCCACGAACGACCCCACGTCGTCGATTTCAGCAGTTCCTTCGACAACCTCCATCAGAAATCACCCAGACTGGACTGGTCGTCGTTGGCTGTCGGGTCGGCGTTCGCCTCCCCATCTGTACCGTCGTCGAGGTCGACGGATACGTCGGGTGCGGGCTCGACGCCCTCCATGGACGGGTCCCGGTGGCCAGCGTTCTCCAGCACGTTCTCGGCCGTCTTCCGGCGGCCTCGGAGCGCCGCCAGCACGACGGCTTTGTCCGCGTCCCGGAGTTGTGCGCGGTCGGTGATGCCGGCCTGGAACAGCCGCCGGGCGCGCTTGCGGCCGACGCCGCGGACGCCGGCCAGGTCGACCAGCTCCTCCCGGACGCCGTGTTCGACGCGGATGCGGGCCTCGCTGATGGCCCGCGCGGCGTCCAGGTCGACCTCGCTGGCCAGCGACTCCGCCGCTCCCAGCAGCCACTGGGCGGTTTCGACTTTCCCGCGGATGTCACCCGGACCGACGCCGTAGCGCTCCGTGATGGTCGCCTCGTCGACCTCCGTCGCCCAGTCTTCGAGCAGGCGGGCGGTCTTCAGCGCCGAGAGCCAGTCCTCGAATCGGCCCTCCTCGAACTCCGAGGGGGTCGGGCCGAGCAACTCTTCCTCGCGCTCGAACAACTCCATCTCGTACTCCTCGCGGTCGCCCGAGCGGAGGTACAGCTGGTACATGTCCGGCGTGCGCGAGACGAGATGGTACAGGCCCAGTGCGGAGATGTCGTCCGGGTCCCTATCGTCGTCGCTCCCGGCGGCATTCTCAGCCAGCTCGCTTGCGGTTGTGAAGCCGCTGTCAGCCGGCGGTTCCGCTTGCGGGTCAGCCGGCGACCCGCTTGCCGAGGTGCTATCGCTGGCTCCTCGCTCCCAGTCCCGGAGGCCGTCGACGATTTCGGCGGCGCTCATCGGGTCCAGATAGAGCCGCGAGACGGTGTGGCCCAGCGAGGTAGCATCGAGTTCGCCGGCTTCTATTTCAAGGAAGCCGTTGCGCTGGAGGTAGGTGAGTACGTCGTCGACGACGCGTTCCAGTTGGCCGCCCTCGTCGGTCTGGCTGGCGTACAGCGTCTGTTCGAGGAACTCCAGCAGGCTCTCACGCGACCGAGCGAATCCGGAGGCAACCGTCGCGAGGATATGTGTCCGCAGGGCTGGCTCGGCGGCCAGTTTCGACCGGACGGGCTCGGGGTCGGCCCAGACGTAGCGCTCGAACAGTTCGTCCACTTCGTCGTGGCTGTTGGCGATGAGGACCGCCTCGCCGTAGGGGTCGAGCCCCGGCCGGCCGGCTCGTCCCATCATCTGGTGGACCTCAAGTACCGACAGCGGGGCCATCCCACCCGCTGAGCCGTCGTAGCGCCGCCAGTCGCGGACGATGACGCGCCGCGAGGGCGTGTTGACGCCGGCCGCGAGCGTCGGCGTCGCACAGACGACCTTCACCAGCCGGTCCCGGAACGCGTCCTCAACGAGTTCGCGGTGGCCGCGCGAGAGGCCGGCGTGGTGGAACGCCGCCCCGTCGGCGACGGCGTCCGCGAGGTCGTCGCTCGTCTCCGTGTCGCTCACGTCACGGATCTCCTCCGCGATGTCGGCCAGCCGCCCGCGCTCCTCGTCGCTGAGGTGTGGCCGGACGGTGTTGGCCAGCCGGCCCGCGGCCGCCTCGGCGTTGCGCCGGGAGTTGACGAACACCAGCGTCGACCCGTCGTCTTCGAGCGTATCGCGGACGATAGCCGCCGTCTGTTTCTCGTTGTTCTGCACCGAGAGCCGCTGCTGGCTCCCGTCTTCGAGGTGTAGCGCCTGCCCGTAGTGGACCCCCTTCTGGAGGTCGATTGGCCGCCAGTCCGAATCGACGAGGCCCGCGTCGAGCCACGTCGCCAGCGCCTCCGCGTTGCCGATGGTCGCCGACAGCGCGACGGTCTGCAGGTCGGGGTTGAGCCGACGGAGTTTCGCCAGTGTCACCTCCAGAGTCGGCCCTCGTTCGCCGTCGTCGACGAGGTGGACCTCGTCGGTGACGACGCAGGTGAGGTCCTCTATCCAGGGGGCGTCGTTGCGCACGAGTGAGTCGACCTTCTCGCTGGTGGCGACGACGATGTCCTTGTCCGCGAGCCACCCGCCTTCGGACTCGTAGTTGCCCGTCGAGACACCGATGTCGAGGCCGTACTGCTCGAACTCCTCGAAGTCAGCCTGTTTCTCGCTGGCCAACGCCCGCAGCGGAACGATGTACAGTGCCTTACCGCCGCGAGCGACCGATGAAAGCATCGCTAGCTCGGCGATGAGGGTCTTCCCGCTGGCCGTCGGAATCGACGCGACCAGGTTCTTCCCCTCGGTGACGCCGGCCTCGACGGCCTCGGCCTGGGGCGGATACAGCTCCTCGATGCCGTCGTCGCGCAGGTGGTCCGGGAGCCACTCGGGCACGCCCGGCAGGTCCGCAACGTCCATTACACCCCGCTTGGGTCCTGCCCCGATTTAAACTGTCGCACTACACCCGCGACGGCGGCGAGGGGAACGCCTTTGCCCGCGAGCGGCCAACACGAGGTATGCGAGTCGAGTACGACTACGACACCTGTATCGGGATGTTCCAGTGTGTCGCGGAGTGGGACGCCTTCGAGCGCGACGAGGACGCCGGCAAAGCGGTGCTGGCGGACAGCGAGGAAACCGATTCGGACGTGTTCGTGCGGGAGGTCCCGGACGACGCCGAACTGGACGCGAAGTTCGCCGCCCGGTCCTGTCCGGTCGACGCCATCACACTCTACGACGACGACGGCGAACAGCTCATTCCCTGATTAGTCCCTCGACGGTCGCTTCAAGCACGACGGTTCCAGCGGTGTCTCCGTCGGCCGGGTTCGCGGCGGCTGTGTCGGCCTGAGTGGACTCATCGCCGCGATTGATCCGTCGGACAGCCACATCGCCGACAACAGCGACGCCGCCGTCGGCATCCGGGTCGGTACTCACGACTGTCAGTTCACAGACCAGCGTCTCACCGGTGTACACCGGGCGCTGGAACTGGAGTTCCATCCGCGAGGCGAGCACTTCGAGGTCGCCGCCAATGCTGGTTAGCAGCGACGCGGTGAGCAACCCCTGGACCATCTGCCGACCGTCCCCATCAGGCTCTGTGTGGCGGGGCTGGTCGTCTCCAGAGAGGGCGGCGAACTGGTCGACATCGTCGGGCTGGAACGTTCGGGTTTCGGTGAACGTCTCACCGACTTCAATGTCTGGCATCACTACGTCGCTCGCCGCTCGGTCACAAAAGCGTGCCGCTGGGTCGCGGAGCAGATTGGCGGCTGGAACCACTCACACAGGACGGCGCAGTGTCGAAGCCACACCGGCCGCCACAGCGCTGACAACGATGACGAGCACACTCGCCGCATTCAGGAAGGCCGTGGCACCGATTCTGACCTTGCCGAATATTTCCAGCGGGACCGTCGTCACGCTTGACCCGGCGAGGAAGAAGGTGATGAGAAACTCGTTGAACGAGAGCGCGAACGCGAACAACACACTCGCCGTCAGTGCCGGCCACAGCAACGGCACCGTGATCGTCCTGAACACAGTCCGGTCATCGGCACCGAGGTCGCGGGCCGCAGCCGAGAGGCGGTCGTCGAGCTCCGCGTAGCGGGCAGCAATGAGGAACGTAGTGAACGGGAGTACCCAGAACAAGTGGCCGAGAACGACCGGAAGGTACCCGTAGCCGAGGCCGACGAGCGCGCTAGCGCGTCCGATACCGAAGGCGACGACGACCGTCGGAACGAACAGCGGCAGGGCGATAATCACGGCGATGGTTCGACGGGCAATCTGGGAGAGTTGGCTCCGAACAATCACGTATGCGCCGGCCAGCCCCAGCGCAGTACCGACAACGGCTGTGACGACGCCGATGCCGAGACTCGTCAGTAGCGCACGGATAAACCGGGTATCAGTCAGGACCGCGGTGTACCACCGGAGCGAGAACCCGTCGATGGGAATCGTCGGCTGGCCAGCGGGTGAGAGCGACAGGTACCCGATGACGAGAACGGGAGTGTACAGGAACACGAGCGCCAGCGCGACAACGATGCCCGGGAGCCGCCCGGCACCGCGTTCGGCCAGCCGTGTGACGCGGCTCACCATTGTCGTAACTCCTGTCTGACCCGCGGCGAAAGCGCCCCGAGTCCGAGCGTTCCAAGCACCAGCAGCAGGAACACGAACGACAGCGCCGCCGCGAACCCGTAGTTCGTGTACTGCCGGAACGCCTGCACGACGAGCCGTGCGATCATGACGTTCCCGGGACTGCCGAGGATTTCAGGAGTTGCAAACGCGCCGGCGATGCGTGCGTAGACGATGAGTGTCGCCGCCGCCGCGCCGGGAAGTGTTCGCGGGAGCACGACGTCGAGAAACACTCGAATGTCACTCGCACCGAGGTCCCGCGCGGCCTCAATGAGCTGGTAATCGAATCGCTCCATCGAGACGTACATCGTCAACACGACGTAGGGCAGGTAGATGTACACGAACCCGATGGTCATCGAGATGTTATTGTACAGGAGGTCAAGCGACGAATCGAGGAGACCCGTCCCGACGAGGATTCGGTTCACCACGCCGCCCCGGGCCAGAATCCACACCCAAGCGTAGTTGAGCACCACGTAATTGAGCCACAGCGGCAACGTCACCGAGACCAGCGCGACGAGCCGGTACCGGTCCGGACACCGGTGGGCAATCCAGTACGTAATCGGATACGCGACGGCGAGACAGATGGCAGTGACGCCGACACCGACGCCGATAGAGTACAGCAGTGCGCCGCGGTACAGGGGCGACAGCACTTCCGCGTAATTCTCGCTGCCAAGGCCGGGACCAATGCTCTCGACGAACAGTGTCAGGAGCGGAAACACGCCCAGGGCCAGTGCCAGCAAGAGTGGGCTGCCGGCGACCAGCCAGTCCCGGAGCCGACCGGGTGCGTTAGCGACGCTCATCCCTGACGAGGACGGCCCGGTTGACGCCCAGTTCGACGGTCTCTCCGACGCGGAACGGGAGGGCTGTACCGCCGTCGGCGGATGTCGCGTTGTCCGGGGCCGCCACCGTGTTGCGTTCGCGTCGGACGACGAGTTCCGCGCCGCCGCAGTCGACGGTCGCTTCCTCGTAGAACCCCTTGTACGCGACATCAGTGACGGTGCCAGTCAGGTCGCCGCCGAGGGTGACGGCTTCCGGCCGGACTGCGACCGTCACCGCATCGCCCACGGCGTCGCTCGTTGCGTCTGCGTTGGCCCGAAGCGGGCCAGCGCCGGTCTGGACTACGACATCGGCACCCTCGCGCCTGATGACGTCGCCCTCAAGCAGCGTGGCGTCGCCGAGGAACGACGCGACAAACCGGGTCTGCGGGTCCGTGTACAACTGGCGAGGGGGGCCGACGTTGACGATGCGCCCGTCCCGCATCACGGCGACTCTGTCGGACATACTCAGTGCGCTCTCTTGGTCGTGTGTGACGTACAGGAAGGTCGTGTCGCTGTCGCGCTGAATCCGTCGGAACTCCGCCTGCATCTCTTCTCGGAGTGCCCGGTCGAGCGACGCAAGCGGTTCGTCAAGCAGCAGTATCGCCGGGTCGTTGACCAGCGCCCGGGCCAGTGCGACCCGCTGGCGCTGGCCGCCAGAGAGGTCAGACGGGTCACGGTCGCCGAATCCCGCCAGATTGACCAGTGCCAGAGCGTCCTCAACGCGCTGTCCGCGCTCCGGCTCTGTAACACCACTTCGAGCCAGCCCGTAGCCGACGTTCTCCGCGACGTTCATGTGGGGGAACAACACGAGGTCCTGAAACACCATGTTCGTCGCCCGCTCGCGGGCGGGCCGGTCCGTCACGTCCTGCCCGTTGAGCAGCACCCGCCCTGAATCCGGCGTGAGGAGGCCAGCGAGCATTCGGAGCGTCGTCGTCTTGCCGCAGCCGGACGGTCCGATGAGCGAGAAGAACTCCCCCTGCTCGACAGTCAGCGAGACATCGTCGACAGCAGGCGCTCCGTCGAAGGTCTTCGTGAGACCGTCGACAGCGAGCGCATTCACTACAGATCAGCCTCCGTCTTTGCCCGGTTCCACGTCTCGGTGTACTGCTCGATGAGCGACTGTGGCTTCGGTTCCTCGTAGATGAACTGGTCCGGGTCGTCGAGTCCGTACGCCGCCATCTCGACATCGTGTTCGGAGAACACCTGCTCGTTCGGGACGGCGATGTTGCTCGGTTTCATCAGCGACTTGTAGCCCATCTGCGTGTGCCACTCCTGAATGAAGGTGTGTGCCAGTTCTGGGTTCTCCGCACCGTCCCGGATACAGTGCTGGATGAACCACGCTTTCGTTCCTTCGGAGGGGTAGACTCGCTCGACGGGGAGACCATCCGACTGCATCGACTGGATGACGTAGTTCCAGACCGGCTGGACGCCGACCTCCTCACTGCGGAGGAGTTGCTCTGACTCGCCCCCGTTGTTCCAGAGACCGGCGGTGAGTTCCAGCCGGTCGATAAGGTCGGCACGGAGCGAGTCGAAGTCCACGTCGTCGGCACTTGCCGGGTTGAGTGGCTCGCCTTTCGCCGCGTTTCGGTACAGGACCTGCAGGCGCGCGTCGTCGCGACCGCCGACGACACCGGCCAGTGGTTCGGTCCAGAGGTCAGCCAGCGCGGTGACATCCTGCTCGACGATGTCGGTATTGACGGCGAGCGGCGTCTGCCCAAAGCTCCGTGGAATCCCGTACACCTCGCCGTCCTGTTCGAAGTACTCCGCTTTCAGGAAATCGAACACGTCGTCGTATGCCGGGACCTGATCGAGGTCGAGCGGCTGGAGATAGCCCTCTTCCATCGCCGGCGTCACCGCGTAGTTGCCAAGCGGCACTAGGTCGTAATCGGCGCGACCGGCCCGCAACTGCGCGAGGGTTTCGGCCGATCCCTGTGCGGCCTGTCGCTCCACCGTTACCCCGTGGCGCTCCTCGAAGGCTTCGATGACGCCGTTACTGTAGACGTACCCCCAGTCAATCATCGTTAGCGTCTGGTCCCCGATCCCGAGGCCAGTACACCCGGCAATCCCAGCGGTGGCAGCAGCCCCGGCGCCGGCCAAAAACGACCGTCTAGAGGGTATTTGATCCATATCTACAGGTAGGGATTTGCATAGATAAGCGCTGTGTGCAACTCTACAGGGGCATGGAGTCGTAAGCTACGTTTGCCTGCCCGCCGTGACACAACTGTGCTCGGCGACGCCCTCCGCCGGCTGGTACGCACCGTCCCAGTCGCGCTCTCCAGATTGGATGCTGTCGACCGGGACCGGGCCATCGAGGCGACAGACCTGGCCGCGCCGGTGATGGTCACCGGAGGTCTGCGAATCCTGTTGCGGCTTGCGGACTTTCTGATGGTCGGTCTGGCGCTGGGTGACGCCGCACTGGCCGGTCTCGAGCTGGGGTTTCAGTACTACTTCGTGGGATTCGGACTTGCGCTCGCTGTCTCCTCCGGGACAATAAGCGTCGTCTCTCGCCTGCAGGGGAGCGGCGAGCCGGAGCGAGCAAATCTGGCTGTCAAGCAGTCGCTGTGGCTCGCAATCGTGCTATCGTTGCCACTGACTGCTATCGCGTGGGTGTATCCGACTGCACTGCTCGATAGTCTCTCCAATGACCCGGCCGCGATCCAGTACGGCGCGACGTATCTCGCAATTGTGATGCTGTCGATGGTGCCGCGGTTCTGGAGTATGGTCGCCGCACGCGCCCTCGCGGGGAGCGCCGACACGCGGACGCCGATGTACGTCCGGTTGCTGACTGTGCCGACCAACGTCGGGCTCAACGGTGTGCTGATATTCGGCCTGGGGCCGGTTGCACCGATGGGAATCGCGGGAGCCGCCTGGGGGACTGTCGCAGCGAACACGCTCGCTGCAGTCATCTTTTTCGTGCTGTTGGCCTCCGGTCGGTACGCGACGGCGCTGCCGCTCGGTGGCAAACAGTTCGACCTCGGACTACTCGCCGAACTCGTCCGTGTCGCACTTCCGCTGTCGGGAATGCGCCTGCTCCAGACCTTTGGCCGGTTTCCGTTTCTGTTCATTCTCGGCGTACTCGGCACCCCGACACTCGCGGCGTACGCCATCGGTCGCCGGGTCATGCTACTCGCGCTGATGCCAGCGTGGGGCTATGCGACCGCCGCGTCGACACTGGTTGGGCAGTCGCTGGGCGCAGATGACCCGAAAGAGGCGACGGCGTACGGCTGGCAGTCGCTCGGGGTTGCACTCGCGGTCCAGCTCACTGTCGCACTATTTCTCGTGGTGTTCGCCCGGCCGATCGTTGCTCTGTTCGGGACCGCCTACCCGGACCTGGCGGCGACGTTTGTCCGCGTCTTCGGGCTGCTCGTCGCCGGCTTCTCCGTCTCGCGGACGATGCGCGGAAGCCTTCGCGGTGCTGGTGACACCCGGTGGCCGCTGTACGGAACGGTACTCGGAAGCTACTGTTACCGCCTGCCGGTCGCAGCGCTCGCGTTACCGACGGCGTTCGTCATAGCAATCCCCGTGACTGGCGTTTCGTTCTCCCCGGGACTGGGACTCGGCCTTCCGGCTATCTTCGCCGCGCTAATCGGGGATTTCTATTTGAAAGCCGCTGTCAATGTGGGTCGGTTCCGCTCCGGAAAGTGGCGTGCCGTCGCCCACCGTGCGGGTGTCGGCAGGACTGACAAGTAATCAAGACGGCACCCCGGCCCAGCATCACTCGACCTGCGCGACGGCTTCGACCTCGACGGCGGCCTCTGGTGTTGCCAGCCCACTCACCTCGACCATCGTCGCCACGGGACGGACGTCGCCGAAGAATTCGCTGTGGGCCTCGCCGACCTGTTCCTGATCGTCGATGTCAGTGACGTACATTCGGGTCTGGACGACGTCCTCGATGTCGGCGTCGAGAGTCGTCAGTGCATCCGCGACGATACCGAAGGCGTGTTTCGTCTGTTCGTACGGGTCACCCGGCGCGACGACCTCGCCGTCGTCGTCCGTGGCGATGGTGCCGGCAACACGAACAGTGTCACCCGCACGTATCGCCCGCGAGTACCCGACCTGCTGCTCCCAGGCAGTGCCTGTCGAGGTGCGTTCGCGGCGCATACTCGACGAACGCTGTGGACCCAGAAAATCGTTTCTCAAGTTTTAATGTCTGGCCCGGGATACTCATTGACATGAGCAAGGCCACGAAAATCGTCCTCGGAACAATCGGCGTGTCAGCACTGCTGTCGATCGGCATCGTCATCAACCTCGTCCTGTTCTCGGCGTAGATGTTCACCGAGCGTTCACTGACCGGCGAATTGCCGGCAGTACGTGAGGCCTACGCCCCGGAGGCGCTCGTACTGAACTGCGACCGCGACTTCGAGACACTGGACCCCGCAGTCGCCGAAGAACTCCTGCTGGTGACCGACAGCCTCGATCAGATCTCCTACGACGGTGCGTGGCTTCCGACCACAGCGCCAGAGGTGCTACAGGAGTACATCGGTAACAGCCTCACCATCGGGATGCCCGGCGACGGCGGCGTCGCCTGGACGCGCCAGACGGTCCCGCCCTGCGTGTTCGTCAAGCCGCGGCTGGAGACCTCACCGGACGGTTTCGTCTCGTTTCTCGTCGCGGAGGCGCTCGTCGAAGTGAGCCTCGACGAACCCGAGCATTTTCTGGGCTTTTTTGCCGAGCAGTACCCGGCGTTCGTAGCTGCTACAGAGGACCATCTCGATGCAAACGCCCGATACCAGCTCGCAGCTGCCCTCTACGCCGCGTATCTCGGACTCCAGACCCGTTCGGCGTTTGCCGGCTGGGCCGACGACTTCCCGGACCTGTACGCGGCATGGGACGACGCCGGCGAGCGCCTGCAACCCCGCCTCGAAGACCTCCCCAGCGAAATTGCACAGGGCCAGACGGAGTTCGCTGCGGCCGCCGAACTCGCCTGTAGTGGCGTCAAACACGGTCTGGACTTGCCCGCGCCCTTTGCCGCACTCGACACCGACGCGTATCTGGAGTACGGCGCTGACTACGCCGTCCAGTGGGCCGAGACGACCTTCGAGAAGATGGAATGAGCGCGTAGACGTTTTGATGCGCTGTATTACAGCCGTTCCAGCACCGCGTCAGCGTCGTAGTTGAGCGTCAGCTCCCGCGAGCGGCCCCGGCCCTCGACATCGGTGTACTCGGCATCGATGATGTCAAGCTGGTCGAGCTTGTTGATTATCTCGGAGTAGCGGGTGTACCCCAGGTCCGTCTGCTCGGAGAAGGCGTCGTAGATGTCGCCGGCCTGCTGGCCGTCGTGGGCGGCGATGACCTCCACGAGCGCAGTCTCGGAGTCGGACAGTTCCCGCAGCCGGCGGGACAGGTGAACGTATTTAGACTTGTCGTACGCCGCCTCGACGTCCTCGGTCTCGACGGAGCGGGAGGCGCGCCGTTCGGCGTTCATTCCGGCCCGGCGCAGGAGGTCGATACCGACCCGGAGGTCGCCGCCCTGTTCCTCGGTCAGTTCGGCGACGCGGTCGAGCACCGTGGGACCGACGACGCCTTCGTTGAACCCCCGGTCGGCGCGCTCGCCCAGGATATCTGCGATTTCGGCCTGTCCGTAAGGGTTGAAATACACCTCCTCGGGCCGGAACACGGACTGGACGCGGGTATCGAGCGCGTCGATGACGTCGAGCTCGAGATCAGAGGAGACGCAGATGACGCCGATTTTCGCGCCCGAGTGGGCTTCGTGGGCGCGCAACAGCGAGTACAGCGTGTCGCTGGCCTCGCTCTCGTAGAACAGGTAGTTCACGTCGTCAAGGGCGACGACGAGCACCTCGTCTTCCTCGACCAGTTTGTTGGTGATCTGTGAGAACAATTTCTTGAACGATATTCCAGAGGACGGCGGCTCGTAGTCGAATATCTCGGCGAACAGCCGCGAGAAGACGGCGTAGCGCGTCGAGTCCATCTGGCAGTTCACCCGGACGGTTTTCACGTCCGTCTGGGCGGTGAGTTCGTCGAACAGAATCTGGACGGCCGTCGTCTTCCCCGTCCCCGGCGGCCCGCGGGCGATGACGTTGAGCGGGCGCGACCCCCGGACGGCCGGCCGGAGCGCGTACTTCAGCGTCTCCATCTGTGTGTCCCGGTGTTTGAACGTCTCCGGGAGCCAGTCGATTTCGAAGACGTGTTCGTCCCGAAAGACGGATTCGTCCCAGCCGAGCATCCGGTCCTCGGGGTCGTCGCTCATCACTTTCACCGAGCTTCGCGGCGCACTTAACCATTTGCCACAGCTTCACGAGCAGTGACAGGTGCGCGAGGGGCGCGGTTTCGCCGGCCGTCGCTACTCGAACTTTTCGAGCAGGTCGCCGTAGAAGCCGTCCTTGGTTCCGTCGTCGGCGAGCTTCTCAACGATGAGCTCCGGCGTCGAGCGGGCGAGCTTGCCCTTGACCGGCGAGCGCTCGACGCGCAGTTCGCCGTCCTCCAGCCCCTTTGCCTCGATACCGTCGATGCTGATGTCGGTGTCGGCGGCCTCGCGGATGTCGCGGGCGAGATGCGAGACGAAGATGGCCGTCGCCTGCCGTTCGCCCAGCGCTTCGAGGATACCGGCCATAATCTTCGCGCTGGCCCCCGGCTCAGTTATCGATTCAAGTTCGTCGACCAACACCATCACCGGGCGGTTGTCGGTCCCGGCTGCTGGTCCATCAGTATCGCCACCGGCGTCTGGTTCTGAGTTGCGGTGGTCCACGTCCGCGACGAGGTCGCCAAACTCCCGAAGCGTCGCTTCGAACGCGCCGGCGTCGAGCGTCCCCTGCGTCTTGGCGTGGTAGTGGAGTTCAGAAATCCGCCCGACACGGGCTGACTCTGCCGGGACGGGCAGGCCCATGTGGGACAGCGTCGTCACGAGTGCGACGAGGTCCAGCGTCGAGGTCTTCCCGCCGCTGTTGACGCCTGAAAGGACGGTCACACCGTCGACAGCGTAGTCGACTGGCTCGACGGCCTCAAAGGACACGTCGAGCAGTGGCGAGCGTCCGCCCTCGATTGCGACCCCCTCGGACTCGGTAACGTCTGGCATCGTGCAGTCGAAGTCGTCGGCAAAGCGGGCGATGGCAAGCTCTACGTCGAGTTCCAGCGCGGCGTCGACCAGCGCCGCGGCGTCCTCGCGCATCTCGGCGAGGTCGTCGGCCAGTTCCTGCTTCCGGCGGGTCGCGCGCTGGTCGCGCGCGGCGGTCAGTTCCTCGCGGAGACGGGCGACGACGTCTTCGCTGTGTTCGACGGGATAGGCGGGCTCGTCAGGGAAGGCCCGGCGCGCCGTCGCCTCCATGTCCCGGAGCGCCAGGGCATCGACGAGGTGGTCGCGGGCCTTCTCGACAGCCGCGGCGTACTCGTTGGCGAGTTCACGCTGGAGGAGCGAGTCGACGCCCGCGCCGCGCTCAACCAGCGACAGCAGGTCCGTCCCCTCGATGGTCACATCCTGCTCCTCAATGGCCTCTCGGAGGTGGTCGTTGGCGACGCTCTCGGCGGTTGAGACCGCGGCATCGAGGTCGTCGACCGCAGTGGTCAGGCGGTCGAGTTCCTCGTCACCGCTGACGCCCCCGTCCTCGTCGAGCTGCTCTAGCGCCGACAGGAGCGTCTCCAGGTCACACGGCGCGTCGAGGTCGGCGACGCGGTGGACCTCGGCGGCGGCCCGTATCCGGTCGCAGTTGCGGGCAAAGAAGGTGAGGACTCGCTCGGGCACAACGGATTCGGGCTCCTCCAGTGCGGTCGGCTCCACGCGCACGTCGCCCTCGATGTCGACGCCGGCGAATGCTTCATCCAGCGCGATGACCGTCGAGTACGAACGGGCGAGTTCGGCCAGCTGACGGGCGTCGTCGACGACCTCGACGCTGACCTCCGGAATCGCGGCCTGCGCGTCGGCGTAGCGCTCGGCGTCGCGGGTCGCCAGACACCGGTCCCGCACCCGCACATCGCCGGGTTCGGCAAGCGGTTCGACGGCAGAGAGAGCGTCGAGAACCGCCGGGTCTGGGTCGCGGGTCATCGCCGACTCGGCGAACGAGCGGACTTCCTCGATACGGCTGCGGACGCCACTGGGGTAAATCGTTTCCAGGCGCTTCGCGGCGTAGTCAGTCACTGTCCGGTCAGTCAGCAGCGCCAGCGCGTCCGCGTAGATCTCGCGGGCGCGTTTCGTCGCGGTGAACCCACCGGGGTCGTCGTGTTCAGCCCGGATCGCACCGCGAGCGATGCGGGCGGCCCGGCCCTCGCTGATACCCGGTGCGCGTGCGAGCGACGCCACGTCGCCGTCCCGGAGTGCCGCCTCCGGATCGTCTAATTCCCGGAGCGCCGCGGCTGTTTTCGCCCCGACGCCCGGAACCGATTCGAGCTCCATCTGCCCGCCCATTCGACGCCAGCGAGAAAAAACCCGTTGCCAGCGGCTCCGGCGGCAGCGGAGCGGTCAACCGCCCCGGCTCAGTCAGTCGAACACCGAACGCGAAGGCGTTTTTGCGCTCCACCGAGAAAGACGTTCCATGTCTGCTGTTTCGGAGAAGCTAGCGGCCGCCCGCGAAGACCTCAAGTCGCGAGACGGCGTGCTGATCGCCTTCTCCGGTGGTGTCGATTCGAGTGTCGTCGCCGCGCTGGCGCACGACGCCCTCGGCGACGACGCCATCGCCTGTACCGCCAAGTCTGAGACGCTCCCCGCCGCCGAGCTTACCGACGCCACCCGCGTCGCCGAGGAGATCGGCATCCGACACGAGATCGTGGAGTTCTCCGAACTCGACAGCGAGGAGTTCATACAGAACGACGACATGCGGTGTTACCACTGCCGGTCGATGCGCCTGGGCGCGATGTACGACCGCGCCCGCGAACTCGGTATTGACGTGGTGTGTGATGGGACGAACGCCTCAGACGTGGGCGAGGGCCACCGGCCTGGCCTCCGTGCCGTCGAGGAACTTGACGCCTACTCCCCGCTGCTGGAACACGACATCGAGAAAGAGGAGGTCCGAGAGATCGCCCGCGAGTACGACCTCTCCGTGGCCGACAAGCCCTCGATGGCGTGTCTCTCCTCGCGGATTCCGACCGGGCTGGAAGTCACAGAGGAACGCCTCTCCCGCGTCGAGAAGGCTGAACGTCTCCTGCGAACGTGGGGCTTCGAGCAGTTCCGCGTGCGCGACCACGACGGCCTCGCCCGCATCGAGGTCGGCGAAGAAGAACTCGAAACCGCGCTCGACCCCGACTTCGTCCGCACCGCCCGCGACCACATCGAGGACTGTGGCTTCGACCACGTGACGCTCGACCTCCACGGGTACGAAACCGGCAGTGTGAGCCCAGAAACGGAGGAGCCAGCGGAAGAAGAGACGGAGGACGTGGTCAGCAACGTCTTCGACGCCGACTACCCGTCCGTCGACTGAAAGAAGCGCGCTCAGTCCAGCAACGTCCGCCAGCCAGTCAGTTCCTCACCGACCAGTTCGGGGCTGTCCTTATCAAGTCGAATCTCGTTGACGGCGCAGTTCGGCTGTGAGTCCTCGGCCAGCGCCGCGTCCGGGTCTCTGTCCGTGAGTTTCGCCAGCAGGACCTTGATGACGCCGCCGTGAGTGACCACGAGCGTCGTCTCACCCGTGTCGGTGGTCGCAATCGCTCGATCCCACCCCGATTCGACCCGTCCCCGGAAGGTCGGGATGCCCTCGCCGCCCTCTGGGGCCGCATCGAGCGAGATGACGCTTGCGTCCGGGTCGTGGTCGGGGAACTCATCGAGCAGTTCGTCGGCGTACAGGCCCTGCATGATTCCGAAGCCGCGCTCGCGCCAGTCGGTGTCGAACGCGCGGTCGGGCAGGCCGCCGTAGCCGTCACCGACCGCAGCGGCCGTCTCGCGGGTGCGCCGGAGGTCCGAGGCGAAGACGCGGTCAACACTGCATCGCTCATCGAGCCACGCCCCGAGCGCCGTGGCCTGTTGCTGGCCACGGTCTGTGAGTCGGCTCGGGGCCCACCCCTGGATGCGACCGTCGCGGTTCCAGGTGGTCTCCCCGTGCCGGGCGACAAGTAGGGTCCCCATCTTATTCACCCCGGTTTCGCCAGCGCGCGACGGCGATGGTCCCCTCGTAGAGGAGGATGAGGCCGGCGGCGACGGCGATGGCGGCGTTTCGCGGGAGGCTGAACTGGTTCACGAGCCGGAACAGCGTCGGGTCAGGGCTGCCGAGGTAGCCGACGACGATGGCGACAGCCCACACCGGCAGGCGGGCGGCCCGGAACCCGCGCCAGAGTCTGACCGAGCCGTAGTAGTTCTTGTTGAGGTATGCCAGCGCCTCGAACAGGACGATCATCCCGCCGCCGACGAGCATCGGCGTGGCGTTCCCGAGGCCGACGGCTGCGAGCGTCTCAGTCACTGTGGCTGGCAGTTGCTCGTAGTAGCCTGTCGGGACCGGCGCGGGGCTGAGGACGTAGCCGGCGATACCGGCGGTCAGCCACGCGACCGGGCGACGAGCGGCGAGGTCGGCGGCGGTCGGGATCGGCGACGTGCTGCCGGTCCACCGCAGGAGCAGCAGGGTCCCCTCGAACAGGCCGATCATCGTCACCGCGACCATCAGCGGGGCCATCCCGGTCGGGTCGGGACTGAACAGGAACGCCACGGCGGCGAAGCCACCCCAGAAGTACAGCCGCCGGTCCTGAAGCCACTGGCGCGTCGTCACGCCCATCATCACCGCGAGCATCACGAACAGCGGAATCTGGAAGATGAGCGCGAACAGCCCGAGCATCAGGATGATGAGGTTGAACGTCTCGCTGAGGCCAAAGGCGAGGTCGGCCGCGCGGTCGGAGTAGGTGATGAAGTAATCGAACATCGCCCGCAGGACCGCGAAGTACGCGAAGCCGACGCCGACGGCCGCGAGCACGAGACTCGTCGGGACCGCCGCGAGGTAGTAGCGCCGCTCGCGGGGGTACAGCCCCGGTCGCATGAACAGGTACGTCTGGTAGACGAACACCGGGAGCGCGACGATAAAGCCGACCAGTGACGACACTTTCAGCCGCGCCAAGATGAGCGCGAGCGGATTGTATACGTTCGGGCAGTCCGCTCCCTCGACGACGCTGCCGTCGGCATTCGTCGCGACCTGTCCGCAGGCCTCAGCCGGCCCGTCGAGGAAGGAGTACCACAGGAAGTTGATGAGTTCGTCGGAGTACGGCAGGGCGATGACAGCGACGACGGCCATCACGCCGACGACGACGAACAACCGCATCGCCATCTCCTCGACGTGGTCGGCCAGCGGCATCTCCTCGTCGTCGGGTGCGCCCTCGTCGACGATATCGTCGTCGGGGTCGTAGCTCGGTGCGGTCCCGCCACCGGTCGTCGGCGCAGCACCACCGGCACCAGCCGGCGAGGGCGTCGACTTGCCCCAGTCGGTCGGAACGTCCGCCGGGACGGCGGCGGCGATATCCGACGCATCCCGGTCGAACAGCCCATCGCTGGATTCGGCTTCGGTCGGCGCGGCGTGCGAGCCAACAGTGTCCTCGTCACCGCCGGCCGGCGCGGGACCCGGGCCTGTCACCTCGGCCGTCTCCCGGTTGGCATCGGCCTCGGCCACCGGGTCGGTGGGGACCGCCGACTCGTCGGCCTCGTCGTCGGACGGTAGTGGCGGCTCATCGGGCCTGCGCCGCTCGTCGTCTGCGTCACCGTCCTCCATCTGTCCCCGGCTTAGACGGTGGGTGTTGTAAACTTTCTTTTCGAGCAGTGGCTGTCACCGGGATGAATAAATTGATAACGCCCACTGGGCTAGGCACAGAGAAGATGGCGAGTGCTATCGACGAGGACACCGTCCAGACGGTCCAGAGCGGGCGGGCGACGCTCGGTGCGATGCTTCGCTCGGCGCAGGTGCACCTCCAGAAGGTGTTCGTCGTCTTCGTCATCGGGATGATCGGCACGATCATGGGACTGCAGTACGGCGTCTGGGACACGCTGCGCGCCGATCTCCTGTACTCGCAGATGGACCTCACCACGCAGGAGGCCACGAGCATCGTCGCGGTCACGCCGTTCGACGTCATCCTCCTGCAGGTGAAAATCGGAGCCGTCATCGGGATTCTCATGTCGTTGCCGCTGTTGATATACTTCGGCCGCGACGGACTCCGCCAGCGGGGCTGGTGGCCGGCCGAGCACATCCCGACCTGGAAGGGCGCGCTGTTCGTCACGATCAGCTTAGGGCTGTTTTTCGGCGGTGTCGCCTACGCCTACGAGCTGTTCTTCCCGCTGATGTTCAACTTCCTCGCCGGGGACGCGTTCAAGGCCGGCTTCACGCCACAGTACTCCATCGTCAAGTGGTTCCAGTTCGTTTTTCTGCTGGCCATCTCCTTCGGCCTCGCCGCCCAGTTGCCGCTCGTGATGACGGTGCTTTCATACACCGAAATCGTCCCCTACGAGACGTTCCGTGACAAGTGGCGCTACGCGGTGATGGGGATTTTCGCTTTCGGGGCGCTGTTCTCGCCGCCGGACCCCTTCACCCAGATTATGTGGGCCGCGCCGCTGTGTGGCCTCTACGGTATCAGCCTCGCGCTGGCGAAGCTTGCAATGTTGGTCAGACGCTCCGGTGACCTCGTCAGTACCAGTGCCGTCGCCCGAGAGCACTGGAACACGATTCTCGGCGGTGCAGTGCTTGGCGGCGGTGTGGTGTACTACGTCCTGGCGACGCCGGCGTTCCAGTACATCCAGCAGTTCGCTGAAGTGTTCCCGTCCGACCGGCTCACCGGTGACATCCAGCCGCCGGCACTATTCGGCCTCCCGGTCGAGAGTACAGCAGTACTTCTCGCCGTCGGGTTCGGTATCATCGGTGCTGTCGTCGTCCTGTACTACCACGTCCTGACCGCGCTCTCGGAGAAGGCCGGTCCCGGTCAGGTCGGCGACCCGACGGCCATCGACATCAGCGAACTCAACGCCTCGGCCGTCGAGGTCGCACCGCCCGAAGTGTTCGAGGAGATGAACGAGGACGAGGCGCTTGCCCACGCCGACCGCGCGCTTGCGGACGACAACAAGGAAAAAGCGCAGGCCGTCCTCGACCGCTGGGACATGGCCCACGAAGACGACCCGGGAAGCGAGACCGGCGATACCGCGGACGGGGCCGCTGAATCGGAGGAAGAAGCGGGCGTGTTCACCTCGACGACCGCTGGCATGGTCGACGCGTTCACCGAGGATGAAACCACCGAAGACGAGATCGGCGGCTACTACTACGACATCCAGTTCATCCTCAGCGCGCTGGCCTCCCGGGCGTTCGTGATTCTGGGCATCTTCGGGGCGGTGCTCGCCGCCGCGTTCCTGTTCCTCTATCAGGGCGGCATCGGGACGATTCAGCGGACGTTCGTTAGCCGGCTCCCGCCGGAGATGGCCGCCGACGTGAGCATCGTCACGCTCCACCCCGTGGAGCACCTCGTGTTCATCGTCAAGTTCTCGACGATACTCGGGGCCGTTGCAGTCATTCCCGTGGTGCTGTACTTCGCGTGGCCGGCGATGCGCGAGCGCGGCCTGGTCATCGGGAACCGCAACATCCTGGGTATCTGGGGCGGGACGCTGTTTGCCGCACTCATCGGCGGAAGCCTGCTCGGGTTCCTCTACGTGGCCCCGATGACCATCTCCTGGATCGCCTACGACCAATTGAACTCGAACATGGTCATCGCCTATCGGGTGAGCAACTTCGGCTGGCTCGTGTTCTTCCTCACCATCGGCATCGGCCTGCTGGCCGAGATTCCAGTGACGATGTTCCTCTTCCACAAGGGCGGTATCATTCCGTTCCGGCTGATGTACGAGCGCTGGCGAGAGGTCGTCATCGCCATCGTCGCCCTCTCGGCGATCCTCTCGCCCAGCGGCATCTTCACGATGTTCATCGTCGGTATTCCAACCGCGCTTGCGTACCTGCTCGGACTCGGCGTCCTCTGGGTGTACACGCTCGGCGGCCGGCGGACGTCGAACCGCCGCAGCGAACCCGCCGACTGAGAGTCGTACTCAGCGACAGGTCACGGGACGTTATTCGACGATATTTGTGCCACCGTCGCGGTCGTCAACTGCGCGTCTGTCGCACTGCGACGCTCGGTCGGCGGTATCGTCTTGTTCAGCACCGTTCTCACTGCTACAGCCCGACATCCCGAGTGCCAGCGGAACACTCAAAGTACGGTACGTCGTTTCAATGTGTTCATATTTCAGATATTAAATGAGAGGATGAAAATATATCAGGTAGTTGTCTCGGTATATATTATCTACGGAGGGCGATACGCCCGGTCGGCAAACCACAGTGGCTAAGCATATGCTCGATATATTCTCCAGATATGCCCAAGATAAGCGTCGAAGTCCCGGCCGAGCTGCTGAACGACATCGACAAGCACGTCGGCGAAGACGGGAAGTTCGTCAACCGGAGCGAGGCTATCCGCGCTTCGGTGCGAAAGACGCTTGACATGCTCGACGACATCGATGAACGGCAGGGACGACTCGACGATGACCAGTGAGCGGTCGGAGGCGGTGCGCGTCGGTCTCGTCGCGCTGTTCGTGACGGCGCTGGTCACCTCGCAGGTGACCGCCTCGAAGCTTCTGGCGTTCTCGCTACCGTTCTCGCTCCCGCTCGCCGGGTCGACGCTCGTCCTGCCGGGGGCCGCGCTGGCGTACGCGCTGACGTTCTTCGCCTCCGACTGCTACGCCGAACTGTACGGCCGCCGGGCCGCGACGGTCGTCGTCAACGTCGGCTTCGCGATGAACTTCGTCCTGCTGGCGCTGGTCTGGAGCACGATTCTCGCGCCCGGCCTCCCGCAGTCGGCACAGCCAGTCGACCTCGCGGCCTTCCGGAACGTCCTCGGGGCCAGCACAGCCATCGTCGTTGCCAGCCTGTCGGCCTACGTCGTGAGCCAGAACTGGGACGTGTTCGTCTTCCACTGGCTTCGGGACCGAACCGACGGCGAGAAGCTCTGGCTCCGCAACATCGGTTCGACGGCCTCCAGCCAGCTTATCGATACGGTCATTTTCGTCGGCGTCGGCTTCGTCCTGTTTCAGGGCGTCCCACCGGCCGAGGCGCTGGCGCTCATCGTCGGCCAGTACCTGTTAAAGCTCGCTATCGCTGTCGTCGACACGCCGTTCGTCTACGCTGTCGTCGGCTTCGCCCGCCGAAACGACGTCGTTACGGCCCCGGCGAGCGCCGACTGAAAACAGCTGCAAGCGGCTTATTCGACCGGTTCAGCGAACGCGTACCGGGGCTTCACGTCGTCGATGCGGACCTCGACTGTTTCGCCCTCTTCGACACCGCTGACGAAGACGGTGAAGTTCTCGACTTTGGCGATACCGTCGCCCTCCTCGCCGATGTCGTCGATGGTGACGTCGATGATATCACCCTCGCGGACCGGCCCGGTCAGGCGGTGTTTCGCCACCAGATACAGCTCCGAGGAGGAGTCCCGCGAGGCGTCGGGACGGACCTCGCGGACGTACTCGAACTCCGGTTCGATGTCGGCGATGAGGTCGTCTAGGTCCTGCCCGTCGAACACTTTCGCACAGAAGTCCCCGCCCGCGTCGAGCAGGTCCGTCGCCATCTCAAAGGCCTGCCGGACCAGATGGACCGACCGGGCGTGGTCGAGGTCGTACTGCCCAGTCATGTTCGGAGCCATGTCGGAGATGACCACGTCGACCGGGCCGCCCTCGCCGTCGCTCTCGCCGACTATGTCCCGGATTTCGTCTTTCGTGCTGTCCTCAGTCATGTCGCCGCAGACGTACTCGACGGTCGGTTCGGGGTCCTCCAAATCGTCGATGGTCTGGCGGTCGACACCGACCAGCGTCCCGCGCTCGCCGATGCGCTCGGCCGCGACCTGCATCCAGCCGCCCGGGGCGGCCCCGAGGTCGACGACGGTCCGTCCCTCGCCGAGCAGGCCGGCCGTGTCGTCCAGTTGCTGGAGCTTGTAGGCTGACCGCGCGCGATACCCCTCCTGCTTCGCTCTGTTGTAGTAGTCGTCTTTGCCCGACATGGTTACCACACATCGCGTGCGTCTCGACCGCCGAAAGATGGCGAAATCGCAGTCATAGTACCACGGAAGCGGTCAGCGCTCAAATGGATGCCGACTCGGAGTTTTCGGTCACCACTGCACGACGGCCGCTATCAGTTGCTCGGAAGCGGACCGGGATGTCGGCAGTTTCCGGGACTACATTATCACCAACCCGAACACGTTCAGTGCCGTTCTTACCGCATAAGAACGCGTCTCAACGGCTGAGATTCGCCGGCCCCATATATACAGATCACGCGCCGAGTCCCATCTGTAGGAAGTGACCTCCCAATGTCAAACATTCCGACGGCGACGCGGAGGCGGGTGTTAGAAGCCCTGGGCGTCGGCACGGCCGCGCTTGCGGGCTGTGCCAGCGCGCCGGGCGCACAAGAGCAATCAACCGAGGCGGAGACAGAGACGACCCCACAGGAGCCAGCTATGAACGCCGCACAACAGACCGACGTTGACCGTATTGCCGCGGACCCGACCGCAATCCCGGAGCCCATCGACCGGTCGGAGCCAAAGACCGTGTCGGTCGAGATGACCACCAAAGAGCAGGTCGCAGAGGTCGAGCCGGGTGTCACCTACACCTACATGACGTTCGGCGACCAGATTCCCGGTCCGATGATCCGGGTCCGCCGGGGCGACACCGTCGAACTCACCATCACGAACGAGGAAAGGAACTCGATGCCCCACAACATCGACCTCCACGCCGTCCGCGGCCCTGGTGGCGGTGCTGAGGCGTCGATGGTCACGCCGGGCCAGACCAAGACGTTCCGGTTCAAGGCCACCTACCCCGGCGCGTTCATTTACCACTGCGCCGTCCCGAACCTCGATATGCACATCTCCTCGGGGATGTTCGGGATGATACTCGTCGAGCCGAAAGAGGGGCTCCCCGAAGTAGACCACGAGTTCTACTTCGGCCAGCACGAGCTGTACACCACCGGCGACACCGGCGAGAAGGGGCACCACGACTTCGACATGGAGGCGATGGCGGCCGAAGAGCCGACGTACGTCCTGATGAACGGCGAGAAGTACGCTATCACGCCGGACCGGTACGGCGCGCCGAGTATCTCGGTCGGCGACACCGCTCGCGTGTACTTCGTGGCCGGCGGGCCGAACCTCGACTCCAGTTTCCACCCCATCGGGTCCGTCTGGGACGAAGTCTGGCAGCAGGGATCTATCGCCGGGCCGCCGAACAAGTTCGTCCAGACCACGCCGGTCAAGCCCGGGTCCTGTGCCATCGCGACGCTCCACGCCGAGGTGCCCGGCCCGATCAAACTGGTTGACCACGCGCTCTCCCGGGTCGCCCGCAAGGGCATGATGGCCGTCATCAACCGCGAGGGTTCGGCAAACCCTGACGTGTTCGAACCGGAAGCCTGAGCGCTTCGCCGGAGTAGCGCTGCGAACTGCCGCGTCGCGTTCTAATCACCCTGCTGACAGTATCGCTCGCGAACGCCGTTCCACTCGCGGTCGCTCGCGCGCACGCGGTTTCAATGAGGGACTTTTTAATGGATGGGGGCATAGTCCGGTTCAAGATGTTCAACGCCATCGTGAGCGCAGACACGCTCCAGGCGACTCTCGACTCTGTGAGCGTGCTGGTGGACGAGTGCAAGATCCACCTCGAAGAAGACGGGCTGGAAATCCGGGCAGTCGACCCGGCAAACGTTGGAATGGTCGACCTGCGGCTCGACGCGGCGGCGTTCGAGTCCTACGAGACTGACGGTGGGCTCATCGGCGTCAATCTCTCCCGCCTCGAAGACATCGCTGGCATGGCCGACGCCGGCCAGCTCGTCCACCTCGATCTGGACGAGGAGACGCGGAAACTCCACATCTCTATCGACGGTCTCGAATACACCCTCGCGCTGATCGACCCTGACTCCATCCGGCAGGAGCCCGACCTCCCGGATCTGGACCTCTCGGCGAATATCGTCATCGAGGGCAAAGACATCGACCGGTCGGTCACCGCCGCGGACATGGTCAGCGACCACATCGCGCTGGGCGTCGACGCGACCGAGGAACTGTTCTACGTCGACGCCGAGGGCGACACCGACGATGTCCACCTCGAACTCACTCGCGACGACCTCATCGACCTCACCCCCGGTGACGCCCACTCGCTGTTCTCGCTGGATTACCTGAAGAACATGAACAAGGCCATCCCGAAAGACGCCGAGGTCGAGATGGAACTCGGCGAGGAGTTCCCGGTCAAGATGCACTTCAGCTTCGCCGAGGGGCAGGGCAGGGTCACGTACATGCTCGCGCCGCGCATCCAGAGCGAATAAGGACAAATGCCGTCCACGCCGCCAATTCCAGCCACTGACTGGCTGCCCGACGACGCCGAGACGGAGACGCTCTCGCTCCCAGACGGCCGGCGGCTGGCCTACGCCACCTACGGCGACACCGACGGCTATCCGGTCCTCTTCTGTCACGGTACCCCCGGGTCACACGTCGCCGCACGGCTGCTTGCCGCACCGGCCCGCGAACGCGGCGTCCACCTCATCGCCCCGGACCGGCCGGGTATCGGGAATTCCGAAGACGCGTCTGTCACGCTCGAAGATTGGCCAGACGACGCCGCACACCTCCTGTCCCACCTCGATGTCGACGCGGCTGGTGCCGTCGGCTTCTCCGGCGGCGGCCCGTTCGCGCTGGCCTGCCATCGATTACCCGAGATAGAGCGACTCGCACTGCTGGGCAGCAGCGGCCCGCCGTCAGTCGGCACAACAGGGCGCGTCCAGCAGTTTGTCAGGGCACTGTCCCGGCACGCTCCGTGGGCGCTCGGGCGGCTGTTCCGGCTGCAGCGATGGTTCGCCCTTCGCCGGGGCCCGTCCTACGCCGTCGGGTTCGTTGCCGAGGAGACACCGGAGACGGACGCCCTGGCAGCCGACGAGGTGGCACGAATCGTCCGTGCGGATATGCTCACGTCGATGGCACGCGGTCCGAGCGGAATCATCCGCGAGCAGCAACTGCTTTCACAGCCATGGCCGTTTGCCCTCGAAGAGATTTCGGTCCCGGTGAGCGTGTTCCAGGGGCAAAACGACGCCAACGTTGCCCCGTCGACGGGGAAAGCTCTCGCACAGCGGCTTCCGGACGCCTCGTTTGAATCGGTCGACGGCGACCATCTCGGGACGTTGACAACTGCTGGCGACGACGCGCTGGCCACCGTACAGCGTCGCACGCGCGTCTGACGTACCGTTTTGTAGGTCTGGTGCTAACGGGCCGGTATGGAGAACCTCGGGGACGCGTACAGCAACCGGCGTTGGGAGGGGCGTGACCCTCGCCGTGTCGTTGCCGGTGCGACCCTGGGGGGTGTCGGCGCGCTGACGGTGGTCGTCGCAATACTGCTGGTAACGACGCCGCTGTCGGCAGTTGTTGGCGCAACTGAGCCCCACGCTGCCGAGAAACTCGGTGGGACACTGGGCGGCCTTGGTATTCCCGCAATGTTCCTGAGTGTCGTTGCCGTACTTCCCTCAAGCCGCCGGGAACAGAGCGGCGTCGCCGTCGGCGCGGTCCTCTGTCTGGTCGGTGTGGGGCTGTTTCAAACGGCGTATCCCTACAACTGGACCGTCGGTGGGCAGACGCTGGCGTTCGAAACGACCATGGCGTATTTCATCGGGGCGTGCGTGGCGTTCTGGTTCGTCTTCACCGCGATGGCGAGCTTCCGGCGGCGGAACAATCCACAGGGTACGGTGAAACTTGAGATTTCTCAAAAAGGCGAAACCAAGACTGTTGAGGTGTCCCCACAGGAGTACAAGCGCTACACGCAGGCGGTTCGCGGCGACGGCGGTACGACCGACGAGGTCATTCAGGAACTGGAGTCGCGAATCGAAGACTAAGCGTAAGTGAGCGTTACTCGGCGGTCGTCGTTTCGTTGCCGCCCCGGTCCGAGTCCGTCATCGAGTCGCGCTCTGTTTCCTCGTCATCGGCGGTATCGTCGCTGTTCTCCTTCTCATCGTCAGCCGCGTCTTCTACACTGTTGCTATCGACCTCCTCGATCTCAACGTCCTTGCCAGCGACTCCGCTTTCCGAGATAACCGGCAAGAGATTGTAGCCGCCGGTACCCTTCTTGACGACGTTGATGTCGAAGACGAACTCGACCGATTCACCGGCGACGACTTCGAACGGCTTGGTGAGCTGGAGCTTCTCGCTCGGGATCTTCACGTCGACAGACTCACCGTCGACGACCCCGTCGACGGATTCGGCGTACAGTTCGATCTTGCTGTAGCGGCCCGCTTCGAGTTCACCGTCGAGAACGCCGATGGCCTTGTCCCCGACGACCTCGGTGAGGTCAACAGTTGCGCCGTCGAGGTCGCGAACCTCGAAGCCACCCTCGTCCTCATCGGCTTCCTCGTCCATGTCCTCGCCATCTTCGGCCTCGTCCTCGGCGTCGTCGTCCGCCGTGTCCATCTCGGTCGACTCGGCCGTCTCCGTCTCAGTTGCCTCGGCCGTCGCCGCTTCCGTCGCTTCAGTCTTGGTCGCGTCTGCGCGTTCGTCCGTCTCCTCGCTGTCTTTGGCCCGGAAGATGCGAGCCTTGGAGAATGACACATCGAGCGAGTCGAAATCGCCGATAGCTGCGGGCTGGTCGCTGATCAGCAACCGGAACGTCCCGACGGTTCCGCCGTCGTCCGTCATCGCGTCCTCGTCGGTGGAGCCGCTGGCACTGGTTCCGTCACCGCTGGTCCCGTCAGACCCCCCCGGAGTCGCTTGACCCGGAACAGCCGGCGAGGAGACCGACCCCGACGCCCGCGCCCGTGGCGATGAACCGTCGTCGTCTCATCGGCCACATCCCATCTGCGCTGTCGTCGCTGTCGATTCTATCGCTGCTGTTACGTACGTACTCATTCCATGACGTGGGATGGGACTGGTGCGTATATGCCCCGTGATAGGTCAAACCATGTGCGCATCTTTGAACGGAATGAACGGTCTGTCCGTATCTGAACGGTTTTACCCCCGTCGCTCCACGTCCTGATAATGGCAAACTCGAACGCGAAGGGCGACCGCCGCGAGCGCGAACTGGTCAACGCACTCGACGAGGCTGGCTTTGCGGTGATGCGCGCGCCGGCCAGCGGGAGCGCCACCGAGCGGGAACTGCCGGACGTGCTCTCGGGCGACGGCGAGACGTTCTACGCCATCGAGGCGAAATCAAGCGCCGGCGATCCCATCTATCTCACCGGTGAGGAGGTCGAGGCGCTGCTGTTTTTCGCCCGGAACTTCGGCGCGAAGCCGCGTATCGGCGTCCGGTTCGACCGCGAGGACTGGTATTTCTTCCACCCGGCGGACCTCCACACGACAGACGGCGGCAACTACCGCGTCAAGAAGGAGAAAGCCCTCTCGGACGGGACTGACTTCGAGGAGTTCGTGGGCAACTCAGAGAAGGTCACGCTGGACGAGGTGGGCGACGACGGCCCCGACCAGAGCGTGCTGGATGTGCTGTCGGCCTTCGAGCGCGGCGACCTCGACAAGGAGGACGCCGCGGCAATGCTGGAGTAGCGGTTCGCAGGCGTTCGGTTACTGGCTCCCGCCGCCGACGAGTTCGGCATCCTCGACGCGGCGGAGCCGTGACAGGGGAAAGGCGTATTCTCGCGGTTCGGACGCGCTGACGGCGTCTGAAAGATATGCGGCCAGCACCACGAGGTCATCGGGCGGGTAGCCGTTGTTGGTGTCGTAGTCGGCGACTGTCTCGTCGGTCGCCTCGATGGTCCCGTCGTCGGCCGCCGTGTCGGTGACAGCCGTAACGACGAGCCTGTCGCCCGTCTCGCGGTCCCGCACGATGTCGCCGGTTTCTAGCCGACAGCTGCCACAGAGGTGGGGTGGCCCCGCGTCCGCGGCGACGAACGTGACGGTCCCACAGGCGTCACAGACCGCCCGTTGCTTGCCGGGCGGTGCGACCCGTCGTGCGGTGATTTCGATAGCGACGCGCCGGAGGTGTTTGCAGCGCTCGCCGCGGATACGGTTGTCGGGGCAGGAGCAGGACCGACGTGCGATGTCGACGAGGTACGTGCTGTCGCTCTCCGTCGTCACGGCGTACGTGCTGCCCGCCCGTGGTCGGACAGCCATGCGCTCGGTCCACGCGCGGGCGGCCCGGTCCGGGAGGGATCGGAGGTCCGGTGCAAGTGCGGTACTCTGCCGGTCGGCTGCTGACTCGATGAGCGTCATAGGTGCGGACGCGGCTGTATTTTCCAATGCGTCCAGTTGAAACGTAGGTGCTACACGCTGGTAAATCGCTCGGCCAGCGGGCTCCGGCGCTTCGATACCCTTTTTGCCGGCCCTGTGAAACCGCAGAGCATGGATATCGAGCGGGAGACGCTCCTGCAAATCGTCATCTCGGCGGTCGCCGTCGTGCTGTTCGTCGGCGCAACTGTTACCGTCTCACAGATGTATCTCAGTGGGTCAACCGTAGAGGCAACGGGCGGCTACGCGCTCATCGGCGCAATCGGGCTGTTCGTCGTGTTTATGACCGCTGCCGGCCTCTGGCTCGAACGCCAGCAGTTCTAGGCGTCGGCCTCTTCGTCGCCCTCGTCTTCGCGCCAGTCGACCAGTTCCTCCTCGTCGGTGTCGTCTAACTTCTGCTCGTAGTAGCCCATAGGGTGGGAAATCGCCTCACAGAGGTCGTCCATGTTGACACAGTCGCCGTAGGACTGCATGGTCGAACACGCCGGCGTCGAGTACTCCGTCGGGCTGGTCTCCCCGCGAATGTGGTCGACCTGATAACGGGTGGCTTCCTCGCCGAAGCCAGGGTTGACCTGGAACAGGTCGACGATCTCGTCCGTCGTCATCCCGATGCCGACGAGGAAGGTCGCGATGGCAAACCGGGAGTGGTGTTCGAGATGCTCGCCCTTCTGGACCCGGTCGAGAAGCGATTTCATGCAGGGCGGAAACAGCTCCGGGACGACGGTGTCGATCTCGCGGGTGAGTTCCAGTTCCGAGAGGACTTCCTCTAACCGGTCGACCTCCGCTGTCAGTTCGTCGGCGATGGCGTCGGGGACGTTGAACGGCAGGCCCTCAGTGACGCGGTGACGGATCGCCTGTTTCAGCAGGACGTGCAGTTCCTCGGCGGTGATCCTAACCTGGCCGTCTGCCAGTGGCCGATTGACCAGCCGCCAGGAATCGCCCCGCTGGTCGGCTGCCAGGTCGAGATACGCGCCGACCTCGACGCGGTAGCCGTCGCCGGCGTCCCGGACAGCGCTCGCGAGGTCGAACTCCGCAAGCAGTTCCGTGCGGTCCAGCGTCTCGCGCTGGGTCGATTTCAGCTCTGTGGTCGTTTCGAACTCCTCGGTGAACCGGTCGTACGCTGCCTCGGCTTCCGCCTGCGCGTACTTCCGGGTACAGATGTGGACGTCGACGAGCGAGACGAGCACGCGGGCGACCGGGTACGAAAGCAGTTCGACGCGAGTCCGCCGGTGTGGCTCTCCGACGGTCCCGTCAGTGATTGCCGACTCGACCCGCTCCAGCGCGCGCGCCGTGACCGTCTCGTCCGTGGCGACAATCTCGCCTAGGTCCACCGCCGCGGCTTCGACGGCCTCCCGCGACCGCGCCAGAAAGGGGTAGCGTGCGTGGAGCGGTTCCATTGCCACCACCTTTCGGATGGGAGCGAATAAAATTGCCGTCACCGAGATAGATAGTGTCAGGTTCCCAAAAGGTAGTCCGGCAGCGAAGGCGGCTAGACTGTGGGGCTATACACATAGACCCGGACCGGCGACAAGTGAATACAGCTAGTAGACAAGCAAATACCTGCAATCCCCTACTGACAGGGTGTGGTAAGGACGCGGGTCGGCGACGACACTTGGTCCGGTCGAGGAACCGGACCAGTGCAGTCACTTGCGACGCGGTAGCTGCCAAACGACACACTGAACACACCGATGACGCACGAACACGACGCCAATTCACAAGAGGGCATCAGAGCGACGTTCGAAGAGTACGACGTCGGCGCGGACACGGTCGCCCACATCGGCGACCCCGAGAACCCGTCTGCGTGGATTCAGTCGACGGTCTTCGTTGACGTAACTGAGTAGCGCCAGTCCGCAGTCGGTCGGCGACATCAACGTGTCAAGCGGTTTTGCGTCTGTATAGGACGAATATCCCCACGACCCTGAGATATTATATCACTTCTCAAATATTATTTGCGCCACGGGAGCGAGCGTCTGCTTCTTGGACGGCTGCTAGCTTAGCGATTCAGAGGGAGCGGCGGACCGTTTCCGTGGCGCTCCGGACCACAGTCTCGGACGGAACGTCTTCAGCTACAGTGGTCCCGGCTCCTACGACGGCGTTTTCGCCGACCGTGACGCCGGGGAGGACCACCGCGCCAGCGCCGACGAAAGCCCCGTTCTCGATGACTATCTCGTCGAACGTGTCGTTCTGGAACTCCATGCCTGTGTCGGTGAAGTCGTGGGTTACACCGACGATAGAGGCGTTGGGTCCGATCTGGACGGACTCGCCGACTGTGGCGTTCTCGACGTAGGCGTTTGCGTTGATATCGGTCGGTCCGTGGATAGTCGCCTTCTTGATCGAAGTCCCCTCGTAAATCTGGACGCCGTCGTCTATGTCGGCGTCGTGGATCGTCACGTATTCTCGAATCTCGACCGTGCCCAGCGTCGCATTCTCAATCTGCGCGGTCTCGTGGACAGCCATATGCAGCCATCAGCCCCGACCGTAATCATCGTGGTGTCGAACGGTGGGTGTTTGCATCCCGACTCAGGGAGGCCGGCCGTCCGGGTATCGCGTGTTACACCCACCAGTCAGAAAACCCTACCACCCTCGATCTCTCGGTCGGCTGTTCGGTCCTCGCGTCCGGGGCGAGAACGGATCTCCTCTACAGCTCGTTCCGCTCGCCGTTCCGGTCGGAGGTTCTTCGCTGCGCTCAGACCGCTCTACGTCCCTCGTGGGTCGTCCCTCCCCGCTCGGGTATCCGAGGCCTCCCTCCGGTCGGCTTCACTATGTCTCGCGGCTTCGCCGCTCGGCTGATAAGTGGTCTTCGCTGCGCTCAGACCACTCTACGTCCCGTGCTGCCAGGAATCCATATACTCGGCCTGTGCGTCGGTTAGCGAGTCGAAGTCGACGCCTTCGGCGTCCAGTTTGATTTCGGCGACCTCCTTGTCCAGTCGATCGGGGACGGCGTGAACGCCGGCCTCGTACTCGTCGCCGTTCTCGACCAGTTCGCGGACACAGACGGCCTGCACGCCGAAGCTCTGGTCCATCACCTCGACGGGGTGCCCGAGTGCGATGGGCGTCGCGAGGTTGACCAGGCGGCCCTCGGCCAGCACGTTCAGGCGGCGGCCGTCGGCCATCTCGTAGGTCTGGACGCCGTCGCGAGCCTCGTAGGTGTCGACGGCGAGGTCGGACAGCGCGTCGAGGTCGACCTCGACGTCGAAGTGACCGGCGTTGGCGAGCAGGACGCCGTCCTGCATCGCTTCGAAGTGCTCCTCGACGATGACGTCGCGGTTGCCGGTGGTCGTGATGAACACGTCGCCTTCGGCGGCGGCCTCGGCCATCGGCTTCACTTCGTAGCCCTCCATGTGCGCTTCGAGCGCGCGGCGAGGTTCGACTTCGGTGACAATCACGTCGGCGTTCTGGCCGCTGGCTTTCTTCGCGACACCTTTGCCGCAGTCACCGTACCCGGAGACGACGACGGTCTTGCCGGCCCACGAGAGGTTCGTCGTCATCGCAATCGAGGCCAGCGCGGACTCGCCGGTGCCGTGGACGTTGTCGAACAGACGCTTCATCGGCGTGTCGTTGACCGCGAACACCGGGTAGTCGAGTTCGCCGTCCTCGTCCATCGCGCGCAGCCGGTGGACGCCGGTAGTCGTCTCCTCCGCGCCGCCGATGATTGTGTCGATGAGTTCGGGGTAGTCCTCGTGGATGGCCGCGACGAGGTCCATGCCGTCGTCGACAGTGATGGTCGGCTCGTGGTCGATGACGGCCTCGATAGCCGCGTAGTACTCCTCGTCGTCGACGCCGCGCTCGGCGTAAGAGGTGATGCCGTCGACGGCGTCGAGTGCGGCGCTCACGTCGTCGTGTGTCGAAAGCGGGTTACAGCCGGTGATAGCGACCTCCGCGCCGCCGACCGCGAGGATCTCCGCAAGGACAGCGGTCTTGGCTTCCACGTGCATCGCCATGCCGATGCGTTCACCGGCGAAGGGCTGGTCAGCCTCGAACTGCTCGCGGAGCGCGCCGCAGATGGGCATATGCTGGATGGCCCAGTCCATCTTTCGGCGGCCGGAATCGCGTGCCTCGTCGAGGTCGTCAAGTCGCTCGGAAATAGGCGTCGTCATGGCACGATAGAGGAAGAGAACTCCTAAAACGCTACCGAAGCCGCTCAGTTGCCGCGGTCAGCGGGCGGACCGGCGTCGTCCGGTCGGCCGCGGTCGCCGCCGTCGTCATCGTCGCTGTCGTCGCTATCGTCGCCGTCATCGCCGTCGTCCTCTGACTCCTTGGAGTCGCTGTCCTCGTCGTCTTCAGCGCTCTCTTCGTCGTCGGACTCGTCCTCCGATTCCTCGTCTTCAGTTTCGCTCTCTACGTCTTCGCCGTCGTCCTCGTCTTCGGTCTCGTTCTCTTCGTCTTCCTCCTCGGATTCCTCGTCGTCGTTACCGCGGTCCTCGGGCGGGCCGGCGTTCTCGGGCGGACCGCGTTGGTCGTCCGTCTCGTTCTCGTCCCCGGTCTCGTTCTCGTCGTCACCGAAGATATCGGCCGGCGGACCCTGCCGGTCGCTGGGGTGAGTCTCGTTGTCGGCAGACTCGTTCTCACCGGTGACGTGTGCGGGCGGGCCGGCGTGGTCCGGCGCGTTGCCGGGGTTGTTCGCCGTCACGAAACTGGCGACTGCCGGGCCGATGCCGCCGGTCCGGTTCTCGTCACTCAGCAGGTCGTTGACGTAGGCCGATACCCGGAGGCCGAAGGTGTCGAACTCGGTGACGTTCGCGGCCGCAACGGTCAGGTCCGCCGTCGTCGTCGCGGTGTGGTTGTCCGCCGTCGCCGTCACCTCGACCGTGACGTTCTGCTCGGGTGCTGACAGCCCGACCGTGCCGTCAGCGTCGGTCGTGTAGTTGCCCGTTCCGGCGTAGGAGGCGTTGTCAACCGTCTCGACAGCTACCGAGGCGTTCTCGACGCCCGTCTCGTTCGCCGTGACCGATACCGTCGCCGTGCCGTCGTCGGCCTGTGTGACGCCGACCGCGAGCGTGTTGCCCGCGGCAGTGTTGCCGGCCGAGTCCGCCCCGGCGGCCAGTCCCGGCCCGGCGGCCAGCACGACCAGTCCGACAGCGGCGTACAGTGCGAAGAGTTTGGTGCGCATCGTGCCCGATAGGTTCGCCGAGAGGGCGATAAACACCCCCTCCCGTTCAACTCGTTCACCCCGTTCGCGGCCGCGGCGAGACCGTCCAAAAATCGTCGATATCGTTTATGCGCTGTTCTCGTCGTTTAGTTACCACTTCACTTCGATTGGCTAAGAGTCGGCGCGTTCAACCAGCGCGGCGGCGTGTTCGTTCGCCCGCTCCCGCACCGCCGCCTCGTCGAACACCTCGACAGTGCGGTCCCGCATGAGCACCTCGCCGTCACAGACCGTGTGTCGCACATCGCTCCCGTTGACGGCGTAGGCCAGGTGCGAGACGAGGTCGTGGGCCGGGGTCAGGTGCGGCGCGGCAAGGTCGATGACGGCTAAATCAGCGTTCGCACCGGCCTCGATGCGCCCGCTGTCGAAGCCCAGCAGGGCCGCGCCGTTTGCCGTCGCCATCTCGACGACCGTGCCCGCGTCGACCGCGCTGGCGTCGTCGGCCGCGAGCTTGCCGAGCATCGCCGCGTCGCGCATCTCGTCGAACATGTCGAGGTCGTTGTTCGAGGCCGCGCCGTCGGTCCCGATGCCGACGGTGACGCCGGCGTCAAGCAGGTCCTGTACCGGAGCCATCCCGCTGGCGAGTTTCATATTCGAGGCCGGGCAGTGGGCGACGCCGGTGCCCGTCTCGGCCAGCAGGTCGATTTCGCTGTCGTCGACGTGGACGCCGTGGGCCACGTACGTGTCGCCGTCGAGCAGGCCGATGTCGTCGGCGTAGGCGAGCGGACGCTGGCCGTGTTCGTCGACGATGGGGGTCACCTCGTCGCGCGTCTCGTTGGCGTGCAGGTGAATCGAGAGGTCGTCGTCGAGGGCCCGCGGGACGAACTCCCGGAGGTATTCCTCGCCGACGGTCGTGAGCGAGTGCGGCTGGAACGTCGTCCGAACCCGGCCGTCGGCCGCGCCATCGAGGTTTCGAGCCACGTCGAGGCTCTCTTCGAGGTCAGCCCGCGCGCCCTCGTCGTCTTTGCCGACCGTGACCGCCGTGAACCCGAGCACCGCCCGCATCCCGGCCTGGTCGACGGCCTCAGCGATTTCCTCGACCGCGAAGTACATGTCCGAGAGGCTGGTCGTCCCCGAACGAATCATCTCGACCAGCCCGAGTTCCGCGCCGGCGCGGATGTCCTCGGCGGTCAGTTCCGCCTCGACCGGCCAGACATCCTCCTGGAGCCACGCGTCGAGGGGCTTGTCGTCCGCGAGGCCGCGCAGTAACGTCATAGCGACGTGTGTATGAGCGTTGACCAGCCCGGGAATGACGAGGCCGTCGCTGGCGTCGAGTTCGTCGTCACCGTCCAGTGTGCCCGGTTCGTCGACCGCCACGATGTCGCCGCTATCCTGTGAAACCAGTACGTCCGCACGCTCGACGGTCATGTCCGGCCGGAGGACCTGCCCGCCGGTGACGAGGAGTTCACTCATGCCGATGGCTTCGCAACCGCGGGTCTTAGTTCGCCGGGTCGACAGCGCCGCCGTGTGTCGTATTACCACGCCTTTCTGCGAGGTAGCGGTGACAGCAGTGCCTGTTCCGCAGAGGTCTTTCGGCTCCGGCGCGTTCAAGCGGGCAAGAGAATGGCGGCGGCAGAGCAACTCCGGCAGCGGGTCAGCGCGATTCGGCACGGGAGCCCAGTCCGAATGCTGCTTGCCGTCGCCGCCGGCTGGTTCCTCGTCCTCGGGATGCGGTTTGTCGTGCCCGCGGTTCTGCCGACGATACGAGAGGAGTTCGTCATCTCGAACGCGCAGGCGGGGCTCGCGGTCACGGTGCTCTGGCTCACGTACGCGGCGGTTCAGTTTCCCGCTGGGGTGCTGATCGACCGAATCGGGGAGCGGACGCTGCTGGTGGCCGCGGCGTTGCTGTCCGGCGTCGGGCTGCTGGGCTACTTTTTCGCGCCGGTGTTCTCGCTGTTCCTCATCGCGACGGGCGCGTTCGGGTTCGGGACGGGACTGTACGGCCCCACCCGGGGGACCGCCCTCTCGCGGACGTTCGACGCCCGCGAGGGGACCGCCTTCGGTATCGTGATGGCCGCCGGCTCCCTCGGAGCGGCCGCACTGCCCGCCGTCGCCGCGTTCGTCACCACACGGTACGGGTGGCGGCTGGCACTTGCCAGCGCCGCCCCCCTGTTCATGCTTGTCGCCGGCGCGCTCTGGCTCTCGGTGTCGGACCGTCCGACCGGCGAGTCCGAACGGAGCCTCCGGCGGGACCTCCGAACGGTTCTCACCGGCTTTCGCAACCGCCGGCTCGTGCTGTCGGTTTCAGGCAAGACACTGATGCTGTTCGCCTTTCAGGCTGTGACAGCGTTTCTCACCACGTACCTAGTCACGGTCCGGGGTATCTCACAGGGGACCGCCGGGGCGCTCCTTTCGGTGCTGTTCGTCGGTGGCGCGCTCTCACAGACAGCCACTGGCCGGCTCGCCGACCGATACGGAACGCCCAGTGTCCTGACCGCTGTCGCGCTCGTCAGTACCGTTCCACTCGTGCTCATTCCGTCCGTCCGCGGCGTCGTGCCGCTGGCCGTCGTCTCCGGCCTCATCGGGGTTCGGATGAGCGTCGGCCCGCTGGCAAACGCCTACATCGTCGACACGCTGCCTGACGCTGCCGAAGGGACCGGCTGGGGGCTGCTCCGGACCGGTTTCTTCGCGATCAGTTCACTGGGCTCGACGGCTGTCGGCCTGCTCGCCGACCAGAACCTGTTTGCCGTCGCGTTCTACGGTCTCGCTGGCCTGACGCTGCTGGCTGCGGGGACCTTCGTTGCCCTCCCACGCCGGGACCGCCTGTAGCGGCTCCGCCCACAGGCCCCGGCCAGCCTGAGGGGAAAGACAGTTGCCCCACGGCCTGCCAGTAGGCGTATGCGAATCGCCGTCCCCAACAAGGGCCGCCTGCACGAACCAAGCGAGGAACTGCTCGAACGGGCCGGCCTCCATCTGGTCGACGGGGCCGACCGCCAACTGCACGCCGACACCGTTGACCCGGACGTGACCGTCCTGTACGCCCGCGCCGCCGACATCCCCGAATACGTCGCGGACGGCGCTGCCGACGTGGGTATCACCGGTCTCGACCAGGTCCGAGAGTCCGACGCCGACGACCTCGTCGAACTCCGGGACCTCGATTTCGGCCGCTGTCGCCTCGTCCTCGCCGCACCAGAGGACAGCCACGTCGAGACAGTCTACGACTTCGAGGGGGGCCGTATCGCCACGGAGTTCCCGACCATCACCCGCCGATACTTCGACCGCGTCGACGTGGACGTGGACGTGACTGAGGTGTCCGGTGCGACGGAGCTGACCCCCCATGTCGACATCGCCGACGGTATCGTCGACATCACTTCGACCGGGACGACGCTCCGGATGAACCGGCTGGCCGTCGTCGACGAGGTGCTCGAAAGCTCCGTGCGCCTGTTCGCCCGCGAGGACACCGCCGACAATGAGAAAGTAAAGCAAGTCGACACCGCGCTCGGCTCGGTCCTCGCCGCCGAAGACAAACGCTATCTGATGATGAACGCCCCCGAGGACGCCCTCGATGACGTGAAAGACGTGCTTCCGGGGATGGGCGGCCCCACCGTGATGGACATCGCCGGCTCCGACCAGCTCGCCGTCCACGCCGTCGTCGAGGAACGCGCCGTCTTCGAGACGATTAGCTCACTCAAGGACGTGGGCGCGAGCGACATCCTCGTGACTGAAATCGAGCGGCTGGTGGAATAGTACCTTTTTACTGCGGAGGGAATCCTCTGCCGCTTTGTGGCCTGCGGGTACCCCCCGCTTGTGAAAATCTACGTTAAAAAGGCTCCGAGTCGCGGCCTGTGGCCGCGCTCAGAGTAAAACCGCGCCTCCGGCGCGGTATGCAAGCCGCGTCCGTCCCGCGCCGCAAACGACCGAGGGCGTTCGTCACTTCCTCTCTCGCTTTTTTGTGGCTCGGGGAGTCAAAAGAACCTGAAGATGTTGTTCAGCGCGAACCCGAGCACCGCCGCGAACGCCAGATGCAGCGCCACGAGAGGGGCCGTCGAGCGGGTCGACAGCCGGTAGGAGAGGCTGATGGCGATGCCGTCGGCGACGAGAGTGAGAAACAGAACGACTGCGACGCCGAGGTCGGCCGAGACGACGCCGGACTCGACGCCCCAGCGCTGGAGGATGAGCGAAACGAGTGCGGGCGCGAGGGCGGCCTTGGCGGCGAGTTGGCTCGGCACGTCGCCGATAAAGAACGTCGCAGCCAGATGGAGGGTGACGGCGTAAAAGAGCCAGGTGACGAGGACGGTCACGAGGACCGCGAGGATACCACCGCCGGTAAGGCTAGAGAACCCGGACTGGAGCATACTCCGGGTTCGGCGGCTGGTCGTTTGTGCGTTTTGTTCCCGGCCGCGACCGGCACGCTCATAGCCGCTCGCCCACACCGCTCGGGCGTGTACGTCCTCGAACTCGGCGGGCAGGACGACGCGTTCGCGCGGCGGGAAGCCGCAAGCGCCGCGAGCGCCGTCGACGTGCTCGCCCCCGGACTGGCGACAGCGCGCGGTATCAGCGACCGCGTTCGCCACCTCGCGTTTGCCCACCGAGCCTGTGCCCTGCTCGGTACCTCGGACCCGAACATCGAAAGCGCCGCCACGTTGCTGTCGGCCGCGACAATCGACCGCGAGGGGAGCGTCGCCGTGCGTGCCGTCGACGTGCGAGCAAGCACCGGCGTCGATACCCAACAGGCCGAGCGGACGCTGGGCGGCGTCCTAACCGATCGCGGCTTCGCCGTCGACCTCGACAACCCTGACCACGTTCTCTATGCCTACTTCTCGGACCCCGCCGGCGACGAGGAGGGCGGGACCGGCAAGCGCTGCTGTGCACTGGGCTGGCTCGCCGCCGAGAGCGTCCGCGACTTCGGGGACCGCCAGCCAACAGACCGTCCGTTCTTCCAGCCCGGCAGCATGGACCCGCTCGAAGCCCGCGCACTGGTCAACATCGCCGGGGCTGGCCCGGACGCCACGATACTGGACCCGATGTGTGGCACCGGCGGTCTCCTGCTGGAGGCGGGGCTGGTCGGGGCCGACGTGGTCGGTGGTGACGCACAAAAAAAGATGGTCTCGGGGACACACGAGAACCTCACATACGCACTCGACGGGAGCGGCCACCCCGACAGAGACGCCTATCCTGAGCCGGGCGAGTGGGAGGTGTTCCGGTCCGACGCGTCCGCGCTGCCGGTGGCCGACGACGCCGTCGACGCCGCCGTCTTCGACGCACCCTATGGCCGCCAGTCCCGTATCGAAGGGGAACTGGCACCCCTCGTGGCCGGTGCACTCGGCGAAGCCAATCGCGTCGCAAGACGGTGCGTACTGGTCGCCGACCGCGACTGGCGCGATGCGGGGACCAGTGCGGGCTGGACCGTCACCGACTACTTCCGGCGTCGCGTCCATCGCTCGCTTGTCAGACACGTCCATGTGCTTGAGTGAACATACGTCCACTTTCTTTGGACAATCGTCGTAAGTTATTCCGGTATGAGCAAGGTTTATGCCATGACAAATGCTAATTAGTACCAAGTATGCCAACGTGGTCAGACCCCGCCCCATGCGACGACGATGAACAGCTGTTCGAATGTCCAGACTGCGGAAAGCGGCTCTGTAGCGACCGCTCGACAGTCTCCTGTGACCGGTGTGAGACGGAAATGCAGAATCTCAGCGTTCCACGGCCGGAATAAAACCGGTCTGCGTTTTTTGCGGCTAGCTCGACACGAGTGCAATCGCTCGCTCGGCGTCACCGTCCATCCGCTCCAGTAGCGACCGAACCCGGTCCCGGGCCGCGTCGTCGCAGTCGGCCAGCACCATCCCCTCGTCGGGCTGGCCGTACACCACACTGGCTCCTGCGGGCGCGGCGAGCACCGCAGGGAGCGTGGCGAGGTCCTCCTCGCCGTCGACATCCAGAAGTGTCGTTCCATCGCTGTCGATACCGCCCCTGAGTGCAGTAAGCAGTTCAGCGGTGAGCGTCGCGGCCGGGTTCGCCACGGCGAGTTCCCGGTCGAAGCCGCCGATGGCCGCCGTCACGTCCGCGTCGACGGCCGAGCGCTTGGTCCGTTCGTCGATCAGCGCGAGGTCCGGCACGCGGCCGGCCTCGACGAGGTGGTAGGTGACCATGTCGCCGACGGCGATAATCGGGTCGCCGGCGTCGCCCAGCAGCGCCGCTGTGTCGGTGTAGATGCGTCCGAGCGGCTCTTTCAGTTCCGTTCGCAGGCCGCTCGGGAGTTCGAGAACGACGTCGGACACGTTAGCGGACTTTCAGCGCGTACTTGCCCGGCTCGGTCACTTCCATCTCGGCGGCGATGTCGGAGCGCTCCGGGTGCGCGATGACGACGTAGCCGGCCCAGTCCTCGGTCAGTGCGGTGCCGCCACAGGCCTCACACTGGCTTTCGATCTCCGCACTCTGGACACGGTGACAGTCGCGACAGACGAGGCGGTCCGCCATCAGCTATCACCGGCTTCCGCCGTGCCTTCGCGGCGCTCGCGCTCCTCCTGAAGCCAGCCGTGCTTGCCCAGGCCGACCTGTTTCGCCGTCAGGCCGATCTTGGAGTCGCGGGGATTGCGCTCGTCGATGCTCTTGGTGACGATACGCGCCCGGACGGCGTCGCCGACGGTGAGCGTGCGGTTGGACTCGCGAGAGGCGAGTTGCTGGTTCTCCTCGTCGTATGCCAGATACTCGTCGGATATCTGGGAGACGTGCAGCAGCCCGTCGACCGGCCCGATGCCGATGAAGGCCCCGAAGTTGACGACTTCGACGACCTCTCCGTCGACCACTTCCTGCATCTGCGGGTCGAACGTGAGCGCGTCGAACTCGGCCTCGTAGTAGACGCCGGGCTTGTTCGGCAACACGGCACCGGTACCGATGTCGTGGACCTCGATGACCGAGACGACGCTGCCGACGTCCTCGTCCATCCGACCTTCGAGCTTCTCTTGCAGGAGCCGTTTGACCAGCCCCGGACTGACCTCCGCCAGAAAGCGTGGCGGGACTTCGACCGTATCGCGTAGGCGTACCCGTTTATACATGTGTTATGGTTGAGTGATACCCAGTTTGTTCCGGCCCCTTAAACTAATTACTGGAACGCCCGCGTCCAGCAGGCGTCGTTTGAGGGGGGCGTCGTTCGTGACCGCGTGTGTCGCATCGTCTGTCTGTGCCAGTTCGAGGACGGCGTCGTCCGCGTAGTCCGCCGTCGTCTCCCGAACCGTGCACCGATCCAGCAGGTCCTGTCCGACCGAAGCGGCGGTCGCTTCCGCGCCAGCCCCGTCGGCCAGTTTCGCTAGCTCGTCGCGGACGGCGGCGGGCGCGACGTAGTCCGTCGCGTCTGGCAGCACTCTGTCGAGTTCCTCGAACAGTCGCACGTTGCATTCGACCGGCATCATCAGCGCGTTCGTGTCCAGCACAATCATCACCGCAGCGTGCCGACACCGATGAGCCGCCACCGAGCACCGACGCGGCGGTTGATAGCGATCTTCGAGCCCGACGCCGCACAGACCGGGCGCTTGAGCGCGACTTCACATTCGTCGTCGCGCGCGCTCGTGACTGAACCGACAGTCGTGGCGGTGCCGATAGTCAGCATGAGCGGTTCGCCGGTCGATATCTCGTCGACCTCGCCGCCATCGTCACCGACGATGCGTTCCAGCAAGTCTACGTCCATCGTGAACGTCTCGTGGACCGGCGGGAGGCTTCCGGGCGGCCCGGCGACCTGCCCGGCGAGCGCGTCGCCTTTCGTGATGGCGGGGTCGAGACCGGTCCCGACGCCGAGCAGACCACCCGGCGTGACCGTGTCCACGAAGTCACCGCCCGACTGGAGCGACCGGACCGTCGTCGTGACGGGCTGCCACTCCGTCTGGCCGCCTTCCTCGACCTCGCGACCGGGACGGAGTTCAATCTCGTCATCGACGTCCAGTTGCCCGCTCACGAGCGAGCCGCCCAGCACGCCGCCCATCAGGTCCTCCCAGGTCGTTCCGGGTCGGTTGATGTCGAACGAGCGTGCGACCATCATGCGGGCGTCCTCGTCTGGGTCCCGTTCCGGCGTCGGAATCTCAGACTGGATGGCCTCGATGAGCAGGTCGATGTTGGCCTCCTGACCCGCGCTGATGGGGACAATCGGTGCGCCTTCAGCGACGGTGCCTTCGACGAACTCCTGAATCTGCTCGTAGTTCTGCATCGCCCGCTCCTCGTCGACGAGGTCGACCTTGTTCTGGGCGATGACGATGTTGTCGATGCCGATGATATCGAGCGCGCTCAGGTGTTCCTCGGTCTGGGCCTGCGGGACAGGCTCCGTCGCCGAGATGACGAGGACGGCCCCGTCCATGATGGCCGCACCGGACAGCATGGTAGCCATCAGCGTCTCGTGGCCGGGCGCGTCCACGAACGACACCGTCCGGAGGTGGTCGGTGTCGACGTCGTGGTCGTCGCAGTGCTCGTCGACGGTAAAGGCCTCCGGCTCCTCGGCCTCCGGGCAGCGACGGAACGTCGCGTCGGCGTAGCCGAGTCGGATAGAGATACCGCGTTTCATCTCCTCGGAGTGCTGGTCGGTCCATTCGCCGGACAGCGCCTGTACGAGCGTCGTCTTTCCGTGGTCGACGTGCCCGACGAGTCCGATGTTCACCTCCGGTTGTTTGTTCGATGTCATTTCGAGAGTAATCTTGGTGGAGTTTCGCCGCGTGCAACTGATAAACCTACTGTTTGCGCCCCGACGGCCCCCGTTCAATCGCCGATCTGGTCCCGCCTGACGGCGGCGACGGCACCGTCTTGCTCGGTCTCGCCCTTGCTATAGCGACGCCACGCCTGTCGGTTGGTGCGAGCGGCGGGCTGTACGAGTCGGATGTCACGGCGGCAGTCGCCGTTGCGATAGCTGGGGAGGTAGCAAGGCAGCCCCTGTCGTCGTCCGTGACAAAAGGTCGAGCCGCGTCCGCTGTGCGGGATGCAGACGCTGAGACACGTGCGGATTTCGGCCCGTTCCTGTCGGACCTGTTACGTAACTGTGTTTCTGTGAACGCTTTTGTTCCCAGGGGAACAGATTAGCGTACGATGCGAGTCGATGAGTCCCCCGAAACAGATGCAGACATCGACCCAGCGACAGCATTCTCGGTCATCGCGAGCGAGACGCGCCTAGACATCTTGGAGGCGCTGTGGCGCGCAGACGACCGGCCGGTTCGCTTCTCAGAGTTGTTCGACGATGTCGAACTGGGCGACAGCGGGCAGTTCAACTATCACCTGCAGGAACTCACCGGCCAGTTCGTCAGCCAGGGAGCAGACGGGTATGACCTCCGGCACGCCGGGGCGCAGGTCATCCGCGCGGTGCGGGCGGGAACGTTCACGCGGACGCCCGACATCGACCCGTTCCGGGTGACCGGCGCTTGTACGCGGTGTGGCGGCGGCCTGCTGGCCGAGTACGCCGGCGAGCAGTTCGCTATCGACTGCAAGGACTGCGGGAAAGCCCACGGCGAGTACCCGTTCCCGCCGGGCGGTCTGGTCGACCGGACGCCAGCGGAAGTCGCCACGGCCTTCGCCGAACGGGTGCGCCACCTCCACTGTCTGGCCGCCGACGGCGTCTGCCCGGACTGCGCCGGCCGGATGGGGACGGAGATCTCTCGCGACGGCGACTGCTGTCTCGACGTGTCGGTCCGCGCCGAGTTCGTCTGCGAACGGTGTCGTCACGAACTCTGTTCGCCCGTCGGGCTGACGCTACTGGACGACTCCCGCGTCGCAGCGTTCTACGACGACCACGGCGTCGACCTGTCGAGTCGACCCTACTGGACGCTCCCCTGGTGTGTCGACGACCAGTATACCACCGTCGAAGACACCGACCCGTGGCGGCTTGCGGTCCGGATTCCGCTGGCAGAAGCTGAACTGACCGCCTATCTGGACGGCGACCTACAGCCGGTCGAGTTCGAGCGACAGGCCTGCAAACACTGAGCCGACCCGCCGGATATGCGGGCGGTGCTGGCCCCAGCGAGCTGTTTTCGTGCTGACTGAAATCGTCTTCAGGAGAGCGCCGGTACGCGTCTTCCACAGAAATATCATTCAGATTATACTTATCTGAGCTTGGGACCATCGTTTCACTGTAATGTACCAACCCGCGCCCTACGCCGATGCCGAACTGTACCGGCCGACGTATCCACCGCTGACCGCCCGTTCCCTGCTCGGAGTGCTGGCTGCCTATCTCGGCTTACTGACGATACTCTCACAGAGTCCAGTCCTCGGGCTGGCGGCGCTGACCTGTTTCTTCGTCGCGACTCGGTAACCGGGCGCGGTGCTTTTGCCCGTCCCGGCCCTGCCTCCAGTCGTGCGGGAGTTCGACTTCGAACTGGCGCTGTGTGCCCACCTCGAACGCGAGGGCCGGCTGGTGAGCCGCCAGCTCGGCGGCGCTGTCCACGGCCGGCGCGTCCTCGACACCGTCGTTGTCGAGCCGGGACCCGAGTTCGACGAGCGAGCAGCCATCACTCCCGAACGGCTGCCGACGGCGGCCATCGAAAGCAGCGTCGGCCCGGGTCGGGCGCGATACTGGAAGGACGCCTTCGACTGCCATCCCGACCGCGCCGAGCGCGCCGTCGAACTGGCGGTCGAGCGCGGGTTCTTCGAACGCGAGCGCCGCGGCGGCCGGACCTACGTCCGCCAGACGACGCGGTACCCCAACTGGGTCGGCGAAATCGTCGCCATCGAGAACAAGCCGGACCTGGGCCGGCCCGGCGACTTGGAATCGCAGTTGCGGACCGATGTCTCTCTCGCGCTCGCCGACCGCGTCGTACTGGCGACGGCCTCTTACGTTACCGGAGCGCACCTCAACCGAATTCCAGAGGAAGTCGGCGTCTGGCGGTTCGACGCCGACAGCAGAACGATAGATGTCCGTCGGGAGGCGACACCACTGCCGACAGACGACGCCGGTGTCGAACTCCTCGACGAGCGTCCGGTTCGGGCGGACGTGCGCGTGGTCAGCGCCGCTGAGAAGGCCCGCACGCGCCGGCAGTTGGCCGAGCGAGCCTACGGCAAGGGGTGGCGGAGTTTCGACTACCCCTCGTGCGAGCGATGCTCGCCGGATAGCGACGGGATTCCGTACTGTCAGTGGAAGGACCGCGCGGTCCGGGAGAGCGACGAGTGCGGACCGGACTGCGGGGGGTACGAAGCGGCCGACCCGCCGGCCATCGACGGCGACGCGCTCCGGGCCGAGCGGACGCCGTGGCGGGCAGACCCCGACGGACGCAGGCGACGCCAGTCGGGACTAGATCGGTTCGGCTAGAAGAAGTCGGCAAGGCTACCGTTCGTCGCCTGATTGCGCATCATCGGGCGGGACACCGCCGTCGCCGGCGGTCGGGCGGCCGTGCTGTTCGTAGTTGTCTTCGGTCACCGCCGGGGCTTCGGTGGCGACCTTGGCTGCGTGTTTCGTTCTGGCCTGATAGTTCGCTGCGGCCGCAATCCCGACACAGGCTACCAGCCCCACGACAAACACCCAGTCGATGCTGTTCGCGATGATCTGCTGACCGGCGATTGCGAGGACGCCGCCGGCCAGCGACAGCCCACCGATCTCCGCGATGCCACGCCTGTCCATACAGCCGGATCATGCGCCAGTGCCTATAAGCTACGGCCTGTTTCATCCAGCCGAGCGCGACATTAGAGCGTGAACCGCTCGCCGTCGAGTCCGATATCGTCGGCGAAGGCTCGGTCCGCGGGGACGTAATGGGCGGTGTGGACGATACGGTAGTCGTCGGCCGCGATGTCGTCGGCGAAGTCCCGCGCACCGGGCAAGGTCATGTGTTTCGTGCCAAAGGTCCGCGGCACACCGTCCGCGTCGTGGTGAGCGCCGCCTTTCGGGTGGTACTCGCAGGCCTCCGGGTGGACGATGCCCTCGACGAGCGCGAGGTCGGCACCGGTCAGCGCGGATTTCGAGCGCTCGGGCACGTCGTAACAGGTGTCCCCGGATATCGACAGTACCGCGCCGGTCTGGGGCTCCTCGATGCGTAGACCGTAACACAGCAGCGGCGGGTGCGTGACCGGGACGAGGGTCACCTCGAAGCCCGCGACACTGAACGGCTCGAACGGCGTCTGTGCGTGGACCGAGACCGTATCGAGGTAATCATAGCGGCTCCGGACACTCTCGGCGACGCTCTCGTCGGTCACCGGGTCCGTCTCGTCAGCGGCGTGGACCGGCAGGTCGTCGAACAGGCGGTAGGCGTTGCCGAGGCCGTCGAGGTGGTCGAAGTGGACGTGCGTGACGATGGCCGCGTCCGGTAGCGGGACCGACTCACGGAGGAACTGGTGACGGAAGTCCGGACTCAGATCAATCAGCAGCGACTCGCCGGTTTCGTCGTTCGCCACGGCGACGGAGAAGCGCGACCGTTCGACGCCCCCCGTCGGGTCGATGCCGCGTTCGCGGACGCGGGCCCGGAGTTCCTCGTCGGGGTCGCGCGCCCGTTCGCACGTGTCACAGTCGCACTGGACAGTCGGCGTCCCAGTCGTGTCGCCGGTCCCAAGCAGCGTGACCTCCATTACCTATGGGTCAGAGGGCGACCCGCGTAAGCCCCTCGCTTTCGTTACTCCTCGTCGACGAACATCGCGGGGTCGATATCCTGTCGCTCTATCGTCGCCGCCAGCAGGGACCGAGCGCGCTCGTCCGAGAGGTCGTCGAACAGACACTCGAAGAATCCCTCAAGTAACTCCGGCCGGATGCGCAGGTCGACGTACTCGACTTGCTTCTCGGCGATAACCACGTCTACGTCCCACTCGCCTTCCTGCGGATCAGTCATGCGAACGTCAACCCACGACTCGGCGGGGTCGTCTGTCTCAGTGAACACGGGGTCGTCAGCCATGGCTGCAGAGAATGGTTTCTGTAGTGATAAGTAAATCGCTCATACCGACAGCCGGAACGGGTTCCTGCGCTGATAAGCCGCCTCAGTGGTCGTGATCGCTGCCGCCGTCGCCGGAGAAGCCGCCGCTCCCGGCGACCAGCGCGTCGGCATCGCCGTCCATCATGTCCATGTTCTTGAGGTTGTCACGCTCCTCGAAGTCGATGATGGCGTCTTCGAGGTCCTGCTGGGTCAGCGTGGTGCGCTCCTCGGTTAGCGCGTTGAGGACAGCCTCACGGAGCACGAGTCGGAGGTCGCTGCCGGTCAGCCCCTCGGTGAGGTCCGCCAGTGTCTCCGGGTCGAAATCGTCGATATCCATCTGCTGGGTGACGATGCGGAGGATGTCCGCGCGCATCCCGTGGTCCGGCTTGGGGAAATTGACGATTTCGTCGAAACGTCGCCAGGCGGCGGCGTCGAGCTGGTCGGGGTGGTTCGTCGCGCCGATGAGCAACACCTCGTCCTGAATGAGCGAAATCTCGTCGATGCTCTTGAGGAGCGTGTTGACGGCGCGCTTGATGGCGGCGTGTTCGTCCGAGGAGCGGGTCTTGGCGACGAAGTCGAACTCGTCCATAAAGAGGATACACGGCGAGAGCCGCTTTGCGACCTCGAAGACCTTCTCGACGTTCTTGGCCGTCTCGCCGAGGTACTGGCTGGTAATCATCGACAGCTTCACTTCGACGAAGGGGAGGTCGAGGTCGTGTGCGAGCGCGCGAGCGACGCTGGTCTTCCCGGTCCCCGGCGGGCCGACAAACAGGAGTTTCCCGATCTCTCGCAGGCCGATCCGGGCGAGGTAGTCGCGATGCTCGATGGCCTTGACGATCTTCTGGATCTCGTCTTCCTGATCAGTAGTCAACACCAGATCGGCCAGCGTCATCTCCACCTCCTCGGGGGCGCGCACGTCGACCAGGTCCAGCATCTCCTCGTCGTCCTCGTCGTCGGTGTCGAACGCCTCCTCCAGTTTGGCGTCGATGAACGCGCGGTCGGCGCGCGACGGTCGGTTCTGCTCGCGAGCCCGCTCGTAGTCAGCACCCTCGACCTGGTCCTCGAAGGCTTTCGCCAGAACCGGGTTGTCTTCGAGAGCCGAGACGTCGACCCGTTCGAGGAACCACTCCTCGGCGAGGTCGCGGTCGGTCAGGGAGATGCTCCCCGAGAAGTCGTCGCGGTCGGTGAACATCAGGCCGGAGATGGCCGCCCAGGGGCGCTCGACGCCGGTGGCCTCGCTCGCGGTTGTGTTAGTGACCGACAACGGCCGTTCGATCTCGCCGTCGCTCCAGAAGACGGACCGGTACGAGGCCGGCAGGTCGTCCGGCTCGAGGTCTCGCCGCTCGCTGTAGATAGTGGCCGTCAGCAGAAACTCAACGACATCCAGTTCCGGATTGCTCATTCCCACTGATGTTACCACGCGACCGGTATAAGTCACTCGAAGCCCCGGTGGCCGACACCAAGGTAATATATCACCCCAGTGAACCCTTATCGTGGCAACTAATAACACACTACTCTCGGTGTACCGGGACCGCATCGGTGACCAACGACCGACGACGAGGCCTACGGGTACTGGCTGTTCGTGTTCGGCATCGTGCTGTGTATCGTCGGCCTTCTCCTGTTTTACCTGACAGGCTCGCGGAGCACGCCCCGGCAGTTGGCCTATCTCCTCGGTGCTATCGGGCTCATCTCGCTGTTTGCGGGCCCTACCACCAGACTGCCGCTGACACGCCGGGGCCTGATACTCACGTCCGTCGGTGTCGTGGTCGGGCTGGTCGCAATCGTGTGGTTCACCACGTTCTACCCGTCGAACTGGACCGGTCCCGAGGGGAACCCGGCGGTGACGCTGTACATCGTGGGGCTGGCGCTGATGGCAGTCGGCGCGGTCGTTTCTCCGCTGCTGACCGGCCGGAAAGAGGTCGATGCCGAGGCCATACGGACGGGACAGCGACGGAAGTAGCCGAACAGGCTACCCGGGAGGCCGAGACGGCCGCGCGGGAAGCGACACAGCAGTCCCAGGCCGCCGAACAGGCGAGCCGCGAGCGGGTCCAGTCCTACGCCGACCTGCTTGAGACCGGGAGTGCGGCCTTCGAAGTGTACGAGGACCGGGGTGCGGAGTGGCGCTGGCGGCTCTGCCACCACAATGGCGAAATCGTCGCCGACTCCGGCGAGGGGTACGCCGAGCGCAACAAGGCCGTCGCCGCAATCAAGCGGGTCAAGCGCCACCCGCCTGGTGCGCCGCAAACGGAGTAGCGTCGCCGGAGCGCCCCTCGGACCGGGATTCTCCGTCAGGAAGAATAGCCGAATTAATTAAGCAGTTTTCGGTCGAAGTTACACTCATATGACAGTAGAGAGGCTCGAAGCGGCCGGACTCAGGCGCATGGACGACGACAACATCGGGGCGTTCCTGTCGAACCAGCGTGTCGGCGTGCTCGGCCTGCCGACCGAGAGCGGCCCGTACATGATTCCCCTGTCGTTTGGCTACGACGGCGACAGCGCGCTGTATTTCACCTTCGTCGGCGGGTCGGCGAGCCGCAAGCAACAGTTGACCGAAGCGGCAGCGGACGCGACCGTGCTCGTGTACAAAGTCGAGTCGATGTTCCACTGGGAGAGCGTCCTGTTGCAGGGCAGTATCGAGGCCGTCCCCGAGTCCGAGTGGGACGACCTCGCGGGCGTGCTCGATACGGCATGGCGGCCGGAACTGTTCAGGGACGCTATCGAAGACGGCGACATCACAGTCTACCGCTTCCATATCGACGAGCGGGAAGGACTCAGACACGCTGGCCTCCCACCGGGGTTCGAGCCAGAGTGACCCCGTCGCCCGACCGCGACGGGTAGCGGTCGGACCGGGCAGGCGACAACGGTTCCCCCACTGTGTCGAGTTTGTCAGGATTTAACACAGGCCGAAACGTTCCGTTGTCCATGCCCACACCTGTCATCGTGGACGCAGTCAGAACGCCACAAGGAAAGGAGGACGGCGCACTCGCCGGCGTCCGGAGCGAAGACCTCTCGGTGCCGCTTATCAACCAGTTGCTCGCGTCGACCGGCGTCGAGGCCGACGAGGCCGACGACCTGCTGTGGGGGTGTGCCCAGCAGCGCGGGGAACAGGGCAACAACATGGCCCGAGTCATCGCGCTGTTGTCCGACCTCGGCGAGAGCGTCCCCGCATCGACGATCAACCGCTGGTGTGCGTCCTCCGCCGAGGCGCTGATGCGGGCTGCCGACGCTATCGCGGCCGGCCAGCGCGACGTGCTCATCGCCGGCGGCGTCGAGTCGATGTCCCGCGTGCAGATGGACGAGAACACCCACAACGTCCACCCGCGACTGGCCGAACACTACAACATCGGCGAACTCCAGATGGGAATGACCGCGGAAAAGGTCGCCAGCGAGATGGAAGTCACCCGTCAGGAACAAGACGAGTACGCACTCCGGAGCCACCAGCGCGCCGCCGACGCGACGGAGTCCGGTCGCTTCGACGACGAGATTGTCCCTATCGATACCGATGACGGGCAACTCGAAGCAGACGAAGGTATCCGTCCCGACACCACGTTGGAAAAGCTGTCCCAGCTTCCGACGGTGTTCAAATCGGACGGGACGGTCACACCCGGCAACGCCTCGCAAGTTTCCGACGGCGCGGCGGGGCTGATGGTCACGTCACGCGAGTTCGCGGAGGATCGCGGACTCGACATCTTGGCGGAAATCGGTTCCCACGAAGTCGCCGGCGTCGACCCGACGGTAATGGGTATCGGGCCAGTCCCCGCCGTTCGCAAACTCACCGAACGGACGGACCGTGAGACGGGCGACTACGACCTCGTGGAACTCAACGAGGCCTTCGCATCCCAGTGTCTGTACTGTCAGCGCGAACTCGACTTCGACGACGACATTTACAATGTCAACGGCGGCGCAATCGCCATCGGTCACCCGCTCGGGGCCTCCGGTGCCCGACTGCCAGTGACGCTCGTCCACGAGATGAACCGCCGTGACGCGGAGCTTGGTCTGGCGACCGAGTGTGTCGGCTTCGGTCAGGGTGCGGCCATCGAGTTCCGGCTACCCTGAACGGCCGCTGTCGGCGCGGGTGCAGTACGCTACCGCAGTCCGTCGCTTGTGGCTCCGTGATTTGCGACCGTTGCGACGCTCGCGTGACCACTATTTGAGAGAAGGCTGTCGCTAATCGGCAGCCACATCGCCAGCTGTCGTCGCCTTGGCGGGACTCGTCAGCGAGTGGAGATAGTCGTCAAGGTCGAGTGCGAAGGTGGCATCGGTCGGGAGGTCAACCCACGAGAACTCGAACTCCGCGCCGCGCTCCTCGCCCGTCCCGGTGACGGTGTGGACCCAGTGGTCCCGGGACTCGTGAACGGGAAGATGGTAGAACGACCGCACGTACCGCTTCGGCGGGGACTGGCGACGCGTCCAGACGTCGGTGGCGATATGTCGCAGGTGCTCGAAGGAGGCTAGACCGCTCTCCTCGACGGCCTCGCGCTGGACGGCGACCCGCGGTTCCTCGCCCGGTTCAACAGTTCCTTTTGGTATCTGTAGCCCGTCGTGGCCCGGCCCGTCGAACACCAGAAGTTCCGACCCGTTTCTGGTGATGTAGGCACAGGCTTTCTTTACGTACGTCGCCCGCTGTGGTTGCATAGCATCTGGTTGCGACGGGGAACATATAGTAGTACCCACATATCTGCCTAAAATCATATTAGGTCATCAGGGGCCAAAGAGGGACAGTGATTGGGAGTAAACGACTGACAGCAGAGCGGATCCGGGTAAACGCCCACACCTGACCCGTTGTTGTCCGTTCTCGGAGGCTTATCAGACTCGATTCCGTGGGGACAGCTATGAGTCTCAAATCGATGTTCAACGACATCCCGTTTGTCAAGCAGTTAGGGATGGAGATCACGGCTGTCGATGACGGGTATGCGGCGGGCGAACTCCCGCTGGAGGACGGCCACTCCTCGAACCCCGAATCGATAATCGCACACGGTGGCGTCACGTACTCGCTCGTCGACACCGTCGGCGGGGCGGCCGTCGTCTCGCAATCCGGCACCGTCTCACCGACGGTCGACATGCGGATCGATTACCTCGCGCCAGCGACCGCCGATTTACGGACTGAGGCGGAGGTCATCCGAAGCGGCGGGAGCGTCTCCGTCGTCGATGCAGAAGTGTACGACACCGACGGCCACCACATCGCAAGCGCTCGTGGGACGTACAAGACGGACGGCGATCGCGGGGAGTCGCCGTGGACAGCAGGCGTCGACGAATCAGAGGTCACCCACCTGACTGACGACTAATCGCCACTGACCATCTTCATTCCGTCGCGCACGGACTCTCGGCGGCCCAGCAGCGTCACCATGTCGCCTTCTTCGAGGACGTAGTCGGCCGTGGGTACCTCGGCATTCTCGTGGAGGTCCCCGCTGACGAGCGCGACCAGACAGGCGTCGGGCAGCATCGGCCCGATCTCGCGGATCGGCTTGCCGATGAGTTCCCGGTTCTTGACCGCGACCTCCTGAACATCGCCGCTCCGACCGACATCGGTCATCCAGTGAGCGATAGCCGGGCGCTCGATCTGGTTGTCGATGGCCCATGCCGTCGCCATCGCTGAGGAGATGGTCCGGACGCCGAGGTCCTCGAAGGCTTCGACGTTGTCCGGATTGTTCGCGCGGGCTATCACTCGGTCGACGCTGAACTTCGAACTCGCCAGCTGAGACACCAGCAGATTCGCGTCATCGTCACCGGTCGCCGCGACGACGGTCTTGGCGTTCTCGGCCCCGGCCGACCGCAACACGTCGGTGTCGGTGCCGTCGCCGATCTCGACGGCGTATCCCTCGTTGCGGGCTCGTTCGACGGTCTCTTCGTCCTGTTCGATGATGACGACGTTCTCGCCCCGGTCTTCGAGGCGTGCGGCGAGCGCTCGGCCCACCTGTCCGCCGCCGACGATGATGACTCGCATTGGTATCACATCCAGTTTTTCCGCAATGTAGCGCGCCAGTCCGCCCTCAAACAGGGCGGTCGCAAAAATAACGAGGAAGACGGTGCCCAGCAGGATATCCGCCTGCGTCCCCAGCAGTTCGGCCTGTGCCCCGGTGACCTCCTCGGCCGCGGCGTTCAGTTCAACGGCAAACAGCGTCGCGACGGACGCCGGAATAATACCGCGCGGCCCCACGAAGCTGACGAACAGCTTCTCGTTGGTCGTAAACCGGTCACCGACAGTCGAGACGAACACCAGCAGCGGGCGGATGAGCAGAGCGACCGCGAGGACGACGATGATGCCCGCTAGCCCGACATCAATGAGCGAGGCCAGTTCCAGTTGCGCCGCCAGGGCGATGAACACGAACGACAGCACCAGCAACGTGATGTCGCCTTTGAACTCCTCGATATCTTCCTCGTACGGGTGGTCGACGTTCCCGAGCGCCATCCCCGCCGTGGCGGCGGCGGCGACGCCGGCCTCGGTCGCTATCGTGTTCGCGCCCGCGTATGCGATGAGCGCCCCGGCGAGGACGAGCAGTCGGGAGTTCCGCGGTGCGTCACCGGGCGAGAGGTCGACGTACTGGAGGAGGTAGTACACCACGCCAGCGACGATGAGGCCAACCAGTAGCCCCGTCCCCAGTCGAAGGGCAAATCCCCGGAGGAGGTTCTCACTGGCGACGGCCGGATTGACCGTCTCGAAGATGACGACAGCGATGATGGCCGCGGTCACGTCGTTGACGATCCCTTCCGTCTCCAGCGCGGCGGCAACGCGGTCTCGAACCGGGACAACATCGAGAATCGGCGTGATGACCGTCGGCCCGGTCGCGACCAGCAACGCACCGATAAGGAACGCGAGGTTCCAGGAGACGGCCGCGGAACTGAACGCGAACTTGACGGCGATAGCGGTGCCGACGAGTGCGATAGCCGCACCGACGGTTACGAGCCTGAACGTGGCGGCCGGGGCCTCGCGCAGACGGTCAAATCGGAGGTGATAGGCCCCCTCGAAAACGATGATTGCGACTGCTAAGCCGACGATTGCCGACAGCGCCCCGCCAAAGGTACCATCACCGATGATGTCCAGTCCAGGCTGGCCGATGATGACACCCACCAGCAGGTAGAAGATGATACTGGGGACGCGCAGGCGTGCGGCGAGGACCTGTGCAAGGACGCCAAGTCCGATGATGCCGGCGACGAGCGGAATCAGTAGCCCCGAACTACCAGCCACAGTTGGCCTCCATCTGTCCGGGCTATCGCGTCGCCACCGTATAAGCGCATTCACTCACCGGCAGACGGGGGCACCATCACCCAGTTTCAGGCCCGTTATGACACTGACTATTCTTTCCGGTTATCGAGCGCCACGAGGACGCCGCGGACGTTCAGGCGCATCTCGGCGCGGCCCTTGCGCTCGCCCCAGAGATCGGTGTCGGCCTGCTCGACGAAGTGCTCGATGACCGCCTCGTCGTCGTCGAGTTCCGCGCGCTTTCGCTCGACTTCGGCGACCCACTCGGGCAGAATCTCGGCGTATGTCGCCAGTTTGTCGCCGGTTTCGGCTGGGCCGTAGTGGCCGAACATGAGAATCTCTGGGTCGAGGTCCCGTAACATCGCCACGTCGTCGAGGGAACCCTCAAGCGTGAAGTTCACCGGCGGGGTCGTGACGTGCATCTCGTCGGTCGACGGCGTGTAGATACCGGCGGCGTCGGCGGTGAACACGCCGTCGACGGCGGGGTCGTAGAAGACGACCTGATGGGGGGCGTGACCCGGTGCGTGCAGGACATCCAGCGAGTGGTCGCCCAGGTCGATCACGTCGCCGTCGGTCAGCGTCTCGATACGGTCTTCGGCGACCGGGACCGGCTTCCCGTAGAACTCGATCTGGTCACCGACGGCGTGTTTTGTCCCCTCCCAGAGCCGCTCGGGGTCGACGAGGTGGCGTTTGCCGGATTCGTGGACATAGACCGTCGCGTTTGGGCAGTCTTCGGCGAGGTAGCCGGCCCCGCCAGCGTGGTCCAGATGGACGTGGGTCGCCGCAATGACTTCCAGGTCCTCAGGCGCGATGCCGACTGACTCCATGGCTGAAAGGATGTTCTCGTGTCGCGCACCGATACCAGTGTCGACCAGTGCCGGTCGCTCGGCGTCGATGATGTAGACGGAACCGTACTCGGCTACGTCGTACATCCCGGTGTCGACGTAGTGGACGTCCGTGCAGTCCCCGACCGTCACCTCGTAAACGTCACCGATTCCCATACAGTTCCTCGTGACCGGCGGGGGCAAAACCGTTGTGCTGCGGCTGTCCTGACAGTTGATAGGGAGGAAGCGCAAAGCCATTTACCCGGAATCAGAAACACCACTGTATGTACGACGCCGTACTCGTTCCGACCGACGGCTCCGACGGGTCTGCCACTGCAGCCGAACACGCCATCGACCTCGCACAGCGCCACGACGCGAGTCTGCACGCGCTACACGTCCTCGAAACCGAACAGGTAGTCGACCAGATTCCCGACTTCGAGGACAGCAGCATCTACGACCGCCTCGCCGACGCTGGGCAGCAGGCTGTCGACGACCTGCGTGCACAGGCCGAAGACGCCGGTATCGACGCAGTGACGACAGCAGTTGAACAGGGCGTGCCCCACGAGGAAGTCGTGGCGTACGTCGAGCGCCACGACATCGACATCATCGTAATGGCGACGGAGGGCCGGACCGGACCGTCCCGGGAACTCATCGGCAGCGTTACCGAGTCGGTCGTTCGGGCCTCGCCGGTCCCGGTACTTGCGACCAAGGTCGGCGGCGAGTCGTAGCGGGACGGGCCGACAGCCGGGGTCGCTCTGCCGCGGGACCGACACGACTAATTTCTGCCGTCGAGAACCGTCGGCCATGTTATCGAGACAGTTCGTCCGGGAGAACCCCGAGACGGTTCGTGACGCTATCGAGCGGAAGGGCGTCACGGGCGTCGACCTCGACGAAATCCTCGAAATAGACGAGGAGTGGCGGGAACTGAAAGCCGAAGGCGACGGTCTGCGACAGGAACGCAACGAAGTGTCGAGCAAAATCGGCCAGCTCAAACAGGAGGGCAAGGACGAGGAGGCACAGGAGGCCATCGACCGCTCGCAGGAACTCAAAGACGAACTGCAGGATATCGAGGAGCGGGCCGACGAACTTGAGTCCCAGTTGGAAGACGCCCTGCTTGAACTGCCGAACATCCCTCACGAGTCAGTCCCGACCGGCGAGGACGAGGCAGACAACGTCGAGCGCTACCGCGAGGGATTCGACGACCTGCGGGACCTGCCCGACGAGGTCGTCCCGCATTACGACCTCGGCGAGGAACTGGACCTGCTCGACTTCGAGCGTGGCGCGAAGGTGTCCGGCGGCGGCTACCAGTTCGTCAAGGGCGAGGGCGCGCGCCTAGAGCACGCGCTCGTCCAGTTCATGCTCGATGTCCACCGCGAGCAGGAGTACGTCGACGTACTCCCGCCGATTCCCGTCAACTCCGATTCGATGGAAGGGACCGGCCAGCTCCCCAAATTTGCCGAGGACGCCTACCGCGTCGGAGCCAGACAGGACGACGACTACGACAGCGACGACCTGTGGCTCCTGCCGACGGCGGAGGTGCCGGTCACCAACATGTACCGCGACGAGATTCTGCTGGACGACGACCTGCCGGTCAAACATCAGGCGTTCTCGCCGAACTTCCGCCGCGAGGCCGGCGAACACGGGACCGAGACGCGGGGGTACGTCCGCGTCCACCAGTTCCACAAGGTCGAACTCGTCAACTTCGTCCGCCCGGAGAACAGCTACGACCGGCTTGAGAGCCTGCTTGACGAGGCTGCCGAAGTGCTCGACCGCCTCGAACTACCCTACCGCGTCCTCGACATGTGTACCGGGGACATGGGCTTTACGCAGGCCAAGAAGTACGATATCGAGGTGTGGGCTCCCGGCGACGACATGGAGGACGGTCCCGACCGCGGTGGCCGCTGGCTCGAAGTCTCCTCGGTGTCGAATTTCGAGGAGTTCCAGGCGCGCCGCGCCGGCCTGCGGTACCGCCCCGAGCGCCACGAGTCCGCCGACTACCTCCACACGCTGAACGGGTCCGGACTGGCCGTGCCCCGCGTCCTCGTCGCCATCATGGAGTACTACCAGAACGACGACGGCACCATCACCGTGCCCGAACCCCTCCGCCCGTACATGGGCGGCCAGGAAGTCATCGAGGGCTCCGAGAAAATCGGCGAGAGCGCCGTTGGCGCTGGCGAGAAAGAGTAGGCCGCCGCGGTCCGTTTCGCTCAGCCGGTGTCCCGCTTTCTCGTATGCGTCGTGTTACACGGAACCATATTTCAATACAGTATTACATTCGTTCGCCGGCACCGCCGAAGTATGCTGGACGACGCTTTCGGGCAGATGGTACTGGACTTCCACCGCGGGGACCTCGCCGAACGGCCCCGCTATCGCCGCGACGACGACGATGTGACCGAGGCGCATCTGGCAGGCTACTTCGAGCGGCCGTCGGAATGGCATCCTATCGAGCGGGATCTGTTCTCGGACGTGACGGGACGTGTCCTCGACGCCGGCTGTGGCGTCGGCCGGCACACACTCGCGCTACAGGAGCGCGGCCACAGCGTGCTAGCGGTCGACCGGAGTCCGGGGGCTGTCGCGGTCGCCAGCGAGCGCGGCGTCACGCGTCCGGTGGTCGTCGACCTTCGACAGCCACCCGGTGACGGGTTTGAGACGGTCGTGGCCCTGGGCAAACAACTCGGCCTCGGCAGTTCGCTGGCCGACCTCCGGACGACGCTCACCGAACTGGCGGCGGTGACGCGGCCCGGCGGTCGTCTCGTCGCCGACATGGACACGCTCGACCCGGCAGACCCGGAGACTGACGCGGCCCACCTCGTCCAGCTCGGTGTCGCCTACCGGACCTTCCGCGTCGAGTACGACGGGCTGGCCGGCCCGTGGACGGACCTGCTACTGATTACACCCTCGCAGTTCCGTACCGCGGTCAGCGAGACCCCGTGGACCGTGGACGCGCTCGTCGAGACCGAAACCGACGGGTCGATGTACGGCGTTCGGCTGTCGCTACCGGGAGGGTGAACTAATAACGCCGCGGGCGGGCAGCATCAGCGCGTGTACGTCTCGATGCGCTCGATGTCGTCCCCGGCGAACGTGAACACGTCGACGAACCCGACGATACGCTCACCGTCAGCATCGAGTAGGCGACCGCGAGCGATGACTTCCGCCGTCGCCGTGTCGTCGCCGTCTATCGACTCGGCCGCGCTGTCTTTCTGCCGACAGTAGAGGCCGTCCAGCGGATGCGTGGTGTCCGTCTGGGGCCGTCCCTCACGCATGAACTGTACGAACTGGTCCCGGCCGTCGATGGTCCGGTCGGGGCGGTCGTGGACGAACGACGGGGTGAGCAGCGAGGCCAACTGGTCGTAGTCGTCGCCGTCGATGGCGTCGTAGTAGGCCCGTGTCCGCCGAAGAAGCGCGGGTCGCATCACAGGTCTGCTTCGTGGTCGTCAGGCGTGTCTCTATCGCTCTCCGCATCGGACGGCTCGTCAGCTGCGTCCGGGACAGCATCGTCAGTGTGTCCCGGTTCGGCTGCTTCTCCCGTGTCGCCGTCGTCGCCCGTCGGGTCGGCTAGGTCCAGCTCAACTGCGTCGTCGGTCTCCGTCCCTGAGGCGGTGGCGGCGTCCGGCGACGAGCCGGCGGTCGACTGCTCGCCGTCCGGCGCATCCTGTGTGGGAGCGTCGTCCCCGCGACCGACTGTGTCTGGAGGCGCTTCGACCATCGCGGTCGGGGTCTCGTCCAGCGGCTCCGTCGGCTCGTTCTCGGCGTCGCTGGCGGCCAGTTCGGCCTGAATCTCCTCGATATCGGTGTCATCAACGTCCGAAAGCTCACCGTCCCCGTCCGGCGGCGACACCGACTCCGGCGGGCCGTCGTCGGCCGACGAAGCATCAGATTCCGCCGCTGTCGACTGGTCCGCAAGAGCGGTCGCGTCGCTGGTCGAAGTCTCCGCCGAATTCGGTGGCTGGTCAGCTGTCCCCGCCGTCGTCTCCTCGGCTGCTTCTATCGTCGGCCCATCGGCACCATCTCGCGTGTCATCGGCCGCATCGGCGTCCTCAGGCGGCGGCGCTGTCTCAGACAGTTCGCGGTCCGTCTGTTCGACTTCCTCGTCGATATCTACGTCGAGCGAAGTATCCACAGCCGTCTCGTCCTGTGTGAGGAAGGCTGGTCGGTCGTCGTCTGCCTCTGTTTCCAGCGTCTCCACATCTGGCGGCCACGGGCCGTCAGGGTCCGGGGGTTCCTCGTAGCCGCGGGCGGTTTCAAGCGGCCGCTCCGCGTCGTCGCGGAGTTGCTGGCCCTCGGCGCCGTTCCCGCTAGAGTAGGCACGGGCGGCCTGTGTGAGCCAGTCGCTGGCCTGCCACAGCGAGTTCGCCTTCGTCTTTGCGTCCTCGTAAATCGGTCTCAGAGACTCGTCGTCGACGAACCGAACAGCGGTGTCGAAGTGGTCTTCGGCGTCGGCGAACTCGTCGCGTGCCTGCTGGAAGTCGCCCTGTGCGACCATCCACTCCGATTCGCCGAAGGCACTCATCGCCGACGTGAATGCGCGCCGCCCCTCCGTGTAGTGGGCGTGGCCGACGCGGTAGCGGGCGAACGCAGTGTCGTCACCGCCGGTGTCCGCGATAGCGTCTTTGATTTCTCCGACACGGGGAAGTGCCTGAAGGTCGTCGGTACTCCAGGCGTACTGCACGTCGCCGTCGTGGTCGATGACGACAACGGCGCGCTCGATGAGCTGCTGGCCGATATCGTCGATAAAGTCGAGTCCGTACTCGCGGGCGACCTCGTGGTCAGTGTCGGACAGCAGCGGAATTTTCAGGCCGTAGCGGTCGGCAAAAGCCCGGTGGCTGTACACCGAATCCGGGCTGATCCCCAGAATAGTCACGTCTTTCTGCATCGTAAAGAGGTCGAGTTCGTCCAGATCACAGGACGTCTCGTCACAGGCCGGATTGAAATCCGCCGGATAGAACGCGAGGATGACGACATCCTCGCCGAGATAGTCTGCCAGTCCGACTCGCTGGCAGTCGCCATCAACGAGCGCCGGTAGTTCGAACAGTGGTGCCGCTGTCCCCTCTGAAAGCACACGTTGTACAACTGAGGCCGGCTATAACAGTGTTTGCACACTATCGCAGAGCGAGGCGTTTTTATCGGCTACGGTGGTACCGTTCGTGTGGAACTGCACGTCCGATATGAGGGTGACGACGACCCCGACAAATGTAGCGCGCGGAAGCTGGCCCGAATGGACGAGGCCGAACTCCACCGCGCGACGCGGTCGACGCCGCCCGGAATCGTGCTCAACCCCTTCGCCGAGCAGGCGCTGTCCCCGGCCGACCGGCCGACCGCCGGCGACGGCGCTCGCCACAGCCGCCTGGTCGCGCTCGATTGCTCCTGGGAGACCGCCGAACGGGAGGCGTTCGACCTCGAGGGGATACACCGCTCGCTCCCGTTTCTCGTCGCCGGCAATCCGGTCAACTACGGGACGGCCTTCCAGCTCAATACCGTCGAAGCGTTCGCCGGCGCACTCGTCATTCTCGGGGAGCGCGACCACGCCGAACGGATTCTGTCGACGTTCTCTTGGGGCCACACGTTTCTGGAACTGAACGAGGAGCCGCTGGGACGGTACGCGAACTGCGAGGATTCGAGCGACGTCATCGACGTACAGGACGACTACCTCGCCGAGGAGTAGTCACTGTGGCGTTGCTGGCTTTTCGAGGAGCGGCGCATCACAGTGTGGACAGGCCTGCCGTGCGTGTGCCTCCAGCACGTCGTCGATGCGTTCTCCGCAGACTTGACACCGCATAACAATAGTTAGTATGCGTACAATAATGTAACTTCGGCTTCATATCTAAGGTCGCCTACGAGAACCCGGTCCCGATTCCGGCCGGCTCGTCAGGTGGCGTAAGTGGACTCGTCGGTAGGTCCGCATTCGGCTCGGGGTCGTTGTATCCGCCGGGCGCGACGTCGTTCGGCCCGTCAGGGTAACACAGCGACGCCAGCGCCTGTATGTGGTCGCGGCCGACGCCGAGTTCGAACTGGCCGCCGCCGTACAGGTCGATGCCGTGTTCCTCGCAGTAGTCGATGGTCGCAAGCACCGACTCGACGGTCCCGCAACGGGACGGTTTCATGTTGAGCCACTCCGGTTCGAACGGCAGCGCCTCGATGCTCTCGACGCCGGTGATAGGCACGTCCCAGGTGACGCGCGCCTCTTGTCCGTCGAAAACCGGCCGAGTCGCGTCGGTCAGGTCGGGGTCCTCAATCAGCGCGTCCGGGAGGCCGTCGACGACACGGCGGTAGAACTCGGGGTCTGCCTCTACGTCGACATCCGTCCCCTCGTACAGCCCTTTCAGGTCCAGCACCCGAACGTCGTAGTCCGTCAGCTCGTCAATGAGGGCGTCGCTCCAGGACGGCGTGGGGTCGAGTTTGAACGAAAGGTCGCCGTAACGCTTACACAGCATCGCCAGTCTGTCAGCCGTCGGTGGCGTGTCGTCGTCCGCGTTCGAGAGCCGCGTCGAGACGACGAAGTTCACCGGGTTGTACTGCCGTCCGAGCGCCGACCCGAGGTCCGTGTCGGCCTGCTTCAGGGCCAGGTCGAGCGCCGCGCTCTCGAACCCCCAGCGCCGGTAGTGACGGAAGCGCTCCTCGTCTGGGGGTTCGGGCCACAGGTCGGCCTCGGCCAGCGCCGTCGAAAAGGAATCGACGGTGTACTCGCCGACCAGCGGGAAGTCCGCGCCCTGCAACGCGTCGGCATCCTGCAGTGCATCGTGGGCCTCTGTCCTGTACGTCACGTCCTCCCCACTGCCGGTTTTCCCCGCGCCGGAGAGTCGGATACCGGTCGTCACCCGGTCGAATCCGCTGGACGTCGCCCGTTCTCGGCGCTCGAACGCACAGCGCTCGACGGTGACCGGGAGGTCTGCGACCTGCTCGTACATACGCCGGCTTCGCCGCTCGGGTATCTAAAGCCGGCGGCGACTTACGGTGTCTCCCTGTCTTTCAATGTCGGTCCACGCTGAATCGGTCCCGGACCGAAACTCAAAGCTTAAACGCGCGCACCGGAAATAAGCGCGCATGGCTAGCTTCGAGACAGCGTCCGATCGACTCCTCAACAAGCAGATCTGCATGCGGTGTAACGCTCGGAACCCAGAGCGCGCCCAACAGTGTCGGAAGTGTGGCTACGGCAACCTGCGTCCGAAGGCGAAAGAAACCCGCAGCGCCTAATTTTCGGATCAGTTGCCGCCGGTATCCGGTGGCACTTCGTCGGCAGCTTACCGGTCAGTTGGGTCTTTGTCCACTGCCTGCCGGTCGAGCGTCGCCAGGCGAACCGATGCGTGTGAGACAATGAGTTCCAGCAGTTTTGTGTCTTCTTCGCCGACAGTCGTCTCGTCTGTCGTCACTGAGAGAACGACTGTCGTCGTGTCCGCGTCGTCCAGAACCACCGCCGACACGCAATCGGTGACTGACTCGGGGAAGTCGACGGCGAACGGCCGGTCGTGAACGGTGACCTCGCCCTGTTGCTGTGTCCGGACTTCCCGTGCGAGCGAGCCGACGGCGTCGACCGGCACGGTTCGAATCGTGTTCGCGAGCGCCACCGCATCGCCGTCCCTGAGCCGGATGACGGCCGTCTCCTCCATGCCGGTCATCGTGCCGAAGGCCTCGACGACGAAGGCAGCGACGCCGTCGACGCTGGGGGCGCTGGCGATGGCGCGTCCGTAGTTGTTTACGTCGGCCGCCTTCCCGGCGAACGCCTCAATGCGGTCGCGCTCGGCCGCCAGTTCGCGGAGCCGACTGCGGCTCCGGGCGTCGTACAGACCGACAAGAACACCGGCCAGCGCGCCAACGGTAACGAGATCGACCGTTACGTACGACGCCCGGGCGAGTGAGCCGGAGGTCACGCGCTGGCTGAACAACAGCAGCGCCGCCACAGCGGCGAACGTCACAGTTCCGCCGGCGGCCCACGCGGCCACCCGGGACGCTGCCCCCTCGGACGTTGTGTCGCGAGCGAGCCAGACGCCCGCGTACGCTATCGCCAGCCCCATCGCCGCAAAGGGGAGCGCATCTACCGCGACCGCCACTGGAATCCGGGTCTGCTGGACCGCGTGAAGCACCTGGATGGCGGCCAGTACAACGCCGGAAAGCGCCAGGGCCGCCCCCGTCAGAAGTCGCTGGTTCATGGTGTCGAATATCGGCCCGCCCACGAGAGCGTTGTGCCGGTTTCGGGTGGTCACTCGTCGGGATACTTCGGCTCGCGGCGCTCGGCCCGTTCGAGGGCGCGCTCGACGACCTCGCGGACATCGCCGTGGAAGACGCCGCCGTGACCCGAGTACATGTGTTCGACGCCGGCAGGCATGCGGTCGAGGAGGGTCTCGATGCTTTCGATGAGGCGCTCGCGGGACTGACCGGGGCGGTCCGTGCGGCCGAAGGAGCCGTCGCCGAACGCGCCGTCGTCGTGAACAACCACGTCACCGGAAAACAGGGACGACTCGGAGACGAGCGAGACGTGGTCGTCGGCGTGGCCCGGCGTGTAGATGACCTCACACTCCTCGTCGCCGACGGTGAGCGTGTCGCCGTCGGCGAGTGCGTGGTCCCGGCGCGGATAGGAGCCGTAGGCGTACAGCGGCACGTCGAAGGCGTCGAGGACGGCGTCGAGCTGCTGGACGTGGTCGCCGTGCTGGTGGGTCAAGACGACGGCGTCGAGCGTATCGACGTGCTCGCGGATGACGTCGACGACGCCGCGCATCGCGCCGGCGTCGACCAGCGTCGTCTGCTCGCCGGTCGCGAGATAGGCGTTGCAGGTGAACGTCTCGGCCTCGGCGGTGACGTTGTGAACGTCCATACACGAACCCTGTGGCGCGGCCCGCTTGAGTGTACTGTCCCGGCTGCCGGTCGCCACAGCGTCTCCAAGAGCGACGCCCCGTCGTATTAATTCACTTATACGATTGGGTCGGCGAGTGATTTTTTACTGTGAACGTCATAGTTGTACACGTACCATGGGGTTCGGGAGCTACGACGAATCGGAACAAGACAATCAGGAGTACGACACAGACTTCGAGGACGAGGACGGCCTCGATGCTGAAGAAAACGCCCACGAGGGCGACATCGAATACGAGTTCACCGCGTCGAACGACGAACTACTCGACAGACTGGAAGACATCAAAGACAACCAGAACACGTGAAATCAGGGGCACGGGCCCTCGGCGTTGCGGAGTCGTACCGAGCGGAAACCAGTCAGTTCGCTGGCGCTGTCGTCCGCGCCAGTAGAGTGACTGACGGCTTTGTTTTCAGCACTGCCACGGTCGGTGGGAGCGACGCGACCGAGACGGTGTGTGCGATGGTTGACCGACTGGACCGGGAGGACATCCGCTGCCTGCTGGTGGCGGGTATCGCGCCGGCGTGGTTCAACATACTTGACCTCCAACAGATTCACGGCCACACCGACCTGCCAGTCGTCTCTGTCACCTTCGAGTCCTCGCCGGGGCTGGAAGGGGCCATCCGCGAGGCGTTCGACAACCCCGATGTCGTACAGGACCGGCTGGCGACCTACCGCACCCAGCCGGAGCGCCGACCGGTGACGGTGAACGACGAGACAGTGTACGTCCGGAGCGTCGGTCTTAACGACAGTGCCGCCGCCGACGTCGTCCGCGCGTTCACGCCTGAGGGCGGCCGTCCGGAACCGCTCCGTGTCGCCCGACTGGCGGCGCGGGGCCTGGTCGAGATGGCGTGACGCTGCCGGTGACTGGCTTACCTATCACTAACGCATTCTCAGAAAGTGGAGGAAAAGGCTATCTGCCCTGTTCAGACTCAGGCAATTCTTTAGCTATTACTAAACCCACACTGATTGTACGGCACGGTGTACGTAGGACCACGATGGCCGAAAGCAGAACGCGCACGAGGAAGACCGTCGAATCGGTAGAGCAGAACGAACAGCGCAACGTCGACAGTACCGTCACCCGGTACGAAAGCGACCAGCCGACGGACCGCAGCGTCTACGGGACGCGCCGGCAGGACAGCCAGCTCGTGTTCTTCGACGGGCAGACCCCCGACAGGGAGACGGCCCGGAGCGGCGGCGTTCGGGAGCAGACACGTGACGCGCTCGACCGGGTTCGGACCATGGCGGCCGAGTCCGGCCTCGAACCGGACGACCTGCTTCGCACGACCGTGTACCTCGCCGAGATGGACGAGCTACCGGCAGTCAAGCGGGCGTACGCGGAGTTCTTCGACGGACAGCGACCGTCACGGACCGTCGTCGGCGTTTCAAGCCTGCCGAACGACGCGGCGGTGCAGATCGAAGCAACGGGTGTGAAACGGTAGTCGTTGCCGGCGGCCTCGTCGGCGACCGCGCGGCGGACCGCTGCGTTTGAGAGTCCCCAGTGCAAACGGCAGCGCATGGAGCAGATGGACGGCCTCAACGTCGTCGGCTGTGAGCGCTGTGATGACCTCTGTCACTCGCGCTCGCGCATCGTCAACGGTGTCGGCCCCGCGGATGCGGATCTGTTGTTCGTCGGGGAGGCTCCCGGCGCGAACGAGGACGAACAGGGCGAGCCGTTCGTCGGTCGCAGCGGCGACGTGCTGGACGATGGGCTACGCGATGCCGGCCTTGACCGCGGCGACGTTCGCATCACGAACTGCGTGCGGTGTCGCCCGCCGGACAACCGCGACCCGCGGGCGGGCGAACTGGCGAACTGCCGGGAGTACCTGGAAACCGAGATCGACCGTGTCGACCCGGCGGTCGTGGTCACGCTCGGGAAAGTCCCGGCCGAACATCTGCTTGGGCGTGACGTCGCCGTCACCGGCGAAGCGGGCGACGTGTTCGACGTGGCCATCGCCGGTCAGCCACGACGCATCCTCGTCTCTGTCCATCCGGCGGCGACGCTGTACGACCCGAGCCAGAAGGAGACGTTCGAGGCGGCGCTGGAAACCGCCGCGGAGTTCACCGACGCTCGGAGCGGACAGTCGCGGCTCGGCGAGTTCTGAGTCCAGCCTTGCGCGAACAGGAAATCACTTACCCTCCGTTCGCCTACGACGACGTATGAGTGTCAGACAGACGACCGCGGACGTGGTCGTCGTCGATTACGGACTGGGGAACCTCCGGAGCGTCACGCGCGGCCTCGAACGCGCCGGCGCGGACGTGACCCTCTCAGAGGACCCCGCGGAGTTCGACGCGGCCGACGGCATCGTTCTGCCCGGCGTCGGGGCCTTCTCCGAAGGGATGGACAACGCCGGCCCGTTCCGCGAGGCGCTGGTCGAACAGGCCGAGGCCGGAAAGCCCCTGTTCGGGATCTGTCTCGGGATGCAGATGCTCCTGACGACGAGCGAGGAGGCCGACCACGAAGGGCAGGGCGACGCCGAGGGGCTCGACCTCATCCCCGGACAGAACGTCCGGTTCAGCCGCGACCAGACCGTCCCGCACATGGGCTGGAACGAACTCGACGTGACGCGGGACCACCCGCTCGTCGAGGGCGTGGATGGGGAGCACGCCTACTTCGTCCACTCCTACTACGCCGTCCCGGACGACGAGAACGCGACGGTGGCGACGACGGACTACGGGACGGATTTCGCCTCCATCGTCGCCAACGACGCCGGCAACGTCTTCGGCACGCAGTTCCACCCGGAGAAGTCGGGCGAGACGGGGCTGCGCATCCTCCGGAACTACGTCGACTACTGCCTCGACCACTGAGTTCTGGACTCGGGATTCGTTCGTATGTCTACAGGAGATTCTGTCGTCCTGCTCACCGGGGCAGCGTCGGGTATCGGAGCGGCGACGGCGCGGGCGTTCGCCGACGACGGCTGGACCGTCTACGCGACGGACGTTCGGACGGCGTTTCCCGAAGATATCCACGAGCGTTGTCGCTGTCTCGAACTCGACGTGACCGACGAGGCGCAGGTCGAGGGCGTCGTCGACCACATCGTCGAAGAGGCGGGACGACTCGATTGTCTGGTGAACAACGCCGGTTACGGCGTCGCCGGCCCGGTCGAGGACACTGGCAGCGGCGACGTTCGCAAGCAGTTCGACGTGCTGGTCCACGGCCCACACCGGCTCGTACAGGCAGTGCTACCCGAGATGCGCGAGCACGGCGGGCGCATCATTACTGTCTCTAGCGTGCTGGGCCATACCGCCTCGCCCGGGCTCGGCGTGTATTCGGCCGGCAAGGCCGCCGTCGAGTCGCTGTCCGACGCACTGCGGATAGAGGTCGCCGGCGCGGACGATGTCCACGTCTCGCTCGTCGAACCGGCGTGGGTAGACACCGGCTTCGCTGATGGCGCGCTGGGGAGTCTGCGTGACGAGGGCCGGACGCCAGCCTACGACGAGACGTACGAGGCGCTGGAGGACGGCTGGGTACTCACCGGCGGACCGCTGGCGACAACCCCGGAGACAGTCGCCGCGACGGTGCTGGCCGCGGCGACAGACACCGCGCCAAAGGCTCGCTACCCCGTCGGGGCCTTCGCCACGTTCGTCCGGTGGACCCACTGGCTTCCGGCGCGACTGCAGGACCCGATTCACCGCGGGTTCGGTCGAGCGAGTTCGTTTCTGGGGCGGTGGCTGCGGTGAAGCGACTGAGCGACGGCGACAGAGTTCGGCTCTCGACCGGCCACGAAGTGACGCTCCCGCTGGTCACCGAGGCGACGGTCGCCGGCGCGGTGCTCCCGGCGCGGCACGACGTTGCGGAGTCACTGCTACCCGACGGGCTGGCGCCGGTTCGGGCGACGGCCCGCCGGGCCGCGGTCGTGGTCCTCTGTGTCGAGTACCACCGCATCGGCGACGACGCGATGGCCCCCTACGACGAGTTCGCGGTGATAGTCGCGGCGACGCCAGACGGGCGGCGGCCGCCGTTGCTTCCACTGCTGACTCGCGACGTCGGCGGCTACGTCTGGTCACTCCCGGTTACGACTGAACCCGCTCGCGCCCTCGGCGACGAAATCTGGGGCTATCCGAAAACGGTCGCCGACATCACCCACCGCGACGACGCGACCCGCCGCGAGACGACGGTCGTCGAGGACGGTAGCCGCGTGGCAACGGTCGGCATAGACTGGCCCCGAGCCTGGAAGCGCCGGGAAACGGTCGAGAGCTACGCAGTTCGGGAGGGACAACTCGAACGGACGCTAATCGAGTTCCAGGGGAAATTGGGGATCGCACCGCTGAGCAACCGCGTCGACGTGGACCTGGGCAACCACGAGCGGGCCGACACGCTCCGCTCCCTCGACCTCGGTACCCGGTCCGTCCTTCGGTTCTCGCTGGATGGTCGGATCGCGTACGGCGCTGGGCGACCGGTGGAGCGGTAGCGGGGCGGTGCAGTAGCAGGAACGGAGCAGAGCGGTGCGGAAGCCGTGCCGCATAGCATACCGCGCGCCGACGGCGTGCGGTTTCCCCGGACTCGCCGCAAGCGGCGAATCCGGCCTTTTTCGCCCACGTTTTTCAAGGAGTGGTTCGAGCGCGCTCGGGGAGCGCGACTCGAACCCGACGCTGAAAAAGGTGGTCTACAGGAACTCCCGGACCTCAGAGTACCACATATCGTGCTCGTCGACGGCGTCGATGGCCTCGGCGACGTGAACGGCGATGGCGTGCCAGCAGAGCTGGTCGGGGTCGTCGGCGTCGAGGTTGTACTCGCTGTCGGCGCAGGTACAGCCGCCGTCCTCGACGATGTACTCGTCGTCGTGGCCCACGACGACGGTGAAATCCCGGTACTGCTTGACCCGGCTCTCGCCGACAGCCTCGATGGCCTGGTGGCCGCGGTCGCCGTGGACATCGACGATAGCCGACACTGCGTCGGGGGTCAGCTCCCCGGCGGCTTCGAGGTCGGCCACCCACTCCTCGACTCCGGTCACATCCATGCTACGGAAAGGGGTGACAAAACGGCGTCGGCTTCAATAGCCACGTCCCGGCTATCTGGCAGGCGACGGAGGAGTTATCAATGCTTGTACTGTGCCCAGAAAGATAAACACGGAGTACAGATTTGTTCCGACATGAATCTCGACCTCCCGTGGCTGGCGCTGGGCTCGTTTGCCTCGGGGATCGGGTCGCTGTATCTGCTGGCACAGCTCCGGACGCACTGGGACAAGCCCGGCGCGCGGTGGTTCGTCGCGACCATCGTCACGCAGACGGTCTGGTGTTTCAGCTACGGCGTGGCGCTGCTGGTGTTCGACCCGACCCTTCGCCTCGCGCTGGAGATGGTCGCCTGGCTGGGCATCATCTGGATAGGCTTCTGTTTCCTCTCCTTTGCGCTGGGATACACCGGCCGGACGACCGTCCTAGAGAGCTGGTGGTATCGGGCTGTGGCAGCGCTCCCGCTGGCCGGCACGGCGCTCGTCGTCACGAACCCGCTCCATACCGTGGTCTGGCAGGGGTTCCGTGTCGTACCGGCCGCCGGCAGCGCGGGGGCCGAGTACGCCGTCCTGCCGGTCGGACTGCTCACGATTATCGTCGCGATGCTGTTCGTCAGTTTCGGGACCCTGCTGGTGTTCGATACGGTCGTCAGCTACGGCCCGCTGTACCGGCGCGAGGCGCTGGCGGTCGGACTGAGTCCGATACCGCCCGGCGCTGCGGTGTTGCTGTGGGCCGGCGGCGTCGGGCCGGTGCCGGCGGTGAACCTGACGACGCTCATGTTCCTGCCCCACGTCGCCCTGGACCTGTACGCGTTCGTCCGCAGCGACATGTTCGAGTTCCACCCGGCGACCCGCCGGGCCGGCGAGCGGGCGGCCATCCACGACATCGCCACGCCGGTCGCCATCGTCGACGGGCAGGGCCGCGTGGTGAACCTCAACCCCGCCGCCGAGCGGATGCTCGCCGTCGACAAGCACGAGACACTGACGGAGCCGCTGAACGACTTTCTCGGCGACGACGACATCGCGACCGACGGCGGGAGTTCACGGGTGTCCGTTGAGGCCGGTGGTCGACACCGCGAGTTCAAAGTCCAACAGACAGCGCTCCGGGACGAGGCGGGCACCCAGTTGGGCTACACGGTCGTCTTTCAGGACATCACCGACGAAATCCGCCGCGAGCGCCGCCTCGAAGTGCTCAACCGTTTTCTCAGACACAACGTCCGCAACGAAAGCGTCGTCATCCAGGCTCGGGCGGAACTGCTGGCGTCGGAGCTCGACGGCGAACAGGCCGACCACGCGACGACCATCGAGCGGTCGGTCACGCGCCTGGTCGAGTCCGGCCAGAAGGCCCGCACCCTCGCGGAAGCCGGGGCTGGCGACGCGGCCCCCGAACCCGTCGTGCTGGCCGACCTCGCCGCCGAGGTCGTGGCGGCCGCCCGCGAGGAGTACGGCGGCTCGGTCGCCGTGGAGATACCGGACGACCTCCGGCTGACGACCCAGCCCGCCCTGTTAGAGATTCTGCTCGCCAACCTCGTCGAGAACGCCCTCCAGCACGTCCCGGACGCCGCCGTCACCGTCGGCGCAACAATCGAGGGCGACGACGTGGTGGTGACGGTCAGCGACGACGGTCCCGGGGTGCCGGAGCACGAACTCGGCGTGCTGGAGCGGGGCCGCGAGACGGACCTGAGCCACGGCAGCGGCATCGGCCTCTGGCTCGTCCGCTGGACGACCACGACGCTTGAGGGGGACCTCGATTTCGACACGAGCGACGGGACGACGGCGACCGTCCGACTGCCACAGGAGCGGACGGCCACCGAAGCGGCGTGAATGTGGTAATCGACGTAGGCAGCCGCCACAACCGACCAGACTCAGTGCCATTGCACAGCCGACATCGGGTGGGACCGAAAGGGGCCGGCCGCTCGACGTGCGAGACGACGTAAGCACTGGAACGAGCGTGGCGAGTGAAGGGCGCAACGAGTCGCAGTAGTCGAGCGGCCGGGGGCTTTCTGGCCGTTCGTAATAAATCAAGCACCGCCAGACCCAACAGGCAGGTCCGAACGACTTAACGGCGCCCGCACGGACCGGGGAGTATGCGCGTCAGTGAGGGCCGAGTGAGCGTCACGGTGCCGGAACAGCCCGACGCCGGGAAGGGCGCGGACGTGTTCTTCAACCCCGTTCAGGAGCTGAACCGCGACATCACCGTGGCGGCGCTGCGGGCCTACCGCGAGCGAACCCCCCGCGTGTCGACGTATCTGGACGCCACCGCCGCCAGCGGCATCCGGGGCGTCCGCGCCGCGGCCAACGACTGGGAGACGACGCTGTGTGACATCGACGACGACGCGACGGCGCTGTGCGAGGAGAACCTCGCTCGCAACGACCTCGCGGCCTCGGTCCGGCGGTCGGACGCGAACGTCCTCATGCACTCGGAGGCCTTCGACGTGGTCGACGTGGACCCGTTCGGGACGCCCATTCCCTTCGCCGACGCGGCCGTCCAGGGGACCAAGCACCTCCTCTGTGTGACGGCCACCGACACCGCGCCGCTGTGTGGGGCCCACTTCGAGAGCGGCGTCCGGTCCTACGGCGCGGTGCCGCGCAACACCGAGTTCCACGCCGAGATGGGGATGCGCGTCCTCCTGTCGGCGATGGTCCGCACGGCCGCCCGCTACGACATCGCCGCCCGGCCGATTCTCAGCCACGCGACGAAACACTACGCCCGGACCTATCTGGAGTTCGACCACGGCGCGAAAGTCGCCAACGACTGTATCGACGAACTGGGCTACGTCCACCACTGCCAGCACTGCCTCTGGCGCGACCACGACTACGGCCTCATCGCCGACGTCCCCGACGCCTGTCCGGTCTGTGACGAGCACCTCCAGACCGCCGGCCCCATCTGGCTCGGCCGGACCTGCGAGCGCGACTTCGCCGACGCCGTCGCCGGCCACGTGACCGAAGAAATGGGCACCGCCGACGAGGCGACGGACCTGCTGGCGGCGCTGTCGGCCGAACTCGACACGCCGACCCACTACGACCAGCACCGCCTCTGCAAGCGCTGGGGCCGCGGCGCAGAGGCGATGGACACCTTCATCGAGAAACTGCGCGACGCCGGCTACGAGGCCTCACGCACGCACTACGGCGGGACGACGTTCAAAACGGACGCCGACGTGGTCGAAATCCGCGAGGCGACGGCGGAGTCGTAGAATCGGGAATCGGGGACAGTGCCACAGATTGCGACAGAAATGTGCGTTGAAGCAATGCCTACCGACCGTTCGCCCGCCCGACGCTCTCCCGGACCGCAGCGACGAAATCGTAGCCGAGCAGATACACCGGGCGCAGGAAGTAGTTCGCCATCCCCGCGAGACCGAGCAGCCCGCCAATGGCCTGTACCTCTCCGGGTGTGGCCGACAGGCGGACGAGCAGCGCCAGCGCCGTAACGAGCGGCGCGAGCCACAGCGACCGGGCGATACCGCCTACATCGACACCAGCCACGGGACCGAACCGGTCCGCGTCCGGACGGGCAACAAACAGAACAGCCGTCAGTACCAGCAGCCCCACGACAATCGGCAGGGACGCACCGATGCCGGCAACGCCGAAGCCGATAGCCAGCGCGGCCGCGACGAGCAACAGGACGGTTACCTGCATCGTCCCGTGCCGGATGGCCGCTTCCGTATCCATATCCGGTCGTTGCAGCGGCGCTGTATAAAGCCTGTGAGGGCGGCGTCGCTTTCTTAACACCTTTCGGAGTCGACCGCAAAGCAGTGGCGAGACGTGCCCTTCACGTTCAATCCGGTCCGTGGCGTCCTACTGCTCGTCGGCAGTCTGCTCGCACGATACGACCTCGTCGAGCACGAGCGGGTCCGCCGGGCGACGGACCTGTCCTGGCCCCGAATCGTCACCGGGCTCGCACGGATGTCGAAGTCGACAGTCGACGTGGCGATGGTGGGGCTGGCGCTCGGACCGACCGCCATCGCCGGCGTCGGCTTCGCCGCGCCGTTCTGGGAACTGGTGTTCGCGCTGGGCGCAGGTGTTGCCGGCGGGACAATCGGCATGGTGTCACAGCGGTACGGGGCCGACGCCGACGGGGAACTGGCGGTCACCGTCACGACCAGCGCCGCTGTCGTGCTCGGGCTGACACTCCCGCTGGCGGCGGCGTACTGGGTCGTCCCCGGACTACTCGTCGACCTCGTCGGAACGGGGTTCGAAGCCGTCGGGTACGGGGTCCAGTACCTGCGTATTATCGCCCTCGGTGTCCCCTTCGCCGCACTGAATCTTATCGGCAGCCGGACGCTGGTCGGGGCCGACGACGCCTGGACGCCGATGCTGTTGCGGGCCGGCGGCGCAGTCGTCAACATCGCGCTGAACGCCGTCTTCATCTTCGGGTTCGGCCTCGGCGTCGTCGGTGCGGCGCTTGGCACGGTCATCGCGAACGCGCTGGTCACGGTCGGGTTCGCGGTGGGGCTAGCTCGCGGTGGCCTGCCGATCATCGGCGCGTTTCCGGTCCGGGTTCCGGTGTCGCGCCCGTTCCTCGACCGACAACTGGGGCGGGGCCTCGCGGAAACTGGAACGCCGTTGGTCGGGGCCAACCTCGCGCGGACCGGTGCGCAGTTCCCGCGGCTGTTCATCGTCGGCCTGTTCGGACCGGGCGTGGTGTCGGCCTACGTCGTGGCGCTTCGCGTCCGGGCGCTGCTCGATACGCCGAACTGGGGCCTGAGTCTCGCGTCCAGTAGCCTGGTCGGGCAGGCGCTGGGCGACGGGAACGAGGCCGAGGCGAGCGTCTGGGCACAGACGGTGCTCCGGCTGAGTATCGGGGTGTACATCGTCGTCGCAGCGACACTGCTCCCGTTCTCACGGGGCATCGCCCGCCTGTTCGTCTCGGACCCCGCGGTGCTCCCGCTGGTGACGGTGTTCGTCGCCGTCGCGTGTGGCAGTGTCGTGTTCCGGGGCGTCGACGGCGGCGCAATCGGACCGCTCCGTGCCAGCGGCGACACGCGCTGGCCGTTTTACTCACAGCTGGCCGGGATGTACCTGTTCGCCCTCCCGCTTGCGTATCTCGGCTACGTCACGCCGCTGGGCACGCTTGCGCTGTACGCCTCGCTGGTGTTCGAGACGGCGGTTCCCGCGGCTGTGACCTACTATCGGTTCCACTCGGGGACGTGGCGGGCCGTGAGCCGATCCTACCGGCCCGACGCGGCGCTCGACGACTGACATCAATCAGTCGACAGTATATTTGTAGCCCCACTCCGACATGCTCGCGTGGACCGCACACGCGCTGTCTCCGTCGGTCAGGAGGTCATCCGCACGGTACGGGAGGAGGAGGTCTCCTTTCTCGCAGCCGGCATCGCCTACTACATGTTCGTCTCCCTGCTGCCGCTGTTGTTGCTGACGCTGGTTGTCGGTACGCTGGCGGGCGGGGAGGCCTTCGCCGAGCGAGTCGTCAGCGCCGCCGGTGACGTGCTTACGCCGGCGGCGTCGACACTGCTCGAAGACGCGCTGACCAGCGGGGCCGGCCGCGGGGGTGCGACTGTGCTCGGTGTCGGCGTCACACTCTGGAGCGCGCTCAAGGTGTTCCGCGGGCTGGATACAGCTTTCAGTCGCGTCTACGGGACGGACGGCCCCGACTCCATCGTCGGTGAACTCGTCGACGGGCTGGCCGCGCTGGGCGGCATCGGCATCGCACTGGTCGGGCTCGGTATCATCGGCGCGTTCGGGACGGTACTCGGTGTGCAAGTCGCGCTCGGCGGGCTCGCGCTCGTTCCCGTGCTGGCGATCGCGTTCCTTCCGCTGTACTACCTGTTCCCCGATCAGAAAATGACGCTGCGGGAGGCCGTCCCCGGCGCGGTGTTTGCCGGTGTCGGGTGGACGGTGCTCGGGACGGGGTTCAACGTCTACGCGGCACAGGCCGACTCCTATCAGGTGTACGGGATCATCGGCGGGGTCCTGCTGCTCGTGACGTGGTTTTACTTCGCCGGACAGGTGCTGCTCGTGGGGGCAGCGGTCAACGCGGCGCTCACGGACCGGCAACTACAACAGGTATCGCACCGACGGTCCGGCAAAGCGATGAGTGAGGACGCTGACGAAACCGACACGCCCCCGCCGGCCGGAACCGGACGAGACGCCGATGCGCTGACAGACGAGGAACTGCAGGACCTCCGCGAGGAGTTCGAATCGTTCCGCGAGGACGTCGAGGACCGAACGCTCCACCGTGACGAGGTGAAATCGGACCTCAAGCAGTACGTCCGCCGCCGGATGCGCCGCGGCCACGCCCGGCAGTGGGGTCCCTACATCGTCTTGCTGTACGGTACAATCATGACCCTTGGCGCGTTCTACTACCTGCAGGGCATGTGGGCCGTGCTGGCGATGCTGGTCATCTGGCTGTCAGTGCTGGGCCTTTATATCATCATGATTGCGGTCGGCGTGACACTGACTGCCACCGGCCTCCCCGGACGGCTCATCGACCGCGTGCGCGACTGGCGACAGTGATACGGGCTGTCGGCATCACCGAGGTGCTGTCGGCGCTGCCCGGTCCAGTCGTCGTGCTGTTCGCGCTGCTCACCCAGCTTGGGGACTTCTGGTTCACCTTTCTGGCCTGTGGCCTGCTGTACTGGCTCGGCCCGTGGACACCGAAACTCGGTCGGGACCTCACTCGCGACCGGACGGCGATGCTGGTGGCGCTGCTCGCAGTCGGTGTCGCGCTCGTCGTGTCACTGAAGGGTATGTTTGCACTGCCGCGGCCGCCCGGGGCAGGCACGGCCACCCACGCCGAGCTACTTCCAGCGGCGCTGCGGGGCGTCTACGAGTCGATGGCGACCGGAGAAGGGTTCGGCTTCCCGAGCGGCCACGCCACCCTTTCGCTGCTCGTCTGGGGCGGTATCGCGTGGGCGCTCCGGGTCGGCACGCGCCGACAGCGCACCGCTGTCGCCGCGACAATCGTTGCCCTCATCGGACTCTCTCGGCTAGTACTGGGCGTCCACTACCTCGCCGACATCCTCGCGGGCTTTGTCATCGCCGGGACGGCCCTCGCACTCGCCCTCGAGACGCTCAAAACGCCCGAGCGGGTGTTCGGACTCGCGGCTGTCATCGCCGTCATAGGGCTGCTCGTCAGCGGCGTCTCTCGTAATTCGGCCGGAGCGTTAGGCGTTGCTGTCGCGGGCGCTGTGGTCTGGTCGCGACTGGGTGATACGATTCCGGAGCCGACCCGGCACGGTGTCGGTATCACGGCGTTGCTGGGCGTTGTCTCAGTCGGAACGTTCCTCGGCGTGACGTTCGGATTAGACCCGTCACCGGTTGCCGTCACGCTGCTTGCGGCGCTCGGGACCGGAGCCCTGCTGACGCTACCGCTGGCTGGTGAGCGACTCGCGAAAAAATACTGAAGCGGTGGCCGTTTAGAACTTCTCGAGGTAGCGGTCGAGTTCCCAGTCGGAGACGTCGACCAGGTACTCTTTGTGTTCCTGACGCTTTGCCTCGACGAAGTTCTCGAAGACGTGCTCGCCGAGCGCGTCGCTGATGACTTCGTCCTGTTCGAGTTCGTCGACGGCTTCGCCGAGATTCTCTGGCAGCGTGGTGATGCCGTACTCCTCGCGTTTCTCTTCGTCGAAGTCGTAGATGTTCTCCCGGACCGGGTCCTCGCATTCGAGGTCGCGCTCGATACCGTCGAGCCCGGCGTGAATGAGCGCCGCGAAGGCGAGGTACGGGTTACACGACGGGTCGGGGAAGCGAGCCTCGATACGGCTTGCGGCCGGGGTTCGGGCGGCCGGCTTGCGGATGAGCGCCGAGCGGTTGCGGTCCGACCAGGCGACGTAGACCGGGGCTTCGTAGCCCGGGACCAGACGCTTGTATGAGTTCACCGTCGGGTTAGTGACCGCGGTGATGGCCGGTGCGTGTTCGAGGATACCGGCGGTGAAGCTCTTTGCCGTCTCGGAGAGGTTGAACTCGTCGTCTTCGTCGTGGAACGCGTTCTCGCCGTCCTCGGTGAACAGCGAGATGTGCGTGTGCATGCCGGAGCCGTTGATCTTCGGGATGGGCTTTGGCATGAACGTCGCGTGCAGGTCGTGTTCGGCCGCGATGGCGCGAACGACGGACCGGAAGGTGGCGACGTTGTCGGCCGTGGTCAGGGCGTCGTCGTAGGTGAAGTTGATCTCGTGTTGGCCCTGTGCGACCTCGTGGTGGGAGGCTTCGATGTCGAAGCCCATGTCTTCGAGGCCGTAGATGATGTCACGGCGCACGTCGGAGGCGAGGTCCTTCGGCGCGAGGTCGAAGTAGCCACCGGCGTCGTTGGTCTTGGTGGTCGCGCGACCCTCTTCGTCTTCCTCGAAGAGGAAGAACTCGGGCTCGGGTGCGGCGTTGACCGTATAGCCCATGTCGTTTGCGCGCTCAATGGCACGCTTCAGGACGCCACGCGGGTCGCCGGAGAACGGCTTACCGGTTGAGGTGTCGATGACATCACAGATGAGGCGGGCGCTGGAACCGCCTTCGACGTTTTCTCTCCACGGGAGCACGGAGAACGTCGACGGGTCCGGGTCCAGGCGCATGTCGGACTCCTGAATCCGGACGAAGCCGTTGATGGAGGACCCGTCGAAGTAGATGCCCTCTGTGAACGCTTTCTCTGCCTGGTCGGCTGTGATCGAGACGTTCTTGATCGTGCCGAGGATGTCGGTAAACTGGAGCCGAAGGAAGTCGACGTTCTTCTCTTCGATCTCGTCGAGTACCTCCTCCGCCGCCTCTGAAAGTTCGCTTGTCATCTTTGGACACCCGATAGGAGCGGTGCTACTACTAAAACCCTGCTGATTTGCGCAAAGGTTTCGACGCTTTCGCCTACATTTGGACATTCGTAAAATTCTAATCCCTGGGGGGCGTCTCCAAGCGTAATGACGTACGAAAATCTCGACCGTGAGTTGGTGAATGCACTTCTGGGTGACGGCCGTGCCAGCCTCCGGAGCCTCGGAGAAGACCTCGACGTGTCGGTAACGACCGTCTCGAACCACCTCTCCGACCTCGAAGACGAGGGGATCATCAACGGGTATACTCCCAAGGTCGATTACGACAAGCTCGGCTACGACGTGACGGCAATCATCCAGCTCAAGGTTGAGGGGTCGTCGCTCCCGGCGGTCACCGAGGACCTCAAAGAGCACAAGCAGATGATTTCGGTGTACGAGGTCACCGGCGACTACGACATCATCGCGGTCGGGAAGTTCACCGACACCGACGGCATGAATGCTCACATAAAGGAGCTGCTCACCGACCCCGACATCAGGGAGTCGAACACCTCCGTTGTGCTCAACGCCGCCAGCGAACACGAGCAGTTCGACCTCGATCTGAAGGAGTAGCGACCGCCCTTCTACCATCGTGCCGAACGCTCTCAGAGCGACAGCTCTCGTGAGTCTGACCCATCGATGGCATGGCATGCACACCCATCCGCAGAGAGTACCGACGAATACTTGACTGACCAGTCAGTTAGTTTCGCGTAATGAACGACGGCGACACGGCCGACGATATTATGGATGCGACCTACCGTGCGCTGTGTACGCACGGCTATGCGGACCTGACGATGCAGGACATCGCCGACGAGTCGGACAAGAGCAAGGCCGCCCTCCACTACCACTACGACAGCAAGCACGACCTCCTCTGTGCGTTTCTCGAATACCTGTACGACGGGTTTGTCGACCGGATCGAAGACCCGGAGGACGAAACTCCACACGCGCGCCTGCTTTCGCTCGTTGACTCTGTGCTTGACAAGCCGGACGACGGGAGCGAGGAGTTCGGGACGGCGATTCTCGAAATCCGTGCCCACGCACCATACGAACCCGGCTTTCGTGAGCGGCTGACGAAATTCGACGAGTACCTCATCGACGAACTCGAAGCGATTCTCGAAGACGGCATCGCTGACGGGACGTTCAAATCAGACCTCGACGCCGAGGAAACGGCCCGGTTCATCGTCACCGTGCTGACCGGCGCAGCGACCGAGCGCGTTACGACCGGTCGCCCGGTCGAGTGTACCAGACGGATGCTCACCGAGTATGTCGAGACACATCTTCTGGACGGCCAGCAGGAGGTCACAGCGTGAGCGTCCGGCAGAAACTGGCTCGGCTGGGTGCGCGACTCGGGAACCTGTTCAAGGGACAGGATGAGTTGGACCTGACCAGTGGCGACATCGGCAAGCCGCTACTGTTTCTCTCGTTCCCCATCGTCATCACGAACCTGCTACAGGTGGCGTATAACCTCGCGGACACGTTCTGGCTGGGCCAGTACTCCACGACGGCGCTTGCGGCCATCTCCTTTGCCTTCCCGATGATTTTCCTGCTCATCTCGCTCGGCATGGGACTGTCAGTGGCGGGCAGCGTACTGGTCGCCCAACACACCGGGGCCGAGGAGCACCGCGAGGCCGAGTACGCCGCCTCCCAGACGGTGACGTTCGCGCTGTTGGCCTCTGTGTTGCTCGGCGCGACGGGTTACTTCTTCGTCGAGGACTTCCTGTCACTGCTAGGCGCATCCAGCGAGGTGCTCCCGGGCGCGACCGGCTACCTGCAGGTCGTCTCGCTCGGGCTGACGGCGATGTTTGGCTTCTTCGTATTCATCTCGCTGATGCGCGGAGCCGGCGATACCATCACGCCGATGCTGGTGATGTTCGGGACCGTCGTCCTGAACATCGTCATCGACCCGTTCCTCATCTTCGGCTGGTGGGTGTTCCCCGAGATGGGCGTCGTCGGCGCGGCCGTCGCGACCATCTTCTCGCGTGGTGTCGCGCTGGTCGTCGGCATCGCCATCCTGCTGTCGGGCAGGCGCGGCGTGCGGATTCACCTCGGCGACATGTCGCCCGACCTGGAGTACCTCCGGAAACTGCTGCGGCTGGGCGTCCCGGCCTCCGTCGAGGGGACCGGGCGTGCGCTGTCGGTCAACGCCATGCTGTTCATCGTCGGGACGTTCTCGGTCACCGTCGTGGCGGCCTTCGGCGTCGGCATCCGCGTGTTCTCGCTGGTGTTCATGCCGGCCATCGCGATGGACCGCGGCGTCGAGACGATGACCGGCCAGAACCTCGGTGCCGAGCGGCCTGACCGCGCGGCGACGGCCAACCACTTCGCCGCGAAGGTGTCGTTCGTCATCCTCACCGTGCTGGGCGCGGTCACTATCTTCGCCGCACCGACCGTCGTCAGCGTGTTCAGCGACGACCCCGAGGTCGTCCGCATCGGGGCCGAGTTCCTCCAGTGGGTCGCCCCGACCTTCGGCTTCATCGGCATCGTTCGGGCCTACTCTGGCGGGTTCCGCGGGGCCGGCAAGACCCTCACCGCGGCGGCGCTGGCGATTACCATGCTGGGTATTATCCGACTCCCGGTCGCCTGGGTCGCATCCCGACCGGTCACGGTCCCAGCGTGGCTTGGCCCGCAGGTCGTCGACCTCTTCGCGTACTCGCTGGCTGAACAGGGTATCTGGCTCGCCTTCGCCGTCTCGAACGTACTCGCTGCTTTCATCGCCGCCGCCTGGTTCCTCCGAGGAACGTGGCGCGACGCCGACGCGCGGGCCGGCAGCGAACCAGCCGTCGCTGACGACTGACGGCGTCGCTTGCTGGGAGACAACCGCAGAAAAACGCAGACGTGAGTCAGCGCCGTTCGGCCCGCTCGAAGCGCTCGTCCGTGAGGTACACGTCGCCGTCCTGTACTGCGACCTCAACACCGTCGAGAGCGTCACCGGCACATGGACCGTGCGTACAGACGCCGTCCGTGGGTTCGAACTGCGCGCCGTGCTTGTGACACACGAGTTGGTCACCGCGGACAATCGCGCCCCGACCGGGGTCCAGCGGGACCTCGGGCTGGTGGGGACAGGAGTTACGCCAGGCGACGACGGCGTCGCCTGCACGATGCAGGATGCAGTTGACACCTCGTCGACCGTCGCGCGCTTCGAACACGAGCGTGCTGTCGGTGGGCACCGAATCGAGCGCGACGATGCGGCGCGGGTCCGCACCGTCGTCGTTGCCGTTGGGTGACCGCTCGTCGTCATCGCCAGGCTGGTCGTTGTCGCCAGTGCCCGAAAAACTGAACCGGACGGTCGCGTCGCCGGCTTCGACCTCGCCACCGTCGTCGTGGATGCGGACCGACTCCGACTCGCCGTCGGTGTCGACGGTCACGTCCACGGGATCACTCATAGCGAGTTGTCGGCGGTTGACGCACATAGCGATGTCGAAGTTGTCCGCAGCATGCCGGTTGCAAAACGGAATTATGTCAGCCCCTCGGAACGTGGGTATGGACCGAGACGACGTGTCCGTCGAAGTCGAAGTCGAGGTAGAGATAGACACAGCGGAACTGGAAGCAGAAGTCGAAGATATGGCGGAGTTCGAAGCCGAACTGGAAGGCAAGGGCGTCGAAATCGAACTAGAAGCTGAAGTCGAGTTCGCCGAGAGCGACGAACACGAGGCAATGGACGAGACGGCGGAGTCGGAAGTCGACGAGGAGATAGACGGGACAGCGGAGAGCGACGAAGATCAAAAGTAGTCACAGACAGCGACAGCGGCGATCGGCAGGACGATCTTCAGTAAGCGAGAGGAAATCAAGTTCCGATCGCAGGTGCGTACCGGTCGGAGCCCGTGGCTCTTCAGCGGTGTGATTGAGAGGGGGCGATCAGTGTTCAGTATCGTCGGCCGTGGCGACGGTTTCATAATGTCACTCTGGACCGTCTAGCCGCGTAGCTACCTCTCAGAGTGCGTACTGAAATTTATTTCTCAGAGTACTCACCAATAGGCACCGGCTATGGACAGGCACACCATGCACGACACGCCACACGTTATCGGGATCAACGGCAGCCTTCGAGACGACATCGGAACCAGAGTCGCCGTTCAGCGCACCCTCGACGCGGCGGCGGGGGCTGGCGCAACGATTGCGCACATCGACCTGCGGGAGTGGGACCTCTCGCTGTTCGACCCCGACACGTGGGCTGCCTTCGAGGACGGCAGCATCACCAACAGAGACATCGCTGACCGCATCGAGGAACTGGGCGAAGACGTCGTCGCGTACGCAGGGATTGCGGACCGACACGGGGAGACAGAGCAGTCGGAACTGGCGACCGGTGACTGAGGTTACTCGAACCAGTCGACGAAACTCCCCTCAAGCAGATTCTCTTCCTGATGACGGATGTAGGTGGCCTGCATCCCCCAGATCGCTTCAGCAAGCGGGACGTTCTCCTCGACGCGGCGGCGAACGTAGTCGTGTTTCCACCGTGCGGGCGTGAGCCGGCGATCGACGCGCTCGCGCAGCGGCCGGATGTAGCTGTGGGCCTCCTCAGCCGAGAGACCGCGCTGTTCGAGACCCTCGCGTGCGTGCTCGAACAGTTCGCCGTATATTTCTTCGGTGCTGGTCGTCGTCGCCCCGTCGGCGGTTATCCACTCGATTTTCGCCCGGAGACCGTTCCGGGCGGCGGTGTAGAAGTTCTTCTTCGCCGTCTCCCAGTCCAGCGACCGGATAGGGTGTTCGAGCTGTGGTAGGCTCTCCATCAGGCCAGCAAAGACAGCGGCGAATCCGATTGCATCGTCGACGGTCGGCTGTGCAGCCAGCGGGCGGAACTCGATGCGAGCGTTGGCCGCCGACCGGGTCGGCCCCTCGAACACCGGCCTGACCCACCGCCAGTACGTGCCGTGCTTGTGTCGGAAGTGGACGAAATCGTCGTCGAAGCGGGTCCCCGACTGTAGTTCGACCGGAACGATGGTGTCGTCCTCGACGATATCGTCGATGGCCGCCTCGACTGAGTCGAAATCCGGCGGAAAACACACTTTCGGTGGCGTCGAATCGCCGTCGGGCGGGTTGAGCACTGACTCGAAGACGCCGATACGGTTCTCCATGTTCGCCCCGGCGACGATCTCCAGATCGGGCGCGTCGTCGTAGAGGTCCGGCGGGAAAAACGGAGAGTTGACGCCAAGCGCCAGCAGCGGCGCAGCAATTCGGAGTGCGTACGTGAAATACTCCGGTAGGTCCGGGGCGTGTGGAATCTGGTAGTGGGGTTGAATCGAGGTGATGAGCGACTCCGGCATCACCGTCTCGGCCTGTAGCGAGACGTGTGGCGCGTCGATTTCGAACGCCGAGGGGTAGTCCGTGTTGGCCATCGTGTGATAGCGGACGGAGTCGGACATGTTCGTCCCGATGCGGACGCCGTTCTGTTCGACGCAGTCACAGAGGTACTCCCGGGCCGTCTCACCGGCGGGTGGAACGGTCCACATACCGTCGGAGACGAGCCGGATACCCTCGTTGCGTACCCGTTGCTGGGCCGGCATCAGCGACGCCTTCAGTTCGTTTCGCTGGGCCGCCAGCCCATGCGTATTCAGCGGCTGCGGACTCGTCTGCATCTCCGCGTTGTGCAGGCCGAGTTCCTTCTCGAATCCGATGAGTTCGAGCAACTGTCGAGGGACCCGCTGGAGCGCGTCGGTCTGCTCGTCAACGGCGTACAGCTCCAGTTCCATACCGACGATCGCTTCCGTGTTGTCGAACGTCCCGTCGCGAACAGCGGATTTGAGCGCTTCGGCTTCCTCGCGCGCCTGTTCGTTGAACGACTCGCTATCCGCCGCAAGCACCTCGGCCACCCGGTCTGCCAGTTCCGAAGCCGACATAACTCCGCGTTTGCAGCCATAGGTGTTAAGCATGCCCCAGACAGGTCGCGAGGAGCGAGACAGCGGTTTCGACACCCCCACAGCAGCTCGCCGATGTTACTCACTCCCGACCTCGCCGAGAGAGTTATGCGCACACCCTCACAACAGCTCGCCGATGTCGCTCATCGTCTCTCTTAACGGGTCCCGTTCCGCAGTCGTCAGTGCGCCCTCGACCGCATCGCGGGCCGCGGGCAACGGCTCGTGCGTTTCGATGTACACCGCCAGGGCAAACTCCTGTTCAGTTACGTCAGCGAGTGCGATGGCATCGCTGCGAGAGAGGTCCCCGGCGAGCCAATCGGCGATTATCTCACGGCCCTGTGGGCCGACCGGTGACACTTGCTCACCGACGAGATGGAGCGTCTTGGCGGCCATCACAGGCGCAACACCGGCGGTGCGGCCCGCATCGCCGACGCTCTTGCCGGCTGCGTAGGCCTCGACGACGGTCGCCGCTGTCGCCGCCGAGCACGGGAGGTCGTCGGCCACGGGAGCCAAGCGCTCCGAGAGCGGCGCGTCCGTTTCGTCGACAGCAGCGACGCCGTGGTCACGCTGGTGGGTCGTGACCTCGACACCGGCAGCGATATCCGACAGTGCCATTAAAAATTTTCTTTTCCGTATTGGAATTTAATGCTGTCGGTATCCCGATAGACTCTGGTACCGACCCCGACAGCTACCTACCGGTTACCGGTTGGCAGTTTCGACGAAAACCGCCCGGAAACCCGTCTTTGCATCGGTTTTTTAACCCGCCATCCAGCCGTAGGTGGAAACATGAGTACGACGGTAACGCAATGTCCGGAGTGTAACGGGTCAGTCAAACAGCAGGGCGTCGAGTCGGTCTGTAGCGGCTGTGGGTTAGTCGTCGGTGAGGACGCCATTGATCCCGGCCCAGAGTGGCGGTCGTTCGACGATGACGACACGGACCGGGCACGCACGGGCGCGCCGTTGACGCGGTCCCGTCACGACCGCGGCCTTTCGACGAAAATCGGCCGGTCGACGCGGCTCAAAGGGCGCAAACGCCGTCAGTTTGCTCGCCTCCGCCGCGAACACAACCGCGCCCAGATCAGTTCGAAGCGTGAGCGAAACAAGGTGTATGCCTTCACCGAGATACGGCGTATCATCAGTTCGATGGCGCTCTCAGACGCAATCAGAGACCGAGCGTGCGTGCTGTTCGAATCCGCACAGAACGAGGGCCTGCTGCAGGGACGGACGCTTGAAGGGTTCGCAGCCGCGGCCATCTACGCCACTTGCCGAACCGAAGGCGTTGCCCGGACCGTCGACGAACTCTGTACTGTCGCCAAAGCGACCCAGGCAGAGCTTCGCGCGGCGTACGACGCCCTGAACAGAGAACTCGGGTTACCGACTGGGCCGATTGACCCCCGCGAGTACGTCCCCCGGTTCGCAACGACGCTGGACCTGCCTACGGAAGTGCGACAGCGCGCAGAGCGGCTCGTCGACGTGGCACAGGACCGTGGACTGGTCAGCGGGCGCAATCCGGCCGGTGTCGCTGCGGCGTGTCTCTACACCGCAGCCCAGGAGCAGGACGTGGCGCTCACGCAGGCCGAAGCAGCAGAGACAGCAGACGTAACGCCGGTCACGTTACGGGGGACCTACACCGAGCTACAGGAGTAAGCGGCGTCGGCGAGCGCTTCAAGCGAGTGTTTGGCCGGCGTGTCCGGGGCTATGTCTCGAAGCGGCTGTCCGTGCGCCTGTGCCGTCGCTAGTGGCTCACTTTCCGGGATGGCAACGACTGGCGCACCGAACCGGTCTGCGGCGGCGCCGGTCGCAGAGTTCGGACCGGCTCGGTTGAGAACGACCCGACAGAGTCCGGCGTCGAGTTCGCGGGCCAGCGCCCGAACCCGGAGCGCGTCGGCGAGGGCCGCACCTTCCGGCGTCGTGACGAGTACCGCGGCGTCGGCGGCTGCAAGGGGCAGCCCCACGTCGGCGTGCAGGCCGGCTGGCGAATCCACGATGACCCAGCGATAGGTCCGCTCCAGCGCGGCGAATACGTCTGTGAGGGCCTGCAAATCGGTACTTCGAGCGCCGGCCAGCGTTCGTCCGCACGGGACGAGAGTCACGGGACCGTCCTCGCGGACAGCCTCGTGTGGGTCGGCGCGGTCAGCGAGAACGTCGTGCAGGTCGGGACCGTGGCTGGACGGGAGGTCCGCCATCCCAAGATCGCCGTCGACGACGACGCTCCCCGCGTTCGGGTTCGAGAACGAACCCCTGCTGTCAGCCCGTTCGAGTTCGTCGAGTTCCGCCGCGAGATTGTACGCGACAGTCGACTTGCCGACGCCGCCCTTGCCGCCGGTGACTGCCAGAATCATGCCAGCCGGGCCAGCGTTTCGGTCGGCACCGTGGCGGCCGCTCGTCGGTCGGCGAGCCGCTCGGCCCGCCGGGCCAGCGCCCGGAGCATTTGCTCGTCAGTATCGCCGCGTGCCGCAACCGTCCGGACGCCGGAGAGGCCGTCTGCCGCGCGAACTGCAGCTGTCGCCGCCGACAGCGACTCTGCCTCAGCCAGCCGCTCGGCACAGTCTACCCGCCGAGCAACGGTTTCGAGCCACTGCAAGACCGCATCGGGGAGTTGCTGCTCCGGACACCGGCCGGACGCCCCCGGCCCGGTTGACTGATGACTTCCCTCTGGCAGTCGTTCGATGTCCCGCCCGGGTGTGGGGCCGAGCGGTCCAGCGCTCGAGGTTTGGGATACGTGGGCCGACTCAGCTGTTGGCACAGCATCAGAAGGCGGTGACGGGTCACCCAGCTCTCTGAGTACGGCAGCTGCAGAGTCGAGTCGCTCGTCGGCGATAGTAGTCTCAGGCGCTGGCTCGGCACGCACCAGCTCCGCCGGCTTGGCGGCCGGCGGGGCCGGCGTCGCGTACCCGAGCGCGTGTGTCCCCGGCCTAACGACTCCCTCGAACCCACCTTCCGACCAGCCGGCCTCAGGGACGCCCTGCGTCCTCGGTGGCCAGAGCGGACCATCGAGACGGTTCTGAACGGTAATTCGAGTCGGTTCGAGGATGTCGCCGACAGTGGCCGTGACGAGCGTCACGTCGTCGACTCGCTCGGCGCGACAGTCGAAGGTAACCATAGGGTCGGTGGCCTGGCCCTCTGATTTAAAAGTCAGCAACGAACGACAGGGGCGTCGAGACAGTCTGATGCAGCTGTCGGCGATCTGAACCGGTTCGTTTCGAGGACGACCGGTGCGGGCGTCTTCGCGAACCGGAGCACGCCCAGAGCGGCCGTTACTGGATCGGCGTCGAACGGGCTGTCCGGAACTGGCCCCGGAACGGTGTCGATGGCCCGAGCAAACGTCTCGGTACATCGGTCGACGAGAGTTGCCCGAGCGCTCCGCCGGAGGTTGGCCAGTTCGTCGGCAAACCGACGCTGTTCCTCCAGCGTGTCCCGGTAGGCGCGTGCCCGCTCCCGGCGGAGTTCGCGAGTTTCGCTGACGGCAGCCCGCCGCGTCTCCCGTTCGCTCAGTTCCGTTGCCGCGTCGCGGAGGGCGGCCTGTGCCGCTTCGTCGTCTGCACCGACCGCCTGCCGAGCGGTGAGACGCCCGCGGTGGGTAGCGACCGCTTCCTGCAGGCCGTCGATGGTCGACTCCGAGACCGGGTCGACAGGGTCCGGCAGCTCCGGCGGCGAACACTCAAGCTTGGCCAGTTTTGCGCGGCAGTCCGCGATAGCGTCGTCCTGCGGCGTCTCGTATCCCCGTGACCGGGCGGCAGCCGCAAGTGCAGTTCGCGTTCGGAGTCCCATCGACGGGTGGACGTGTCCGGCGTAAACGTACACGGCCGGCGGTTCCGGACAGGACACAGCCGGAAGGCACCGCCGTCCGCGGATGCTCGCGGCGACGGTCCGACCGTCGACGGTTCGGGCACGGAGGTCGACGACAGCACCCGTATAAGTAGTTCCAGCGACGCGGAGCTTCACAGGTTAACGCCTCGGAGTTGGTCCGGGTCCGGGAGATCACGTCCCGACGCGAACCGCTCGTAGGGCGTCGCCGGTTGCTCGCGTGCCTCGTACCGCCTGGCCGCCTCACGAACGTGTTTCGGGACATCCGTCGGTTCGAACGGCTCAACGCGCTCGATCTGAACGTCAAGCCCGTGTTTCTCGTGGAGTCGGAGCGCCTGAAACGCCCCGAACTCGGTCCCGGAGAACAACGCTGCTCTCCCGAACTGCCGAACGACACAATCTTCGTGGGCACGACAGACGTTCCGCAGGTCTCTGCGTGCCGGCCGGGAGTACGTGACGACGAGTAGCACTGGATAGACATTGCTATTATTGCTATAAAATTTTACTGAATTGAAGTAGTTTTATAGTGAATATATGAAGGTCTGGAGGAGAAAATAGATGGTAATCGGGACAAACGGTACAGCCTTCAGAAGAAGTCGACAGTCCCACGACCCCGAGGCGGCCTACTCGACGGCCGTGACGGTGAACTCACCGGCGTCCGAAACGAGGTCTCGAACCCGTTCGCGGGCTGCTGTCTCGGACGGCGCAAGGACAACGAGCCCGTCAACGGCGGCCCCGCCGCTCGCCCGGTATGCCTGCAGGTCGCCCTCGAACTCAGTTGCGTAGGTCCGGAGCGTTCCGCGAACGTCCCGTTCGAGGTCACCGAGCGATTTCGACCCGGCCTCGAAGTCGGCCAGCGCCTCTTCGATGTTGCGGAGTGCGGAAATACGGTCCATATTCAGGTCGTCCGGAGATGGTCCGTCCGGGGCTCGTACACCTCGCCCTTCTGTTTCAGCTTGTCAATCTCGTGTTCGGCCTTGGACTCGTCGATGCCGACCTCCTCCGCGCGCTCGATGACCACGTCAGCGGGTGCGCCCTCGTCGTACTCGTCCTCGATGTCGGAGATGATGCCCTTGATGTTCTGGATGCGGTCGCGCTGGGTCTTGGACTGGCCTGTCTCGACCACATCGGCGTCGAACTCGCCGGTTTCGGGGTCGACCCCGATTTCTTTCAGGCAGTAGTGGGCGATGTCGACGGCCCGGTCGGCGTCGGCCTCGTCGACGGTGTCCGACAGCCGAATCCGGGCGGACGCCTCGGCAAGCCGGACCAGCGCCTCCAGTTTCCGGGCGGTGACCGGGACCGGCGCGTCTTCGTCCTGGCCCTTGAGCCGCAGGTCGACGTAGAAGTCCTCGATTCGCGATTTCGCATCCTCAGTCATCGTCGGGAAGCAGTTGCGCTTCGCGTAGGCAACGTACTTCCGGAGGAGATCTGGTTCGATGGTCGGTGCGACCTCCTCGGTGACCGTGTCGACCTCTTCCTCGCTGAAATTCGAGGTCGGATTCTGCGTCCGGTGGGTGTTGAGTTCGCCGGCGTAGTTGGTCTGGATGATGTGTTCGGCGAGGTTCCGGTCGGCCTCCTCGTCGGGCTTGTCGGTGACGGTGAAGATGAGGTCGAACCGGGAGATAAGCGCCGGTTCGAGGTCTATCTGCTCGCCGATTGGTTCGTACTGGTCGAAGCGGCCGTACTTCGGGTTGGCCGCGCCCAGCAGCGAACAGCGGGACTTGAGCGTCGCGTTGATGCCGGCCTTCGAGACGCTGATTCGCTGCTGTTCCAGCGCCTCGTGCATCGCCGACCGGTCCTCCGGCGTCATCTTGTCCAGTTCGTCAATGGCAGCGATACCCTGGTCGGCGAGCACGAGTGCGCCCGCTTCAAGCGTCCACTGCTGGCCGTCGCCGAAGTCGTCGCGCACGGCCGCGGCGGTCAGCCCCGCGCTCGACGACCCCTTCCCGGAGGTGTAGACAGAGCGGGGCGCGATATTCTCGATATATGATAACATCTGGGAGTTGTGCGAGACAACCCCGTTAGTGAGGTAATTGTGCGTGCCCTCGATTTCGAGGTCGTAGACCCACTCTTCGTCGTGGTCGATGGGTTCTATCGATTCGATTCGGTCCCACGCGACGTCTCCTTCGACGAGTGCAGTGAGTGCATCCAGGTCTTGACGGAGTGAGCCGGTTCCGCCCCCGTCGCTGGCCGCAACGTCACCGGACGGAGGCTCGTGACTCATCTCAGCTAACCGCGTCTCGAACGCATCGAGAACCGATTCGAGACTGTCACGACTCGGGTTTCTGCGCCCCCGTTCGTAGTGTTGATACGTCGACCGTGGAAGGCCACATTCGGACTGCGTCAGTCCAAGCGTCTCCCGGATGCGACGGAGTTCCGGACCCAGAGCAGGGACGGTATCCAGGTTCGTATCTCCGCGGGTGCCCTCGAATTTCTGGCAGGCCTCAGTCTTTCGCTCCGTAACGAATCCGATGGTTTCCGCGTACTCGTGGACGGACTGCCCGGAGATGCGGAGCCGGTAACTTCCGTTGTTTCGGGATTGGAGTTGCGCCGTGATTCCCTGTGTCACGAGGAGTGTCCGGACATCTTCCAGCAGCGGTTTACTCATCGAAGCAACGGTAATTTCCCGTTGTGACTTCGAGACGTGGCCCTCCCCTTCGATATATCCCCGAAGGAATCCGGAGCCGACGTCGTCGCTAGCCCGCATGATAGCTCGCGGAACGCGTCTGTCCGCCGACGACGCGAGCAGCGTCTCGTCCAGAGATGCGAGGAAGCTCACGAACTCACCGGCCGAACACAGCAGTTCGCGGGCAGCCTTCCCGTCGTGGGAGTCGCGCTCCGTGACGTTGAGATTGAGCGACTCTAGAACGGATTTCGCGTCATCGAGCACTTCGGAGTCGTTGTTCGTTATCGAAACGAAGCCGGTGTTGTCCGGGCGCTGTTCGACGTACCCTTCGGCGACGATGTATCCGATGAGCCGGGCCAGTTCGGGAGTCCACGTCGCCGGCAGGTCGAGGTCGACCCTGTTGTTCGCCTGTGATTTTCGGAACGTGACGTCCAGTTCGTCGCAGGCGGCTGTAGAGAGGTTCCGAGGGACTGCGATGTGAGTCCCGGTCTCCAAGTCCTCGGCTTTCCTGGCCTGGAACCGACCGGCGGATTGGACAAACAGTGGATGGGACGGAGTGACGTCGAGTTCGTGCCCAGTCGCGGTCCGTATCCGATACAGGGAGTCCGGTGCTTCGCGTTTCCAGACCTTTGTCGCTCGCTGGGCGGCTATCGTTCCGTCGGACTGGAGTGACGGGACATCGAAATCAGCGGTGTCCCACACCCCGTCGTCGACCGGTTTGGGGTCGTCCAAGTTCGATTCGACGAGCTCCCGTATCGGGCGTTCGTGACCGTCTGCGAGTGTCACTCTGGTATCACCGTGAACGCATTTCCCCGTCCCAGGGTCACCTATCAGCAACATATGGAGGTCCCCGCGTATACGCGAGCCGTCAGGAAGCTCCTTGGTCACGCCCGAGAAGAGCTGGAGCATCATCGCGAGCTTCTCCTTCTCGTAGCCGTAGATGGAGGGGGCGATAGCGCCGACCATCTTGTCGTAGATGTCGGATTCGTTGGAGAGTTCGACGATTTCCTTCTTGTCGGCGTCGGTGATCTCCATATCCTCGAACTGCTCGTCCTCGATTTCGACGCTGATACCCTCCATGTAGATGTCGAACATCGGGGACTTCTCGTTGTCCGATCCCCGCTGGTCGAGTTTGAGGACACCGGTCACGCGGACGTGGTCGCCCGCGGTGACGTGGCCCGTGATGTCGTCCTCAATGTTGACATCGATAGACTGGGGCGTCTCGCCGCCGCGGAGTCCTTCGGGGGACTCCTGGACGCGGAGCTTCTGGGCGTCGATAAACTGAGACTGGTCGGTGTTGAGCCGGAACGGCCCCTGTCGCTCACAGCCCTGACACTCGTGGGGCTCCTGAAAGTCACCGGCAGCCTGTGGGATGCGCGTGAGTGTGCCACAGCGCTGGCACTCGAATGCGGCCTCGATAACCTTCGGCCGCACGTCGGTCGCCTTCCGAATGATGCCCTGGACGGCGACGAGGTTGCCGTGGTGTTCGTGGCGCAGGTCCCGGATGTCCTCCGACTCGGGGAGGTTCCGGACGCGGACGTGAGCCTGGCCAAGCGAGACGTCGACCGGGAGGTCGTACAGTCGAAGGGCCTCCTCGGCGTACTCCTGAATCTGCTCTGGCTTGGTCCGGTAGTCGTCCGCCAGGTCCGGATCGAAGCGATAGAGGTCGTCCCAGTCGATATACAGCGATTTCTGGTCGTTCGGGTATTTCTGGGCGAGCTCACCGATTTCGTTGCGGTAGTAGTTGCGGTAGAACTCCTCGAAGCGGTCGATGAGTTCGGTGTTCTCGGCGGTCGCCATCTGAGTGGACAGTGGTTGTGCCCACTGGCCTAAGAAGGTTCGCAAACCGGGGTGGAACTGAACCGCGGCTGTACGGGGGTGGTATTAGTATCAGTGTCGAGAACTGGGACCAGTATTTTTTGCTGGTATACCTGGTCCACTCAGAATAGAATAACCGTGCGTAAACAAAAAATCACAAGACGGCGGCTTCTCGCCAGCGGTAGCGTGGCTGCAACCGCAGCGTTCGCTGGCTGCGGGAGCCGCTTCGAGAGTTTTGCGGGGAGTGGAGAGGCAGATGAAGTGGCCAGCGACAGCCAGCAAGCGACCGCCAGTGGCATCGACGAGAGCGATGCGGCGGCGACTGTCGGAATGGTGTACGCGCTGGGCGGACTCGATGACCGCTCGTTCAACGATGCGGCGAACCGCGGCATTCAGCGCGCGCGGCTCGATGACGGGGTCGAATACACGAACCACGAGCCAACCAGTGTCGCCGGATTCGCCGAAGTACAGGCTGAGCTGGCGAGTTCGACAAACCCGTCATACGACCTGATCTGTTGTATCGGCTTTCTGCAGGCTGAGGGGCTATCTGAGACTGCAACGGAGTACACGGACCAGCAGTTCATGATCGTCGACTCTGTCGTGGATGCCGACAACGTGGCGAGTTACGTGTTTCGAGAACACGAGGGGTCGTTCCAGGCCGGGAACCTCGCTGGGCTGCTCACGACCAGAGATATCGACCTCGGGGCAGGCTCGACGAACCCGGACGAGACGACCGTCGGATTCGTCGGCGGCCTCGACCAGCCCCTCATCCACAAGTTCGAGGCCGGCTTCAGAGCCGGCGTCGAGTACGCCAACACGGACGTCGATGTCCTCACGGAGTATCTCGGGAATTTCGACGACGTGCAGGGCGCCCGCGACATCGCAGCCGGGATGTACGATGATGGGGCGGATATTGTCTGCCACGCAGCGGGTGGTGCAGGTGTTGGCATCTTCCAGGCCGCACAGGCCCACGGCCGGTACGCAATCGGAGTGGACTCAGACCAGTCTCGCAGTAACCCCCGGTACGCTGATGTCGTGCTGGCGAGCATGGTCAAGCGGGTGAACGTCGCAGTCTACGACGCGGCGACGGCGACGGTCGCGGACAGCCTCCCCGCTGGTGAGGTCGTCTCTCTCGGGCTAGATAGTGACGGGGTCGGCATTGTCTATGGCACTTCCCTCGAGCCGGCGATTCCCGATGACGTCAGGACGGCACTGTCGACATCGCGGGAGCAGATCGCCGCCGGCGACATCGTCGTCCCCACTGAGCGCTCCAGCACGGGTGGTGCCTGATGGCGAGCGGTCCGCTCGATGAGCTGGCGAGCGCACTTGATCGGGTCGCCCCCGAGTTCGTCCGGCAGCGGTTCGCTGCGAAGTTCGCTGTCGCGTTCCTCGCCGTGTTGCTCGTCATCGCGGGCGCTGGCGCGTTCACCTTCCAGGCGACATCAACAGCAGTCGAGCGCCAGACGACCGGACAGCTCGCTGAAACCAGCCAACTGGAAGGGGACGCTATCGGCTCGTGGGTCGAGCAACAGCGCACGCACACGCGCTCCGTTTCGCAGGGCGAGCCGCTCCGGAGCGACCGGCGCGCCGCGGCGTACATCCTTCTGCAGGACCAGCTACTGCCCGACGATGTTGTCAGTATGCACCTCGTAAACGACACACGTGGCGAAGTAGTCGCCAGCACGGAACTCCCGCTGGAGGGGCGGTCGCTGTCAGACCTTGACGCGCCGTGGACGAACGCCGAAGTGCCGGAAGGGCCTGGGAACAACACTCAGGTGTGGTCGAGTAGTCGGTCGTACCGCTCACCGGTCCTCAACGACGAGCCCGTGATGGCGTTCGCTAGCTCGGTCCCGAAGCGTGACGGCTCGCATCTCGTCGTCGTCACGCGCATCCAGAGCCAGGTCGACCGCCTCAGCGATACGAACTCCACGAAAGAAACCACGATTCTGAACACCAACGACGAGACGGTACTGAACATCGACCGCGAGTTCGATGCCGACACCCACAGTGAGAGCCTCGCAGCGATCCGCGACGCAAACGGTACGGCAACACCGGTGACAGCAGTTTCCGATGGTCGCGTGTACGCGTTCGCACCCGTCCCGACGACGAACTGGGTCACGGTGACGAGCCTGGACACGGCGCAGGCGTTCAGTGTCCGTGATACGGTCGGGCAGACGGTCGGACTGCTTGTCCTGCTGGCGCTCGTTTCGTTGTCGGCTGTCGGCCTCGTGCTCGGGAAACGGACTGTCGACCCACTGAAGCAGTTGCGGGACCGTGCCGAGCGCATCGAGGCCGGCGACTTCGATGTCGACCTCGAGACGAACCGCGCCGACGAAATCGGTCGCCTCTACGGTACCTTCGACGATATGCGGCTCTCACTCCAGAACCGTATTCAAGAAGCGGAGGACGCAGTCGAGGAGGCGAAGACGGCGCGAGCAGAAGCCGAAGAACTGCGTACGGAGGCGGAGGACGCACGGGCAGAGGCAGAGGAAGCCAGCCAGCGCCTCCAGGAGCGCGCTGCCGAATACAGCGCGGTGATGCAGGACATCGCCGACGGTGACCTCACGAAGCGACTCGACGAGGACGCAGAGGAGACAGCCATGCGAGAAGTCGCGGTGGAGTTCAACGCAATGCTCGACGGGCTCGAAGCCACCGTCAGCGAGGTCGCGGCGTTCGCCGACGAAGTCGCGGATGCCACGATTGAGGTCGCGACTGGGGCCGAGGAAATCGAGACGACGAGCCAGACGGTCAGCGACCGCATACAGGAGATCACAGACGGAGCCATCAGACAGCACGACGACCTTGAGGAGGCCGCCGCCGAGATGGACGAGCTATCGGCGAGCATCGAGGAGGTCGCAGCGTCGTCGACGACGGTTGCAGAGACGGCCAGGGACGCCGTCGACCGTGGCGAAACCGGCCGGGAAGCCGCTGAGTCGGCCATCGACGACATGGCGGAAATCGAGTCCCGGTCGGCAGACGCGGTCGACCAGATTCTCGATCTGCAGGAGCGTATGGACGACATCGGCGAGATTGTCGACTTCATCACAGATATCGCCGAACAGACGAATATGCTCGCCCTGAACGCCAACATCGAGGCCGCCCACGCCGACAAGGACGGCGAGGGGTTCGCTGTTGTTGCTGACGAGGTCAAGAGCCTCGCGGAGGAGACAAAGCAGGCGGCAGCAGAGATAGAAGCCGAAATCGCGGCCGTACAGACGGAAACCGACGAGACTGTCACCGACATCCGCGCGACCAGCGACCACATTGACACCGGTGTCGAGACTGTCCGTGAGGCTGCCGATGCGATCGAGGATACCGTCGACGCGATAGAGAACGCCAACGACGGTATTCAGGAGATCGCGGACGCCACAGAGGACCAGGCCGACGCGACGCAGAGCGTCGTCCACCGCGTCGACGGGGTATCCGAGATCAGCCAGAACGTGACGGAGGACGCAGAGCAGGTCTCGGCGGCCGCCGAAGAGCAGTCCGCGTCCGTCGCCGAAATCGCCCAGAGCGCGGATGAACTCCGCGACCGTGCCGACTCGCTGGCCCGGACCGTCGATCAGTTCGACACCAGCGGCAGAGCGGTCGAGCGCGGCGATACCGCCGGTGTCGGCGGGGAGCGCACCACGCGTTCGGCTCCCGACAGGACTGACGACTGACGCGACGTGCCATCGCGGCGGGCTCTTTTCACAGTGTTGTTCGGAAAGTCGTTGCTGGACAACGGTAAGGACCGGCCACGAAGACGGGTGAGAGCAGCGACGACAGCAGGCGACTGGCAGTACAGACCGCTAGAGAGGAGCGGGAGAAGCGACAGAACGGTCGCATTCGGAATCCAGCTATGGGATCGCCCAGATTTGAACTAGGGGCGCGGGCACCCAAGGCCCGAAGGTTACCAAGCTACCCCACGATCCCGTACTACCACCTCGACTCGACAGCGTGTAAAGCGTTTCGTTGCGAGGCGGCCGTGTCACGCGGGAGCGAGGCCCCAGAAGTACGCGATGCCGAGCGTCGTCGCGACGGCGAAGACGGCCTGGAGCGGCGCACCGACCTTCAGATAGTCGGCGAATCGGTACCCACCAGGACCGTAGACGAGGAGGTTCGTCTGGTAGCCGACCGGCGTCATGAACGCCGTCGAGGCGGCGAAGGTGACGGCGAGGACGAAGGCGAAGGCGTTGGCGTTCAGTTGCCGGGCGGTTTCGATGGCGACTGGGATCATCAAAACGACGGAGGCGTTGTTCGAGATGATGTTCGTCAGGAGCGCCGTGACGAGGTACATGAGGCCGAGGACGACCGCGAGGCCGCCACCGGCGGTGAGGACACTGCCGGCCCCCATGACGAACAGCTCCGCAAGCAGGTCAGCGCCGCCGGTCTCCTGCAGGGCGATTCCCAGCGGAATGACACCGGCAAGCAGGAAGATGACGTCCCACTGAACGGCGTCGTACAGCTCGGGCGGGCGGAGACAGCCGGTGAGGACCATCGCGAGCGCCCCGCCGAGCGCCGAGATGACGATGTGAATCGGCGTCAGGGCCGCGACACCCACAACGGCGGCGACGATGCCGACCGCGACGGGAATCTTCGACTGGCGGAAGTCCGGTCGTTCGACTTCCTGGGCGACGATGAAGTCGTTATTGCGGTTGAGGCGGTCGATGCTGTCTGGGGTGGCCTGCACCAGCAGCGTATCGCCGATGCGGAGTGTGACGTGGTCCATTCGCTGGCGGTACAGCTCCTGTCCGTGGCGGAGCGCCAGCACGGTCGCGTCGTAGCGCTGGCGGAAGCTCGTAGAGACGAGCGTCTCGCCGATGAGCGAGGAGCCGGGAGCGACGACGACCTCGACGAGATTCTTTCGCTCGGTCGCGGTTTCCAGTTCCGCGTCGTCAACCTCAACCTCGGGAATTACGTCCAGCCCCTCGACGTCGAGGAGGTCGACAAGTGTGTCCCGGTCCGTCCGAACGGCAAAGACGTCGCCGGCCTGGATCGCTTTCTGTCCGAACGGTTCGAGGAACGTGCGCTTCTCACGGACCAGTTGGACGATATCCACGTCGAACTCCGAGACTCTGAGCGCCTCCTCGACAGTCTGGCCGATGAGCGGGGAGTCTTCGCGGACGACAACTTCGGTCAGGTACTCACCCATCTCGAACTCCCGGGTGAGGTCCTCTTCGGCCGGGATACGCGACGGGACCAGATAGCGCCCGACAGTGAGCAGATAGATCGTCCCGATGATAGTCACGATAATGCCGAGCTGGGTGAACTCGAACATACTGAACGGACGGCCGATCAGTTCCGCCGAGAGCTGCGAGGCGAGGATGTTCGTCGAGGTGCCGATGAGCGTCAACATCCCGCCGAACATCGAGGCGTAGGACAGCGGCAGCAGTAGTTTCGACGGCGAGAGCTTGCCCTTGTGCGCGATATCAGTCACCATCGGCAGGAGGATGGCGACGGCGGCGGTGTTGTTGATGAACCCGGAGATAGGCGCGACCAGCCCGACGGTCGCACCGAGCTGTTTCGTTTCGTTACCCCCGGTCAGGGAGGCGATTTTCGCGCCGAGGATCTGGACGATGCCGGTCCGCTGGACGCCGTCGGAGAGAATGAACATCGCCAGCACAGTTATCGTCGCCGTCGAGGCAAAACCCGAAAGCCCGCGATCCAGCGGCGATAGCCCGTCGCCCGGCTGATGTAACACGTACACCGGCTCGGCGAGCAGCCCGATATCGGCCGCGAGTACCGTCACCGGTTCGGCCAGCATCAGCGCCACCATGACGGCGATAGCGGTCACGTCGACTGGCAGCGCCTCCGTCGCAAACAGCACCAGCGCGGCGACGATGGTCGCGAACACGAACAACATCCCCGGCGTGACAGGTGGCAGCGACACGTCTGTCCCCTGCGGGGCCAGTGACAAAAGGATGGGACGTTTGCGAGTCGGGCGTCCGCTGGCACCCTGACCCGGCGGCCGACGTTTATCCCTGTCCGGGTCGAACAGTATCCCAATGGGAATTTTCAACGATCTCGGTCGAAAAGTCGAGGAGCTGAAACAGGAGGTCGGAAACGCGTCCGACGACGAAGCCACCCACCGGTGTATAGAGTGTGAGACGCTGCTTTACGCGGACCACGACGAGTGTCCCGACTGTGGGAGCACGTCGGTCGTGGCCCTGAGCGAATAGCTACGACGAGGTGGACGCGCCGGGAACGGGCTCACCGAACCGGTCCGTCGCGGCCGAGGTCGTCGAGCAAAGCGTCGTAGCTCCGGCCGAACACGGCCCGTTTTCTGAGCGAGGTTATCGCCACCTCGAAGACGGGAACGGCGAACTGTCCGTCCGGTCCGCCGACGACGACCGCCGCTTCGTGGTCCGTCTCGTCAGTCCAGTCGCCATCGAGATGTCGGACGAGTACCTCGCCGAAGTAGCCGCCGAGTTCCCGGACGACGCTGGTAAATGCGCGGTCGTCGAACGACGCATCGCTCCCGAACGTCGTCTCGGCAAAGCGCTCGTTGTCCCACTCTGTGTCGACCAGGTCATCGAGGCGTGACAGCGAGGCCGGGGAAAAATCGAGGTCGTGCTCGCCCCAGAACTCGGCGAACTCGACAGCGGTGTCAGCGTGGCCCGCGCGGACCGTGCCGGGATCCCACGAGCGGGCCGTCGAGCCAGCTGAGCCGTCCTGTAACGGTGTGGTCGCAGTGGCACCAGACGCCTCGGCGTCCGCAACAGAGTCCGATGCATCGGGACTGTCATCGGATGGTGTCCCGGCGTCGGATTCCGCAACAGCTACCGGCTCGTCATCGACCGCCGCGGTGTTGTCGATGGCTGCAAGTGACTCGTCAGCAGTCGTTTCGGACGCCGCCTCTGCATCTGGAGCGTCGCCTGACGACGCATCCGACGAGCTATCGTGAGTCGGGTCGGCGTCCGTCGATGCATCAGGCGGTTCGGCGTCAATCGATGCGTCGGCCGGTCCGTCAGCGACTGTGTCCGTCGCTGCGTCGTCAACGGGTGTGTCAGTTGCCGACCCCACGGGCGCAGTGTCACCGGTTCCAGCATCGTCGCGGGAGTCGATAGGCGAGCCTGCTGGCGGTGTCTCGGTCGTCGGTGCGTCGTCCGAGGGGCCCGCTGTAGCACTATCGAACGAGGACTCTGCTTCGTCGATATATGCGGCCGCCTCGTCGGCCGCGGCCGAATCAGCGAGCTCATCGGTAGCTGTTTCGGCGGTAGCAGGCGTGTCAGTGGCCGACGGCCGGTCACTCGGAACGGCAGTCGATTCCGCTTCGGTGGTTTCAGCGGTCGACGGCTCGCTACCGGCATCGTCTGACGCCGAATCGGTCGGATCGGGGTTCGCGTCTCCAGCGATGTCGGAAGCCGTGCCATCAGCTTCGTTGGCCGGTGGTGCCTCGTTCGCTGGTTCGTCAGCAACGTCACCGACGACAGGTGTAGGGTCAGTGTCGTCCGACCCGTCACCCGTCTCCGCGTCGACGTCGACCCGACGAACGACTCGGGTCGGCTCCGTTTCGACAGCCTGCGACGGCGCAGAAGCAGCGGTATCGCCGGCAGTTGTCTCACCTTGCTCGTCTGCCGCCGTCGGTTCGGGAGGTGCGTCGCGCTCGTCCGCCTGTCCATCGTCGACGCGGCTAACGATCCGCGTCGGCTCGGAAGCGCCGCTGTCGGTATCGGTTTCGTCCGTCTCCGGGACTGCAGGTCCGGCGTTCTGGACACTATCCAGTGCCAGTTCGGACTCCAGACGCGTCACGACGGCCGCAAACACCGGCTCGTTGCCGAACGAGCGAGCGGCCACGTCGAACACCGCGACGCCCACCTCGTCGTCCGGCCCGGAAACGGCGACGCCCCACCGGCCGTCGGACTGGACCCACTCACCGTCGTATGCTCGCACGAGGAGTTCGCCGAGATAGCTCCCGAACCGTACCGTGTTCTCGGTGTAGGTCGTCGTCCCCGCGGCGTCACCGACGGTCTCGCCGCCGTAGCTCTCCTCGATGGCTGTATCGAGACGGGCGAGCGCATCGGGGTCGAACGTCAGCGGGTCCGCGCCGTCAACGACGCGCTCGGCGTACTTCCGGAACGCCGTCGGGTCAAGCGTCGCCGTGTCCAGACGGTCCGGCCCATCGTCGGACGAGGAGTCACCTCCAGCCGTCCGTTCGTCCCCACCGGTCGACGAGGTATCGCCACCGACGGCGCGACGGATCGTATCGAACAGGCCCATGGACACCGGAAGTACGTGCCGCTACAAGAATGTACGCCGAAAGGATATTCGGCCGACAGGTCTGCGGGGCGAAAGCGATTCAGTGCTCGTCGCGCAGTTCCATGTCGGCGACGATTTCGTAAGGATGCTGTCCCTTCCGGATGCCGTCGAGCAACTGGAACGCCTCGTCGGGCGCGAGGAAGTGCCGGGTCACAGCCCGGCCGAGCGGAGTCGGTGAGAGGCCGTCGATGAACTCGTATTCGAGCAGTTTCCCCAGTGCGTGTTTCGTCGGCACCTCGCCGACCATCCGGTCGTTGAGCCGCTTGGCCTGCTTGCCGGCAACGGTGACGTTCGCCAGCGTCTCCTCGACGGCCGCGCCCTCGTCGTAGCGGGTGATGACCGGCTCCATCTCGCCTTTCAGGAGTTTGAACGCCACTTCATCCTCGGTCATCTCCATGCTGTTGTGGTACGAGCAGTCCGGTTCGACCAGCATGTAGACGGTCCCCTTGTCGTGGTAGTCCGGGCGGCCCGCACGGCCGAGCATCTGGCTGAACTCCTGGACGGTGAGCCACTCGATACCCATCGCCAGCGAGTCGAAGATGACCTGCGAGGCCGGGAAGTCCACCCCAGCGGCCAGCGCCGCCGTCGTCACGACCGCCGCGAGGTCCTGGTCGGCGAACTGCCGCTCGACGCGCTGGCGCTTCCGGTTGTCCAGTCCGGCGTGGTACGGCGCTGAGCTGTACTCCAGTTTCCGTGAAATCTGGTGACAGCGCCGCCGGGAGTTGGTGAAAATGATAGTCTGACCGCGATAGCCCTTGCTGGACTTATTATCGAACGCCCGCTTGACCAGCTTCTTTTCCGTCTCAATCTTCTCGCGGCCGTCGGCGAACGTGACGTGGCGCTCGATGGGGACCGGCCGCTCCTCGAACTCGATGAGCGTGGCCCGCAACTGGTCGGCCAGCTGGCCGGGGTTGCCGACCGTCGCCGAGAGGTAAATCCACTGCGTGTCGCCGCTGTCGGGCGCGCCGCCAGACTCGCAGTAATACTTCAGCCGGGAGATGAGCCCGTCCAGCCGGTGGCCCCGCTCGTCCTCGCCGAGCGTGTGGACCTCGTCGATGACGACGGTGCCGACAGTGCCGAGATTCTTGCCGGTCCGGAGCGCGTGGTCGATTCCCTCGTAGGTCCCGACGATGACATCAGCTTCGGGGTCGAAGCGTCCGCCCTCGTCGGCGATACGGCTGGCACCCACGCGCAGCGACACGTCGATCATGTCGCCGTAGCGGTCCTGGAACTGCTCGTATTTCTGGTTCGCGAGCGCGACCAGCGGGACGAGAAACAGCATCTTGCCCTTGCCGTTGAGGACGCGGTCGATGCCGGCCATCTCGCCGATGAGCGTCTTCCCCGTCGCCGTCGCGCTCACGACCAGCTGGTCGCGGCCCTCCGTGGCCCCGTGCTCGACGGCGAGGCTCTGGACCGGGAGCAGGGTGTCGAACCGGGATTCGAGGTGTGCTTGCATACCCGGGTGGAGGTCCAGTGAGTCGACGCGGACGGGGTCGACCTCGTCGACGGTCGCCGAAATCTCGTCGAACTTCGTCAGGTCCGGGTCCAGTTGGCCCGACAGGAGGTTCGTCACCCGGTCGAGGTCCTGGACTTCCAGTAGCAGTTCTTCGAGGCGGTCGCGCGCGTCGCCGCTGATGCTCCCTTTGAACGCGAGTTCGCGGTCGAGTTGCTGACGAGCGCACTCCGGACAGATGGTCTCATCGTCGGCTTCGATGGCCGTCTCGCTCGTGATCGGCGAGTAGCGCCCGTCGGAGGCACACAGCCGGCAGCTCCGGACGACCTTGGCCTCGATCTGGTACGCGTCGAGCATCTCGCGGATGCGCTCGCGGGCGAGCGGGGCAGTCTGCTCGGAGATGCGAATGCGGGCCGCACGACGGGCGATCTCGACGAACTGGTCGGGGGAGCGAAGCTCCTCGCTGGTCCCGTCCTTGATCCGAAGTCGGCGTGGGCGGGGGCCGGCGTCGGTCTCCTTGAGTTCGAGGATGCCGTGGAAGAGCCGGTCGCCGTCCCGCTGGGCGACGACGCGGAACTCCTCGCCGTGTTCGTGGAGGAACAGCGTCTCTACCTGTGCGGCCTGCTGTGACACAGTTGTCTAGTGGCGATTGCGCTACTTGAGCGGTTCGGACTAGGTGTGGGCGGGACGAATCACGCGGCTACGGTTTCGAAAAGCCAGAAAGCCCCGAGCCGCTGGACTACTGCGACTCGCTGCGCTCCGCGGTCGTTGCACTCCCTGCGGTGCTTACGTCGTCTCGAACGCCCAGCGGCTCGCCCCTTTCGGTCCCACCCGGCCTGGATTGGGTAGTCGGCTCTGTGTTGGGCGCTCTGGTGCTCAGCTGTTGCTACGCCCGTGGAGATGCACATGCTAGCAGTCACTCCTGCAGTTTGATTTCGTCGTCGCCGGCGGGAACCGCACAGAGGAACGCACCCGGTTCGTCACCGTCGTTGCGGTACCAGTGGACAGCGCCGGCGGGGATATGGAGGCTGTCGCCGGCTTCGACGTCGTACTCTTCGCCCTCGATACCGACGGTGTACCGGCCAGCAAGGACGTACTGCTCGTGTTCGACCTCGTTGGTGTGTTCCGGTACACTGCCGCCGGGGGCGAGCGTGAAGCGCCGAATTGCGAGATTGCCACCGCCGGTCCCCTCGCCGATGAGAACGCCTTTTTTTAGCCCGTCAGCTGCGTCGACACCCTCGTACTCGATGTCCTCGGCCCGCCGAATCAGTGGGTCGCTCATGTGTGAGACATCGCGGGTGCAGCGCAAAGGCGTGGCGGCGGGAGTCCCGCCAAGGGGGCTTAAGACCGTCCCGCGTCAACTCCTCGATATGCGCCGGTTTCGTATCGGAAGCGCGTTCGGAATCCCGATCCAGTTGGACCTGACATTTCTCCTCGTACTACCGCTGTTCGCCTGGATTATCGGGACACAGGTAGAGCAGACGACCGAGCTCCTGAACGGGACCTTGAACGCCGGGCTGGACGCCGCCGTCCTCACCGACGGTGCACTCGTCTGGGTGCTCGGCATCGGTGCGGCCGTCGGCCTGTTCGCCGGCGTCGTCCTCCACGAACTCGGCCACTCGCTCGTGGCCATCCGCTATGGCTTTCCCATCGACTCCATCACGCTCTGGCTGTTCGGCGGCATCGCCCAGCTCAGCGAGATGCCCGAAGACTGGAAACAGGAACTGGTCATCGCCATCGCCGGCCCCATCGTCAGCATCGCCGTCGGCGCTGTCTGTTTTGTCGCGTTCCAGCTGCTCCCGAGCGGTGCGGCGACAGCAATCGAATCAGCCCGGTTTATTCTCGGCTATCTCGCGCTGATGAACATCGCGCTGGCGGCGTTCAACATGCTCCCGGGGTTCCCGATGGACGGCGGTCGGGTTCTGCGTGCGCTGCTCGCCCGCCGACGGTCCTACGCCCGAGCGACGACACTCGCCGCCGAGGTCGGAAAGGCGTTCGCCGTCTTTCTCGGCCTCTTTGGCATCTTCGTCCTCGGAAATATCTTCCTCGCCGGGCTGGCCTTCTTCATCTACATCGGCGCGGCGGGCGAGTCCCGCCAGACCTCGATGCGGGCCGCGTTCGAGGGCGTCACCGTCGCGGACGTGATGACGCCGGCGGACCACGTAACAACGGTCCCCGAAGACATGTCCGTCCGGGAGCTCATCCAGACAATGTTCAGGGAGCGCCACACCGGCTATCCGGTCGAGCGCGGCGGCGAGGTCATCGGCCTTGTCACGCTCGAAGACGCCCGCGCCGTTCAGGAAGTCGAGCGCGATGCCTACACCGTCGGCGACGTGATGACGACGGAAATCATCACGATTAGCTCGGACACCGACGTGATGGACGCGCTGACCTCGCTCCAACAGAACTCCGTCGGTCGCCTGCTGGTCACTGGCGAAGACGACTCCTTCGAAGGGCTGCTCACCCGATCCGACATCATGACGGCACTCTCCATCATCAAATCGAGCAGCGACTACACCGCCATCGGCGAGCCGGAAACCGAAACCGTCCAACCCGAATCCAGAATAGAGCGGTAGCGGTCACTCGGCGGCGAGATACGACATCGCCGCCTCGTCGGAGACCTGCTCGAACTGCTCGTAATACTGGCCGACAGCGCGGAACTCCGACGGTACCTCCAGACAGATCACCTCGTCGACCAGCGCTTTGAGGTCCGATATCGCCCGTGGCGATGCGACCGGCACCGCGAGGACGAGGCACTCGGGGTCAGCCTGTCGAATCTGCTCGATGCAGGCCCGGGCCGTCGCGCCCGTCGCCACGCCGTCGTCGACGAGACACACCCGCTTGCCGGTAAGTGACAGCGATGACTTCGAGTCACGGTAGCGCTGGGCTTTCTGCCGGGCGGCTTCGGCCATCTCCGATCGCGTGTTTGCAACGTAGTCACTGGGAATCTCTCGTCGGTTGATGACATCGCTGTTGAGCCAGACCGAGCCGTCGGCGGCGACAGCGCCGATAGCGTACTCGGGGTTGTTCGGTGCGCCGATCTTTTTTGCGACCGAAATATCCAGTGGCACATCGAGCGCGTCAGCGACTGGATGCCCCACCAGCAGCCCACCGCGCGGGATAGCGAGGACGATGTCGACTTCGATATCCCGCTCGCGCAGCGCCTCTCCAAGCCGCTTTCCAGCCGCCTGCCTGTTCGCGAACGTCGGAGAGCGGTTGCGTCCCATACTGGTTAGTTCGCTGTCGGGATGCAAATATTTCTGCATTCTGGTGGTCAGCTGGAACCCTCGCGCCAGCCGGAGGACACCGTTACTCGGTGTCCAGCGCCGCGGCGACCGCTTCGAGTTCCCCCTTCCGGAAAGGCTGCTCTGCGTCCGCAGGGTTGTCATCCTCCTGCTCTCCGATTTGCCAGAGGATTCCCGCCCGCATCTGTGGTTTCGATGGCAGTCGGTCCGTATCTACGTCGTATCCGACAGCCTCGCAGATCGCCGCCAGCGCTTCCTTGGTGAACGCAGTCGAGACCGGCCGTTCGTACCGCCCGACAGCCTCGCGGATCTCGTTCCGCAGTTCGTCGACAGTCGGTGACATACGGGTACTGGCGGCGGGACCGATTGTGTAGGTTCCGGTCCAATTACACCGTCGTGCCGCCTGCGACGGGGGTATCCATTCGAGGGATACTGGCCCGCCAGCGCAACTTCGCCCGCGAGACATGGCCGAACTCCGCTCGGCGATGGCAGCCCGGACACAGCGAAATGACGTTGTCCAGCGTGTGTGCGTCCCGAACGGCGAGCGCCCGCATTGCGGCGAACAACCGAACCGGCACGATGTGGTGCACGTCCGGGTTCCGGCCCAGTTCGTCGGCATCAGTCCCACACAGTACGCAAGCGTGGTCGTCCCGCGCCAGGGCTTGCTCGCGCACCGCCCGCCATCCCGGTCCGTATTCGCCCACGCCACCGCCGCGCCAGTTCGGATGCCCGTCATCGGTGAACGCCGCCGAAAGCCACTCCGCGTGGCAGTCACGGCTGCAGAGGACGACTTCACTCTGAATCTGACTCGGATATCGCTCAATGCGGGCGTCGCAAACGTCACAGGAGACCGATAGTTTGCCACCGGACCACGAGTGGTGTGCAGCTCCAGAAATTTGTGGCGGGTCGCGCCACGCCGCGTTCTCGACACAGTCAGAGCAGTACACCCCATCTTTCTCCGACGGGTAATACTCGAACTTCGCGCCACAGGCCTCGCACTTCGTCTGCTCTGTCGCATCCGAAAAGTTCGGATTAGCTTTGCCTTCGTACGATACGGCGGCATCGTGGCAGTGCTCCGAACAGTAGGCTCGGGCGGACTCACAGTAGAAGGAGTCTCCACAATGGTTGCACTCTCTATTCGGTAGCCGTTCGTCGTGGACGCGGCTATGATGCACCCCAAGACCACGTCGACTATCGAATACCCGACCACATGTCGGACAATCGAACTTTTTTACAGGGCAGACAAGAACGTAGTAGATAGTAAATATGAGCCGAGTAGGGTGAAAATAAAACTAAACGTACCGATGTCCTCGGTTCAAGGCATATAAGAAAATTTACACAGTCCGGGTGCGGGAATTGAACCCACGTCTCAGCCACCACAAGGCTGAAGGATACCACTACCCCAACCCGGACGCGCTCGCTGAAGCATTCGTAGATATTCCGCTGGAACAGAAATACGTTACGAATCTGGAAACCAGTGAGTCGTGAGAGCGCATGACAGCGGTTGCACATCGGTTCGGAGTGGGTTTCGACTAGGTCACCGGCTGCTTCGAGACGCTTTTACACAGCCGACGCGTACAGAGGGGCACGCGTGGCCATCACGGACAAAATCTACGTCAAGAACCACCAGCAGCTTGCCTCCCAGCTAGAGACGAGCTTCCCAAAGGGCGCGTTCAAGGGTGCGACGCTGGACATCCTGTTTCAGGGCGAGGGGTTGGCAAAGCTCGACGAAGCCTCCAGAGAGCGAGTCCTCGATTTCGCTGAAGACTTTCTGGACTGTGACTGTGAGGCCAACCCCCACTGTGGCTGTGCCGAGCGGAAGTTTATTTCGTACCTGCTGGAACTCCGCGAACAGGGAATGGGACCGGACGCCATCGTCGACGTGATGAGCGACGACTACATGCTGTATGCCTATCCGGGTGACGTGCTCTCCTTCCTCGATAACTCCGTCAGAACGTTAGAAGCCGTGGAAACCCTGGCCGACGTCGACGGGCGAGACGACGTAGCCGAAGACGTGCAACAGAAACGCCAGCGGTTACTCTAAGTCGTCGAAACTGCCGATGCGATAGGAGGCGTCCTCTTCCTCGCTCTGGTCAAGGTCTTCGAGGTGGATGACCTCGTCCTGATCCATTTCGTCGAGTTGCTGCCGGAGCTTGGTGACGTAGCGCTTGTGTTCTTCCAGTTGTTCGCGGAGGTGCTCGGCTTCGAGTTCGAGTCGTTCGTGCTCGCGGACGAAGCTCTTGGGTACTTCGACCTTCGGGGGGAAGCTCTCGGTGCTGGTCTCGGTTGCGTCGTCCTCGAACTCGTGTTCCGGCGCGACCTTCACCTGGCCGTCGTGGGAGACGAGCGTGTCGACGTAGTCACGAAAAACTGCAGAGAGCGAGATGTCGCGCTCCTCGGCGATTTCGCGGAGGGTTTCGAATTTGTCCTCGCTGACGCGAAAGGAGATTGTCTTGTTTTTGTTACCCATATTTATGTACTATTTTAGCAGCAACGTATTTAATCGTTTGTCAGACGCTACCGGACCCGCACCTCGGTAGCCGTCTCCGGCAACAGTCGAACCGCCGTGATTTAACAGCCGGCCGACCTCGGTATCGGCAGAGATGGCGACAGATATCGACGCAACCGGCCACCACTTCGGCATCATCGTCAGCGACCTGGACCGCGCCGTTGAGTTCTACCGCGACGCGCTCGGACTCGACGTACTGACCCGCTTTTCGGTCGGTGGCGAGGCGTTTGGAACCGCTGTCGACATCGAGGGGGCCAGCGCCGAACTGGTCCACCTCGACGCCGGCAGCGTCCGTCTGGAACTGGCGACATACGAGCCGGAGGGTGGGGCAATGCCCGACCCCGACCTCAATCGTCCGGGAGCGACCCATCCCGGGCTGGAGGTCGACGACCTCAACGCCGTCGCCGACCGCTTGCCCGACGATGTCGAGACGCTCAGCGGCCCCCAGACGACCGAGAGCGGGACGACGATCATGTTCGTCGTCGACCCCGAAGGGAACCGAATCGAGCTGTTAGAGCCGTAGCGGTGGCACAGTCACCAGCAGCAAAAATCGGGAACAGCGCCGGATTCAGTCCGCGCTGGCTTCGGCCTGCTCGTCCTGTAGGCTCTCCAGCGCGCCGACGACCGACTGCCGATAGTTCTCGATTGACAGTTGCTCGTACTTCTCGTCGGCCATCGCGATGTACTCGTCGGTGGCCGGGTCCTCCATATCGGCCTCCTTGTACCGCTTGACCCGATCAAGCGTTCGCTCGGCCGTTTCGACGACCCAGCGGTCCCGCGTTGCCTCGTCGACTTCCGAGATCGACTCGGGGCGGATCGAGACGTTCACCTCGCCCTCGTCGGTCTCGTAGGTGCGTGGTTTGCCGACGACGGCGACGTAGGCTGGCGGCTCCAGTTCGCGCAGCATCGACGCTGCGTCGGGCTGGTACTGCCCGGCGTACATGAAGAACGTGTCGCCGTTGGGGTCGACGACCCGTCCCTGCCAGTACTCGCTGTCCTCGCCGACATCCTCAGTCTCGGTGAGGGTCCCGACCAGGAACACGCGGTTGGCGCGCTGCCCGGTCGGGAGGAGGACGTACACCGGCGCGCGGTCGTCGTCGGATTCCTTGAACGTGTAGCTCGCGTCGTTGAACTCGCGTGCGAAGACGCGCCGTGCGACCTCGCGGGTGGGTGTACTCGCCATTTAGATCGACCTCGCTTTGATAAGAATCTCGTCTGCATCCACAGCCCCGGTCAGTCGCTCCTGCTCGTCGGCGAGCAAGTAGCGGCCAAAGGTCGGACCGCGAACGCGGTAGTACCGGCCGAGGATTTTCTGTCGCATCTCGTCAGCAACGACTGTGGTGTCGAGCGCGTCCATCGCCATCTCTTTCGCCTCTTCGAGGGCGATGCCGGTCAGTTCCTCAGTCGCTTCCTCGTCGAAAATAACCTCGGTGACTTCCTCGCCGTCATCGAGAACGCCCTTGATTCGGAGGTCGAACTCGCCTTCGACCTCGCCGTGTTCGCTACAGCGGCCGTTCTGCAGGACGCGTGTGCAGTCGTCCTCCGGACAGCGCTTGATGAGGCCGGAGCCGGACTGGATGTCGACCAGTGCGCCCTCGGCCTCGACGCTGTCGTCGCCGACCTCGATTGCTTCGTCGAGTTCCTCGATGGTGGTCGTCCGGTTGAGCTTCACCGAGAAGCGGCCCTGGTACTCGTCGGTGACGACGTTGCGCAGGGCGTAGGACGTGCCTTCTTCGAGCGACGGGAGGTCGGACTTGGACCACTTGGTGAACTTGATTGTGCCCGTCTCGTCTCCCAGCAGGCCGACCTGGGCCACGGCGTCGGCGCGTGGCTCCCAGAGTTCGACGACCGTCGCGCGAACGTCGACCCACTCCTCGGGGGCGTCGACATCGGCGACGTTCACCTGCTCGTTGCCGCCACCGTCGCCGCCGCCAAGCTGTTCGCGGTCCATGCCGGCCTCGTCGAGGTACGTGTTGACGACGCTCCGGCGGGCCTCGCTGATGGGGACCTGATAATCGTTGACCAGCGTATCGAGACGCTCGACGACGTCGTCGACATCAATCTCTAGCTGGTCGGAAAACTGCTCGTGTATCTCTGTCGCGTGGGTTCGCAAATCTGACTCAGTCATTGGCTGTCACTGTCTCCGCCTAGTTTTCGTTGGGAGACAATCGACAGTTGGTCGTCTTCTGTTATAAACACTCGCCCAGCGGAGTGGAAGTGAAACTGCGTACGAATGTCGCGGCCCCGAATTGAGTTGTGAGGGCCACGCGAGAAGATTGATTTGTGGCCGGGCACAACGGTCAGTATGGCCGACGACGACCGACTCGCACGGTTCATCCGGGAGACCTTGCGGTCGGCCGAGCAGCAACTTTCCGACGCGAAGAAGGCCTACAAGAACGGCAAGCGGTCGGCGGAGGCCGGCCTGCCCAGAGACGAGGAAGGGCGGGCCCGAGTCGTCTGTCGCCGGCACGCCGAGTACCGCGCGGTGTCGATGGACGAGCAGCGACGGCCAGTCTGCTACGACGCGGAGAACCCAGACTGTCAGGGCTGTGTCGAGGATATCAGGGGCGGCACCATAGAGACGTGGTAAGTCGCTGACGGCAGTGGCTTCGGCCGGTCCTCCCCTCGGTCGCCAGTACAACACTTTAGCACCGGCCGGCTGAACGCGGAGTATGGAGCGACCAATCGTCGCGCTCGTTCTGGCCGGCGGGACCGGCACACGTCTGTATCCGGCGAGTCGAAGCGACCGGCCCAAACAGTTTCTCTCCTTTGGGGCGGACAAGTCACTACTCGCCGAGACTGTCAACCGTGTGGGGTTCGCCGACGAAACCTACGTGCTGACCCGGGAGTCATTCGCCGATGGGGTCCGAGAACGTGTCCCGAATACGGCAGTGTTGACCGAGCCGGACGCCAAAGATACCGGGCCGGCCCTTGTGTACGCAGCCCACCGAATCCGCGAACAGGTCGGCGACTGTGTCCTGTTGTGTCTGCCCAGCGACCACCGGATTTCGGGGCCGTTCGAGCGGATCGGGCGGACGGCCGCGCGAGTCGCAGTGGAAACGGAGGGGATCGTCACCGTCGGCATCGAACCGGACCGGCCGGCGACCGGTTACGGCTACATCAAGCCGGGCCCGTCAGAGAATGGCTTTGCGCCGGTCGAAACATTCCACGAGAAACCTGACCGGGAGACCGCGACGGAGTACGTCCGGGAGGGATTCTACTGGAACGCCGGGCTGTTCGCGTGGACGCCGACGACCCTCCTGTCGGCGGCAGCGTCCTCGCCGCTTGCACCGATGGTCGAACGGCTGGACGAGGACGCCGATGCGGCGTTCGACGCCGTCGATCCGGTGAGCATCGACTACGCTGTCCTCGAAGACGCCGAGAACGTCTTCGTCGTTCCGGCGGCGCTTGACTGGGACGACCTGGGGTCGTGGGACGCTTTCGAACGCGTCCTCGACAGTCAGGACCGGAACGCGGTGCTCGGCGACGCGGTGACCATCGACGCCGACGGGAACGTGCTAGCAAGCGACGGTCACGTCAGCGCCGTCGGTGTCGAAGACCTCGTGGTAGCTTCTTTCGACGACCGGACATTGGTCGTTCCGAAAGACGAGGCCCAGCGAGTCAGGGAAGTGGTCGCCAAACTGCGGGACGATGAGCGGTTCTGACTGGACCGCTGGTCGGGACCGTCAGCTCCGCATCGCGCCGCCGTCGACCGGGAGCGCCGTCCCGGTGACGTACGACGAGCGGGCCGACGAGAGGAACGCCACCACGTCGCCGAGTTCCTCCGGCTGGCCGACGCGTTCGAGCGGCGCGTCCGACCACGATTCGATGCCCTCCTCGTAGGAGTCGTACTCGCCGCGCTCGACGGCGGCCTCAACCAGTTCCTCGATACGGGGCGTCTCGTGTGCCCCGGGGAGGACGGCGTTCACGCGAACCTCGGGTGCGAGCTCACGGGCCTGGGTCTTCATCAGGCCGATGACGGCCCGGCGGACGGCGTTCGACAGCACCAGGTCGTCGATGACTTCCCGGACCGAGCGGGACGTGATGTTGACGATGGTGCCGGCCTCGGAGTCACTGAGGTACGGGTAGGCGGCCCGGGTGGTCCAGACGGCGCTCATCACCAGCAGGTCGTAGGCGCTGTACCACTCGCGCTCGGTCGTCTCCATGAACGGGCCGGGGGCCGGGCCGCCCGCGCTGGTGACGACGTGGTCGAGGCCGCCGAAGGTGTCGACGGTCTCCTCGACGAGCGCCGCTATCTGATCGGGGTCGGTGATGTCAGCTTCGACGGCCAGCACGTCGCCGTCACCGACTGATTCGAGCCGCCCCCGTGCTTCGTCGACGTGGTCCGGCGTCCGACCACAGACAGCCACATCGGCTCCCTCAGCGGCGAGCGCTTCGGCGCTCGCAAGTCCGAGCCCGCTCGTCGCAGCGGTACACAGCGCTGCGTTGCCATCGAGTTCAAGATCCATACCCAGAGGAAGGGCTGAATGGCTCAAAGAAGTGCCGCTCGCAAACGGTTCGGCTGACTGGCCTAGCTGCCCCAGAAGTTGTCCCGGCTTCCGAGACGGCGGCCGTCATCGTCGGGGTCGTCGTCCGTCTCGTCGGTCTCGGTGTCGCTCTCACCGGACTCAGCTTCGGACGGCGCTTCGTCCATCTCCAGGCGCTCGATTTCCTCGGCCCGGGCGTGGTTCGAGTGGACGTTCGTCACCTTGACCAGCGAACGGGCCGGGGGGAGCACGCCGTCAACCATGATGATGAAGCCGTCCTCGGTCCGCCCGACACCGGCCCCGCTCTCGTGGATGTCCTCGACGTCGACGGTGACCTCCTCGCCCATCTTGACCGGCTGGCTCTTGAGTTCCGAGATCGGCTGGTTGTAGTGATTGCACCACTCTGCACCGCCGCGGTCGCCGTAGTGGGTACAGCCCATCCCCTGGATTCGTTCGGTGAATTTGGGACAGTCGTCTGCGAGCGGACAGTCGGCCATATCAGGGGATAACGCGGCCGCTGGCAAAACGCTTGCGACCCCGTGTCCGAGGTACACAGCCTGTTATTACCTTTGAGATTTTCACCGGCACACACTTTACCGCCACTCGCTGGTTGTCGCGTAGCATTCAGTCGCACCCAGAGCTATGAGAACGCAGCTGTTGACAGGACTGGTTTGTCTCCTTCTGGTTTGTGCGTCCCCGGTCGCCCTCGGTGTCGGATCGGGACTACCAGAGCGAGGCAGCGCTGGCGGCGACAGTTCGATTGGCGTCGAGTACGCAATCGATAGAGAGCCGAACCAGACCGGTCACGTCCGGGTAACCGCGACGATTGATCGCCCACGACACGTCACTGGACTGTCGGTGCGGACGCCAGCGGAGGCGACAGTCCACAGAGCTGACGGCCTCCAGTCCAATGGCGACCGCTGGCGTCTCAGCGGTGCTGCCAGGACAGCACGGTTGACCTACACCGTGCCGGTCGGACTCTCGACAGCGTTCGGCCGGCGGACCGCCGACACCCACAACTGGACGCTATTGGCCAGACAGGAAGTGTCACTGCGTGCCCGCTGGCGCTGGCACGTCGGGCCGCGGCCCACGTGGAACGAGTCACTCGCGCTCGCGCCCGGTCAGAGCGGTGTCGCCGGGAGGACAGCCGCCTACATCGGTCCCCACGGGACAGAAACCAAGACGGTCGATGGCGACCGAATCACGCTCATCGTCCCGGCAGCGTCGGAGCTGCGGCCCGACAGAGACGCCATTCTAGACTCTATCAGCCATGCGAAGCGTGCCTCGACTGCCGGACGGGACCACGACCACATCCGCGTGTTTGTCGCGCCGAACGAACTCGCGTCGGGCGGGTACGCCCCCTCGAACGGCGAGCCGGACGTCATCGTCAACGCCGGGGAACCCGTCCGCTCCCCGGTCAACGTCTGGGTCCACGAGTACCGCCACACCCGACAGACGTTCGAGGCGACACCGGAGATGGTGTGGCTCGAGGAGGGGAGCGCCGACTACCACACAGCGGCGCTCACCTACGCCGCGGGCGACATCGGGCAAGACCGGTTCCGGGACAGGGTCACGACCGAGCGTTACGAGACTGCGGACCTGACACGGCCCGACAACTGGGACGGCCCCGGGCCGCAGTACCACAAGGGAACGCGCGTCGTCGCAGCCATCGACGCCCGCCTCCGACAGACGACCGACGGTCGCCGGACGTTCGAAGCCGTCCTCGGCAGGCTGATGCAGCAGGACGACCGCGTCACTCTCGCGCTGTTCGCCGAGACGGTGTCAGCCGTCGCCGGGACGGACCTCGATGCATTCGTTCGGCGGGCCGTCACTGGCGACGCACCGTCGGTCCCGATGGACGCGCTCATAGATCTCAGCCCGCGACGGAGCGGGTCGGCAGACACGACCGAGCGGCCGATGAACGCCGCGCCGGCACTCGAGCGCGCCACCGCGGCGACCAGCGCCGGGGACAGGTCCGGGGCCGGCGTCGGTACTGCACGACCTGTCACCGACCGCCATGGAGAGTGGACCGTCCTCGGGACGCTCGGTATGCTGACGGTGGTGCTGGTCTCTCGCCAGCGACGGCTGGAACGGCCGTAGCTCCAGATAGGCGTCGTTCGAGCCGGGAACGTCGGCGCGGCCGCGGCGACGACCGACCCGAATATGTTCTTCCACAACCGTCATGTCGACCGCTTCCGTGCCCTCCAGCAATGGCATCACAGTCCATCTTCGAGCGGATCGGCGGTCGCGACGCGGTCGAGGCGGTGGTCTCGGATTTTTACGACCGCGTGCTTGACGACCCGCTGCTCAAACCGTACTTCGAGGAGACCGACATGGACCAACTTCGCAGCCACCAGGCGCAGTTCATCAGCGCCGTCACCGGCGGGCCGGTCGGCTACGACGGGGACGATATGCAGACCGCCCACGAGGGCATGGGGATCACAGAGGACGCCTTCGCCAGTGTCGCCTCCCATCTCGAAACCGCGCTCCGCGAGAACGGCGTCCCCGACGACGACATCGAAGCAATCCTCACCGAAGTCGCTGCCATGGAAGACGACATCGTGGAGGCGTAGCCCACCGGCGTGTCATTTTTTCATCAGAAAGGCGAGTGCGTTTCTCGACCACGAGACGAAGGCAGTGACTCCCGTGTGCGGAATCTCCTGTGTGTTTCGGCACGCTTCGGTATCGTTCAGCGGCGGGACGGGCACGGTGGGATTCGAACCCACGACCGTCGGATGTCTTCCCCCGATGGCAGCGCCAGCGGAGATAGAAGTCCGACGCTCTATCCGGACTGAGCTACGTGCCCTCGCTGTCGTCTACTTCCGGTAGTGACAAAAGAAATGCGGAACACAGTCGCCAGTCAGTCGCGGGGGTCGAGGTCTTCTTCGACATCGTCGGGCGTTGTGATGGCGTTCACGTTGCCGGTCTGAATCGCTGCCAGTCCGTCCAGACCACAGAGGGCGTCGATTTCGTCCTGTGTCGTCGAGACCAGCAGGTCGTCGAACTGGAGGCGGCGCTCGACGGTCGCGCCAGCGGCCTCCGCGGCGGCGGCAACGCGCTCGGAGTCAGCACCGTCAGCCGTTTCGAGAACCAGATCGACGAGTTCGCCGTCGACTGGGTCCGCGCGCAGACTCTCGACGGCACGAGAGACGTACATTATTCGGATGAGGGACCCCCGGGGCCTTGATTGTGCTGTTCGGGGCGGTCGAAGCGGGCCTCCGCGACGGCAAAGGCCAGCGTGCTGACCAGCCCGAGCAGCGTCCCGCCAGTGAGCATTACGGCGAGATACTCCAAGTCCTGGGTGCCGAGGAAGAAGGCGCTGACGGCGTGTAACACGAGGGCGATCGAGAAGACGTAGAAGGGGGCGTTGAGGTATCGCCACCGGAAGCTCCCGTCGAGATACTCGTCGGTCACCCGGCCGAGGCTGGAGGTGATGCCGGCGGCGGCGAACCACTGGATTGCGCCCGACACCAGCGACGCGATGACTTCGAGTGCATCGGGGTCCGTCTGGCGTCCGAGTTCCTGAACGCCGTTGACGCCGCCGATAGCAAGCAGTGCGGCCGCAACGACGTAGGTGATAATCGTCACGCGCCCGGCGTACAGTCCGGCGGTCGTTCGCTCGACCGCTTCGTCCAGTATCTTCTCGGCACCGAGGCCTCGGGCGAGGATATAGAGTCCGAGCAGGCCGGAGATGACACCGAGCGCAGAGCCGGGGTAGCCCAGCGCTTCAATAGCGATTGTCAACGGGTAGATGAGCAGGAGAATACCCAGCGGCACCAGAATCGTGCCGCGGGTTTCCGGGTCGTCAAGCACCTGCTTGATGGTGTAGTACATCGATTCGAGATTCTGGGCCTGCCGGACGACGACGCGGCGGACGCCGTCGATGCGAACCCGCGAGCGGATAACGGGGACCACCGACTCGTCCTGTGCGCCGTCGGTGACGAGGAGTGCCCGGACATCCTCACTGGCCGCCAGCGACGCGAGAACAGTATCGACCTCCTCGCCGACCGCGCGGTTGGCGGCGACATCGCTCCCGTCGACGCCGGTGACGGCCGCGACTTCGACCGGCTCGTCGGTGATGTCGTCGTAGATGTGAACGCCCTCGAAGAGGACGTTCACGTCGGAGTCCTCCGGGTCGTTCGAGGCCAGCGCCACCGCTGCGTCCACGACGGCATCGCGCCCGATGACGGGCGTCTCGATGCCGGTCTTGCGGCCGAGGTCGTCGTCGAGGTCGATACACAGCACCAGCAGCATCTGTCGGCGCTACGCCGTCTGTGTTTAACTTCTTTCGGGACCGCTACCCCGGTTCCGTCGACGGCCCACGGGTCCGGCGCTCGACGAGCAACAGCGCCGCGAGGCCGAGGATGATGAGCGTGTACGCCCCGGCAGCGAGGAGAGCGGCCTGTTCAGAGCTGTACTCGCCGGTGCGGAAAATGATGGCCTTCCGGACCATGGCGATGACGCCCGTGTAGATGACCAAGCGGACGATGCGCCGGGTCTCGCTCTCTTGTGTGTAGGCGACGACGGTCTGGTACACCTCGACGATAATAAACAGGAGGAGAGCAGTGTCGATGAAGCCAACGACGACCAGCGGGTCGGTGATATCTCCCCGGGCGGCGCTCTGGAATATCTGCAGCCCCAGGTCGAACACGCCGATGGCAAAGAGCAGGACGAGCACCAGCGCCGCGACCACCTCGACGTAGCGGATGGCCGTTTCGCTGTAGCCCAGCACCCTGTCGTCGAGTGTCTCCGCTTTCGGTAGCGTCCCGCCGACGGGGTCGGCCTCCTCATCATCCATACACACGAAACGAACCCCAGCCCATTCAAAGCGGTCCCTATCTGGCGTGGCCCGGGTCTGACGGTCGCGGCTCGTAAGCCTCCGGTGTCGTTCCCAGTCTGGCAACGAGCCACAGCACCGGGAGCAACAGGACGCTGCCGACGACGAACGGCGACCAGTAGCCGACGGCGAAGTACAGCCCACCCATGACCGGCGGCCCGACGGTCCGGGCGAGGCTGCCGGCCCCCTGCGTGATACCGAAGGCGCTCCCCTGGACGGCTGCGCCGGCCCGCTGGGAGACCAACGCCGTCAGCGTTACCGAGAGGATACCGTTGCCAAGCGGCAGCAGCGTCAGTACGAACAGGAGGCCGAGCAGGTCGGCGGTGAGAAACGGAACGAGTGCGGTCAGGTCGGGCAGGACCGAGCCGATGGCCCGCGAGGTCGGGATGGCACCGACGCCGACGACGAGCAGGCCGGTCCCGAAAAGCGAGAGTCGAACCGGGCTGTAGCGGGCCGAGAGCCGCCCGACCAGGACGCCCTAGGTGACGACCGCGAGGACGCCGATGTAGGTCAACAGGAGCGCGCTCTGGGCCGCGGTGTAGCCGTAGATGTCGGCGACGTAGGGGACGAACATCACTTGCACGCCCGAGAAGGCAAAGGAGACGAGAAAGAAGGCCGCCAGCAACGGGCGAAGGCCGAGGGTCGCCACCGCTGTCCGGAGCTGTGAGAGCGCCGAGGGGCGGCCGGTCGCCGTCGCGGTCCCCGACGGGCCTGGATTCGGGGAGAAACAGGAGGGCGACGACGACGCCACAGAGGCTCGCGGCCGCGGCGGCGAAGCTCGGGAGAGAGAACCGGGAGACGGGAACGGCCGCCGGCACGAGCGCGTCGACGGCGGCGACCGTGGCGTCGAAGCTCAACACCGCGCCGATGCCGGGGCCGAAGATGAACCCCAGACCGAAGGCGGCTCCGATGAACCCCAGCGCCGCGGCGCGTCGCTCCGGCGGCGTCACGTTGGCCACGTAGGCCTGGGCCGTCGAGAGGTTCCCGCCCATCGCGCCGGCGAACATCCGGGAGACGAACAGCAGCCACAGCGCGTCGGCCAGCCCGAACACCGTCCACGCGACGACGGAGCCACACAGCGACACCACAAGCACCGGGCGGCGGCCCGCGCGGTCGGACAGCGAGCCAAGTAGCGGCGCGAAGACGAACTGCATCGCGGAGTAGGAGGCCGCGAGCAATCCGATGACGAACTCCGTCCCGCCCGGGAACGACCGGGTGTAGTACGGGAGTATGGGGATGACGATGCCAAAGCCCAGCAAATCCAAGAAAACGACGAAGAAAACGACCGCAAGGGCGCGGCGTTGGGACCCGGTGCTTGTGGTCCCGGTGTCTGTCATACCAGCCCCTGCGTCGGGACGGCGGATAAGCGCGCCGGGGCCGGGCCGTGGGCTCATCTCGCACGCCGAGCACGATGCGCACGCTTTTTCCCGCTGGGAGCGGTGGCTAGAGACAATGATTTCCGAGGGCTGCGAACAGTGCGCCAAAGGCGGCAAGATGGTGCTGTTCGTCTACGGCTACTGCGACCAGCGAGACTGCTTCTACTGTCCCCTCGGGGAGAACCGCAAGAACGTCACCCAGATGTACGCCAACGAGCGGCCCGTCGAGGACGATTCGGACGTCATCGAGGAGGCAAAGCGCATGAGCGCGCTTGGCACCTCGATCACAGGCGGCGAGCCGCAGGAAGTCCTCGACCGGACCTGTCACTATCTGGAACTGCTGAAAGACGAGTTCGGCGAGGACCACCACACGCACCTCTACACCGGTATCACCGGCGGCCGCGAGAACATGCGCCGCCTCTCGGAAGCCGGCCTCGACGAGATTCGCTTCCACCCGCCCTTAGAGCAGTGGGGCGACCTCCACGGGACCGAGTGGGAGGACATCCTCTACATCGCCCGCGAGGAGGGGCTGACCCCCGCCTTCGAGATCCCGGGCATCCGCGCCGAGGAGGAGTTCCTCGAATTCTTAGACGAGGGCGCGGCCGACTTCTGTAACATCAACGAGTTCGAGATGTCCGACGGGAACTACCGCCGGATGCAGGAGGAAGGCTTCGAACTGAAAGAGGACCACATGAGCGCCGTCGAGGGGTCCCACGACATCCTCGAGAAAATGGGCGACCACGAGAAGGTGTACTTCTGTACGAGCGTCTTCAAGGACGCCGCCCAGCACCGCTCGCGGCTCAAGCGGATGGCTCGAAACATCCGGCGTCCGTTCGACGACGTGACCGAGGACGGGACGCTCGTCTACGGGAAGGCGTGGACCTCCGAGGCGCGGCTGGAGGCACTCGGCGTCCCCGAAGAGTACTACACTGTCAAATCCGAGCACGTCGAGCTGGCCTGGTGGCTGCTTGAGGAAATGGTCGAAGAGGGCGACCTCGACAAGGGCGAAATCGTCGAGCAGTACCCGACCTACGACGGGACGGTCGTCGAGCGGACACCGCTGGCCGGCGGCGCGGATAGCGGGCGGGCAACTGCGGACGATTAGCAAGCCACCCCGTGGTTCGTTGCAGCGTGCCTGAGAGAGTCCGAAAGAGACGTTGTGCTGTCAGGACGTGGGTTTATGTCCCGTCTCAGAGAAGTGAGGGTACGCTCGATGCGCTTTGGTATCGACAGCGGCAAACTCCTGTACGCACTCGGTGTCCTGTTCGCCGCGGCTGCGCTCCTGTATTTTGTCCGTGATGTCGTGTTCGACCTCTCGATAACCGTGAAAGCGGCGCTGCTGTTGCTGGCCTTTATCGCACTTTTCGTTGCGGGTGTAGCCCTCGAACGAGACGTACTTGACGTCGTTGCCTTCGCCCTCAGTGGGGTGACCTACGTCGTGTTCGTCGGCTACGTCGTCGTTCGGTATTCGCCCGGCGAGACGGGAACGTTCCTGTTGCTCGCCATGTCCGCGGGACTGTTCGTCGGGCTCGGCTACGCGCTCCGGGCAGGGATTCCGACGCCGTCGCAGCGAACGGCGGCGGCCGCCCTCGGCGGCCTCCTCATCGTGAGTGCTGGACTCGTGGGTGCCGACGCGCTCAGCGGCGGGGTGGCCTACGATGTGCAGACAAACGAGTCGGTCACCGTGTCGGTCCCGGAGACGGAACACACCCCGAACAGGTACCCGTACATCGAGGCAGAGGTCGGGACCGTTACCGCGTCGAACCCCTCTCCGTTTCTGCGGGCGCTAGATCTCCCCTCACTTTCGGGCTGTCTGGTCGGCCCGACAGAACATCCGGATGACAGCGTGTTCATAAACACCGATATCAAGTGGGACGAGGACACTATCGGCGCTTCGGCGACAAAGTCCTACGCCGTCAGGGCTGAGTTACCGATTGACCCGAACCGGACGGAGTCACAAACGTACGCCATCGAACAGGGACACGACTGCAGTACGGAGCGCTCTGAGCCAACGCTGGTGGTGCAGGTCAGCCAGAGCGACACGATAGACTGACTACTCCAGTTCTGTGAGACACTCCTGACAGTAGCTGGCGTCTTCCATGTTCGGCGTGCCGCAGGTGGCACAGGTTACGACTGACAGACTGGTCTCCGACAGCGGCGACGACTCATCGTCAAGGATTGCGTCGGCCGGCCAGTCAGGGCCAGTCAGCGACTGGTCCTGCATCTCGGCGTGTTGGTGGACCTGCTGAATGAGTTCGTCGTCACGCATCGCTTCGAGGCCGCGCCATAGCCCCAGAAACAGCAGCGTCGGCGCGACGATGACGAATAGGCCAGCGATGACGCGCAACGCCAGTTCCACCTGGCCGAGTGCCATATGCTCACAATGAACTGGACAGTCGAGTATCCTTCGCCGCATCTGTCGGCTTGCGGGCCGTCAAACGGCGTCGACGCCTTCTTGCCTCGTCTCGCTGAAGGCGGGGTATGAGTGGTCCTATCGTGGCAGTCGGTAGCGTCCTCGCTGTGGTCTTGCTTCTCGGACTGAGCGCGTTCTTTTCCAGTTCGGAGATAGCAGTGTTTTCGCTGCAAAAAGACTGGATAGCACAACAGGCAGCGACGGGGGAACGACGGGCGCAGGTGCTGCAGGAACTGTACGATAACCCCCACCGACTACTGGTGACGCTGTTGGTCGGCAACAACATCGTCAACATCGCGATTTCGAGCATCATCACCGTCCTCGTCGCGAGCTATCTCTCGCCCGGACCGGCGGTCGTTGCAACCACGGTCGTGACGAGCGTCCTCATCCTGATTTTCGGGGAGATCGTGCCCAAGGCGTTCGGCCTCGGCAACGCACAGGCGTGGGCACTAACTGTCGCGTCGCCCGTCCGACTCGTCGAGCGCGTACTCTCTTCGCTTATCACCGTGTTCGATGGCATCACTGGCCGGATAACCGCACTCATCACCGGTGAAACAGACATCGAAAAGCCGTATCTGGAATGACCGTCAGTACTGGTACAGCGAAACGACGAGCGGGAGTCTGTTGTACATCCAGATTGCCAGCGGCAGGCCGACGATTGTCAACGACAGCGCGTACGCGACACCGGTCCAGACGCCACTGGCCCACCAGCCAACGAAGACGAACCAGATCGCCCGGACGAGCAGTGAGTGCTGCGAGCCGCCGGCACTCTCCGTGACGAGCCGATCACGTCGCTTGAGCGTCAGCACCAGCGGCACCTTGTTTATCATTTTGATGCCCAGCGGGAGGCCGATGATTGTGACGTTCAGGAACCACGCGACTGAAAGCCAGATGCCGGTCACCCACCAGCCGACGAGCAGGAACCACACCGCCCTGACGAAGAGGGACCGCTGTTCACTCATATCGGCACTACCATACCTGCCAGCATAAGTCTCCGGTTCGAAGGGAGACGACTGTGGTAACACCGCACCGCCGATATTGAATCTGAAACTGGGGCGGCGGCCAGGAATGTCAGCACATCGGACAAGCAGTTACAGATAGTGACATTTCAGCCCACAAATCGCCGATTTCCCGGGCAAATCATTCGTATATGCCTCTGTCAGTATCTCTATATATCTCGTAGTTTTTTGTACGATAACTGGAAATCGCCGGACGAATGGTAAGCCGAGATGCCCGCCCCCGAATCGCCCACCTCGTCCCGGCCGCTGTGCGAGAGAGTTTCGTCCGGAAGTTCGTGGCCGCAGTGCTGGTGGCGGTCCTGGTTGCCGGCGGAATCGGGGCAGTGTTTTACACCGATACGACGCGAACGCTCGACCAGCGAGTGGAGACACAGGTCGTCTCGACCGCCGAGTTACAGGCTGACGGGCTCGACAACTGGGTCGATGGCTTCCGACGTCAGACCCAGACGCTCTCGTCGGTCAAGGAGTTCCAGAACGGGCAACCGAGCGTCATCAGGGACTACCTCCTGCTGGAATCGAGCGACCTCACCTCGGAGTTCGTCGCCGTCCACTACGTGCAAGCCTCGGACGGCACGGTCGAGGCGAGCACCGCGAGCGGGGTCCGCGGGGAGACACTTGCATCCCTCAACGTTCCATGGGGGTCGGAGATGGCAGCTATCGACAACGAGACAGATACGTCCGGGACTGTCGTTGTCCCAGAAGAGCCCTACAAGTCGCCGGTAACAAACGACAGCGTCCTGGCGTTCGTCAGCTCCGCGCCGCAGAACACGGAACACGTCATCGTCGTCGAGGCGAACCTCTCCGCGCGTACCGAATCGTTCCGTGGGTCGCTGGCCGACAGCGAGACGGCGATTCTCGGACCGGAGGGAACGGCTGTCGTCGGCAACAGTATACCGGGCGAGACCGTCACTACGGTCACACGCGAGGGCGGCAACGGCTTTACCCAGTCATCGGAGACAGTGTACGGGTATTCGAGCCTCGACAGCATCCGGTGGACGGTCGTGACACAAGTGCCTGCATCGAGCGCCTATGCCCTCCGTAACCAGATTGCGACCAGTCTCCTCCTGACGCTCATCTCCGCAATAGTGATCCTCGGCGGCGTGACCGTTGCGATGAGCAGGCGCTCGGCGACAGCTCTCTCTGAACTCGCAACGACGGCCGACGAGATGCGCGCAGGCACCCTCGACGTGACGCTCGAGACATCTCGGTCCGACGAAATCGGACAGCTGTTCACCGCCTTCGACGAGATGGGGCAGTCGCTCCGCGAGCAGATCGCTGACGCGGAGGCGGCCAGGGAGAACGCCGAATCCGCCAGAGAAGAGGCCGAGTCGGCGAAAGAAGAGGCAGAAGCGGCTCGCAAAGCCGCGGAGACACTCAGCGATAGGCTCCAGAACCGCGCCGAAGACTACGCCGAGGTCATGGCTGCGTGCGCCGACGGCGACCTGACAGCACGGATGTCGTCCGACGCTGACGCCGAGTCGATGGCCCGGATCGCAACAGCCTACAACGACCTGCTCGACGAGTGGGAAGACACCATCCGCGAGGTCCGAGCGTTCAGTGAGGCCGTCGACACCGCAACCGAGACCGTCTCGGAGAACGTCGACGCAGTTCAGGACCGCAGTACCAGCGTGAAATCCTCGGCCGCAGAGATGGCCGACGGGGCAGAGACGCAGTCGGAGAAGCTCGAAACCGTCTGGACGGAACTCGAAGACCTTTCGGCGACTGTCGAGGAGGTGTCCACCGCCGCTGACACGGTCAGAGACCGGGCTGACGAAGCGCTCAGCCGGTCACAAAGCGGACGAGCTGCTGCCGAGCGCGCGGCGACGGCGCTCGACGAGATCGAACGGTCGACAGACCAGACTGTCACACAGGTCGAAGCACTCGACGCACTGATGGGTGAAATCGAATCCGTTACCGACCTCATCACTGACATCGCCGACCAGACGACGATGCTCGCGCTGAACGCCAACATCGAGGCCGCCCGAGCCGGAAGTGAAGGCGATGGCGACGGCTTTGCTGTCGTTGCCGACGAGGTGAAAGCGCTCGCCGACGAGACGGTGACAGCGACCGACGATATCGAGGCCGCTATCGGCGAGATGCGTCAGCAGGTCGAGCGCACTGTCGACGAGATGCACGCCACACAGTCGAAAGTCGACACTGGAACCGAGACGGTCGGCGATGCCCTCGATGCGTTCGACGACATCGTCGGCGACATCGAGGATGCGACCAGCGGGATGCGAGAGATCGACCGCGCGACAGACGAGCAGGCTGAGTCGACACAGGAGGTCGTCTCGATGGTTGAAGGGGTCGGCGACATCAGCGACGACACGGCTGTCGAAGCGGCCGCCGTCGCCGACGCGGCGACCGAGCAGGTCGAGGCCGTCGATGACGTCGAGTCATCCGTCGCGAACCTCTCCGACCGCGCCACCGACCTCGGGCAGTTGCTGGAAACGTTCACCGTCGACGAATCCGACACTATCGACAGTGGGACTGACGTGTTCGAGACGGCCGTCGAGGACCGAACGGGAGCAGAGTCGACAGGGGACGACTGAGCCGTCAACGTCCAGCAGCCGATAGCCGCGGTCGGTACTCAGTCCTCAAATCCGTCCTCAAAGACGAACGTCCCGTTCCGCTGGACGACTTCGCCATCGACTTCGATGAACGAGTCCTCGCTCATATCGACAATCATGTCCACGTGGACGGCGGACTCGTTTTGTTCGTTGTCCTCGCCGACAGTGGCGTCGTAAGCTCGTCCTACCGCCATATGGACGGTGTCGCCCATCTTTTCGTCGAACAGCATATTGTAGGAGAACTGGTCGATATCCCGGTTCATTCCGATACCCAGTTCGCCGAGTCGGCTCGCGCCGTCATCGGTTGACAGCACCTCTGTCAGGAGGTCCTCGTTCTTCGCGGCGCTGTGCTCGACGACTTCGCCGTCCTCGAAGCGAAGGAAGACATCAGTCACTTCCCGGCCCTGGTGGTACAGCGGCTTGTCGAACAGCACCTCGCCCTCGACGCTGTCTGGGACCGGTGCGGTGAACACCTCGCCGCCGGGAAGGTTCTTTTCGCCGTAATCGTTGAGCGTCTCGTTACCGGCGACGGACATCGTCACGTCCGTTGTCTCCCCGGAAACGATGCGGACTTCGTCGGCGGGGTCGAGTATCTCGACCATCTGTGACTGGTGCTCGCGAACGGCGTCCCAGTCTTTGAGGACAGCATCCCAGACGAAGTTCTCGTACCCTTCCGTGGACGTCTGGGCGAGCTGGGCGTTGGCGGGCGCAGGGTATTGCGTGAGACACCAGGTCTTCGAGAGCCGCTCGTTCAGGAGCGGCTGCTGGGACTGCTGATAGGCGGCCGTCGTTTCGGGGTCGACGTCGCTGGTCTCGGTGACATTGTCGCTCCCCTTGATGGCGATGTACGCGTCCATCTCCTCGTACAGCGCCTCGACGTGGCTCGGCGTCTCGAACTCGTCCCGGTTGCGGAGGTAGGCGCGACGGAACCGCTCGCCGAGGCGGTCCTGCACGACAAGCGGATTTGCGCCGCGGTCAGCAGCGAACTCGTGTAGCGCCGTAACGAGATCCGCAGCCTGTGGGTGCGCGTCGATAACGAGGTTGTCGCCTTCGCTCAAATCGATAGAGTGGTCGACAATGACTTCCGCGTGTTCGCGGATACGTGGGTCCATACAGATAGGCACCACCGACGCCCCCTAATCGTTACCCTCCCGGCTACTTCTTCTTGCTCTGCTGGAACCCTTCTTTGAAGCCCTGGAAGGTCCGCCGGAGCATCAGATACATGAAGAAAAAAAACAGGAGCACAGCAGCGAGGAGTGCGTATGTGAGCAGGTCGGCCATACCGGCGGTTGTCGAGCCGAGATAAAAATGCTTTCGGGAGGATCGCCTTCGGGCGTCTACCGGTCGATTTTGGAGGGTAAAATACGGGTTTGACCGATAGCTACAACGGTCACTGTGCTTTGGCAAAGACTCATAATCCCATAGAACATACAGATAGTCATGTCGTTGCTGCCCTCTCGGGACCCGGCGACCCCGGACGCCGAACCCCGAGTCATCGGTGTCGACAGTGATGATGCGGACGACGTGCTGTCGGCACTCTCGGCAGAGACAGCGCGCAATTTACTGTCAGAACTAAACAAGGAGCCGGCACCGCCGTCAGAGCTGGCCGACCGGGTGGATACGTCGCTGCAGAACGCACAGTATCACCTGAAGAAACTGAAAAACGCCGGCGCGGTCGAGGTCGTCGATACGGCGTACTCCGAGAAGGGACGCGAGATGGACGTGTTCGCGCCGGCCAACCAGCCACTCGTTATCTGTGCCGGTGACGAACAAGAAACGTCGGGACTCCGGGCGGCGCTGGCGAACATTATCGGCGGTTTCGCTATCATCGGCTTCGCAAGCCTGCTGGTCCAGCAAGTGTTCGGGAGCGGGCAGGGAACGCTGTTTGGCGGCCCGACAGTGTCATCCGGGAGTGCGGACACTGGCAGCCGGGACCCGAGTTTTTACGCCGAGAACGCGACTGTGACCGACGGCGGCTTCGAGGCTACTGCGGGTGCACTCGACACTGCCGCACAGGGCGGTGCCGAGGCCGCTGCCACCGTGATTCCGCCGGGCCTTGCGTTCTTCGCTGGCGGCGCATTTGTCATCGCGGGCATGGCGGCGCTGTGGTATATCCGGCAGTAACCGCCTGCAACCGGTTTGCTCCGGTATTACCACAATTAGCGTCGCTACGATACGCTCACCGATTGACGATAGTCGTCGAAATCGGCGTCCCGTCCGGGGAGCGAAGGCGGACGCGAACGTCGCCAGCCATCACGTCCAGTTCCGCGTGGGCCGGTTGATAGCGCCGCGGGTCGGCGTAGCTACCCGGATTGACCAGCGTCCAGCCGCCAAAATCGGTCAGTACGGGTTTGTGTGAGTGACCGACGACGACGATGTCGGCCGCCTCCTGTCGGGCCAGCATGCCGAGTGCGGTTTCGGTGTGCTCGTGCCCGTGGACAACGACGATGGTCAGCCCTTCCCAAGAGACGGTCGCAACGTCTGGGAGTCGATCACGGACCGGTGGTCTGTCGTTGTTCCCGACAACGCCGGTCAGTTCGTCGCATTCGGCCTCGATGGCATCGAGGACCTGCTCAGTCATGAAATCGCCTGCATGGAGAACATGGTCGGCGTCGCGGACAGCGGCAAGCGTCCGACCTGTCAGCCGGTGGTCCTCCGTTCCGTGCGTGTCTGAGATAGCAGTGAGCATACTGACGGTAGCGGGGCCAGCTATAAATCCAGAAGCATTTTGCGTTACGGTCGTGACGGAAAAATAATGGCAGGGAGTAAATCAGTCGTCATCGCCGCACTGATAGCCAACGGCGCGATTGCGATTCTGAAGTTCTTCGGCTTCCTTCTCACGGGGAGTGCCGCGATGCTGTCGGAGACGTACCACAGCATCTCAGACACCGGGAATCAGGTGTTTCTACTCATCGGGATTCGGTTCAGCGAACGGGAGCGCGACCGCCGTCATCCTTTCGGGTACGGCAAGGCACAGTTCTTCTATAGCTTCCTCGTCTCCGTGTTCCTGTTCGGCATCGCCGGCTGGGAGAGCGCGAAACACGGCTGGAACGAGCTCACGGCCGGCGGCCACGGCGGTGGTGGACACGCCGGCGAGGCCGTCGAGTTCCTGTTTTTCTCCTTCCAGCCCCCGGCGTGGCTGGACCCGCTGTGGGTCAACTACACCGTCCTCCTCGGTGCGTTCGTGTTTGAGACGTACGCACTGGTGAAGGCCCGCGCGGAGATGCAGCGACAGATAGACCGCAACGACTGGTCGGGATACCGCGAGGCGTTCCGCAAGACCAGCGACGTGACGACGCTGACCGCCCTGACCGAGGACGCCATCGCACTCGCGGGGATCGTCATCGCGCTGGTCGGCCTGTTCCTCGAGCAGCAGACCGGTAACCCCTTCTTCGACCGGGTTTCCGCACTACTCATCGGGATTATGCTGATGGGCTTCGCCCTGGCACTGGCCTGGGAGAACAAGCGGCTCCTGCTGGGGGAGAGTCTCCCGACGGACGAGGAACAGCGCCTCCGTGAGGTTGTCATGCAGAACGAACACGTGGACGAAATTATCGGCTTCCGGACGGTCTACTTCGGGCCGAACGAGGTCATCGTTTTCGCAGACCTGCAGTTCGACCCGGCACTGGACACGGAGTCGATAGACGACGAGATAACGGCGCTGGAATCGGCGATGCAGGACACCAACGACGACATCAGGAAAGCCTACGTCGAGCCGGAACTGTAAGGGTCGTTGTCTTCGAGCCACCACGGAATCGGGACGCGGGCGATATCGGTTGTGACCGTCATCGTCGTGTCGATATCCGGCCGCTCCGGCCGCTGTTCAGTGTGTTCGACATGTCTGATTACTCCCTGTCGGTCGACGTACAGCCGTGACCGCACGACCGCGGATTCGTTTTCGGCGGTTGGTGTCTCGACCGCATTCGTTGCGGCCAGGACAGCGACAGGCCGTCCGTTCCGCTGGACGGACGCCACCGTCCGATACGCAGTGTTCGACAGGAGCCGTCGAAGCAGGTCAACGCCGGGCGGCGAGGCGACAAGCGACGTGTTCGGCGTCGCTGGCGTGGTGGCGTACGGCGTATCGGGGTCGTCCCGGACGTTCGTGTACAGCGTCCCGTCGGCGAGGACCACGTCGTCCGATATCGGACCGAACCGCTGTCTGACCCGCTGGATGCCTCGTTGACGGTCGATCCAGACGTCGAGCGTGTTCTGTGGCCCGGCCTGTTCGACGTGTCGATGGAAGTTCCGGGTCGCGAGCGCCTGCTCGTGGCGGTCGAGCAGTCGGTCCACGTCGACCCTCCCGTCGCTGGTCGGGACTGTGACCGTCGCCTCCGGTGTGTTAGTGGGGACTGGCGCTGGCGTCACCGGGTCGCTGTCGTCCGCCGACGGGCCAGCCGGGAGGAAGCCGGAACACCCCGCGAGAAGGGCAATACCGACGGCGAGCGTGACACGCCACATGTGTCTCTTGAGGAACGCTCGCGGCAAGTAGCTGTGGGGGCGAACCCTTTTGCCGGTGAACGGCCAATCGGGGCACGTGGCAACGACAGACGACGGCTACATGCGGTTTTTCCCCTTCGAAGAGCCGTACGACCATCAGCAGGAGGCGATGGGCACGATATACGACGCCCTCGAAGAGGGTCGGGACGTGCTGTTCGAGGGGGCCTGTGGGACCGGAAAGACGCTTGCATCGCTGGTCCCTGCGCTGGAACACGCCCGCGAGACGGGCAAGACCGTCGTCATCACGACGAACGTCCACCAGCAGATGCGCCAGTTCGTCGAGGACGCCAGAGCGATAACGGACCAGGAGCGCCTGCGGGCCGTGGTCTTCCGGGGCAAGGGCTCGATGTGCCACATCGACGTGGACTACGAGGAGTGTCAGGCACTTCGAGACACGACCCGTGACCTGGTCGAGGTCGAGAACGACATCGCCGAACTCGAACAGCGCGAGGGCGAACTCCTCTCGGACGGCCAGGCGGGCAGCAGCGAAGCGATGGAGGCCCGTAACGCCGTCGTCGAGGAACTCCGGGACCTGCAGGACGAGCGCGAGGAAATCGAAACCGAACGCTCGACCTGCGACCACTACTACCGGAACCTTACTGTCGACACCAGCGAGTTCTACTCCTGGCTGTTCGACGACGTCCGGACGCCCGATGACGTGTACGAGTACGCTCACCAGCAGGGCCTGTGTGGCTACGAACTGCTGAAAGAGGGGATGGACGGCGTCGATCTCGTCGTCTGTAACTACCACCACCTGCTGGACCCGACCATCCGCGAGCAGTTCTTCCACTGGATCGGCCGGGACCCCGAGGACATCATCGCGGTCTTCGACGAGGCCCACAACGTCGAATCGGCCGCACGCGACCACGCCCGGCGGACGCTGACGGAGAACACGCTCGACCAGGCCATCGAGGAACTCGACGGCGAGGACGACGCCCGGACCGACGCCGCGGCCAACGTCATCGAGACGTTCCGGGACGCGCTCGTCGAAGCCTACGAGGACTCGTTCGAGTTCGGCGGGCGCGCGGCCGTCGACGAGCACTGGGACGACGTGACCATCGCTAACGACGACCGGAAAGACGACCTGACGCTCGCCTTCCTGCAGAGCTACACCGGCCCCGGCTTCCACGAGGAACTGGACCACGCGCTGGACCTCGGCCGGGACCTCGACGCTCGCTACCAAGAGGCGTTCAAAGAAGGAGACCTCGACACCAGAAAGGAATGCCAGACGCTGCAGGCCGCCGGCTTCATTTCCGACTGGCTCGATGAAACGGACGAGACCGGTCAGTACCCCGTCGTCAGCGTCCGCCGGGACGAATCGACAGACGAGGTGTACGGCCGCGCGGAACTGTACACCTGCATCCCCGAGCAGGTGACCCGCGACCTGTTTTCCGACCTGCACGCGGCGGTGCTGATGAGTGCCACGCTGCGCCCGTTCGACGTGACCGAGAACGTCGTCGGCGTCGACGACCCGGTGACGATGGCCTACGGTGCGCAGTTCCCCGAGGAGCGCCGGCGGACCTATGCCGTCGACGGCCCGGCGCTGTTTTCCAGCGAACGGGACGACCCACAGACCCAGCAGCGCATCGCCCGCACGCTCGAAGACATCGTCCGGTTCACCCCCGGCAACACACTTGTGTTCTGCCCCTCCTACAGCGAGGCCGAGCGCTACCACGACATGACCGCCGTGAGCGCGACGCGATACCTCGACGAGCCGGGCACGCAGGCCCGGGACCTCCGGGAGGCCTTTACCGACGGCGACGACGGCGTGCTCTACACCTCGCTGTGGGGGACGCTCGGCGAGGGCGTGAGCTACGACGGCGACGACGCCCGGACCGTGGTCGTGGTCGGCGTCCCGTACCCCCACCTCGACGACCGGATGGATGCCGTCCAGGACGCCTACGACGTGGCCTTCGGCGACGACGAGGACGAGGCCGGCTGGCGCTACGCCGTCGAGATTCCGACGGTCAGAAAGACGCGGCAGGCCCTCGGACGAGTTGTCCGCTCGCCCGAGGACTTCGGCGCGCGCATCCTGCTTGACAAGCGCTACACGGAGGCCGCCGAGATGGAGATGCACGACTACGCCGTCCGCGGGACCTTCCCGCCGGAGGAACGCCGCGAGATGGTGGATATCGGGCCCGAGAAACTCAAGTTCGCGATGCTGAATTTCTACCAAGATATGGACGCCTACGACGGGCCGCCGCCGAAGCCTTGAGTACGGGTTCGGAACGGCGACCGACCGGAAACCGGATAGTTTGAAACCCTCCACGTGAAACGGACGGGTAATGCTAGTCGCCTTCGACTTCGACGGGACGCTCTCCGATTCGGAGATGACGGTCCTGCTCGGGAGCCAGAACGGGACGGCCGAGGACATGGCCGACATCACCGAGCGCGCGATGAACGACGAAATCGAGTACGCCGAGAGCCTGCGCCAGCGCTGTGCGCTGCTGGAAGGCCTCTCGGATGAACAGGCCCGGGCGGCCTTCAGTGAGGTCGCCCTGCGTCCGGGTGCAGCCGAGGTCATCACTGCGCTACGAGACGCCGGCGTCTACGTCGCTATCCTCACTGGAGGGTTTGAGCGCGGCGTCGAGGCTGCACTCGAAACGGAGGGGGTCGAGGTCGACGCCATCGTCGCCAACCGACTGCCCGTGGCAGACGGAAAGCTGACCGGCGAGGTGCGCGGGCCGCTCATCTCCGGGACGAAAGACGACGCGATGGAAGTCGTCACCGCCGTCACCGGCGAAGACCGGGACGCGACTGTTGCCGTCGGCGACGGGGCCAACGACCTCCCGATGCTCGAAGTGTCGAACCTGGCTATCGGCTTCGACCCGAAACCGGCCGTCGCGCCGTCGTGTGACACGACAGTCGAGACAATGGACGAACTGTACGAGCTGCTGGAAGCCGAAGGAATCCTGTAACGAATCTCTGTTTTTGTCGCTCACGGTCACGACCTGTACGCTGCACGGTAGACGGAGAACAAACGGGGAGAGGCACGCTCCCCACGGACGCGAGCAGTCGTTGTCGGACCAATGACAGAGTATGGTTGAGCGTGAACCGACGCGTGCTCGCTACCAGCGACGGTTCATTGAATGCATTGTCTTCTCCCGTAATAAGCCTAATGAATAGGTGAATTATTGCAGTACTTTGATACGCACGTTCAGAAAAGTTCTGTAGAATACCGTATTCTTCGTTAGTTAGTTGCCTGGCCGATTGCCTGGTCGAGGTCGGCTTTGATGTCTTCGACAGACTCAGTGCCAACAGAGAGACGAACCATGTCGTCAGTGACGCCAGCGGCGGCCTTCTCCTCGTCCGTGAGCTGCTGGTGGGTGGTCGAGGCCGGGTGGATGATGAGCGTCTTCGCGTCGCCGACGTTGGCCAGCAGCGACGCAATCTCGGTCGATTCGACGGTCGTCCGGGCGGCGTCGTAGCCCGCGTCGAGGCCGAACGTTATCATGCCGCCGTAGCCGCCGTCGAGGTATTTGCTGGCGGTGTCGTGCGTTTCGTGGTCGTCGAGGCCGGGGTATGTGACCCACGATACTTCGGGGTGGTCAGCGAGGAACTCGGCAACCCCCATGGCGTTGTCACAGTGGCGGTCCATCCGTGCGGGCAGCGTCTCCAGACCCTGCATCGTCTGCCACGCGTCGAAGGGCGACTGCTGGCAGCCCAGGTCACGGAGCCCGCGAGCGATAGCGGCGTAGGTGAAGGCCGCGTCCTCGAATCGCTCCCGGAAGTTGACACCGTGGTACGCGGGGTTGTCACCGGCAATTTCGGGGTACTTGTCGGCGTGTTCCTCCCACGGGAAGGAGCCGCCATCGACGAGGACGCCGCCGACGGTGGTGCCGTGGCCGTGGATCCACTTCGTCGTGGAGTTCCAGACGAGGTCAGCCCCGTGCTCGATTGGGTTACAGAGGTACGGTGTCGCGAAGGTGTTGTCGACAAAGAAGGGGACACCATGGTCGTGAGCGATTTCGGCGAGGCGTTCGAAGTCGGGCGTGACGAGCGACGGGTTGCCGATGGTCTCACAGTGGACGTAGGCGGTGTTCTCGTCGATGGCCTCGGCGTAGGCGTCGTAGTCAAGCGTGTCGACGAAGCGGGTCTCAACGCCGTTGCGCGGCGAAGTGTGGGTGTAGTAGGTGTAGGTCCCGCCGTACAGCGACGATGCGGTGACGACGTTGTCGCCGACATCGGCGAGCAGGAAGGTGGCGAGGTTTAACGACGCCATCCCGGAGGCGGTTGCGACCGCACCGACCCCGCCCTCAAGCGCCGCCAGCCGTTCCTGCAGCATCCCAACTGTGGGGTTCATCAGCCGCGAGTAGATGTGGCCCGGCTTCTCCAGTGCGAACTGCTTTGCGGCGTCCTCGGCGTCTTCGAAGACGTAGGAGGTGGTCTGGTACAGCGGCGGCGCGCGAGAGCGGGTCTCGGCGTCCGGCTCTTCCTGCCCGACGTGCAAGGCGTCGGTTTCGAATCCGTGGTCTTGGTCGTCACTCATACACTCCGCTTTCGGCTGACGGGTCTTAACTGCGACTCCACCGGTGAGGCCCGCCACTGCTACGAGATACCGGTGATTCTTCGCGCTGTTACCGGGTAGATTCGGGGTAGAAAGCCAAGTAGAGCCGTTATCTTGCTTCTAGAAGAACGAGTAGACGACTCCTCCGGCCGGGAGCAAGTGGTGCGACGACTGTCGCACCCGAAGCGACCCGGGGAAGGGCAGGCCTGCTGGCGTGAATGGTAGTAGCATACCGCGCGCCATCGGCGCGCGGTTTCACGCGAATCGCTGCGCGATTCGCACCTTTTTCGCCCACGTTCTTGCGCCAAGCGGTGCGCTCCGCGCACCCGAGGCGGAAAAAGGTGGTTAGGTAAACTTCCGGACCGTCATCGAAAGCGTATCCAGGTCCAGAATCGGCGCGAAGCCGGCGTCGGGGTCGATGTTGACGCTCTTCTGGAACGCGGTCTGGGCCTGCCAGCACCCGGAGTTCAGCGCAACGACGTTGTGGTACTCGCCCCAGCCGAGCTTGTGGACGTGGCCAGTGTGAAACACGTCCGGGACCTCCTCCATGACCAGATAGTCGCGGTCCTCGGGGGCGAGCCGGGTGTGACCGCCGTACTGCGGCGCGACGTGGCGCTTCTTCAGGAGCTGGTACATCGCCTTGTGTGGCTCCTCGTAGCTGGCCTCCTCATCCGGAAGTTCGGCGATGACCTCGTCCAGCGAGACGCCGTGGTACAGCAGCACCGTGACGCCCTCGACGGTGACCAACGAGGGATTAGAGTGGACCTGAGCGTCGTGGGCAGTCATGATGTCCCGGAGTTCCTCGTCGAAGCCGGGCTGGGGCTCGGCCAGTCGGACGGCGTCGTGGTTGCCCGGAATCATCCGGATTTCCATATCGCCCGGAACCTCCTTGAGGTACTCCGAGAATGCGCGGTACTGGTCGTAGATGTCGATGATGTCCAGTTCCTCGTCTTGCTCAGGGTAAATGCCGACGCCCTCGACCATGTCGCCGGCGATGAGGAGATACTCGACAGTCTCAGCCTCTGGGGTGTGGAGCCAGTCCGTGAAGCGGTGCCAGGCGTCCTCCATGAACTCCTGGCTGCCGACGTGGATGTCTGAGATGAGTGCCGCCTGAACGTGACGGTCAGCGGTCGAGGGGCTGTGCGTTCGGGGCACGTCCGGGAAGTACAGCGAGTCCACAAACAGGATGCCGGCGTCGTCGGCCAGCGTTCCCTCGACGGCGATGACCTCGTCCATGAGCAACTGCTGGACGAGGTCGGCGATAGGGCGGTCTTTCATCACCAGACAGGGGAAGGTCCCGTTCGTGTCCTCCAGTTCGACGAGCCAGTGCCCGCTGGCGGTCGAGCGGATGTCCGAGACCATCCCGATGAGCGCCGCGTCGCTGCCGCCACCCATGTTTTCGATTGCGTCGGTCGGCCGGTGGTTCACTCTGCCACGGAGTTTGCTCGCCAGTTTCTCGTAGCGGTCCCGGAACACCGAGACGAAGTCCGAGTACTCGCCGGTCCCAGTTGACTGACCGGTCATGTCGTTCGCGACCTCGATTGCCCGGAGGGATGTGTCCACATCCCGTGACCCCTCCGTTTCAGGTGGAGAAGACGTACCCGGTTCGGTCGACGCGGCTGCACTCATTCCAGTTGAAACGGAGGGGTGTGGATTGGGAGGGGTGCCGGTAATTTCGTCTCCTGCGCCTGGTCCGGTTTTCGGCGTGCTTCCCGCGTCTTCTGCCGTCTCAATCACAGATTCGACGTGGTCGGTTGTCAGCTTCAGCGCGTCATCGGGCAGGGTTTCGAGTGCGCGTTCCAGTGTCGCCGATGGATCCGGGGTATCGGCGATCCGCGTCACTGCTTCGCGCTCCGCGTTGTAGCCGCGGCTCGCGAGTTCGCTGACGATTCGTGCCGGCGTCTCCAGAGGCACGTTCCACACTCAGTGTCTGCGGGCAAAAGGATAGCGGACCGACAGTCGTCACAAGATTGATACCCCGCTGTCGGCAATCCGAGGTAGGATGGGCCGGGACGAATCGACCAGCAGCACGTCGCCAGACGAGACGGAGGAGGCTGCTGACACCAGCCCAACGTTTCGTCTCGGCCTGTACGTCCGCGACATCAGTACGAGCGTCGGAGCGGTCATGCTCGTCGGTGCGCTCCTGTTTGCCGTCAGCGGAGTGTGGCCCCCGCTTGTCGCAATCGAGAGCGGGAGCATGGAGCCACACATCGACACCGGTGACATGGTGTTTGTCATGGACGCAGAACGGTTCCCCGGACAGGAGGCGCGTCACGGCGTTGTAACGGCGGCAACCGGGGCCGAAACCGGGTATCGGACCTTTCAGCAGTCCGGAGATGTCATCGTCTTCGAACCCAACGGTAACGAACAGCGAACGCCGATTATCCACCGGTCGATGCTGTGGGTTGATGCCGGCGAGAACTGGTACGACCGAGCGAACCAGACATACATCGGAAGCGCGGACAGTTGCGACGAGCTTCGGAACTGCCCGGCCCCCCACGCTGGGTTTATTACGAAAGGTGACAACAAAGTGACCAACACGAGATACGATCAGGTGACCGGAGCGAGTACTGTTGTGCGCCCGCAGTGGGTTATTGGAACCGGAATCTTCCGAATCCCGCGTCTCGGGTACGTCCGGGTCCAGCCGTCCCAGCTATGGCACACAGCAGCGACTATAAGGGTCGGAGAAGCTTCAGCGCCAGCGGCAAGTTGACTGACTCGGACGGTAGTGGTCGCTGTAACAACAGAAGGTTGATTGGCCGCCTCCGAGTATTCGTGGTACGAATGGCCGGGTCAGACCATCGGTCGTCGGACGGGGACGGAACCGAGGGACCGGGAGGGATGATGTACGTGACCGATATCGTCAGTAGCGCCGGTTCAGTCCTGCTTGTCGGGGTGTTGCTGTTCGCCGTTAGCGGCGTGTGGCCCCCACTGGTCGCTATCGAAAGCCCGAGCATGGACCCGCATATCAAGGAAGGCGACCTCGTGTTCGTGATGGAAGAGGAGCGGTTCTCCGGCCCAGGTGATCACAGGGGTGTCGTTACTGCGGCGAACGACGACAGCTATCGGAAGTTCCAGCAACCGGGCGACGTTATCGTATACGAGCCCGACGGCAACAGTCGGCAGACCCCGATCATCCACCGAGCGATGCTGTGGGTTGATGCCGGGGAGAACTGGTACGACCGGGCGAACAAGGACTACATCGGGAGTGCGGACAGCTGTGACGAACTCAGCTCCTGTCCGGCCGACCACGCCGGCTTCATCACCAAGGGCGACAACAACGGCCGGTACGACCAGGTCGGCTCCAGCCCAATCAGCGAACCGGTCAAGCCCGGGTGGGTCATCGGTACCGCGGAAATGCGGGTCCCACTGCTGGGACAGGTCCGACTCCAGTGGAACCAGGCTGGAGCGACCGATGTGGTACCAAGCGGGGCAGAACCGGCAGTAACGAGCGAAACAACGTCGACAGCCATGAACACGACTGCGTCCGGGTAGCTCGCCACTCTCGATAGGATGACTGTTTCACCTGCGACGGCGGAGACTGCCGGGCGGTCAGGCAATCCGCAGATCAGTTGTCAAAGCGGGCCTGCACGAACGGCTGGACGTCGTCGATATCGCCAAGTCGTGAGTCGGACAGCAGTACCGCCTCCGTCTCCTCGGTTGGAACCGACAGCGAGATTTCTTTCGTCCGTCCGTATCGGCCCTTCGAGACAACGACGGCGTTGACGATGCCGAGCATATCGAGTTCCGAAATGAGGTCAGTGACGCGGCGCTGTGTCAGGATATCGGCGTCGATCTCCTCACAGAGGTTCTTGTAGATGTTGAATACCTCGCCGGTGTTGATGTTGTGGACGCCGTTTTTCTCCAGAAGGATGATGGCGAAAAGGACGATCTTCGACTGGGTGGGAAGCGTCCGGACGACCTCGACGACGCGGTCGAGTTCGATCTTCTCCTGAGCTTGGCGGACGTGGTCTTCGAGGACGTTGTCGGTCTGGTCGCGCTCGGCGAGTTCGCCCGCAGTCCGGAGGAGGTCAAGCGCACGACGTGCGTCCCCGTGTTCCTGTGCAGCGAAGGCCGCACACAGCGGGATGACATCCTCGGTGAGCGCGTCATTTTTGAACGCCACGTCGGAGCGTGCCTGTAGGATGTCCCGGAGCTGATTCGCATCGTATGGCGGGAAGACGATCTCCTCCTCTCCGAGGCTTGATTTGACCCGAGGATCGAGGAAATCAGTGAACTTCAGGTCGTTAGAAATGCCCATAATCGAGACGCGGGAGTTCTCCAGTTCGGAGTTCATCCGGGAGAGGTTATACAGGGTATCGTCGCCGCTTTTCTCGACGAGCTTGTCAATCTCGTCGAGCATAATGACGACCACGCGCTCGTGGTAGTCGACTGCGTCGAAAAAGGAGCTGTAGACCCGATCCGTTGGCCACCCGGTCATCGGCACTTCCTCGAACTCCGCCTTGTCTGCTTCCAGCGAACTGATTTCGGTTTCGATGTCGTCGAGAGAGTCAAACGCCGTCTCTTCGAGTGCAGCCGCCGTGTTCTCGCGTGCGCGCGACTGGAGGTCTTCGAGTTCGGCGATTCGGTCGTCGATGAGCCGGGCATTCTTGTCGATGAACTTATTCGCGAGCTGAGCCAGTACGCGGTACTGGGTGTCGGTCACCTCGCAGTTGATATACTCGACCTCACAGGGAACCTCGTACTTCTGTGAGGTCGTTTCGAGTTCCTCGCTGACGAACTTCGCGGACGCGGTTTTCCCTGTTCCCGTCTTGCCGTAGATGAGGATATTCGACGGCGTATCACCGCGCAAGGCGGTAACGAGAATCGTCGCCATGTTGTTGATCTGCTCCTCGCGGTGGGGGAGTTTGTGTGGCGTATACGAGGGGCGAAGGACCTCCTTGTTCTCGAAAATGGGTTCCCCTTCGAGAAGGTCGTCGAACAGGCCACGGGACGCTTCGTCTGAGGGATCATCGGATCCGGTATCGAGATTGTCGAGAATGACATCGTCGAGATCTGATGGCCCGGTCGATATGTCGGGGTCCGTTTCGGAGCCGGGGTGCCCGTCGGACCCGTCGGCATCGTTCGACGTTTCTGGTGTCGACAGATCGGATTCCGGGGCCGAGTTGTTGCTTTCGTCAGTCATAGTCGATCGAGGGGTCCCCTTCGTTTCGTGTGGAGAGAGTTGGAGACACCGGAACAGAGGGAGCGAGGAGTGCGTCAGTGCCGTTGTTAGTGAGCATCAGCGCTCTCCGGTGTGTCCAGTTGAACCACATGAACCGTACCGTGATTCGATATTAAATATTTCGGTACACCACCTGTGAAAGATGTGTGTTGATATATTTATATTTTCTGTCGCATGAGTACTGTTGTCATAAAGGGAAATATAGCTTCGATCTCACTGGGGTGAAACGGGCAGTATACAGCAGCTAGTGATCGGAGAGTAAGAGAATGGTGGTGCAGTTTCGGGAGCGGGTACGCTGTGTGAATATGAGGGTAGCGCATGAGGAGCCGGTGCTTGCAGCGGAACCCGACTCCAACAGGGTAACCCCCCCACCCCTTCGTTTCCAGTGGAACTAGAAGCAGGCCCGGGGGGAGGGGGGAGGGAGGCCGACAATGTACTGTAACAAGAGAAAAGATTTAATATGGTATATCGTAAACTAAACCCGCACCAGGTAAAACAGATAGTCAGTAGGAGTTAGTGTTCAGTTTTCTAGTGTCTAGACCGCTCTAGCTAGTGAAATCACGTATCGCGCTGATCTGAAGAACTAGTGCGCTCCCAATTTGACCGATAAGTCTCCCACCCCTCCCCAGGGGTGTGCGGCGTTCCACCTGAAACGAAGGGGTGGGGGGCTGTGTTGGTACACCCACATACATCTCGCGTGGGTCAGGATGGGCTGACTCGAATAGTCCCCCCTTTTCGCTCGTCTCCGTCCCAACGCCCGCACGCTGATCTGTGCTATGCCCCACCATGTCAGAATAGGGACTAATGTCTGACGTAGGCTTAAGTGAATTCGCCTATCTTTTACGGGCAGAGCCGCCATACCGGACGACTCCGGGCGGCGGGAGGATAGGATGGGATTGTTAACAAACCTCAAAGATAGTATTTCACGCGCGGCATCGACGCTGTTCTCCGAAGAGGACCCGAAGCGTATCGGGATCTACGGCCCGCCGAACGCCGGTAAGACGACGCTGGCGAACCGCATTGCACGTGATTGGACCGGCGATGCTGTCGGCCCAGAGAGTCACGTTCCACACGAGACTCGCCGTGCGCGCCGAAAGGAGAACGTCGAGATCGAACGCGACGGGAAGAAAGTGACAATCGATATCGTCGACACCCCCGGCGTGACGACGAAGGTCGATTACACCGAGTTCCTTGAACACGACATGGAGAAAGACGACGCCGTCCGTCGCTCCCGCGAAGCGACTGAGGGCGTCGCTGAAGCGATGCACTGGCTCCGCGAGGATGTCGATGGTGTTATTTACGTACTCGACTCTGCGACCGATCCGTTCACGCAGGTCAACACCATGCTCATCGGCATCATCGAGAGCCAGGACCTTCCGGTGCTGATCCTCGCGAACAAAATCGATCTTGAAGAATCTTCGGTCCAGCGCATCCGAAACGCATACCCACAGCACGAGACGATTCCGCTATCAGCGCTTGAGGGAGACAACATGGACGAAGTCTACGACAAAATCGCGGAGTACTTCGGGTGATATAATGGCGGAAGTCAAAGACCCAGACGACGGCGTCCAGATCGACCTCATCAGCGGCGAACGCATGGCGGGGCTGGCCTCGATGGAAAAAATTCGGATGATTCTCGATGGCGTCCGCGACGGCAACATCGTCATCCTTGAAGAGGGGCTCTCCCCCGACGAGGAGTCCCGCCTCATCGAAGTGACGATGACCGAAATCAGTCCGGACGAGTTCAACGGCATCGAGATCGAGACCTACCCCAAGTCCGAGGCCGCCGACGCCAGCATCCTCGACCGGTTGATGGGCAAACAGTCGACCCAGAAGCTGACGGTTATCGGGCCGGCAAACCAGATAGAGACGCTCCACAAGGACGAAACGCTCATCAGCGCCCTCGTCTCTCGGAAATAATGCCCCACCAGTGTACGGAGTGTGGCCGTGGCTTCGACGACGGGTCGAAGGAGATGCTCTCGGGCTGTCCCAACTGCGGCGGGAACAAGTTCCAGTATCAGCCCGAAGGAGCCGACATCTCTGAGACGCCGGACGCGGAGCCACCGGAACCACCGGGACCTGACAGTACCGTCGCTCGTACCGTTGGCAAAACCGCTGCCTCAGTACGAGACTTCGTCAGCGGTTCCGCTACAGACGGGGACCGGGACGCCGAACAGTCCCATTTCGACGCCGACCGGTCGGTTGACGCACAGCCGAGTGACCCATCCCACACGTCCGGTTCGCCGTCGACCGAACCTGACCGCACGTCTGTGACTGAGGACTCGGCCCAGGCTAGCGCCCGTGGGGATGTCGTCGAGCCGGACGAACTCCCGTCGAACGTCCCGTCGGCATCCGAATCCGAACACCAGTTCCGTCCCGTCGGTGCCGACCCCGACCCACCACCAGAGCCGGACAGCGAGGACCGCCCCGATCTGGAGGAACTCCGAGCGGAACTCAACGACCAGTTCGAGTCGATCAAAGTACTGGAACCCGGCCAGTACGAACTGAACCTGATGGAGTTGTACGACCGCGAGGAGTACATCATCGCGCTGCAGGAGGACGGCCACTACTCGATTCAGGTTCCGGAAACCATCCGCTCCGAGTGATCGACGCGGGCTTCTCGTTTTACTGGTTCGCTAGCCCCGAATTACCCCGTAGAACCGCTCCATACACCATTGAGTATCAATGCCGGCACAACCATTATATAATATGCCGTGGATGCTTCCGATAACGCCATGAGCCACCGAGAACTCTCGACATCGGAGTCACACCTCGAAGAGTGGGCGTCACTCCTCGGTGCTGATATCGACGACGACGGGCGCGACGGCGATTTGCTTGACGACCAAGACGACCCCGCGTAACAATCGTGGACCGGCAAACGGCCGATTCGCAGTTACAGCTGCGTCTCTTACGGCGATAGCCGAAAAAGGCAGTCCGGGAGGGCGTCAGTCCCGAACGCTCGCAGTACCGCTCGACCGGGTTACGAGATTTTGTCGTACTGGTCGGAGAGCTTCTCTGCAGCGTCTGCCATCAGGTCCTGCTCGTAGTCGTCGAGGTCCCATTCGACGATTTCCTCGACGCCGTTGCTCCCGAGACGGACCGGGACGCCAAAAGCAGTGTCTTCGTGCCCGAACTCGCCCTCCAGCTTGACCGAGGCCGGCAGCACTTCCCCGGTGTCATGGAGGATGGCTTCGACCATGTGTGCGACGCCGCGGGCTGGCCCCCACTCGGTCGCGCCTTTGCGCTCGATGACGTCCATCGCCGACTCCTGCAGGTCGCCGAGCAACTGCTCTTTCTCGTCGTCGCTGAACTCGGGGTCAGTCCCGTCGACGCGGACTTTCGAGAATACGGGGACCTGCGCGTCGCCGTGTTCCCCGAGAATCGTCCCTTCGACGTTCTGCACTGGTGCGTCGAACTCCTCGCTCAGCACGTAGCGGAACCGCGCGGAGTCGAGGCGGCCGCCGAAGCCGATGACCTGCTCGCGAGAGCGGTCGCCGGCCTCGTAGAGGTGGCGGTTGAGCAGGTCGACGGGGTTCGAGGTGGTCAGCGAGATGTAGTCGTCGTTGTGCTCGTCCAGTGAGGACTGGATGTCCTCCATGATAGGCGCATTGTCGCCGGCGAGGTCAATGCGGGTCTGACCGGGCTGGCGCGGGATGCCGGCCGTGATGACGACCACATCGGAGCCAGCGGTGTCCTCGTAGCCGCCCTGCCGGACGCGCGTGTTCGAGTCGTAGGCGATGCCGTGGTTCGTGTCAGCTGCCTGCCCGACCGTGTCGTCCTCCTTATCGGGGATGTCCACGAAAACGACTTCATCAGCGATGTCGCGGAGCGCGATGTTGTACCCTGCGGCTGCGCCGACCGTACCGGCTGCGCCGACTACGCTTACCTTTGTCATACCATTCGAAAAGGCTCGGGCGCGAACGTTAAACGTGTCGAAACCCCGATTCCGCCGCGCATCGTTCAGCCAGTATCACCCGTAAACGGTTTTCAGCCCCGCGGCGTTGTGACGGGTATGAGCGACTTCGATAAGGAAGCCGAACGCGAGAAACTCCGAGAGAAGTTCGAGAAGGAAGACGAGAAGCGCCAGACGACCGAGCAGATGAGCGAACTCCTGTTGAAGGGCGCGACGATGACCAACGCCCACTGCAGCGACTGCGGCGACCCCATTTTCCGCTACGACGGCCAGGAGTTCTGCCCCACCTGCCAGAAGCCGGTCGCGCGCGACACGCAGGAAAACGGGGCAGACCCGTCAGATGCTGACGAACAGGCGGGGCAGGCCGACGACAGTGACCAGATCGAGGTTGCCGACCCGAGCGACGAGGCTCGCGTCCAGTTCGGCGATGCTGCCGAGGACACAGCAGAGAATGCGGTGGACGCGACGGACGAACACGCACAGCAGGAGACCGCACATACCCAGCCCGACACCGCTTCACAGTCTCCCTCCGAACCGACGGCGTCGACACCCAACTCGTCCGCTCCACCCGAAGCGGGGGGTGACCAGTCGACCCAGGCGTCAGACCACTCGGAGCCAGCGCCACAGACTGCTCGAAGAGGTGCGTCGTCGGAGCCTAGCGGCCGAACTACCAACGACCAGCCGCGTGAGACAGCGACACAGAACCCCCCTGTTTCCGCTCGACAGACTCGGACGACCGATAGTCACACCGGCGATATTGAGGCCAATCTCGATGCGGCGTCTGCGCTACTGGCCGAGACGGTTCACCGCTTCGCCGAGCGCGCCGCGGCCACCGAGAACCCACGCGAGGCTCGCGAACATCTGCAGGCAGCCCGAGAAGCGGCGGAAGCGCTCGACGCAGCGCGGTTCTGAACGGACCGCTACGGCTCGTAGTCGCTGGCGATGACTTCTCGAATCCGGTCGGCCGTTACGTCGCCGATACCGGACACCTCTAGCAGGGCCTCTTTATCGGCGGTCATCACTGCCTCGACGCTTCCGAAGGCGTCCAGCAGCGTGCGCGCGGTTACCGGTCCGACTTCGGCGATGGAGGCGACGACGTACTCCTGTTGCTCGGGCAGCGTCTTCGACTGTTTCTCGCCGTGGACGCTCACCTCGCGGTCGGCCACCTCCTGTTCCCGTTCGGCGATGACTTGCAGCAGATCGGCGGTCTCGTCCTCCCCACTGGTCCGTAACACGCTCGCACCGAAATCGACCGCCAGCGACGCGAGTGCGCCCTGAATCGCCTTGTGGTGAACGTTGCGCGCACCGAAGAGGTCCTCGCCTTCGATGACGACGACGGGCCGACCGTAGTTTCGCGTGGCGTCCCCGACCTGCTCGAACATCGACCGGTCTCCGCCCGTCAGCGTGTCCATGAAGTCGGCGACGGTCTTGCGCTCGACAACGACGCGGTCAGAGAGAACGTAGTCGCCGACGGCCAGCGTTTCGAGTCGGGTTTCGATACCGTCCCGCGTCGAGAGGTCCCGAGCGATGTTCGAGTCGAGTTCCCGCTGGTCCGCGACAATTTCGACGGGGTCGTCCTCATCATCGCGGCCGGCAGTGGCGACTGTTCCCGTGTCCGGCGTCGCGGTATCCCCCTCGTCGGCTGTCGCCGCGTCGCTGTTGACTTCGGTATCCCCACCGGACGCTTCCGACGAGTCGTCCGCGAAGGCGTCTAGTCCGGCCTGGCCGTTGCTGCCGTCGGTATCATCGGCTGACTTGTTAGCTGTGCTACCCCTCCCGTTTCCAGTGGAATCCGACTGCTGTGTGGTGGTTTCCTCGCTCTTTGTTCCACCCGAAGCGTCCCCCTCTTCGTCCTCGTACTCGTCGAGCCCGGTCTGGTCGAGGCGGGCCTCCAGTTCGCCGGCGACGCTTTTGAGTTCGTTCAGTTCGCGTTTCATCCGCTTCTGGTCGTTGCGGGCCTTCCAGAAGTACGCCTCGTCGCGGGTGTCCTCGGCCAGGAGGACGACGACCCGGCCCTCGGCCTGGCGGCCGGTCCGGCCCTTCCGCTGGATGGCCCGAATCGCGGTCGGCACCGGCTCGTAGAACAACACCAGGTCGACCTCGGGCACGTCCAGGCCCTCCTCGGCGACGGAGGTGGAGACGAGCACCTCGAACTCGCCGTTCCGGAAGCGGTCCAGCGTCTCCTGTTGCTGGGTCTGTGTCATCCCCTCGCTGCCGTCGGTGTCGCTCTGTCCGACGAACTTCTCGGTCGTAAAGTGATCTGAGAGGAAGTCCACGAGCGTCTCGGCGGTGTCGCGGGACTCGGTGAAGACGATGACCCGCTCGCCGTTCTCGATGCCCAGCGTCTCCGCGAGCAGCATTCGAGTCTGGCGGAACTTCGGGTGCAGGTCGTCGTAGGACTCGGCTTTCCGTATCGCCTCGCGGACCTTCGGCTCGCTGACGAGGCGCTGGTCGGCCTTCGACGCACCCGACGAACGAGCGGCTTCCTTCAGGCGCTCGAAGTACCGCCGCAGGGACTCGACGCTCTGGGTCTCGACGTAGGTGACGGCGGTCCGGAGCTTCCGGATTTCGGCGAGCAGGCTCATCCCCTGGTAGCCCTCGCTCTGGTCGTTGTTCATCAGTTTCCGGAGGTCGGCCTGCATCCCCTGAATCTCGCGCTCGGAGATGTCCGCCGAGGACTTGTTCGTCACGCCCAGTTCCCTCAACTGCGCCAGCCGGTCCTTGATGACCTCGTTGATTGCGTCCCGAATCTCGACGACGACCTCGGGGAGTTCGATGCGGTTCCAGTCCACGCTGGTGTCGTGGGTGTACTCGGCCACGTCGGCGTCGTCCTCGGTCATCACCGCGACTTCGGAGAGTCCGAGGTTCTCACACACTCCGAGGATGGCCTCCTCGTCGTCGCCGGGCGAGGCGCTCATTCCCGTCACCAGCGGGTCCTCGGCGTCGGCGTGGTAGCGGTCGGCGATGTAGTTGTAAGCGTAGTCGCCGGTCGCCCGGTGGCACTCGTCGAAGGTGCAGTGGGTCACGTCGGCCAGCGAGATGCGGTTGCCGACGAGGTCGTTCTCGACGACCTGCGGCGTCGCGATGACGATGCGGGCGTCCTCCCAGAGGGCGGCGCGGTCGTCGGGCCGGACCTCGCCGGTGAAGACGACGACCTCCTCGTCGTCCAGTTCGAGTGCCTCGCGGTAGAACTCGGCGTGTTGCTGGACCAGCGGCTTCGTCGGGGCCAGCATGAGCGACTTCCCGCCGACGGCGTGGAGGCGCTCGGCGGTCACCAGCAGCGAGACTGTCGTCTTGCCCAGCCCGGTCGGGAGACAGACGAGCGTGTGCCCGGTGCTTGCCGTCTCCGCCAGTTCGGTCTGGTAGCGGCGGTTCTCCAGGAACTCCGGCGTCACCAGCGGGCGTTCGACGTGCTCGCCACCGGCGTCGGTGGTCGCCATTACCCACGCGTTCGTCCCGCCGGTGGTTAAGGGTTCAGATACCGCGGTGAAAGTGGACGCCGGGGAATTGCCCGGTCAGAACGGGAGGTACCGGACGCCGACCCACATCGCCAGCGCGCCCAGCACCGGAATCGAGAAGTTGTCGTCGACGACGTAGCCGGCGATGCGGGGCTTGACCCCGTCCGCGAACGTCGCCGCGACACCCCCGAGAACGGCGGCGGCGGGGGGAACAAAGGGGGCGGCCAGCAGCGTGCAGACGCCGAACATCACCAGCAAGACCCAGGCCTGCTTGACGTTGCTGGCGTCGCCCGAGCCCAGCAGGCCGCTGATGGGGTCGCCGATGGCGAGCATCAACATTGCCGGGACGGCGACGTCGGTCGTCACGCCCGGCAGTTCGACGGCGAAGGCGACGATAGCCATCCCGACGATGTACAGCGCGTAGCCGGCGGGGTTGTCCTGCTCGTACTCCCGGGTGAGCCGGTCGTACACCACCCAGTCCAGCCCGGTCGTCAGCCGCACGGCTTCGAGAACACACACGACGACCAGCGCCACGGCCAGGAACCCCTGCACGACGCGCCACGTAATCAAGTCCGGCCAGCCAAGGTGTGCCAGCGGGACCGCCGCGCCAGTGACATGGACGAGCCGCCGGGATACCTCGTCGGCCATCTACAGGTCGTCGAAGGTGCGGTCGCCGATACTGAGGCGTTCGAGTGTCTCCGCCAGCCCGTCGATGGGGAGCCGTTTCTGTTCGGTCGTGTCGCGCTCGCGCACCGTAACCTCGCGGTCCTCGAGACTCTCGTAATCCACGGTCACACAGTACGGCGTTCCGACTTCGTCCTGACGCCGGTAGCGGCGACCGATGGCCCCGGAGTCGTCGTAGGTGACCGAGAGGCCGGCGGTCCGGAGGTCGTCGGCGATGTCGCGGGCCAGGTCGTCCATGCCGTCCTTGTCCATCAGTGGGAAGACGCCGACTGTCGTCGGGGCCTGCTCCGGCGGGAGTTCGAGGTAGGTCCGCTCCTCGCCGTCGACCTCGTCGGTCTCGTAGGAGTGTGCGAGGACGGTGTAGATGATTCGTCCCACGCCAAAGGAGGGTTCGACGACGTGTGGCCGGACGTGTTCGCCGTTCTCGGTGACCTCGTCGACGCTGAAGTTCGTCTCCGCGACGGGGACGGTGTAGGACTCCCCGTCCACTTCGACGGTGACCTCATCGGCGTCGAAGGCGTCCGGATTCCGCTCGGCCAGCGCTTCGAGTGCGTCGGCGACTGCGCCGGCCGACCCGCCAAACTCCGGCCCGAGATAGCTCATGTCGGGGTCGACGGTGGCGCGCTCGACAGTGACCGGCTCGTCGTACTGCTTGAACACCGTGTAGTCCTCGCCGGAGTGGTCGGCGTGCTTCGAGAGGTCGTAGTCGCCCCGGTAGGCGAAGCCCGTAATCTCTATCCAGTCGCCGTCGACCTCGCTCTCGGCGTCCCAGCAGTCGGAGGCGTAGTGGGCGCGCTCGCCGGCGAGGTGCTGGCGGTAGCGAAAGCGGTCCATGTCGACGCCGATGCGCTCGTACCACTCCTTGGAGACGCCCAAGTAGTAGGCGACCCACTCGCTCTCGACGACGCCCTCGTCGACGGCCTCGCGGACCGTGAGTTCGCGCTGGCCGCCGTCCTCGGCCTGCTGCTCGGCGGCGGAGTACAGCGGCAGGGTCACGTCGGCGACCTCCGAAAGCGGCGGCTCGTCCTCCTCGGGGTCGACGAAGTGTTCGAGTTCGGCCTGGGTGAACTCCCTGACGCGGACGAGAGATTTCCGCGGCGAAATCTCGTTGCGGTAGGCCTTCCCGATTTGCGCGACGCCGAAGGGGAGCTGGTTCCGGGCGTACTCCGAGAGTTGCGGGAACTCCACGAAGATGCCCTGTGCGGTCTCCGGGCGGAGGTAGCCCGGCGACGACGACCCCGGCCCGATATTGGTCTCGAACATGAGGTTGAAGTTGTCGACCGGCTGGTCGGCCAGGGACGTGTGACAGGAGGGGCATTCGATGCCGTGCTCAGCGATGAGGTCCATGACCTCCTCGTTCGGCAGGGACTCGGCCTCCTCGATGTCCGTGTTGTCCTCGACGAGGTGGTCCGCGCGGTGGGTCGCGCCACACTCGCCGCACTCGACTATCATGTCGTCGAAGCCGTCGAGATGGCCCGACGCCTCGAAGACGGGCTCGGGCATCACGTCGGGGGCGGAGATTTCCTGATGGCCCTCCTTGACGACATAGCGGTCCCGCCAGGTGTCCTCGATGTTCGATTTCAGCGCAGCGCCCTGTGGCCCGTAGGTCCAGAAGCCCGCCGCCCCGCCGTAGGCGCTCGAAGAGGGGAAGTAGAAACCGCGACGCTTGGCCAGCTCGGTAAGTCGTTCGCCTTCGCTCATAGGCCTCGCAGCAGGTCGATATCCCGTACGATGCCAGTGAGTTCGTCACCGGACAGCAGCGGGACCTGTTCGATGTCGTGCTCGATCATCAGCTGTGCCGCTTCCTCGGCGGTGCGGCGCTTGTTCACCGTCACGACATCGGCGGTCATGAACTCGCGGACGGGCTCGACCGGGAGTTCGACGTTGCGGGTGGGCATGTACCGGCCGCCGACCGCCTTGATGCCTTCCCAGGCCCAGTCGTCGTCCTGGTTGGCGATGGAGTCGCCGGTGTCGTCCTCGCCCTCGACGACCCGGGCGACCGCGATGATGTCTACCTCTGTGAGCATCCCCGACATATCGCCGTCGTCGCCGAGTACGACGCCGTATGGGACGTTCGCGTGGGAGAGCTCCCGTTCGGCGACGGTCAGGGGCGTGCCCTCGTACACGCAGTTGATGTCTCGGTTGGCGAGGTCGCCGACGATCTGGTCGCCGTCGACGTCACCGTTCGCGATAGACCGAATCACGTCGGTCACTGTGATGATGCCTTTGAGCTGGCCGTCGACGATGGGCAGGCGACGTTCGCCGTCTTCGACCATCATCCGTGCCGCGGCTTCGATAGACGTGTCGTCGCTGATCGTCGGGACTTCCTCGACGAGCAGGGCTAGCTGGTCCTCGTCGGGGCTCTCGATGAGCGCATCGCGTGAAATAATCCCTCTGAACTCTTCGCCCTCGTCGGTTTCCTTGATAACCGGGACCGACGAGAAGGCCTGCTCTTGGAGGTACTCCAGTGCGTCATCACGGGTACCGGGTATAGTAACCGTGACGACCTCCGAGCGTGGCGTCATAGCGTCTGCAACGTTCATACTGCCAGAACTTCCTTCCCGCATCTACTAAGTCCTTAACATCCGTCCGTTTTCGACATTCGGGTAGAACGCTGTACGGCCATCGGCTATCTCTGACGACTGCGCAAGCGCTATCTCGGAAACCGAGGGACCGTGGTGTCTTGGCAACAACTACGTCTTCTGCCATATCCACAGCCCGTCTCTGCGCGCGAACAGAAGTCCTTTCTCAACCGCTATTGGTTGAGATATCAGGCTCTAGCTGTGCTGACTCACTCCCCCGCTCACACCAGTCCTGACAGGATATGAACTATTGTCAGACAGTTGGCCCAGCGTCATACCACTCCCCTCTCTTGGTTTCGCTAAATTTTTATAGGGTTGTTACATATTATCATGCATGGAGTCGGAACCTGTCGCTCCGGTCGAGATGGCCGCGGATGGAGACATCATGGCGTCCGTTGAAGAGGGTCCAACGGACCAGTTTATCCTCGCTGACGTGACCCGAGACGACGCCTATCTCACAACCCCGCTCTCAGACGCTTTCTCGCTCCCGGCCTGGCGATAGGTCACGCCCAGTCGGTTCCTTTTCACTGAACGGTCCCGCTCAGCAGGACACCCCCATCAGCGGCGCGACCGCTCCGGCCCGAGTGCTTGCACGTAGTTGCTCGGACGGAGAAAACAAGCGTTATGCCGCCCCAGTAAGTTCGATTCGGTATGAAGGTACTCGTCACGGACCCTATCGCCGACGCCGGTCTCACGCGACTCCGTGAGGCGGGCCACGATGTCGAAACAGCCTACGAGGTCGAGGGCGACGCGCTCCTCGACGCAGTGGCCGACGCGAACGCGCTCATCGTCCGCTCGGGCACCGAAGTCACTGAAGAAGTGTTCGCGGCCGCGCCCGACCTCATCATCGTCGGCCGGGCCGGCATCGGCGTCGACAACATCGACATCGACGCCGCCACTGACCACGGCGTCATCGTCGCCAACGCCCCCGAAGGTAACGTCCGTGCCGCCGCGGAACACTCTGTCGCGATGGCGTTTGCCACCGCTCGCTCCATCCCGCAGGCCCACGACCGCCTGAAAAGCGGCGAGTGGGCGAAAGGCGAGTTCCTGGGCACGGAGGTCAACAACAAGACGCTGGGCGTCGTCGGCTTCGGCCGTGTCGGCCAGCAGGTCGCCAAGCGACTGGGCAGCCTCGGCATGGACATCGTCACGTTCGACCCCTACATCAGTCAGGAGCGCGCCGACCAGTTCGGCGCGGAACTGGTCGACGACCTCGAAGACTGCCTCGCCAAGTCCGATTTCATCACCATCCACACGCCGCTGACCCCCGAGACCGAGAACATGATCGGCGAGGAGGAACTCGCCGAACTCGAGGGCGGCTACGTCGTCAACTGTGCCCGCGGCGGCATCATCGACGAGCCAGCGCTTGCTGAGGCCGTCGAGGACGGCGTCCTGAAAGGCGCAGCGCTCGATGTGTTCGGCGAGGAACCCCTCCCCGAGGACAGCCCGCTGCTCGACGTCGAGGACATCATCGTCACGCCCCACCTGGGCGCGTCTACGGAGGCGGCACAGGAGAACGTCGCCACCTCCACGGCCGACCAGATCATCGCCGCGGCCAACGGCCAGCCCGTCGCCAACGCCCTGAACGCGCCGTCGCTGGACGAGGCAACGTTCAAGCAGGTCGGACCGTACCTCGACCTCGCCGACACTGCTGGCCGCATCGCCGTCCAGCTGTTCGGCGGCCACATGTCCGAAGTCCAGGTCACCTACGCCGGCGACATCGCCGAGCAGGACGTAGAGTACGTCACCGCGAGCGCGCTGAAGGGCGTGTTCGCCCCCTCGGATCTCCAGGTCAACGCCGTCAACGCCCCCCAGATTGCCGAGGACCGGGGCATCGACGTGACCGAATCCAAGACCCGCACCTCCGAGGACTACCAGAGCCTCATCACCGTCACCGTCTCCGACGGCGAGGAGTCCGTCTCCGTCTGTGGGACCCAGTTCGGCGGCGAGGAGCCCCGCATCGTCCGTATCGACGACCACCGCATCGAGGCCGTCCCACACGGGCACATGCTGGTCGTCCGGAACCGTGACGAGCCGGGCACCATCGGTTTCATCGGCACGGTGCTTGGCGACGCCGACATCAACATCGCCGGGATGTTCAACGGCCGCGAGACCATCGGCGGGGAGGCCCTGTCCGTTTACAACCTCGACGAACAGCCGCCACAGGACATCATCGAGCGGCTCAACGGAGACAGCCGCATCATCGAGACGACCTACGTCGAACTCGGCGACGAGTAACACAACGGACTGTCCCGACAGCCAGTCGCGGACTATTCCCCGTGGAGAAGGCGCTCGTACCGATCAACGACAGCCTGACGGTGTTCGCGTTCCTGTTCGAGCGCGGTTTCCAGTGTCGCTACCTGTGAGCGCAACAGCGCGATCTGTATCTGATAGATCGTACTGGGCGTCTGTCGGGGCGATGGTGACGGGGAACCCGACCGGTCCCCGGAGTCGAACGGCGGTGCTGAATCGCGGGACGAGGCCATACCCGTGACAGGACCGCCACGGTCAAAAACACCCGTCGGACGACTGTCACGCGCTCGTCTGTCGCCCTGACGAATCCGGGTGACGCTGTCGCTCACATGAAGTCTGCGATACCTGACTGCTTGTTGTGGTCGTTTTCGAACACCGACTCGATTTTCCGTTCCAGTATCTTGAGCCGCTGTTTCGTGTAGTCCCGCGCGCCGAACTCATCAGCGACGCGGATAGCGGTATCGATGTACTTGTTGACCGACCCCTCGTGGACGGTGAGATTAACGCGGCCGCCACACTCCCGGCAGTCGCCGGTCAGCGGGGCGCGCCGAAACGACTCTCCGCAGTCCAGACACCGGACCTCCTGTCTTGAGAAGGCCCGGAGGTTGCCGATGAGGTCCGGCAAGAAGTGGTACTCGATGATACGCTCGGCCACGTCGCTCTCGACGACGGCCCGCAGTTTCCGGGAAATCTCCAGCTGGGCGTCCATCTTGTCCTCCATCGAGCCGAGCGTCTTGTACGCCGAAAGGTCCGGCCCGGCGGCGATGTTGGTCGTGTCGTGGGTGTGGCGGAACTCCGTGTACTCGCGGTCGGTCCCCAGCGTCTCCTCGGCGATTTTCATCACCTCCTTGACCTCGGTCGGGTCTTTTATTTCGCGGGTCGCCTCGTAGAACTCCCGCGGATACGAGTCCATGATGTCCATGTTGTGGGCCTCGTCGTCGATCTCGCTGGGGTCGATTCGCGAGGACATCACGAGCGGGGCGTCCATCTGGCCGCCGCGCTGGTTCGGGAGATACGACTTCGAGAAGTTCAGCAGGCCGTCCATCAGGAGCATCACGCAGTCCTCGTCGCCGTCGCACTGGCCGACGTAGGTACCTTCGACGGCCACCCGGTGTGTGTCGGCGACCGTGAGACAGTAGACGTGGTCGACATCGCTTTCGACGTATTCGACAGCGTCGACGGTGTCTGTCGGGGCTGCGCCGTCGGTGGCTGCCGTCGAAGCCTCGCCGCGTGCCGTCATCGTCGTCGTTTCGCCGCCGTCGTAAGCGGGGAGTTCGTCGCCGGCGGTCAGGTCGCCCGCCGGGACCTCCTCGATCCCATCGGGACCGGCCCGGAGCATCGTGTGGTCGGGCGTGACCCGGAGCGTTCGGTCTCCGACGGAAATCTCGACGAGGTGGTCCGGAGCGGGGTGTTTCGAGACGGCGTCGACGGGCCGGCGACAGGGGCCGTCCTCGCCAAGCGACGACACGGTGAGAGTACCGTCTAGCTCTTCGACGAGCGTCCCGAAGTCGTCTTCCTCGGGGTCCTCAAGCCGGTCCTCGACCAGTTCTTCGATGGTGCCGTATTCCCAGTTGCCGCCCTCATCCTCGTACCACAGCCGGGTGTCCGGGTGGAAGCAGTTCCGGCGCTTGGCGGCGTGGAAGTACGGATGTGCGTAGCCGACGGCGGCGGACGTGAAGCCGACTACGCGGCCGACCGTCGCCGCGCTGGTGTGAGGGGCCATCCCGAAGACGAGTTCCCCGACGAGGTCTTCGCGGTCGTCGAACTCGTAGAACCGCTCCAGCCCGTAGTACTGCTCCAGGAGGTCGTCGACGAACCGGGCGGTCTGGAGCATGTGTTCGGCCGCGCCGTCCGAGAGAACGATGTCCTGCACTTTTAGCTCGACCAGCTGGTCGTCGTGGGTCAGCGGGTCGCCGTGGATGTCCTCCTCGTAGCCCAGCCCGCGGAGTCGCTCGGCGGAGACATCCAGTTCCGAGGCCCGGACCGCCGTCACCGGCAGATCCGTCATGTCGTAGCGGACGGTGCCGTCTTTGAACGCCGACACGTCGTGTTTCGCCCGGAGAATGCCCTTCTCCATCGGCTCCGGCACCTTCTCCTCGGAGGTGAGCCCCTTGACCGCTTTCAGTTGCTCGAAGGCCGTCTCGCGCTCGCCGACGTTCTGCAGGGCATCCCGATACGCCTCCTGCAGGTCAAGCACTTTGTACTGGGTCGGCGAGGCGAGCGTCTCACACCGGGCACACTCCGCGCGGCCGGACTCGTCGCGCTCGACCTCGGCTTCACAATCGGGGCAGACGTACACCGGTTCGGTGGTGCCGCCGCAGTCGGGACAGCCCGCCTGGTGGGTCTCGGTCCCGCACTCGGGACAGCGCCGCCGGGCTACCTCGACCTCGACTTGGCCGGGCGTATCGCTCATCCCGTCAGCGTGTTTCGTCGCCTTAGCCACGTCCCGCTGTGCCCCGCCGGCCTCGCCGATGGGGCTGAGCGTGTGGACGGCCGGCGAGAGGTCCCGCCGCTCGGATTTCTCGGGGCGACCCATCCGGTTGCCGATGCGGGTCGGGGCGCGCTCACGGACCTGAAACGGCGCGATTTCGTTGACGGCCTCGATGGCGTTCTGCCCGACTTCGGGTTCGGTGTCCTCCGAAACGCCGATTGCGTCGACAGACTCGCTCTCGCCGTAGGTCCGGGCGTGCTCGGAGAGATCCGACGGTGTCCAGTCCCGCTCTAGCGACCGGGTGAACCCGAGTGTCCGCACCAGCGGCACCCAGTCGGTGACCGTAATCGTGTCCTCGTCCTGTGTGTGCTCGACAAGCAGGTGTTCGAGCGTCTGCTGGACGGTGTCGCTCCGTGGCAGGACGAGCGCGCCGGCATCACTGTATGCGTCGCCCGCTGTGCCGTCCATCTCCGGGTCGGCGTACGCACCATCGGCCTGTGCGACATGTGCGTCCTCGACGGCGTCGGCGAGCGCACACACCTGGTCGACGCTCACGTCGTGCCAGAGGTAGGTGTATTTCGGGTGCAGCGGGGCGTCGTAGTCGGTCGCCCATTCGATGGCTTCCTCGGCGCTCGGGTCGGCGAGGTCGATGTGAGGCGAGTCCTGCATCGCCTGCACGTCCGCGCCGGCGGCCGCGAGGTCCTGCTCCCACCACTCGACGGTGTAGGAGGCCGGTGCGAGCGGATGGTTGTTCTCGACGAACTCGCCGTAGTTGACCAGATACTCGCCCAGATCGAGTATTTTCTCGACGCCGTTGCGGACTGCCAGTGCCTCCTCGGCGTCGTCGATGCGGCGCACGTCGCCGTTGGCGAGGCGGACGGTCGGTCCCTCGATAGTGTCGACCGGCACGACGCCGGCGGCTTTCCCCGGCCGCTCGGTCTTGATCTGGGTCCCGGTCGCGAGGAAGTCGTCGACGAGATGCATCGTCGCCGGGTGGACGCCGGCTGTCGCGAAGCCGTGGTTGCGCGACCGGCCGTAGCGCAGCCGGAACCCGCCCGCCTTCGACGGGTGGGAAAACACCGGCCGGCCAGCGATGAGGTCCCGGAGGTATTTGTCGGCTGGCTCGACACGGGGCGGCCCCGGCTGCTCGTCAGCCTCGTCCCTGTCGTCGTCCGATCCGTCGCCCGCGTCGTCGCCGTTCGCGTCCTCTCCTTCCTCTCCTTCGTCGGCCTCGTCTTTGCCGATGGTTCCGTCGATGAGGTCCTGCAGCCACGGCCAGTCGACCTCGTCTAGGTTCCGCGTGTAGCGCTGAATCTTCGGGGCCTTGAGCGCGATGCCCTCGGCCAGCACCAGACACATCCCGCCCCGCGGGGAGTTCGAGTCGACGCGTTCGAGGTCCCGGTAGCCCGACACCTCCTCGTCGCCGGTCGCCTCGCCGTCGAGCATGATGGGCATGTGCTCGGCGATGAACTTCGTCTCCTTCTCCTTGGGTGAGTACTGCAGGCCGGTGTCCTTGTCGTAGAGGTCGATTTCCTCGGCGTAGCGGCCGATTTCCTCCTCGCGGGCCTTGTACTGGTCGATGCCCAGCAGCGCGCGGGCGTAGTCCGCGACTAGCACCGAGAGCGCCTGTGCGGTCCCGCCGGCGGAGCGAATTGGCCCGGCGTAGTAGACGTTGATGAACTCCGTCCCGTCGTCGTTTTCCAGCAGTTCGACGCGGTCGATGCCCTCGATGGGGGCGGCGACGACCCCCTCGGTCAGCAGGGCGACCGCGGTCCGGACCGCGCCCTCGACCTTTCCTTCGCGGCTGTCGTAGTCGCCGACAGTCCCTTTGACGAAGTCCTCGACCAGTTCCAGCGCGGCCTCCTCGCGGGACATCTGTCCCTCCAGCTCTCGCACCCGCTCGGCCACGCCGTCGATGCCGAGAATGTTTTCCACCCGGTCGGCCATGTCACGAGCGGTCGGAATCTCGACTTCTGGCTTCGGGTCGCCGCCGCGCTCTTTGGCCCGCTCGGCCACGTCGAAGGCGGCTTCGAGCTGGGTTTCGAGCGTTTCGAAGTACTGTTCGTCGGCCTCCCGCATCTTAGATATCCCAGAGGTCCAGATCGGTCGGCTCGTCGTGCTCCCGCTTGAGTTCTGTATCGAATCCGCGGACGTACAGTTCGCCCGCCCAGACGGTGCCGGCGTTCAGGTGGCCGGCAATCGCTTCGCCGTCGGGCCGGGAGAGGACGGCGTGGGTGTGGGCGAACCGCTTCCCGTCGAGATGCGAGATGTTGCCCATGCAAGCGGCGACCTCAAGCGGTTCGTCGAAGGTCAGCGAGTCGTACTCGGTCCGGTCTTGGTCGTAGAACATGAGCTCCGCGTCCTGCACTGCCCCAAGCCCGTAAAAAAAGCCGGCGTCGATGCCCTGTTCGTCCGCGAAGGCCTCGATCTGCGCGCGCCAGTCCCCACCGTGCTCCAGTCGGCAGACGAACTCGGACGTACTGTCGACTTCGCGGTAATCCATATCTGTAGTGGATGGCAGGCCGCTCCAAAAGCATTGCTTTCGGTCCAACCGTTTATATCCGAAGCCGAGACCACGGCCGCTGTGACGTAGCTACGGCCCGGCGCGCTGAGCGGTTGTGCGGCACACCGCACCGGGACTGACGCGTGCCGCCTGTTCGCCACGATGGACGGAGACCGACCGCTGTCACGCCGGCAGCGACACCCGGCTGACCGGCTGGTTCCGGTCGGCGTCGTAGAAGGTGAGTTCGTCGACGGTCCACCGGATCGGGTCGATACCCTGCTCGACCAGCCGCGCGGCCGCGTCGCGGTCCCCGCCGCGGGCGACGGTCACGTGCGGGACGTACTCGTCGCCTTCCATTTCGTCGACGGGATCGAAGCGCTCGCAGAGCCGCTCGTGTAAACCGACCAGCCCCGGGCTCTCGACGGCGAGGTACACTACTGGTGACGGGCCGGTCGCGGCTGTCTCGAACTGTTCGATCTCTGAAATCTCCGCCTCGAACGCCGGCTGGCCGCGAAGCACTTCGCGCCCCTGCGCTTCCAGTCGCGCGTAGGCCGCGTGGTCGCCGTCACCCAGCCGCTTGGCGACCAGCGTGTGCTCACCCCGTCCCCGTCGCTGTGCGAGCGGCAGGTCCGCCGCAAGGTCGGCGGCCAGCGACGTGACTGCTGACGGGAGTGGGACGTTGATGCTGTACACAGTGAGCGGGTCGCTTGCTGTCGAGAAAAAGAGCGCGGTCCTACGGCCGGTCAAGCAGCCACAGGACGATGAGGACGACCAGCACCACGCCGAGTATCGGTTGGAGTGGTCCCAGAAGCCAACCCAACAGCCCTAGAACCCCGCCGATAATTTCGAGCACCAACCAGACGACAATGAGGACAAGGACAATCTTCAGCAGAGTGTCCACGTCGAGCTTCGCTCTGTCCATGCTCGACAGGACTTCCTCGCGGGGCAAACCCCTTGTGGCCGCAGTAGCCCCTGACTTCGGCTCCGGAACGGATACGGCTTGGGTTGTAACGCTTTAGAGTGTCAGCTCACTCAATCGGCAATAAACGATATACCTGCCGAGGGGATAGCCGCGGTAGGATGGGCTGGACTCCTGAAACACTGGTCGTCGTATTTGTCGCGGTAGCACTGCTTGTCCCGACAGCGACCGGGGCAGGTTTCGGCAGTCTCGGCCAGCAGTCTGTCGATGCGGACGTGGTCGTCATGACCGCTGACGTGAACCCCGACGGGACCGCTGACTCGACGGTCGCCTACCGACTTCGGCTGGACGACGACAACACCACGCAAGCGTTCGAGGACCTGCGAACGGATATCCAGGCCAACCCGGCGGCGTACACGGACCGCTTTGAGCGTCGGATGCAACGCACTGCCGGGGCCGCGGAGAACACGACTGGCCGCGAGATGGCTGTCAAAAACGCCACTGCGAGTGCGCGCGAAGAGACGTTCGGCCAGACGTACGGCGTCATCACTTATCGGTTCCAGTGGACGAATTTCGCTAACGTCTCCGGCGACCGCGTCGAGATCGGCGACGCGCTCTCGGGGCTGTTTCTGGACAGTGAAACCTCACTGACCCTCCGCTGGCCAGCGGACTATCAGGCTGACTCCGTTGCACCGCAGGCCGACGAACGGGGGAACGCCTCTGTCACCTGGCGTGGCCAACAGACGTTCGGGGAAGCCGAGCCGCGAGTGGTCGTCAACCCGAGGGACAGCGCTGGCGGTGACAGCGGGTCGAACGGGCTCTTTATCGGTGGGATTCTCGCGCTGGTCGGCATTGCTGCCGGGGTGTACGCACTTCGGCGGTACGGCATCCCTAACGGCAATGCGCCGGCCGAGCCGCCGGCGTCGATGGTAGACTCGGATGATCCCGAAGCGGAGTCCGCTGCCGGCACGGACGCTGACGCTGGCACACCGCCGGTCGAACTGTTGAGTAACGAAGAACAGGTCCTGCAACTGCTCGAATCGAACGGCGGGCGGCTCAAGCAACAGCAGGTGGCCGGCGAACTCGACTGGACCGACGCCAAGACGAGCCAGGTCATCGGCGGCCTGCGCGAGGAAGAGAAGGTAGAAACGTTCCGCATCGGCCGAGAGAACGTGGTGACGCTGCCGGACACTGACGTGACTGGTGGAGAGGGTGACGGGAGCGACGGAACCGACAGCGGTGACGAAACCCGATAATAAATCTGTCGACCGTTCAGTAGGGATTGCGGATCAAAACCACTCCTGTATTGCGGTTTTAATCCGGCTTAATCGGTGCTAACCTGGCTTTATAGACGCCTATTTATAGGATGTTGGAGAGCCAAGCAATGGGTGTAATGAGACGAGCGACCCCGGTGTTGCTGGCAGTGGTGCTCGTGGTGAGCACGCTCGCCGCGGTGCCCGCCGTGACGATGGCACAGGAGACTGAAACGGTGGCCGAAGAGGCAGATGAGAATGCGACGCCCCCCGGCGCACAGTTGGCGGGCGTCGTCAGCGTGCAGGGAGCCGAACTGGACGGTGAGGTCCAGTCACGAACGTTCGGGGTCCGCGTCGCGAGGGCGAACACCGACGCTGCGAAGGCGTCCGTCGTCGCCGAGCAGGTGAACGACTCCGAGGCCCGACTGGACGAACTCCAACAGCGAAAGCAGGCGCTGGAGCAAGCCCGCCAGAACGGCTCGATAAGCGAGGGCGAGTACCGAGCGAAGGCTGCACAGCTCCATGCCGAGACGAAGAACGTCCAGCGGCTGGCAAACGAGACGAACGAAACCGCCAGCCAGCTTCCCGCCGAAGCGCTGGAGCAGAAAGGCATCGACGCGGCGGCGATCAAGACTCTCTCACAGCGCGCGAGCGAGCTGAGCGGGCCGGAAGTCGCCGCTGTCGCGCAGGGCATCGCCGGGCCGAACGTCGGACAGCAGGCTCGACCTGACGTTGCCGGCGACCGTGGCCCCGAAGCGGCGAACAGAACCGAAGTAGGCGACCGTCCGGAAGGTGGGCCGGAGCGGACTCCGGCGAGTGAACGGCCGGACGACACCGATACGACGCCAGCCAATGAGACGGCCACCAGCGGGGGCGAAACAAAGTCGCCGGGTGTCGGGTCTGATACCACCGCCGCTGGCCAATAGCCAGAGAGACGGCGAGTACATTGCTTACACTTCGGCACACGCCAGTCTGTCTGGCGGTCCTGGCCGCTACGGGCGACGTGATGGCTATGAGGGACTGTGTTTGGTGACCATGCACACGACACTGTGAACACGGAAACTATTAGTACCCGAGTCACACAGCAGAATATACATGACGCGGACCTCTCGCTCCACGCCGCTCGCTGCGGATAGCGAGGGGTCCCTCCGTTTCTCCCCACGACGACGACGACCGGGCCGTTTCTAGGCCCACTACTACTTACTCTTCACTCGACAGGTTCGTTTCGTCGCTAGACGCCGTCGTCGTCGGTTCGATGGGATACTCGATCTGGTGTTTGATCGAGAAACCGACAGGCACACCACGGAACCAATGCAGAACACATCCATGCCAGAAGGAAACGGAACCGTCGCACTCGCCTTTTCCGGCGGGCTCGACACGACAGTCTGCGTATCGCTGCTGAAAGAGGAGTACGGTTACGACGAGGTCATCGGCGTCACCGTCGACGTCGGCCAGCCCGACTACGAGTTCGAGGAGGCCGAGGAGACTGCCGAGGCGCTGGGCGTCGAACAACACGTCGTCGACGCCACCGAGGAGTTCGCTGACCTCTGTATGGAGGCCGTCAAGGCCAACGCCGACTATCAGGGCTACCCGCTCGGAACTGCCCTCGCGCGCCCGGTCATCGCCAAGGCTATTCTCTCGGTCGCCGAAGAGCAGGGCTGCTCGGCCGTCGCCCACGGCTGTACTGGCAAGGGCAACGACCAACTGCGCTTTGAGGCCGTCTGGCGCGACTCGGACCTCGATGTTATCGCGCCGGTGCGTGAACTTGGGCTGACCCGCGAGTGGGAAAACGAGTACGCCGCGGAGAAGGGCCTGCCCGTCGAGGGCGGCGATGGCGGTCGCTACTCCATCGACACGAACCTCTGGAGCCGCTCCATCGAGGGCTCCGAACTCGAAGACCCGAGCACCATCCCCGACGACGACATCTACAAGTGGACCGACAACCCCTCCGACAAGGACGCTGAACTGGTCGAAATCACCTTTGAGGAAGGCGTTCCCGTCGCTGTCGACGGCGAGGAACTCGACGGGGTCGAACTCATCGAGCAACTCAACGCACAGGCAGGGGCCCACGGCATCGGCCGCACGGACATGATGGAAGACCGCATGCTCGGGCTCAAAGTAAGAGAGAACTACGAGCACCCCGCAGCGACGGTGCTTCTGACGGCCCACGAAGCGCTCGAAGGGCTCGTCCTCACGCAGGAGGAGCGCCAGTTCAAGGCCCAGGTCGACCAGGAGTGGTCCCAGAAGGCCTACCAGGGCCTCGTCGACGCGCCGCTGACGGGCGCGCTCGAAGCGTTCATCGACGACACGAACGAGCGCGTTACCGGCACCGTCACCGTGAAACTCGAAGGCGGGCACTGCCGCGCCGTCTCCCGTGAGTCCGACTACGCCGTCTACAGCGAGTCGGCGGCCTCCTTCAACGAGGAGGACGTCTCCGGCGGTATCACCCAGCAGGACGCGACCGGCGTCGCGAAGTACCACGGCTTCCAGTCCCGCCTCGCGAACAAGATTCTCGACGACGTGAAGAAGGGCGCTGCTGTCACGGACGGCAGCGGCGACCAATCCGACGACGCGAGCGGGGCCACGGAGGAGTAAGCGAATGAGCGACGGCGAGGACCACGAGACGGCGGACGCGGACCGCGGCGATGCCGCGGCAGACGCGGACGGCGGCGACGAGACGGTCGTCCGCCGCGACCGCTTCGCTGGCGGGCCGGCACGGTCGTTCCTCTCCTCGCTGTCGGACGACGAGCGTATCTTCGCGGCCGACCTCGCGGTTGACCGCGCCCACGTCGTGATGCTGGCCGAACAGGAGATCATCGACCGCGAGACGGCCGGCGAGGTGCTGGCCGCGCTGGCGGACGTGGAGGACGCCGGCCACGGTGCGCTGCCTGACGGCGAGGATGTCCACGAGGCAATCGAGAGCGCCGTCATCGACCGCGTCGGGCAGTCGGGCAGGAAGATGCACACCGCTCGCTCGCGCAACGACGAGGTGGCGGCTTGCATCCGTTACCGCCTGCGCGCGGACATTTTGGACCTCATGGAGACCGTTATCGGGGCCCGCGAGCAACTCATTGAGGTGGCTCGCGCCGAGCGCGAGACGGTGATGCCGGGCTACACGCATCTCCAGCCCGCGCAGCCGACGACAGTCGCTCACTGGGTCCTGTCCTACGAACAGGCACTCCAGCGCGATACCGCGCGGCTGCTGGATGCATACAAGCGGGTCAACCAGAACCCGCTGGGGTCGGCCGCCTTTGCGGGGACACCCTTCGACGTGGACCGTGAGCGTACCGCTGCACTCCTCGGGTTCGAGGGCGTCGCAGAGAACTCGATGGACGCCTCGGCGACGCGTGATTTCCTCGTTGAGACGACCAGCGCCGTCGCCACGCTGGCGACGACCCTATCGGGGCTAGCCGAGGACGTGGTCGTGATGGCGAGCAAGGGCCACGTCGACCTCGACGACGACTACGCCTCGACCTCCTCGATCATGCCCCAGAAGAAGAACCCCGACACACTGGAACTGGTCCGCGGGCGCACAGGCGACGCCGTCGCCGGGCTGAACGGCCTGCTGACCAACCTCAAGGGCCAGCCTCGCGCCTACAACCGCGACCTCCAGCGTGCCGGCCGCCACGCCTGGGACGCCATCGACAGCGTCACCGAGAGTGTGGAAGTCGCCGCTGGCGCGGTTGCGACCGCCGACTGGCCCGCCGAGACCCTCGCAGCTGCGGCCACCGACGGGTTCGCCACCGCGACCGGCGTGGCCGACCTGCTGGCGATGACCGGCGTCCCTTTCAGGACGGCCCACGAGGTCGTCGCCGAGGCCGCGGCGGGACTGGCGGCCGACGAGGACGCGCCCGACTACGCGGCGCTGTCGGCCGTCGCCGAGGACGTGCTGGGCGAGCCGCTGTCAGCCTACGTTGACCGCGACGCGCTGGTGGCCGCACTCGACCCCGCCGAAAGTGTCGCCATGCGGGACTCTCGCGGCGGGCCGGATCCCGACGCCGTTGTCGAGCAGGTGTCGGTGGCTGAGGACGCTCTCGCCGCCGACAGCGAGGCACTGACTGCCCGCCGGCAGGCGGTTTCACAGGCGGCTGACCGCCGCCAGACGGAGGTGGACCGATATGTCTGAGCGACCACCGTCCCCTCGTGGGACAATTATACCATAATTCTGATATACAACTCAGAGACGTGGCGGATATAGGGCTTTGATACCATTAGAGCGTGGTATATCTAATTCAATATTCTGATATGTTCGAAGGCTTTAAGTGTGTCCCTGTCACAGGATGAACTACAATGGCAGAATGCATCGAGTGTGGGGCGGACGTGTCCCTGCACGACAACCTCGAAGTCGGAGAGATCGTTGACTGTGCCACCTGCGGTGCCGAACTGGAAGTCGTTGGCGCCGACCCTGTCGAGCTCGACAGCGCACCCGAGCTCGAAGAGGACTGGGGTGAGTGAGGTGTTCGCGGTGGCGCGGCGCTCGGCGCCGTACGTGACCGTGGCGCTCGACGCTGCGAGCCGCGAACCCACGGAGGACTCAGTATGAAAGTCGGACTCCTCTACTCGCGCATCCGCCGGGACGAGAAGCTGCTCCTGTCGGAACTGCGCGAGCGCGACCACGAAATCGAGAAGATAGACGTTCGCAAACAGCAGTTCAATATCCACGAGGCCCCCGAGGCCTTCGAGGATCTGGACATCGTCGTCGACCGCTGTCTGGCGACCAGTCGTAGCGTGTACGCGACGAAGTTCGCGGAGGCCTACGGCGTGCCGGTCGTCAACGGTCCCGAGGTCGCCGACACCTGTGCGGACAAGGTCAACAACAGCCTCGCGCTGGAGGCCGCGGGCGTGCCGACGCCCAACACCGACGTGGCCTTTACCAAGGACGCCGCGCTGGAGTCAATCGAGAAGTTCGGCTACCCCTGCGTCCTCAAGCCGGTCGTCGGCTCCTGGGGCCGCCTGATGGCGAAGATCGACTCGCGCTCGGCCGCCGAGGCCATCCTCGAACACAAGGAGACGCTCGGCCACTACGAGCACAAGATATTCTACGTGCAGGAGTTCGTCGAAAAGCCCGGCCGCGACATGCGCGTGCTGGCCGTCGACGGCGAGCCCATCGCGGCGATGGTCCGCTCCTCGGACCACTGGCTCACCAACGCCGCCAAAGGCGCAGAGACCGCCGAGTTCGAACTGGACGACCGCGCGCTGGAACTGGTCGAGAAGGCCTCCGACGCCGTCGGTGGCGGCCTGCTGGGTATCGACCTGATGGAGGTCGGGGTATCGGAGAGCGAGGCCGACCAGCCGCGAGCGCGCGAGTTCGAGGACTACACCGTCCACGAGGTGAACCACACAGTTGAGTTCAAGGCGCTGAACGAGGTCACGGACGTGGACGTGCCCGCGAAGGTCGTCGACTGGCTCGAAACCAAGGCGGCGACCGAGGCTGACGCCGAGGTGACGGCATGACTTCCGCTGGACGTTCCCGCTCGCTTCGCACCGCGGGCTGCGACCAGCGACATCACGCTCGCCACCGGAGGTGGCTCGCGTGACCTACACGGCAAGCGTCGTCGGCGGCTCCGGCTTCACGGGCGGGGAACTGCTCCGCCTGCTCGATGGCCACCCCGAGTTCGAACTGGACCAGGCGACAAGCCGCTCGAAGGAGAACAAGACGATCGGGCATTCGCACCCGAACCTCCGGCACTCGGACCTCCGGTTTTCCTCGCCGGAGGATCTGGCATCGGTGGACGTGCTGTTCGCCGCGACGCCCCACGGCGTCTCGATGGAGCAGATAGACCGCTTCCAGGAGGCCGCCGGCACGGTCGTCGACCTCTCGGCGGACTTCCGGCTCGACTCCGAGGCCCAGTACGACGAGTGGTACGACGGGCACACGCGCCCGGACCTGCTCGAAGAGAGCGAGTACGCGCTGCCGGAGCTCAACCGCGAGAACCTCGACGGCGCGGACCTCATCGCCTCCGGCGGCTGTAACGCCACGGCGACGATTCTTGGCCTGCTCCCGCTGTTCGAGGCCGACATCCTGAGCGGCGACGAGCAGGTCGTCGTCGACGTGAAGGTCGGCTCCAGCGAGGGCGGGGCCGGCGGCGGCGAGGCCTCCTCGCACCCGGAACGCTCGGGCGTCGTCCGCCCGTACGCGCCCACGGGCCACCGCCACGAGGCCGAGATCCAGCAGTTCCTCGGCATCGACGTGTCCTTCACCGTCCACGCGGTGGACATGATTCGCGGCGCGAGCGCGACCTGTCACGTCTTCCCCGAGGGCCCCGTCTCGAAGGGCGACCTCTGGGGAGCCTACCGCGGCGAGTACGAGGACGAACCGTTCGTCGAACTCGTCGCCGGCGGTGGCGGCGTCTACCGCTACCCCGAACCGAAGTCGGTCGCGGGCACGAACCGCGCCGAGGTCGGCTTCGAACTCGACCCCGGCAACAAGCGACTGGTCGTGTTCTCGGCCATCGACAACATGATGAAGGGATCGGCGGGACAGGCCGTTCACGCGGCCAACGTCGCCCTCGGCATCGAAGAGACGGCGGGCCTGGAGTTCCAGGGGCTCCACCCCGTCGGCGCACCGTAACCCCTGGAGTGATTTTCTATGACAGTCGTTATCAAAGTCGGTGGCGCTCGCGCGGTCGACCCCGCGGGGGCGCTTGCGGACGTGGCATCGTTAGTGGCCGACGGGGAGCGGGTCGTCGTGGTTCACGGCGGCTCGACCAAAGTCGACAAGACGCTCGAACGGCTCGGCGTCGAACCGGAGTACGTCGAGACGCCGTCGGGCGTCGTCGGCCGGTTCACCGACGAGACCACGATAGAGGTGTTCGAGATGGCCTTCGGTCACCTCAACACCCAGCTCGTCGCCGGGCTCCAGAGCGAGGGCGTCGACGCGGTCGGTCTCAACGGCGTCGACGGCAAACTGCTCTACGGACCACGGAAGTCCGCGGTGCGGGTCGTCGAGGACGGCACGAAGAAAATCCGCCGTGGCGACCACTCGGGCACGATCAAGCAGGTCAACGGCGACCTGCTGGAATCGCTGCTTTCGGATGGCTACACCCCGGTGGCTGCGCCGCCGATGGCCGGGGACGACGACGGCGAGGTAATTCCGGTCAACACCGACGCCGACCGCTCGGCCGCGGCGATTGCCGGCGAACTCGACGCGACGCTGGTCCTCCTGACCGACGTTGAGGGCGTCTACGCGGACCCCGACGACCCGTCGACGCTAATCGAATCGGTCGAGACGGCGGCCGACTGGGACGCCCTCGAAGACGCGGCCGAGGGCTTCATGGGCCGGAAGATAATGGCCGTCGAGGAGGCCCTCGACGGCGGCGCGACCGAGGCGGTCGTGGCTGACGCCAACGCCGAGTCACCGATTCTCTCGGCGCTCGACGGCGGCGGCACGCACGTCTACGCCGACGCACTCACAGACCAACAAACGGAGGACACAGACACATGAGCGGATTCGTCTTCAACGAGAAACCCATCCAGATCGAACGCGGCGACGGTGCCTACGTCTACGACGACAGCGGCACAGAGTACCTAGACATGGGCGCGTCCTACGCCTGTGTCCCGCTGGGACACAAGCACCCGGCGGTCCAGAGCGCCGTCAGCGAGCAGCTAGAGAAGATAACGTACGTCCAGGCGTCGTACCCGAACGCCGAGCGGACGGCGTTGTACGACCTGCTCGCCGACACCGCGCCGGACCCCATCGACAAGACCTGGCTCTGTAACTCCGGGACCGAGGCCAACGAGGCGGCGCTGAAGTTCGCCCGCTCGGCCACGGGGAACTCCAAAATCGTCGCGACGATGCAGGGCTTCCACGGCCGGACGATGGGCGCGCTGGCGACGACTTGGAAGGACAAGTACAAGAAGCCCTACGAGCCGCTCATCGGCGACGTGGAGTTCGTCCCCTACGACGACAGCGAGGCGCTGGCCGAGGCCGTCGACGAGGACACCGCCGCGTTCATCGTCGAACCGGTCCAGGGCGAGGGCGGCATCAACCCCACCTCCGACGGCTACCTCGAAGCCGCCCGGGATATTACCGAGGACGCCGGGGCGGCGCTCATCTTCGACGAGGTCCAGACAGGTATGGGACGGACCGGCGCGCTGTGGAACTCCCAGCGGGCCGCCGTCGCGCCGGACATGATAACCGCGGCGAAGGGCCTCGGAAACGGCCTCCCCATCGGTGCGACGCTGTGTCGGGACTGGATCGCCGAGAACTACGGCTCCCACGCCTCGACGTTCTCCGGCGGGCCGGTCATCTCCGCCGCTGCCGGCGCGACCGTTTCGACTATCATTGAGGACTCTGTGCCGGGTAACGCCGCCGTGATGGGCGACTACCTCCTGACTGAACTGGAAGCGACCATCGGCGACGACGTGCGGGACATCCGCGGCGAGGGCCTGATGATAGGCGTCGAGGTCGGCCGCGGCGCGAACGCGGCGCTGAAGAAGCTCGCCCTGAACCACCAGGTGCTCGCGCTGCCGGCCGGCCGCACCGTGGTCCGCCTGCTCCCGCCGCTGACCATCGACGAGGCCCACGCCGACGCCGTCGTCGACGCGATGGCAGAGGTGGTGGGATGAGCGAAGCCGCGACGCGCGAGGCCGACACAGAGGCCCGCGACCTACTCGAAGCAGTTGTCCGTATCCCATCGGTTTCGCGGAACGAGGCGGAGGCGGCCGAGCGACTCGTCGAGTTCTTCGAGTCCCACGACCGCGAGGCGTGGCTCGACGAGGTCGGCAACGTCCGCGCGCCCGCCGACGACAGCGTCCTCCTCACCTCCCACATCGACACCGTGCCGGGCGACATCCCGGTCCGCGTCGAGGAGACCGACGAGGGCGACGTGCTGTGGGGCCGCGGTAGCGTCGACGCGAAGGGGCCGCTGTGTGCGATGGCCGTCGCGGCCGTCCGCACCGGGGCCTCCTTCGTCGGCGTCGTCGGTGAGGAGGTCGACTCGACCGGTGCCCGGTTCCTCGTCGAGGACCGCGAGTCGGCACCGGGGGCCGTCATTAACGGCGAGCCGTCCGGCTGGGAGGGCATCACGCTGGGATACCGCGGTCTGCTGGCCGGGACCTACGTCGCGACGAGCGAGTCCGGCCACTCCTCGCGCCCGGAGAACAACGCCATTCAGGACGCCATCGACTGGTGGACCGCTGTCGAAGACGAGTTCGCCAAAGACGAGTGGCACCCCGTCTTCGAGCGCGTCACCTGCAAGCCGGTCGAGTTCAAGGGCGGCACGTCGACCGACGGGCTGAGCGTCGAGGCGACGATGGACGTCCAGTTGCGGGTCCCGCCGGAGTACAGTACCAGCGAGATCCGCGAAATCGCCGACGGATTTCTGGAGAACGGCACGGTCAACTGGGACGACAAGGTCGAGCCGGTGATGCAGAGCCCCCGAACCAGCGCCGCCCGGGCGTTCCGGGCCGCGATTCGGCAGCAGGGTGGCGAGCCCACACTACTTCGCAAGACCGGCACCAGCGACATGAACGTCTACGCGAAGGCGTGGGACTGTCCGATGGTGACCTACGGACCCGGCGACTCTGATCTGGACCACGCGCCGAACGAGCACCTCCCGCTCGACGAGTACGACCGCTCCGTTGCAGTGCTCGAAACCGCGACCGAACGCATGCTGGAGGACTGACATGGATATACTCGACGTCGATGACCTCACGACCGACGAACTGGCCACCGTCCTCGACCGCGCCGCGGCCATCAAAGCCGACCACGGCGAGGGAAGCACGAGTGACCTGCTCGACCAGCAGACGCTCGGGATGATATTCGAGAAACCCTCGACGCGGACCCGGGTCTCCTTCGAGACGGGCATGACGCAACTGGGCGGCCATGCCGTCTTTCTCGGCCCCGACGACATCCACCTGGGCCACGGCGAACCGGTCAAGGACACCGCCCGCGCGCTCGGCCGCTACGTCGATTTCATCATGGCCCGCGTGTTCGACCACGCCGACGCGGAGGAACTGGCCGCGTACGCCGACGTGCCAGTCATCAACGGCCTGACCGACGACGCCCACCCCTGCCAGACGCTCGCCGACCTGCTGACCGTCCGCGAGGAGTTCGGCGACTTCAAGGACGTGTCCGTGGCGTGGGTCGGCGACGGCAACAACGTCTGCCAGTCGTTCGTCATCGGCGCGGCGATGGTCGGGCTGGACCTGACCGTCGCCACGCCGGAGGGTTACGGCATCGCCGACGACGTGGCCGACCGCGCCGCCGCCTTCGGCAACGCGCCCGAGACCACCCACGACCCCGAAGCGGCCGTCGCTGACGCTGACGTGGTGTACTCTGACGTGTGGGTCAGCATGGGCCAGGAGGACAAACGCGAGCAGAAACTGGCGGACTTCGAGGGGTTCCAGATTACGAGGGACCTGCTCGGAGACCGCCCGTTCATGCACTGCCTCCCCGCCCACCGCGGCGAGGAAGTCACCGACGACGCCATCGAGTCGGAGAACGCCGTCGTCTGGAACCAGGCAGAGAACCGGCTGCACGCCCAGAAAGGGCTACTCGTGTGGCTGTCTGAGCAGGCGTAGAATCGGTCGGCCCGAACATTTAGAACGGTTAGCCGGGCGGAAGCGGTCTGTGGCGAGCCCGCTGTACCGCGCGCCGTCGGCGCGCGGTTTCACGCGAATCGCGGAGCGATTCGCGCCTTTTTCGCCCACGTTTTTCCAGGAGCGCTTCGCGCGAACCCGACGCTGAAAAAGGTGGTGGGCTAAAAGTGACTAAATTTGTCCCGTCGGAACACGTCGATACTGTTGATGGTGGTCGGTGGCTCCTGTCGCATAGCGAAGGCGATCGCGTCGGCTACCTCCTCTGGTTCGGTCACCTCGCCCGGGTCGAACCGCTCGTTGAACGAGGTTCCGTCCTCGGAGCCGAACTCAGACCGGACTTCTGAAGGGTTGACCACGGTGACGCCGATATCGTCGTCGCCGACCTGCCCGGCGAGGCTGTGGGCGAACCCGCGGAGCCACCACTTCGTCGCGGCGTAGACAGGATTGAACGGCCGGGGATACTGGCCGGCGAAGCTCCCGACGAACACGAGTGACCCTGCCCCAGCACGGAGATGCGGCAGCGACTCGCGGGCGGTATAGAACGCGCCGTCGACGTTGACCTCCATCATCGTCCGGTACTGCTCGTCGGACAGCGTCTCCACGTCTGAGCCGCGGCCAACCCCGGCGTTGATGACGACCCCGTCCAGCGAGCCGAGCGTGTCGACGGTGGACTCGACAGCGGCCGTGACCTGCGTCCGGTCGCTAACATCGGCCGGCACCACTTGGGTGTCGACGGTGTGCTCGGCGGTGATTTCGTCGGCCAGTTCAGTGAGGCGGTCTTCCCGGCGGGCGACCAGTGCCACGTCGGCTCCGTCGCGTGCCAACTTCCGAGCGGTTGCCGCGCCGATACCCGAACTCGCTCCGGTAACGAGTGTGGCTGTCTCTGAGAGTGGTCCCGAACCCATGGTCAGACCCACGGGCGTCTCGTGGTTAGCGTTTGGGCCCCGAGTGGGAGTGGCGGTTGGCCCGGCGGTGTCGACGACCGTTCCGGGGCAGTTTTCCACCCGAAACACTGCCCTTTTCGGTTTGGTTGGCAACGTTTCACACAGGACTGCTGGTGACCCGACCGCCCGCTCCGCGTCCGCTCAGCGCCGGTTCCGGGCCGGTGAGGTCGAGGTAACGGCCCTGTTTATCCGAGTCCACACAGTACAGCCTGGTATGTCTGTCAACCCCTCTCCGGACCAGTCCCACGAGCTGATGGTCGACGACGAACCGAAGCTTTCGGATGTGATGGCCTCAGTCTTCGGTGTTCAGGAACACGAAGTACGGACGTATCAGACATTGCTTGAGACACCAGCAAGCACTGTCGAGGAACTCGCTGACGAACTCGGCCGGGACCGCTCGAACGTCAACCGGTCGCTGTCGACGCTCCGCGAGAAGGGGCTTGCGACGCGGAAACGACGCCTCCTCGACGGCGGTGGCCACGTGTACCAGTACACCGCGACACCGCTGTCGGAGGCCCGCGAACTGATGCACGAGACCCTCGACGAGTGGACTGCCGCGGTCCATCACCGCATCGACGAGTTCGACGCCAGCCCCGGCGAGTGAGAGCACCGCCCCGTGAGCGCCGATGGGATGGCCGACAACCGTCCGACTTTTGCATACTGGGAGCATGGTCCCGACAATGGCTGACCTGCAACTCACCGACGACGTGCCGCCGGTTGCCGACGACGGCGTCTGGCTGGCCTGCATCGAGTGTGGTGAGACGTTCGCTCCGTTCGACGCGATTCGCTACACCTGCGACGACTGTGATGGCCTGCTTGAGGTCCGCTACGACGATCTGCCGACCTTCGACGAGTTCGAGGGCTCGGGGGTCTGGCGGTACAACGCTGCCCTGCCCTTCGAGGAAGGCGTTACGCTCCCCGAGGGCAACACGCCGCTGCACGAGATGCCCCGCCTGAAAGACGACATCGGCGTCGACGCGCTCCGCGTGAAACACGAGGGGATGAATCCCACCGGCTCGTTCAAGGACCGCGGCATGACTGTCGGTGTCCGGGTCGCTCAGGAGGTCGGTGTCGACCGACTGGCCTGTGCCTCGACCGGCAACACCTCCGCGGCGCTTGCGGCCTACGGCGCACGCGGCGGCATGGAGACGCTCGTGCTCCTGCCCGAAGGGAAGGTCGCGGCCGGCAAGATCGCGCAGGCGAGCCTCCACCGCGCCCGGATTCTCGAAGTCGACGGCAACTTCGACGAGTGTCTCGACATCGTGCAGGACCTCGCCGCCCGCGGCGAGGCCTATCTCCTGAACTCGCTGAACCCGTTCCGACTGGAGGGTCAGAAGACCATCGGGCTGGAAATCATGGAGGAGTTCTACGCCGACCACGGCGAGTACCCGGACCGCATCGTCCTGCCGGTCGGCAACGCCGGCAACACCGCGGCGCTGTACAAGTGCTTCCGCGAACTCGTCGAGGCCGGCGCGATAACCGAAGACCAGGTGCCCAAACTCACCGGCGTCCAGGCCGAGGGGGCCGCTCCGATGGTCGAAGCCATTGAGGAGGGGTACGAGGACACCCGCCGCTGGGACGACGTCGAGACCCGCGCGACCGCCATCCGCATCGGCAACCCGGTCAACGCGCCGAAGGCGCTGCCGGGCATCCGGGAGACCGGCGGTACTGCGGTGGCCGTCTCCGACGAGGAAATTACCGAAGCGCAGCGCGACATCGCCGGGGAAGGCGTCGGCGTCGAACCGGCTTCTGCGGCATCCGTCGCCGGTCTCCGGAAACTCCGCGAGGAGGGCGAGGTCGACAGCGACGAGTCGGTCGTCTGCCTGACCACGGGCCATCTCCTCAAAGACCCCGAGGCAGCCGCCGAAGCCGGGAACGAGCCGGAGCCGGTCGCAAACAGCACTGAGGCCGTGCTGGACCTCATCGAAGAACCGTCGTCGGTCACCGGAACGGTTCGGCGACAGGTGTCGAAGGCCGCCGACGCGCCGCTGGTCCCGGCACTGGTCGCCGGCGGTCTCGGCATCGCGTATCTCTACCGCAAATTCCGTTCGTAGAAGGACGGCGACGAGACGTCTCGACTCGGTCAGTGCTCCGCCCGTTCTGGCTCCAGCCGGTAGCGTGTCGTCGCCTGCCCATCGAACCGGGGACCGTTTCCGGTCGAGGCGAACCCGACGGCCTCGACGGCGGCTCGGACTTCGGATTCGTCTTCCGGGAGCAGGAGTTCGACGGTCATGTGTTCTCGACGTGCGAACTCAATCGGGTCTGTCAGGAGCTTCTCACAGGCGTTGCCTGACCCGGCCAGTTGCGTCACGTGGACGGTCCCACGCTCGGCGTCAAAACTCACGAACCCAACAATGGTGTCGTCTTCCTCGGCCACGCGGACGGTACGGTCGTGGACGAGGTTTCGCATCACGTCCGGCGGCCCGTCAGCGAGGGCGGCCAGTCGTTCGGCGTCGTCTTCGATAGCGTCGCGGATATCCATACATGTGCGTGGGAACCCCACGCAAATAAACGGTGTGTCGGACGCTCCGGACTGTCCCCGCCTTCGTGCCAACAGGGCTTCGCACGACGGAATCTACTGCCGCTGTCGACAGTGAGACGCGGTCACAGATGAACACAGTTATCCCGAGCGACGGATAACGCGAGGGCAATGGTTCACGTACACACGGGCACGGTGGTAGCATGCGCGTAGTCGCCAAGTTCGGTGGGACGAGTCTCGGTAGCGGCGACCGAATCAACCGGGCCGCGGACTCGATTGCCGCTGCCGTCCAGCAGGGCCACGAGGTCGCGGTCGTCGCCTCGGCGATGGGCAACACGACCGACGAGTTGCTCGATGAGATCAACTACGACGCCGACTCCGCGGACCGCGCGGAAATCGTCTCGATGGGCGAACGGACCTCCGTCCGCATGCTCAAGGGCGCGCTCGCCGCCCGGGGCATCGAGGCGGTCTTCCTCGAACCCGGCAGCGAGGACTGGCCGATCATCACCGACGAGTACGGCGAGGTCGACGTCGAGGAGACACAGAAGCGCGCCCACGCGCTGGCCGGCCAGCTCAAGGACGTCGTCCCGGTCATCACCGGCTTCCTCGCACAGGACTACCAAGGCAACGTGACGACGCTTGGCCGTGGCGGCTCCGATACGAGCGCCGTGATGATGGGCGACTACATGGACGCCGACGAAGTCGTCATCGTCACCGACGTCGAGGGCGTCATGACCGGGGACCCACGGGTCGTCGAGGGTGCTCGGAACGTCGGCAAAATATCCGTCGACGAACTCCGTTCGCTGTCGTTCCGCGGAGCCGAGGTGGTCGCGCCGTCGGCGCTGTCGTACAAGAGCGACGACCTCGGTGTTCGCGTCGTCCACTACCAGCACGGCGACCTGCTCTCCGGCGGCACCTCAATAGAAGGCGAGTTCCAGAACCTGATCGACCTGCAGGAACAGCCAATCGCCTGCGTGACCGTCGCCGGCCGCGCTATCCGGAACAGCCCGGGCATCCTCGCGGACCTGTCGGGCGCTATCGCTGACGAGGAGATCAACATCGAGGCCAATTCCTCGGGCATGGACTCGTTGACGTTCTACGTCGACGAAGACGACGCCGAGGAGGCCGAAGCACTGCTGCACGCCCGTATCGTCGACGACGAGACGCTCTCGTCAGTCACTGTCGAGGACGATATCGCCGTCATCCGCGTCACCGGCGGCGACCCCAGCCAGTCGGCGCTGGCTCACCAGGTCGTCGCACCGCTTGCCGACGCGCACATCCATCTCTACGACGTGATTACGTCCGCAACATCGGTCTCCGTGTTCGTTCCGTGGGAGGACCGTGAACAGGCCCTCTCGCTCGTACAGGACGTGTTCTGACCGCTGAATTCTTTTTAATCGGTTGAGGAGGCCTGCTCGAACCGGCTCGCGGGCAGCAACAGTTCGCTCACTTCGGGGAGGTGTTTCAGGTTGTAGACGATCTTCGCGTCGTCAGACACCGGTGCGGCGATACACGACAGGCGAATCCCCTTTTCGGTGAGGTCCGGCGGGAGAATGTGGCTCGCCGGCGACGGCATCTCGCCTTCGACGACTGCCACCGCGCAGTTCGTGCACGCGCCGCCACGGCAGGCAAACGGCCACGCGAAGCCGTTCTTTTCGGCCGCTTCAAGCAGCGTGTCGTTCGGGTCGACGTAGAACCGCCCGAAATCAGTCGACTGCAGGTTCGCGTCGGCGGCTTTCGCGAACAGGTCCTCGTCTTCCAGTGCCCAGCCGTGGTCTTCGAGCACCTCGAAATTGAGAAATTCTACCATCGGGTCGTCCGGTTCCGGCGGGGCCTCCTCGGCCTCGGATTCGGACTCTGACGCCTCGTCGGGCAGGGGGTCTCCGGGCTCGTACCCGTTCTGCAGTCGCTCGTAGGCTGTCTTGACTGCCTGGAACTCGGCCGCCGACCCGCCCTGATCCGGGTGTGCCTCTTTTACCCGCTCGCGGTACGCGTCGACGATCTCCCCGTCGTCGGCGTCCGGCGTGATTCCGAGGACCTCGAATGGAGACGCCACGCAACACAGTAGCGGTCACGGACATAAATTCCCTCCTCCCGCTGCAGTATCTGCAGGCTACCGACGACAGCCGACGTGCTGTTCCCGGGCTACCGGCCCTGTGTCAACCGGAAACCGATTTGCCGCGGCAGGTCAGCGTCGGTAACCGCATCGATAACCGCGCTCGTGTCGTAGGCCACGCGGTGCTCCTCGACAGTCAGGTCCGTGAGGTCAAGCACAGCGTAGGCGGCCCGGTGGTCCCTGTCGCGAGGCTGACCCACGCTGCCTGGGTTCAGCACGACACCGTCCTCGTACACTTCGTGGTGCTGATGGTGCGTGTGTCCCATCACGAGCACGTCCTCGTCACCCAGCAGGTCCGGCCCGAACTCCTCGGGGTATGTGTAGTGGTCCGGGTCGTCCGGGTGGCCGTGGACGAGCTTCACCCGCTCGTCACACACCAGTCGCTCGTCGGGCAGTGCCGCCAGCCACTCTATCTGCTCGTCGGACAACTGTTCCGTGGCGTGTTCGACGCCGGCCTGGGCCATCCCGTTGAACGCGAACGGCGTCTCGGCGGCGACGGCACGGTCGTGGTTGCCCATCACCGTCGGGACCGCTTCGGTCGGCCAGGGAGCGTCTGCAGGGAGCGCGTCGGTGTGCCCGCGCATCGCGTCGACACAGTCGGCGTGCCAGGGATTGTAACCGACGACATCGCCCGCACAGACTAGCCCGTCAACCGGCGGCATATCTGCAAGCACTGCCGCGAGCGCTATCCGATTCCCATGAATATCAGAGAGTATCCCGAGTTTCATTGTTCGTGTCTACCCCCTGCAGGGTCTTGAGTGTCGGTCCCGGCTCAGCATCTGTGTCCGCTGTGCGTTCGCTGCCATCCTCACTCTCCGTTGTACACTGCCACGTCGAACTCGCCAGCCGACCCCGCGACGCCGGCCGAACAGACGGCGTGTTCGTACTCGTGGTCGTACACCTCGCGGGCCACCTCGCTGGCGTCGGTCGCGGCCAGGTCGAACGCCGTCGGACTGTTCTCCTCGTAGGTCGCCACCAGCGTCGGTTCGGTGACCTCCTCGACGAGCAGCGCGTCCCGGCGGACGGTCCCGATGACCGCGCCCGGCCCGTCGGCGTTCGTCGTTGGGTCCGCCGCGTCGACACCGACGATACCGGCGACCCGCGGCGTGTCGTAGTCGTCCTTCTCGAAGTCGAGCGACAGGAGCGGTTCAGCAAGGGCGTCCCGCGCTGGATAGCCCAGTTCGAGCTTTTCGGCGATTGGGTCGACGTGGGAGCCGTTGCCGACGACCGCGCCGCGCTCGGTGACCCGGACACCGTTGTAGGAGATGTATGGGTTGTCCGTCTCCGGCGCGTCCGGCGTCGGCTCGACGGTCACTGTCCCGTCGCGCTGGACTGCCTGGCGGTTGGGGAACGAGCGCGAAGAGACGCGGTACGCACCGACTTCGGGACTGACAACGACGAATCGTCCAACGTACATATGCGAGTGTGCACAGCACCCGAAAAAAGCGCTGTCGATGTCTCACTGTCTGGCGTAGGCGTTACGCTGTTGTCTTCCCGATAGTATTGTGCGGGCTGCTGACACGCTTCATGTCCGACCGAATCGCGCAACGCTTACAAAGGGGCACCCGATACTGTAGAGTGCGCACAGTCCATTGGGGTAGAGGCCAATCCTGAAGCCTTCTGGGGGCTTCGACCCTGGTTCGAATCCAGGATGGACTATTTCTGTGGCGAACAACTCGTGAGCGACAGCGTCGTTGTTACTGGACTATTCTCTGGTGCCGACGGAACCAGCAACGCCTCGCTTGCCCCTGGCTACTTGTAGCTCCCTTCCAGAGAGAACATATGACACCGACACACGTCCTCGTCCCGCTGGACGGGTCACCGCTGGCTGACGAGGCGCTGACGTACGCGCTGGAGACGTTTGACTGTCGGATTACAGTCCTGAACGTCGTTGCGCCGCTCGACACGGGAATGAGCGAAGGTGGGATGCTCGAACCGGGCGCGGATCGCCGGGCGGCGGCTGACGAGCGGGCCACGAATCTCGTCGACCGGGCGGCACAGCAGGCCAGCGAGGTCGGCCAGCAGATCGAAACGGCTGTCGAGACAGGTGATCCGGCAGAAACGATTCTGGACTACGTCGAGGCGGTCGACGTGGATCAGGTGGTAATGGGTGGCCACGGTGGAACGCGAAACGAGATCGCCCGGCGGTTGCTCGGAACGGTCGCGACGGCGGTCGTCAGCGAAGCGCCAGTGACAGTGACGGTCGTCCGATAGTCACCGACGCCGACGACTCGGAGACAGCACGCGGCGACTCACGCTTGGCTGCCGAGGACGGCTTCCAGCCCCTGATACACGCCGAAGCCGATCACGACGCTGGTGGCGAGCGTGATGAGCCAGAACCCGACAGTCACGCCTATCTTCCGGCGCGAGACCCCGGCGGAGCCGCCGGCGAGGCCGCCGCCGATGACTCCGGAGATGATGATGTTGTTGAACGAGATGGGGATGCCAAGCGCGATGGCGGCCTGTGCGATGATGAAGCCGGGGACCAGCGCCGCAATGGAGCGGCGGACGCCGAGTTGTGCGTACTCGCGGGAGGTCGCCTGTAGCAGGCGGGGGGCACCCATCCACGCGCCGCCGAGGATACCCACGGAACCGAGCGCCAGCAACACGATCCCGGGGAGGCCGAGTTCGGTACCGTAGAGGTTTTCGAGTGGCCCGGTCGCGAGGCCGACCTGACTGCCGCCACTGGAGAAGGCGACGACGCTGCCGAGAACGACGAGAAACGTCTTGATACCCTTGTCGACGGAGGCCTGCGTCTGCAGGCGGATGTAGTAGAAGCTCCCGGCGGCGACGAGCAGCGTCGCGGCGACGGCGGCGATATCCGTCCCGGTGACCATCGCGGCGAAGCCGGCCAGCGAGCCCTGGTCGGTGCCGGCAGGCGACGGGATGATGCTCAACTGGACGTTGGCGACGATACCGCCGACAACGCCGGCGAGCAACGGGACGCCGACCGTTTCGGGGATGTCGTCCCGACGTAACACAGTCGCGGTGAGATAGGCCAGGCTTCCCGAGACGGGCGGGACGAGCAGCCAGAAGGTGGCGATGCGGCGGTAGGTGTCGAAGACGGGGTCGCCGCCGAGCGAGAGGCCGACGCCGACCATCGCGCCCGTCGTCGCGAACGCCGCCGGAACGGGGTAGCCCGAGTAGATACCGAACGCCATGAACCCAGTCGCGGTCAGCAGGCCGGCGACTGCCGCCAGCGAGGTGATTGCGACGCCGTCGATGAGACCGGCCCCGACTGTTTCCGAGATGCTCCCACCCTGTGTCAGCGCTCCCAGCGCGGCGAGGATGCCGATCAGGAAGGCGGCGCGCATCGTCGAGATGGCGTTTGCACCGATGGCTGGGGCGAACGGCGGTGAGTTGCTGTTCGCACCGAGTGTCCAGGCCGTTACAAGGCCGGTGACTGTCGCGAGGACGACCAGCGCCCAGAAGACGACGGTAGTCACCGCGTGCTGAACTCCGCTTGAGCCTGCCAGTTGTTGCTGTGTGAACGCGACCAGACTGTCATTGCCAGCCGTTCACACCCAGTACATAAAATGTCCGCGGCGTCGACAGCGAACAGTGACCGGCCCGCCTTGCCATGGTTTGTCGCCGATGTGGCTAATGTGCGACACCGAAGTCTTTAACGCCTATCGACACCGCTGGTGGGACATGTCACAGCGAAGACGCACGTTCATCAGTAGTGTTGGTACCGCAACTGCAATCGGGTTAGCCGGCTGCCTTGGCGGCGGCGACGGTGGCGACGGCGGCGACGGCGGAGACGGCGGAGACGGCGGCGACAGTGGTCCGGCCGCTCGTATCGGAATGGTGTACGCGACAGGCGGACTCGGCGACGGGTCGTTCAACGACCAGGCCCAGACCGGTGCTATTCGGGCAGCAGACGAGCTAAACATCGAATACGACGAGTCGCAGCCGGAAGCGGTACAGGACTTCGGCAGCCTCCAGCAGCAGTACGCACAGTCCTCGAACCCGGATTACGACCTCGTCTGCTGTATCGGCTTCCTGCAGGCAGACGCCCTCACGGAAAACGCCGAACAGTACCCCGAGCAGAAATTCATGATCGTCGACTCCGTCGTCGAATCGGACAACGTCGGCTCGTACGTATTCGGTGAGCATCAGGGGTCGTTCCTCATTGGGCTGATGGCTGCGAAGCTGACCAGCCAGGACTTCTCGGCTGGCGCCGGCTCCACGCAGAGTGACTCCGCGAGCGTCGGCTTCGTCGGCGGCGTCGAGGGTGACCTCATCGGCCGCTTCGAAGCCGGCTACAAAGCCGGCGTCAAGCACGCCGAGGAGGATGTCGAGGTCCAGACAGCCTACGTCGGCGACTTCAACGACCCATCGGGCGGCCAAGAGGCGGCTCTCTCGATGTACAACTCCGGTGCGGATATCGTCTACCACGCGGCCGGTAACACCGGGACTGGCGTGTTCCGTGCGGCCCAGGAGGCCGGGCGCTTCGCAGTCGGCGTCGACCGCGACCAGTCGGTCACGAAAGAGAACTTCAGCGACGTTATCCTCGCGAGCATGGTCAAGCGCGTCGACAACGCGGTGTACACGTCGGTCGAATCGGTCGTCAACGATAACTTCGAGGGCGGCAGTGTGAACACGCTCGGCCTCGAACAGAACGGTGTCGAAGCGGTGTACGGCCAGCAGCTCGGCTCGGAAATCCCACAGAGCGTCAAAGACGAGGTGTCCGAAGTCCGTCAGCGCATCATCGACGGCGACATCAGCGTGCCGACCGACCCCGAAAACGCCTGAGACGGATCAGTGGCGCAGTGTACGGTATGCCCGGCCCTGCGACTGACACTGTCCTGAAATAAACCACACCAGTTCATATGAATCGTCGCAGCCACACACGCAGTTGCCGCATATTTTTGGCAGATATGTGGAACCGTGAAGTTAAAACACCGGGACGGTAACGGCTCAGAGTATGGAACAGGCCGTCCACCTCGATGGTATTACAAAGCGGTTTCCGGGGGTAGTCGCGAATGACGATGTCGATCTGGCGGTCGAGAAGGGGACGGTTCACGCACTGCTCGGCGAGAATGGTGCGGGAAAAACCACCCTGATGAACGTCCTCTACGGGCTCTACCAGCCCACCGAGGGGACGGTCAACGTGCACGGCGAGACACAGCAGTTCGACTCGCCGCGCGACGCCATCGACGAGGGTGTCGGTATGATCCACCAGCACTTCATGCTGGTCGATCCGATGACCGTCACCGAAAACATCACGCTTGGGAACGAGCCCCGCAAGTGGCTCGGTCTCACGGTCGACAGCGAGCAATCCCGAAAACAGGTCCGTGAACTGTCCGAGCGGTACGGGTTCGACGTGGACCCCGACGCCCGAATCGAAGATGTCGGTGTCGGCGTCCAGCAGCGCGTCGAGATCCTCAAAGCGCTCTATCGCGGCGCGGATGTCTTGATTCTGGACGAACCGACGGCAGTACTCACGCCACAGGAAGTCGAAGATCTCTTTCGCGTGCTCGAAGAGCTGACCGACCAGGGCAAGACGATCATTTTCATCACGCACAAGCTCGGCGAGGCGATGGAGGCTGCCGACGAAATCACTGTGTTGCGCGAGGGGAAAAACGTCGGGACGGTGCCGGCCAACGACATCACTCGGGAAGAACTGGCCGAGATGATGGTCGGTCGGGAGGTGCTGCTGGACCTCGACCGGGACCCTGCCGAGCCGGGCCGGTCTATCCTCGAGGTTTCGGACCTCGTTGTGGAGGACGACCGGGGTGTCCGCGCAGTCGACGGGATTTCGCTTGAGGTCCGGGCCGGCGAGGTGCTCGGTATCGCTGGCGTTGACGGGAACGGCCAGTCGGAACTGGTCGAGGCAATTACCGGGCTCCAGATGCCTGACGAGGGAACGATCACATACGACGACGTCGACCGGACCACCGACAGCCGCCGGGAGCGCATCGAGGCCGGACTGGCCTACATCCCGGAAGACCGACAGGAGCGAGGGCTGGTGATGGACTTCGACCTCGTCGAGAACGGCCTGCTGGGGAGCCAGCACGCCCCTGACTACTCCTCGAACGGTCGCATCGACTGGGACTACACGCGCGACCACGCGGAGGAGATAATCGAAGAGTACGACGTTCGGCCGCCGGATGCCAACGCTCACGCGAAGTCTCTCTCCGGCGGGAACCAGCAGAAGTTCGTCGTCGGCCGGGAGTTCGCCCGGGACCCGCGTCTTATCGTTGCCTCTCACCCCACGCGCGGCGTGGATGTGGGGTCGATGGAGTTCATCCACGACCAGATCAACGCGCTCCGGGAAGCGGGCCGGGCCGTGTTGCTCATCTCTTCGAACCTCGATGAGGTCCAGTCGCTTTCGGACCGCCTCGCCGTCGTCTACGAGGGCGAGATCGTCGACATCGTCGATCCCGAGCGCGTGACCGAAGAACAGCTCGGACTGCTGATGGCCGGGCAGCAACCTGACGCCGCCCCGACCATTGCGGCGGACGGGGAGGGACACCAATGAGCGATAGCGACCCGTCGCGGAACGGCGACGACCCGCCGACGCCGGATGCGGACGACCGGTGGTCACAGTACCGACAGCAACTCATCAGACTGGGGCAGACCTCTGTCGGCGAGCGTATCCTCATCGCTGTCTCGGCGCTGTTGCTCTCTATCGTCGTCGGAACGGTCATCGTCACCGTCGCGGGACTGCTGGCGACGTGCCGGTCGCCGGTACTTACGTTCGGTTCCACGACGCTGTGTTACGACCCGTTCTACGTGTTCAATCGGCTGTTCCTCGGCGCGCTGGGCGATCCCTTCGCCGGCGGCTGGTCGCCGCTGAACGCGCAGTTCGCGGCGACGCTTCGGGAGACGACGATTCTGGTGTTCACCGGACTCTCGGTTGCATTAGCGTTCCGTGCCGGCATCTTCAACATCGGGACGCAGGGCCAGCTTATCATCGGCGCGCTGGCGGCCGCACTGACGGTGCTCTGGGCTGGTTCGCTAGTCTCCGGAACAATCGCGCTCGTCCTGTTTATTCCGCTCGGCCTGCTCGCCGGCGCAATCGGCGGCGGCCTCTACGGTGCGATACCTGGCGCGTTGAAAGCCTATGCCGACGCAAACGAGGTTATTACGACGATTATGCTCAACTTCGTCGCCGTCCGGGTAACGCTGTATCTCGTCCGGAACCACTTCGCCGACCCGACGAGTCAGGCGACACAGACCCGGACGCTGCCCGTCGAAGGGCAGTTCCCCTCGATCCTGTTCGACCCGCGGACGGACTTCTCCTTGCTCGCGCTGCTGATTGCGCTCGCGTTCGTCTGGGGCGTCTACTACTTGCTCGAACACACGGCCTTCGGATACGACCTGCGAACCGCCGGTATCCAGCCTGCAGCCGCGGAGTACGGCGGTGTCGACTCCGCCCGGACTATCTTAACGTCGCTGACGCTGTCCGGCGCACTCGGCGGTATCGGCGGGGCCGTGTTCGTGATGATGACCCTCGGAAAGTTCCAGACCGGCATTCCGAGCTACGGCTTCGACGGGATCACCGTCTCTATCCTTGCCGGCAACAATCCGATTGGAGCCGTCTTCGCTGCCCTGCTCTTTGGCGTCCTCAAGTCCGGCTCGAACGTGGTGGCCTTCGCGACCGACGTACCGCCACAGTTGGTCGGCGTCCTCCGGGGGCTTATCATCCTGTTCGTCGCGATGCCGGAGTTCTTCCGTATCATCGGACGGCGGCTCGCAACGCGCGAGCCAGACAGTCCGGCCACCGCGACCGCCGGAGGTGGTGCTGATGACTAACGACAGCACCATGGATCGACTTTCGTCAGCGTCAGGCCGACTGTTCATCGCCGCTGCGGCGTTTCTCACGCTGGCTGTCCTCGCCGGGTTCGGCCTCGTGGCACCGGCGTCGACCCCCGGGCAGATATTCTGGGTGCTGGCCTCGAAATCGACGCTGTCATCGACGCTACGGCTCTCGGTCCCAATCGTGCTGGCCGCGCTCGGTGGCATCTTTGCGGAAAAAAGCGGCATCATCAACATCGGGCTCGAAGGGCTGCTCATCATCTCGGCGTTCGCAGCTATCTTCGGGGCCGACGCCACCGGGTCGCTGTGGCTCGGGTTCCTCATCGGCATCGTCGCGTCGACGCTGCTCGCTGGCGTCTTCGCCGTCGTCTGTATCGAGTTCCGCGCGGATCAGATCATCGCCGGTCTGGCCGTCTGGCTCATCGCGCTCGGCCTCGCGCCGTTCGCCTCACAGGTGTTCTACGGCGGGCCAAACACTAGCAACGTCGGGACCTTCGATACGATAACGGTCCCGGGGCTGGCCGACATCCCGTTCTTCGGCGCGCTGTTCGATGCCTCGCCTGCAGTGTATATCATGTTCCTCGCCGTGGCGGCGTCGTGGTACGTGCTGAACCGCACCACCTTCGGCCGCTGGGTCCGGGCCTCCGGCGAGAACCCGAAGGCACTGGACACTGCCGGCGTTGACGTGTCACGCGTCCGCTACGCCGCCGTACTCCTCTCCGGCGTCCTCTCGGGGATGGGCGGGGCCGCGCTGGCCATCAACATCGGCCAGTTCACCGGCAACGGGCCGACGATGGTCAACGGCAAGGGATTCATCGCCATCGTCGCTTATCTGTTCGGCAACTACAACCCGGTCGGTGCGCTGCTGTCGACCACGCTGTTTGCCGGTCTCGACGCCGTCCAGTTGCGCCTCCAGACGGCCGATGTCATCGCTGTCCCCGACTCACTGGTCCAGACGATCCCGTTCGTCGCCGTCATCGTCGTGCTCGCTCTGGTGGGCAAGACTCGCCTGCCCGAAGCCGCGGGTGAGCATTACGAGTCCGGCGAGGAATGAGCTAGAAACAATCTTCTCTGGGCTTATTTCTGCCCGCAACAGTAGCACAAGGTTCTGGCTGTACACAATAGCAGTCCCGTTGGGGCAAGCCCCTTTTCAGAGCCGAACACTGATGTGCGCCGCCGGCACAGGACGAGGTAGCAAATGTCGCGCCGATATGACCACGCTCGGGTTCAGGAGTACTGGCAGCAGGCCTGGGAGCGCGAGGGCGTTTTCGAGTGCCCCGCTGAAGCTGACGACCCGACGTACGTACTGGGGTGTTCCCGTACACGTCCGGCTCGTTGCATATGGGACACATCCGGAACTACGCCATCACGGACGCGTACGCCCGGTACCGGCGGATGGCCGGCGACGACGTACTCCACCCGATGGGGTGGGACGCCTTCGGCCTGCCGGCGGAGAACGCGGCCTACGAACGGAACACGGACCCCGAGTCCTGGACCCGAACGTGTATCGACCAGATGAAAGACGACCTTCGGGAGATGGGCTTTGGCTACGACTGGTCTCGGGAGATCACGACCTGCGACCCCGAATACTACCAGTGGAACCAGTGGCTGTTTACCCAGTTCTACGACGAGGGTCTGGTTGACTACGGCGCGGCGACGGTGAACTGGTGTCCGGACTGCGAGACAGTGCTTGCCGACGCACAGGTCGAGACGCCGCCGGAAACCGACGAAGGCGAGACGATTGCCGGCACCGGCCACAGCCATACCCACGGTGGTGTCTGCTGGCGTTGCGGGACCGGCGTGGAGCAGCGCGACCTCGACCAGTGGTTTTTCGCCATCACCGACTACGCCGAGGAGCTGTATCACGGGCTGGACGACCTGGAGGGGTGGCCTGACGGCGTCCGGGACAGCCAGCGCAACTGGATCGGCCGACAAGAAGGTGCTCGCGTCGCGTTCTCCATCGACCACGACGACCACGACACCGTCGAGGCGTTCACGACGCGGCTCGATACGGTCTACGGCGCGACGTATCTGGCACTGTCTCCGGGCCACGACCTCGCCCGAGCGCTCGCCGAGGCGGACGAGGCCGTCGCCGAGTACGTGGAATCAGTGGCGACTACGGACGACACCGGGATGAGCGGCGTCGAGACGGACCTCACCGCGACACACCCCTACACCGGCGAGGAACTGCCGGTGTACGTCGCGGCGTACGTGCTGGACGACGTGGGCACGGGCGCGGTTATGGGCGTCCCCGCTCACAACGAACAGGACCACGCCTTCGCCGACGAACACGATCTGCCCGTACAGCGGGCTGTCGAACCGGTCGATGGCAGCGGGACGGACCTGCCACACGCACCGTACACCGGCGACGGGATGCTCACGGGCAGCGGCGAGTACGACGGCCTCGCCAGTTCCGCCGCCCGCGAGCGCCTGTGTGAGCACGAGGCCGCCGAGTCCGCAGTGACCTACCGCCTGCGGGACTGGCTCATCTCCCGCCAGCGCTACTGGGGGACGCCCATCCCCGTCGTCCACTGCGACGACTGCGGCCACGTCCCCGTCCCCGAGGAGGACCTGCCGGTGGAACTGCCCGACTACGTCCAGACGACCGGGAACCCGCTCGATGCGGCTGCGGAGTGGAAGCGGACGACCTGCCCCGACTGCGGGGCCGACGCGGTGCGGGAGACGGACACGATGGACACGTTCGTCGACTCCTCGTGGTACTTTTTGAGATACCTGTCTCCACACTTTGAGGACGCCCCCTTCGACCAGCAAACCGCCGACGAGTGGCTCCCGGTCGACGTGTACGTCGGCGGCGAGGAACACGCCGTCCTCCACCTGCTGTACATCCGCTTTTTCGCCCGGGCGCTGTCGGATATCGGCCTGCTGGACCGCGAGGAACCGGTCGAGCGGCTCATCAACCAGGGGACGGTGCTTCACAGCGGCGAGAAGATGTCCAAGTCGAAGGGCAACGACATCGCGCCCCACGAGTACGGGGCCGAGACGACGCGGCTGTTCGTCCTCTCGGCGGCCCACCCCTCGCAGGACTTCGAGTGGACCGTGAAGGACGTCTCGACGGCCTACGACTTCCAGCAGACGCTGTATCGCCTTGTCACGGAATACACCGACCGAACGGAGACACGCACCGAGAGCACCGACCACGACGCGTACTTGGAGCGGGAAATCGACCGGACAATCGCGGCCGTCACCGAGGAGTACGACCGCTTTCGCTTCCATCGTGTCATCGGCGAGATACAGCGGTTCGCCCGGCTTCTGGGGCGCTACGCGGGCTACGACCGGCCCTACCAGTTCGCCTACGGCCGCGGCCTGCGGGTGCTCGCTCGTCTGGTTGCTCCGATTGCACCGTTCCTCGCCGAGGAGATGTGGCAACTGCTCGACGAGGACGGCCTCGTCGCCGAGAGCCGGTGGCCGGAACCGCTCCGGGACGTTGACAACTACCGCATCGAGCGGCAGGTCGTTCGGCGGACGCTCGACGACGTGCGCGAAATCACGGAAGTCGTCGACATCGACGAACCGAACGAGATCGAACTCGTCGTCGCCGCCGACTGGAAGTACCGGGCCTACGAGATCGCCCGCGAGTCCGATCCCGACGCCGCCATCGTCGGCGAAATCATGGCCGACGAAGACATCAAACAGCACGGTGACGCGGCCGCCGAGTTCGCCGACCGCCTGGCCGACCGCGGCGCGGGACTGGAACCGATTATCGACGGCGAACGCGAACTCAACACGCTCCAGCAGGCCGCGTGGCTGTTCGAAGACGAGTTCGACTGCGACGTGGTCGTCCGGCGGGCCGACCCCGACGACGACCTCGCGGCCAAGGCACGGCCGAACAAGCCCGCGATTCACATCTCCTGACTACTCGTCTGTGGGCGCGTCGCGGACGGCCTCGTGGGCGTCGGTCACCGCGCCGACCAGCTGTGCCCGCTGCGCGTGGTGTATCAGATGCGAACGACAGTCACAGTCAGAACAGCCGAAAGCGTCGATACGCTCGAACCCCTCGGCCGTCGGGCCGTCGACCCGCCGGGCGACGGCACACTCGACGTCGGCCTCGGTTGTGACGACCCGCTCGACGGTCGTCGCTGCGTCACCGAGCAGATAGTCGATATGCCAGTGCCGGGTGTCGTTGTCGCCGGCGGCGACCGCGCGGTGGCGGTCGATGCGGCCGAAGCCGCCGCTGCCCAGCGCGCTCCCAGTGTAGGCGTACCAGCCCGCCGGGAACGTGAATTCGCCAAGCGCGCCGACCGTAATCGGTCCACGGGCGTCCCGTTGGAGTACCAGCGTGTAGGTTCCGCCGGGCATGGCCCGCTCAGGTCCCGATATCGGGGTTGGCCGCGAGGTCGCCGAAGCCGTCGATGCGGAACTCCCGGGAGTCGGTGCAGTCTTCGCTCTCGGCGGCGAGTTCGCCGACGACCCAGTTGAACCGGCGCTGGAACCCGTCGTAGGGTGCGTCCGCGAGCAGGTCGGTGACGCGGTCGCTCGTCAAGTCCTCGTCGTACTCCTCGGCGAAGTCGTCGATGTTTTCGGCGGCTGCCTGTGCGATGTCGTCGTCGGTCTCGTTTGCGAACGCCGCAGTGAGGGCGTCAGTTAGCTCGGACATACGCGAGGTAACGCCACGCTGCCACGTATGCGTTCTGCAACGGTTCGGGGCGTCCGAGCGTTTCTTGTATCGAGGGCAACAATATCAGCGAGATGAAGCCGCTGCGACAAAGCCCAACCGTGGTCACGCTGGCCGTCATCTGTACTGTGTTCCTCGCACAGCAGGCCGTCGGCGTAGTGGCCGCGCCGCGGAGCCTGTTCGCCCTTTCTCCTCCGCTGCTCAGCCGTCCCTGGACGCTTGTCACCAACGTGTATGCACACGCTGGCCTGCCCCACCTCCTCGCAAACGCCGTCGGGCTGGCGCTCGCTGGCGCTGTCCTCGAACGCCGGACCTCGCCACTCCGGTTTCACGCCTTCTTCGTCTCGACCGGCGCACTCGCCGGAGTTTCACAGGTCTCGATAGCTGGCCTCGTCGGCCCGTTCGTCCCCGGGATGGTCAGTCACGTCTCCGTGCTCGGGGCCAGCGGCGCGGTGTTTGCGCTTTTCGGATACCTGCTTGCCGCCAATCGTCTGACTGACACTGTCATCGGCAGATTCGAACTCGCGCCGCGCGTCCAGCTGGCACTGGCTGGCGTCGTCGCCGCCGCGATCACGATTGCCACCGCGAACCCCGGCGTCGCGCTTATCGCACATTTCACCGGCCTTTTGCTGGGGTTTCTTGCCGGGCGCGTCCACCTGCTGCAGCCGACGGACTCGCCGCAGACACCCGAGGCCGCCAACTACTGAACGGCGTGCTGTTGTTCCGGGAGCACGACGCCACGCACTGTCTCGCGGCATGTAATTGGTAAGTGCTACCAAATAACCCGGGCGCGTAGACAGACGGAATGGTATGGAGTCGCGGGGTTGCGTCAATAGCCGTCGCAGTACTGTTGGTACTTGCTGGGTGCGGCGGGTTCGTGGCGAACGGGATTGACAGCGGCGCGACCCAGCCGACCGCAACCGAGACAGCGACGCCGGACTCCTCCTCGCCGGTCGCAGCGAACGGGACGCTAGAGGTCCATTTCATCAACGTTGGCCAGTCGGTGGCGACCTTGCTGGTCAGTCCCGACAACGAGACGATGCTCATCGACTCCGGGGATTTCACTGACGACGGTGAGTACGTCCTGCAGTATCTCGACCGACAGGACATCGACCGCGTCGACCACTTCGTCGTCTCACACAATGACGCCGACCACATCGGCGGCAACGCGGCCGTCATCAGGCACTACAAGACCGAGGAAAACGGCGTCGGCGCGGTGTACGACCCCGGTATCGCCGCGAGTACGCAGACCTACGAGCGATACCTCGACGCTGTCGACGCCCACAACGTGACGCTGTACGAGACCCGCGAGGGCGACCGGATTCGGTTCGCTGGCGTCGAGACGACCGTCCTCGGCCCGCCGGAGCCATACCTCGAAAACGGGGACCGAAACGAGAACAGCATCGTCCTCCGGGTCGAGCACGGTGAGACGAGTTTCCTCTTTACCGGCGATGCGGAGGACAAGCAGGAGGCGTATCTCGTCGACACCTACGGAGCAACGCTCAAGGCCACCGTGCTAAAAGCCGGGCACCACGGCAGCGCGTCAAGCACGAGCGGGGCGCTGCTCGACGCCGCCGACCCCCGGACGGTCATCGTGTCGAGCGCCTACGACTCCCAGTACGGCCACCCCAGCAACGAGACGCTCGCGCGGCTCGCAGCGCGGTCGGTGCCGACGTACTGGACCGCCACCCACGGCGACACTGTGGTGACAAGCGGCGGGACCGCCGTGACCGTCAGCACGCAACGGGCCGCACCGACCGACCCGCTGTCGCTGCGTGCCGGCGACCCGATTGCCCCCGGCGCGACCGACCCCGTCTCGGAGCGTGCGACCTACCGCGCCGGCGTGTCGGTCCGGGCCGACACGCCGGTCGTGACTGACGGTGGAACGCCCGCCGAAAACACGAGCGGGGACCTGGTCGTCGACCGGATTCGCGCCGACGCCGCCGGCGACGACCGGGACAACCTCAACGACGAGTACGTCGTGTTCCGGAACGCGGGCGCGGCCCCGCTTTCGATTGGCGGCTGGACGGTCGCCGACGAGTCTGGCCGCACCTACGCCTTCCCCGAGGGGGTCACCCTCGGCCCCGACGAGACCGTTACCCTGCACACCGGCAGCGGCACCGACACGGCTACCGACCTTTACTGGGGGTCCGAGCGTCCGATATGGAACAACGGTGGCGACACTGTCACCGTAACCGACGTCGACAACGAGACCGTACTCGAACGGAGTTACTAATGATACCTGATGGAACCTACACCGCCGTCGTCGACCGAATCGAGGAGGGAATCGCGACGCTCGAACTGGAGGCCGAGGACGACCTGTACGCCCTCGACATCGAGGCGGCCGAACTGCCGGCCGAGGCGCGGACGGCCGACGCTGTCCTCGAAGTAACCGTCGCGGACGCGGCGCTCGCGGACGTGACCTACGAGGCCGACGAAACCGTCGACCGGGCGAGCGAGGCCCAGCGCCGGTTCGACCGGCTTTCGAAGCGGCCGCCGCGGGACGGGGAGTGAGACGCGCCGTAGGAGGTTGGTAACAATACGTTTAGCGTGTGTAGCTCGTCGTATGTGGAACAGTGACATAGAGACGGCCGACCCACCGCTCGGGAAGTGCCCGGCCTGTGACGTGACGATTCCGGCGGCGAACCTCGTCATCGCCTACGACACGGCCGGCGACTGGCCCCGGATGCTCGCCGAGTGCCCGGACTGTGCAGGCGCCGTGAACCCGGTGTGACACCCGATGACACCGACTGGGACGGTGAATACACGTAGCCGCGCCGACGCGTCCGCTTATATGTGTAGCAACCACCGATTAGGTGCGGTATACTGTTGTTTCGACCGATGATACCGAGGCCAGACAGGGTGAGCGACGGTGGGGTCGTCGAACAGCGATAACCCCTCGCTCCCCCGCCAGAGCGACACCGACAGCCTGGGGGCGACGGACGCCGGCCGATACCTCGATACGCTCGCGTTCGCGGCTCGGGGCGTCTGGACCGTGACGCTCGCCGGCGTCCGTCCGGTCGCGTTCTGGAGCGCGGTAGTGTTGCCGCTTTGCTATCTCCCGTCGCTCTACGGCGTCGGCACGGGCCAGGACACGGGGCTGTTCGTCGAACTCGTCGCCTGGCACGTCGCGGCTATCCTGCTCGGCCACGGACACACGCCCTTCTGGAGCCGATAGCCGACCCAGTCGGGCGTCGGCTCCCCGTTCCACCTGAAACGATGGGGGTATGGTGACGGTTCCCGTCCGCGGTCTCAACCGACGAAAACTTCTTCGTCGAGGCGCTCGGTCGCGGTTTCGGCCAGCGTCTTGAGGTTCACTGTGTCCTCCCGGTTGTACGACACCAGCGTTTCGAGTGCACCGTCACGGCCCTGCTCGTGTTCCCGCCAGAGACGGACCGCGTCCCGGCCCGAGATGTCCGGCCGGTCGCGCTCGATGCCGATGTCCTGCTCGACCTGTTTGAGCCCGCCCGAGAGCCCGATTTTCTTGCAGGTGTACATGAGGTCCAGGTGCGGCCGGTCGAGGTCGACGTCGAAGTTCGCTTCGAGGAAGGGCACGTCGAAGCGCTTGCCGTTGAACGTCACCAGCAGATCCGCGCCGTCGAACGCGGCCCGGAGGTTCTCGGTCGTCAGGTCGTCGCCGGCTATCAGCGTCTCTGTGTCGCCGTCCTGGTGGAGGCTCACCGTCGTCACCTGATTTCGGTCCTGGTCGAGTCCGGTCGTCTCGATGTCGAAGAAACAGGCCCGCTCGCGGAAGGTCTCGTACAGCCGCCAGCGCTCGCTGCTGGGAAACGCCCGGTCGAAGTAGGCCACGTCGGTCTCGGCGACCCGCTCGCGCCCCTCGTCGATGAACTGCTGGATGTGGTCGCCGCGCTGGCCGCCGACGACTGACGGTTCGAACTCGTCCCAGTGGGTGACGCCCTGCTCCCAGATGGACCGCTCGGTCTTCTCCCCGACGCCGTCGGTGCCGATGAAACTGTTCTCGACGCGCACGCTCTCGGGTACAGGTTGGGCTGTATGTAAGCCCGTCGGTGACGCCCCCGGGCCGGCGGTCGGTCGCGTCCGACCTACTTCCCACACATCGCGAGGATGCTGTCGTACGCGGACTGGCTCTCGAGCGGGAGCACGACCGTGCTGCCGCAGTTCGAACACGCCGTCCGCGACCGCTCGAACGTCCGCTCGCAGAACGGACAGACGAACCGTGACGCGCCGACGGTGTCGGTTCCGGACATGGTCGTACGCGGCGTCCCGTCCCTGAACGTCTGTCCGCTACGTGCATACAGCGGCCGTGGTCACGTCACTATTTATATAGCGTTTCTCGGACAGCGAAGCCGAGTCCGGCCGGTACGTCACCGCTGAGTGGCCTGTCTCGCCGCCAGTTTGATTACACGCTCACGTCGACAGTTGGCGTATGGGTATCGGTGACAATTCAGGACAGGGGCCCAGGGCAGGCCGACCACTGCTCGCCCGCCTCGCTGGTAGACTGGGCGCGTCCGGCGACCGCTCGACCGGGACGCCGGCGGTCTGGGGGCCGCTCACGTGGTTTGCCGTCGCCGTCGTCGCCGTGGAACTGGTCGGACTGCAGGGGTATCGCCTCCTCACCGGGCAGGTGTTGACGTTCGTCCAGAACCCGCTGTGGCTGGTCAGACCGCTGGTGTTGCTCGGGGCCGCGCTCGCGACGGAGTCGCTGTACCGTCGCTACGACCGGGCGCTCGCCCGGAGCAACATCGAGGCGCGCGTCGACGACGCCTCGCGGTTCGACGGGCTGGTCCCGGACCGCCTCGTCTGGCTGCTCGTCGGCCTGGGGACCGGCTTCACGCTCGTCAACGCCGTCGTCATCCTCACCGTCCCACAGCTCTACGCCGCCGGCGGCGCGACGCGGGTGTTTCGCTTCCTCGTCGTGACGCTCGATTACTTAGACCCCGAGCAACTGGGCGGGATGCGACCGGTCGGTGAACTGGTCAAAGTGGCTTACTACTACCTGATGGTCGGGCTCGTCGCCTACGCCGTCGCGACGTACGGGCCGCACATCCTCGGCGGGGCGCTCGGTTACAGCGCGCTGGACGCGCCCGGCCTCGCGGTCAACGCCGCGTTCACCGCCGTCTGGGTCCTGTCGGTCGGCGTCATGGCCTACGGCATCTACGTCCTCCACCAGCACATGGCCCGACAGAAGCGCGAACTCCTCTACGACCTCGACAGGCGGGCCAGGGACCACGTCGACGCGCCGTGGGACATCCGGTCGTTCGACGCGCTCAACCCCCCGGCGGAGTACCGCCGGTACCGCAAGCAGGTCGAGTTCGTCACCGGGACCAAGGAGTACCCGGCCACGTTCACGATGTGGACCCAGCTCGTCGTCGGCGTCATGATACCGAAGGCGCTCCAACTTCTGCTGGCGGCCGTCTGAGCCGGGCGAAAGCCCGAAGCCGGGCGGGACCCCACGGTAACCTATGACGACGTTTCTGCTCGCCACCGGCTCCGTCCACGTCACCGCGGCTGCCGCCGACTACCTCCAGGACCGACTCGACCCCGGAGCCGACGACGAAATCGTCGTGGTCGCCGTCCGCGACCCCGACGCGCCGTCCCGCGACGCCGGTGACGCCGTCAACGTCGCCCGCTCGCGGCTCGCGGCGTTCGCGCCCACGACGGAGACGCGGGCGGGCGAACCTGCCACGGAGCTACTGGCGGCCGTCGACGAGCACGACCCGGACGAACTCGTCGTCGGCCCCCACCGCGGGACCGACGACAGCGACGGCGTCGGATCGACGGCCGCGGAACTGCTCGCTCGGGTCGACCGTCCCCTCGTCGTCGTTCCGCTTCCCTAGCGGGAGAACAGTCCGTCGTCCTCGAAGGTCAGGCCGAGGTCCGTATCGAGCAGGTCCTCGGTCATCTCGGCGACGGCCGGCGCGACCTCGGTATCGGGGTCGGTCGCGAGCGGCCTGGGCGCGGCCGCTCCGATGTGACCCACCGTGTGTGCCGCGTCCTCGATTGGTTCGGCGTCGTCGCCGGCCACACGGGTCGCGACGACGGCCGTGGCCGGCGCGCCGATGTCCCGCAGCCGGCCCCGCTGTCTCGGGAGCAGGTCGCTGCCCCGCTGGCTCGCCGGCACAACGAGCGCCCGCCGCTGTGCGGTCGTGACGGCGGCGACGGCCGGGTTCGACGCGACCGGGGGCACGTCCAGCAGGACGTGGTCGAACCGACCGGTCAACTCCTCGATGGCCCGTTCGAGCGCCTGTGCGCTCTCGGCGGTCTTGGCGCGGGCGAGGCGCTCGAAGGGCGCGTGGGCCGGACAGAGCGCGACCCGCCCGTCGGCGTCGATATCCCACTCGAACAGCGCGTCCTCGACCGGCGCGTCGCCGACCGCCACCGCGGTCACGTCGGCGTCGAGCCGCCCGTCGACGTACGTGGCCAGCCCCTGCGTCCCGAAGGCCGCGTCGACGACGGCGACGGACCGCCCGCCCCGGGCCAGCGTCGCCGCCGCCTCGACTGTCAGTCTCGTCGTGCCAGCACCACCGGTACACCCAACGAACGCGAGCGTCGGAACCCCCATGCGTCGCTGTTGGCGTATCTTTCGATAAAAGGATACGGAATTTTAGTCCCGCTGGGCGACGATGTCGCTCTCGATGGTGTCAAGTTCGTCCTCGGAGAGGTCGGGCCGGTCGGTGACCAGCGCGTGAATCGGCCGGCCGCCATCGTCCTCGAAGCGCGGGACGATGTGGCCGTGGACGTGGGGGACCTCCTGACCGGCTTCCTCGCCGTTGTTGAACGCCACCGTACTGGCGGGGGCGTCGACGGCCGCCTCGACGGCGGGGACGAGTTCGTGCAGGGTCGACATGACCGCACCCGCCACGTCGGCGGGCGTGTCGTTCAGCCGCTCGTGGTGGGCCTTCGGGATGACGAGCGTGTGGCCCGGCGAGAGGGGGTTGGCGTCCAGAAACGCCAGTACAGTGTCGTCCTCATAGACGGTGCGGCCGGGGATGTCGCCGGCGACGATCTGACAGAAAATGCAGTCCTCGCTCATAGTCGTCCCTGCGTCCGGCGGTCACAAGAAGGTTCTAGGTGTCGGCGACGCGCGCGACCGTCTCGGCGATGGCGGCAACGTACTCCTCGTAGTCGTAACCCAGCCGCGAGAGCCAGACCTCCTGATACGACGGGTGGAGCAGCGGAACCACGGGGACGCCAAGCGCGTCGCTCCGACGGGGGTTGAGCACACTATCGAGGAAACCGTCGAGGGTTGCGTTGTCCAGTGCCAGCACTGTCTTCGCCGCGTGCTTGCCGGTGGTCAGCACGGCTGCCGGCTCGATTGCTTCGACTTCCTCGACGAGGTAGGGGCGGCAGTTTGTTAGCTCCGCGTCGGTCGGGTCGCGGTTCTCCGGCGGGTGGCACTTCACGGCGTTGGTGTAGTAACAGTCGTCGTGGCCGAACCCAGCGTCGGCCAGCACCTGCCGAACTTTCCGGCCGGAACGCCGCGAGGTGTAGGCCATCCCGGTCAGGTTGCCGCCCTGCCAGTGCTCGGCCTCAGGGTCGCCGTCGGCGGGGGCCTCGCCGACGACGACGAGGTCGGCGTCCAGCGGACCGTTGCCCCACGAGATACAGGTCCGGCTCTCAGCGAGTTCGGGGCAGCGCCGACACTCGCCGGCGAGGGCGTTGCGCCGCCGGTCGTCGGGGAACTCGGGCACACGCGAGGGCACGGCCGTCGGCGGCAAAGCGGTGGCGGTCGCTACCACAAGACGTTTGCCGCTGGTGGCCGCCACGGCGCGTGTATGCCCTCCTACGAGTACAAGACGCTCGATGTCGACACCGGCATGTTCGGCGGCAGCAGCGTCCCTGTCGACGAACTGAACGACCTCGGTGCCGACGGCTGGGAAGTCGTCGCGCCGATAACGGAAAACAGCGGCCAGACCGCCGGGTTGCTCCTCCAGCGCGAGCGCTGACCCGCGCCGCGAGGCCGGCGGCCCCGCGGTCTGAACGGCATACACACAATCGATTGTCCTTTATTGCCGGCGGCGGATGAAACGGGTATGGAACGTTTCGCCGCTGTCGACGACCAGTACGACCCCGAGGACGTGGAGGAGGGGGTCTTCTCCTACTGGGACGACGTCGACGCCTACGAGCAGACGAAGGCCCACCGGGCTGACGGCGAGGACTACTTCTTCGTTGATGGACCGCCCTACACCTCCGGCGCGGCCCACATGGGGACGACGTGGAACAAGACCCTGAAGGACTGTTACATCCGCTACCTGCGGATGCAGGGGTACGACGTCACCGACCGGCCGGGCTACGACATGCACGGCCTCCCCATCGAGACGAAAGTCGAGGAGCGACTCGACTTCGAGAACAAAAAGGACATCGAGCGCTTCGGCGAGGAGAACTTCATCGAGGAGTGCAAGGACTTTGCCGAGGAGCAACTGGAGGGGCTCCAGTCCGACTTCCAGGACTTCGGCGTCTGGATGGACTGGGACGACCCGTACAAAACAGTCAACCCCGAGTACATGGAGGCCGCGTGGTGGGGCTTCCAGCAGGCCCACGAGCGCGGCCTCGTCGAGCAGGGCCAGCGCTCCATCAACCAGTGCCCGCGGTGTGAGACCGGCATCGCCAACAACGAGGTCGAGTACCACGACGTGGGCAAGCCCTCCATCTACGTGAAGTTCGACCTCGCGGACCGCGAGGGCAGTCTGGTCATCTGGACGACGACCCCGTGGACTATCGTCGCCAACACCTTCGTCGCCGTCGACGGCGACCTCGACTACGTGGGCGTCGACGCCGAGAAAGACGGCGAGACGGAGCGCCTCTACGTCGCCGAGGCCTGCGTCGAGGACGTGCTGAAGGCCGGCCGCTACGACGACTACGAGGTCGTCGAGGACCTCACCGGCGAGGAGATGATCGGCTGGGAGTACGACCACCCACTGGCCGAGGAAGTGCCGGACCACGCCCAGGGCGAGGGCTCCGGGCAGGTGTACACCGCCGACTACGTCGAGGCTGACCGCACGGGACTGGTCCACTCCGCGCCCGGCCACGGTGAGGAGGACTTCGAGCGCGGGCAGGAACTCGGTCTGGAAATCTTCTGTCCGGTCGGCTCCGACGGCGTCTACACCGAGGACGCGGGCAAGTACGCCGGGACCTTCGTCCGCGACGCCAACGACGATGTCATCGACGACCTCGACGACAACGGCCGCCTGCTCTCCAGCGAGGAGGGCCACACCGTCCGCGAGGGGCAGTGCTGGCGCTGTGACACCGACATCGTCCGCATCGTCACCGACCAGTGGTTCATCACGGTGACCGACATCAAAGAGGAACTTCTCGAAAACATCGAGGACAGCGAGTGGTACCCCCAGTGGGCGCGGGACAACCGCTTCCGTGACTTCGTAGAGGACGCCCCCGACTGGAACGTCTCGCGTCAGCGCTACTGGGGCATCCCCATCCCCATCTGGTTGCCTGAGGACTGGTCCGGTGACATGGACGACGCAATCGTCGTCGGCGACCGCGAGGAACTCGCCGAGCGCGTCGACCAAGACATCGACCCCGAAAGCGTGGACCTCCACAAGGGCACCGTCGACGACCTCACCATCACCGAGGACGGCACGACCTACACCCGCGTCGGCGACGTGTTCGACGTGTGGCTCGACTCCTCGGTCGCGACGTGGGGGACCGTCGACTACCCCGAGCGGACCGAGGACTTCGAGGAACTGTGGCCCGCCGACCTCATCATGGAGGCCCACGACCAGACCCGCGGGTGGTTCTGGTCCCAGCTGGGTATGAGTACCGCCGCGACGGGCGAAATCCCGTACAAGCAGGTGTTGATGCACGGCTACGCCAACATGCCCGACGGCCGCGGGATGTCCAAGTCGAAGGGCATCCTGGTCGACCCCCACGAGGTCATCGACAAGCACGGCCGCGACCCAATGCGGCTGTTCCTGCTGTCGGTGACCGCCCAGGGCGAGGACATGAACTTCTCGTGGGAGGAGACCGCCGAGATGCAGCGCCGGCTCAACATCCTCTGGAACGTCGCGCGCTTCCCGCTGCCGTACATGCGGGCTGACGACTTCGGCCCCGAAGAGACTACCGTCGAGGACGTGCGCGACGACCTCGAACTCGTCGATGAGTGGGTCCTCTCCCGTCTGCAGAGCGTCGAGGCGGCGATGACCGAGTCGATGCACGACTTCGAGAACGACAAGGCGGTCGACGAACTGCTGGAGTTCGTCGTCGAGGACGTCTCCCGGTTCTACATTCAGGTCGTCCGCGAGCGGATGTGGGAGGAGGAAGACAGCGACTCCAAGCAGGCCGCCTACGCCACGCTGTACCGCGTGCTTGAGGAGGTCGCCGCCCTGTTCGCGCCGTTCACGCCGTTCGTCGCCGAGGAAGTGTACGGCGCGCTCACCGGGGAATCGGGCCACCCGACGGTCCACATGTGCGACTGGCCCGAGGCCGACGAGGACCTGCGCGACCCCGCCCTCGAACGCGAAATCGAGGTCGTCCGCGAGGTCGAGGAGGCGGGGTCGAACGCCCGCCAGCAGGCCGAGCGCAAACTCCGCTGGCCCGTCACGCGCGTCGTCGTCGACGCCGACAGCGACGACGTGGCCGACGCCGTTCGCGCGCAGGAGGCCATCATCGCCGACCGACTCAACGCCCGCGCCGTCGAAGTCGTCGGCGCTGACGACGAGTGGGGCGAACTCCAGTACTCCGCAGAGGCCGACATGAGCGAACTCGGCCCGGCCTTCGGCGACGACGCCGGCCGCGTGATGAACGCGCTCAACGAGGCCCGCGTCACCGAGCAGTCCCTCGATACCCTCGAAGGCACAGTCTCGGAAACGCTCGACGAGGACGTCGCCCTCACCGAGGCGATGGTCGAGTTCCGCCGCGAGACGCCCGACGGCGTCACCGGCACGGAGTTCGCCGCCCTCGACGGCGGCGGCGTGGTCTACGTCGACACCGCGCTCACCGAGGACATCGAGAGCGAAGGCTACGCACGCGAGGTCATCCGCCGGGTTCAGGAGATGCGAAAGGACCTCGAACTGGACATCGAGGCGCGCATCGTCGTGGACCTCAGCATAGACGATGAGAGGGTCTCCGAACTGGTTTGGAGACATGAAGACTTCATCAAAAACGAGGTTCGTGCCGATGAGTTAGACGGCGTCGAAGATGGCCATCGCAAAACCTGGGAGGTTGAGGGTGTAGAGATGGAAATTGCGATTGCACCGGTGGCTGCTGCCGAAGTGTCTGATTAGAACAGCACGCGACCAGCGGGAGCGTGCTGCTTTTTCGCCCACGTTTTTCGAGGAGCGGTTCGCGAGTATCGCGAGCGAACCCGACGCTGAAAAAGGTGGCAGCCGAGATGCGCAAGGACCTCGAACTGGACATCGAGGAACGGATTATCGTTGACCTCGACATCGATGACGAGCGCGTGGCTTCGCTGGTCCGCGAGCACGACGCCCTCATCAAAGAGGAAGTCCGTGCTGACGAGCTAAACGGCGTTGAGGACGGCCACCGAAAGACCTGGGCGGTTGAGGGCGTAGAGATGGAGATCGCGATTGCTCCGGTCGCGGCTGCCGAAGCGTCGGACTAGTCCGGCACGCGAACAGTGAGCAGGCTTGACGCAGGCGCGCGGCGAGTAAGAACAGTCGCGAGCCATACTGGCTGCTGAAGCATCGGGGTAATGCACCCCTAAAACAGAGTGTGACTACAACTGGTCTGCGACGACCGGGGCGGCGCTGACCTCACTGACGGCGCGTTCGAGCGTGTCCGTCCCGTAGACGGCCTCGACGCCGGCGCTGTTGAGTTTCGTCAGGGCGTTGCTCGCCAGCATCGGGTGGACGCAGGTGACGAACACCCGCCGGGCGTTCCGCTCGTCGAGGACCCCGACGGACTCGCTCATCGTCGACCCGGTGGCGATGATGTCGTCGACAAGCACCACGTCCCGGCCCTCGACTGGCGCGTCGCTCGGTCGGATTTCGATGTCGCCGGTTTCGTAGTCGCGGTCCTTCTCGAAGAAGTCGGTCTCGCCCTTGCCGTAGGCGTCCCGGACCGTTCTGGCGAGGCCGATCGCGCCCTCGTCGGGCGAGAGAAAGAGCGGGTCGTCGAGGGCGTCCGGCAGCGGGTCGGCGAGGACGCTCGCGGCGTCGACGTGGGCTGCCGGCACATCGAAGAAGTCACAGATGGCCGGCTCGTGGGGATTCACCGTCACCACGCGGTCGGTTCCGGTCGAGATTGCGCTCGCCATCGCCCGCGAGGAGACCGGCTCGCCGGGCTTGAACGCCTCGTCCTGCCGGGCGTAGCCCATGTACGGGAGGACGGTGACGACCTCGCTGGCTCCGCTCTCGCGGGCCGCGTCCTGCAACTGGAGCACCTGTACGTGGGCGTCGCTGTCGACGGTCGAGGCGACGACGACGGCCCGCTCGCCTGAGACCGCCTCGGGCACGCGGACGACGTGCTCGCCGTCGGGGAACCGCTCGTACTCGACCCGTCCCAGCCGCTCGCCGGTCGCCTCGGCGAGAGTCGCCGCGAACGCCTGCGTGTCAGCTCCGGGGATAATCATGTGCGGTGGGTGGCTGCCCGGGCTAAACCCTGTTTCGGTTCTGTAAGCGGGTGTGGCGCGTCAGACAGGCACGCGGCCGATTCGTGCTGTCGGGGTCAGACCACGGCGACGCCGACGACGTCGGGGACGCCCAGCGAGCGCTGTCGCCAGCCGCCCTGACCGTCGGCCGTAGCCTCGGCTACGGTCGCCACGAGGAAGGTCCCGTTCTCGGTGATGGCGTAGGTGTCATCGCCGTGAACCGCGTCGACCACGCGCTCGTCGACGGGGAGGGCACACGGCTCCCAGCCCACTTCGGTCAGTTCGTACAGCCCGTCCGCCGCGGCGGCGTGGACGCGCTCGCCGTCGGCGGCGACGGCCCGGTGGCTCCCAGACCGGACCTCGGTCCACGCGCCGCCGTCTCGGCGGTAGAGCCCGCTCTCGGTCGCGGCGTAGTCGCCGGCCACGTCGGTCGCGTCGGCCAGTCCCAGCCGGTCCAGCGACGGCAGGGCGTAGACGCCGTCGGCCGCGGCCAGCAGGTCGCCGTCGATGGCGCGGACGCCGTCGACGGCCCCGAGGTCAGTCCACTCGCCGTCGGCGTAGCGGGCGACGCGGCCCTCACCGGCCGCGAGCAGGCCGGTCTCGTCGTAGCCGACGGCAGTGGCCGGCCCGAACCCGGTCGGGACGAAGCCGTCGTCGGTCGACACGAGCACGCCGTCGTCGGTGGCGACCGCGACCTCGCCGCTCGCGCCGGCCACGTCGCGAGCGGTACAGCGCTCGCTCAGGCTGAACCGGCCTATCTGGCCGCCGGCGGTCTCGACGCGGGTGACGCCCAGTCCCGACGCGACGTACGCGTGGGTCTCCGGACGCTTCTCCCCGTACATCCGCTTTTCCGAGAGTGCGATGTCGTCGTCGCTCACTTCATATCGCCTCTTTGTATGCTTCGAGCGCATTCTCTATGTCTTCACCTGTGTGGGCATCACAGATGAACTGTGACTCGAACTGGTTCGCCGTGAGGAACACGCCCCGGTCTTTCATTGCGGGCCAGAACAGCCGCTCCCAGCGCTCGGTCTCGGCCTGTGTCACCTCGCCCCCGGTCTTCGGGCAGTAGTCGAAGCGAGGGCAGGACTCCCGCTGTCGGCAGCCGGCCTCGCAGTGCCCCTCGAAGGTGTCCGGCCCGTCCCGGGTGAAGATGACCTTGAACATCGAGTCCCGGCCCACGACGGTGTACTCGGGGGCCTGGTCTTCGAGGATGTCCTGCAGGCCCGCCCGGAGGCGCTCGCCCAGCGCGTTGACGTGGTCGTATACATCGTGTTCAGCCGCATACCGAAGCGTCTCCAGCCCGGCGGCCATCGTCACGGGGTGGCCGGAGAACGTGCCCGACTGGAACACGTCGCCGGCGGGCGTGAACTGCTCGATGATTTCGCTCTTGCCTCCGATTGCGCCCACGGGGAAGCCGCCGCCGACGATTTTCCCGAAGGTGGTGATGTCGGGGTCGATATCGAACGCGCCCTGGGCGCACTGGAGGCCGCCGACGCGGAAGCCGGTGATGACCTCGTCGAAGATCAGCAGCGAGCCGTGGGCGTCACACAGGTCCCGGAGGGTCTCGTGGTAGCCCTCGACCGGGTGGACGATGCCGTAGTTTCCGAGGATGGGTTCGGTCAGCACCGCGGCGATGTCGTCACCGTGTTCCTCGAACACCTCGCGGACGGCCGCCTCGTCGTTGAACGGCACGGTCAGCGTGTGCTCGGCGAAACTCTCGGGGATACCGGGGCTGGAGGGGGCGGTGTGGTCGCCCTCGCCCTCGACCAGCGTCGACTCCTGTGCGCCGTGGTAGCCGCTCTGCATCACGACGATTTTGTCGCGTCCGGTGTAGCCACGAGCCAGTCGGACCGCCGAAACCGTCGCCTCGGTCCCGCTGTTGACGAACCGTAGCATCTCGACGCTGGGGACGTGCCGGGTGACGAACTCGGCCAGTTCGACTTCCACCTCGGTGGGCGCGCCGTACATCGGCCCCTCGGCGGCGTGTTGCTGGATGGCCGACTGCACCTGGTCGGGCAGGCTGTGGCCCAGCAGGAGCGGGCCATAGCCCATGACGAAGTCGATGTAGCGGTTGCCGTCGGCGTCGACGACGTGTCCGCCGTCCCCTTTCTCGACGAAGAACGGATAGGGCCGCGTCGCTCGCACGGAGGAGTTGACGCCGCCCGACAGCACCGACAGGGCGCGGTCGTACAGCGCTCGTGACTGCTCGTGGTTCATACGTCGGCGTTTGGCCGCTGTCAGAAAGAAACTGTTGTTACCTGGCGGTGCTATCGATCTAGCGGACGGATGTCACATCCTCACTGGTGAAATAAGTATTTCGTAAAGAGTCACCGTTATAAAGTGTGTGTTCGTCTATTCAAATACGACAATGACATCCGAAACAACTGCAATATTATGGAAAAATGGACAAACAGGCGTCTGGATGGCGCGTGGGTGGCTGTGAGCGACTGGGTGCCAACGACGTGTATGCGGTGTGCGGTTGGCTGTGGACACATGCACCAGGGCGCTGACGAGGGCTACGGCATCGACGCCGCCCGCGGCGACGCCGCCCACCCGGTCAGTCAGGGACTCGCCTGTGCGCGCGGTCTCCGGGAGAGCAAGGCCCCTGACGGTGAGTGGCTCACACGGCCGATGGTCCGCAGCGGCGGGGAACTCCGCCAGACTCAGTGGGACGTGGCGCTGTCTCGCGCGGTTGAGGGACTTCAGGCCGCCTCCCAGCAGGACCCTGACTCAGTCGCCGTACTGGGCAGCGGCCAACAGACCAACGAGGCCGCCTACGCGCTGGGGAAGGTCGCCCGCGGCGGCTTCGGGACGCGCAACTACGACGCCAACACGACCCTGTGCATGGCAAGCGCCGTCACCGCCTACTACCAGGCCTTCGGCAGCGACGCGCCACCCTGTACGTACGCCGACATCAGTGACGCCGACCGCCACGTCATCTGGGGGGCGAACCCGGCGGTCGCCCACCCCGTGATGTTCCGCTGGATTCAACAGGCCGCCGGCGAGGACGGCGTCGAAATCATCGTCGTCGACCCCGTCCGTTCGGAGACCGCCGAGAACTCCGAACACCACGTCGCGCCCGCCCCCGGCAAGGACCTCGCGCTGGCCAGGGCTGTGCTCGCCCGCATCGTCGAGACAGGGCGGGTCGACCGCGCGTTCGTCGACGCGGCGACGGAGGGCTTCGAGGACCTGCTCGCGGCCCTGCCCGACGCCACGGATGCGGCCGCCGAGGCCGGCGTCGACATGGCAGACGTGGACCTGCTGGCCGACGTGATGGACCAGCGGACGCTCGTCTACTGGGGCATGGGCATCAACCAGCACGTCCAAGGGACCGAGACCGCCCGGGCGCTCATCGACCTGACGCTGGCGACGGGGAACCTCCGTCCCGGCGGCGGGCCGTTCTCGCTGACCGGCCAGGCCAACTCGATGGGGACCCGCATCTGCTCGTCGAAAGGGACCTGGCCCGGTCAGCGCGCTTTCGAGGACCCTGACCACCGCCGCCTCGTCGCCGACCACTGGGACGTGCCCGTCGACCGCCTGCCCGACGACAACGGCCCCGGTCCCGTCGGGATGCTCGAAGGCGAGCCAGAGGCCGTCTGGGCCGTCGCCACCAACCCCGTCGCCGGGATGCCCGAGGCCGAGAGCGTCCGCGAGACGCTCGAAGACGCCTTCCTCGTGGTGCAGGACGCCTTCCACACGGAGACGACCGAGGTCGCCGACGTGGTCCTGCCCGCCGCGACCTGGGGGGAAAGCGACGGGACGACGACGAACATGGAGCGGACCATCTCCCGCGTCCGGCCGGCGACCGACGTGCCAAGCGGCGTCCGGCAGGATATCGACATCATCGCCACCATCGGCTCGCGGCTGTTCCCCGGCCTGTTCGAGAGCACGTCGCCGGACCCGTCGGCCGTCTTCAACGAGTTCACCGCCCTCACCGAGGAGACGGTCGCCGACTGCTCGGGCATCACCTACGAGCGTCTCGACCAGAACCACGCCGTCCGCTGGCCCGCGCCCGACGGGGAGAGTTCCGGCGGCTACCGCTACTACGACCGCGACGCGGACGACAGCGAGTCGTGGTCGTTCTCGACCCCCTCCGGGCTGGCGCAGTTCTCGACGGGCCGCCAGGGGTCGCTCCCGGAACCGACCGACGAGGACTACCCGCTGACCCTGACCACCGCCCGCGAGGCCGACGGGTACAACACCGGCGTCCGGTCCCGCGGGGGTGAGGCCGGGCCGCTGGTGGCCCGCATCCACCCGGAGACAGTCGAGGAACACAGCGGTCTCGTCGACGACGGGACACTGACCGTCGAAACGCGCCGCGGGTCCGCGACAGTCGCCATCGACCGGGACGAGGGCGTCCCCCGCGGCATGGTGTGGCTCCCGATCCACCACCCGGCGACGAACCGGCTGACGCTCTCGGACCGGGACCCCCAGTCTGACGAACCGAATTTCAAACAGTGTGCCGCCCGCCTCGCTGCCCCTGAAGCTGAACTGCCCCCGGCCACGGCCGATTGAGCCGATAGCAGGCGCATTTCCGATATCTCGACGACACGCGCTTCTCCAGCGATGTTCGAATTAATCAAAATATGTCCAATTATTCCCCTGTGTGCTGGGCGTTCAATGTCCTTAAACAGGGGATATCCGATGATATATTTGCGGTCTATCCATTCTGAGGGATGAGAATAGCCGTTCTGTAAAGGGTTACTGTTATTAAATGGTGGGACTTTCGAACTTCATGTACTGATGTGGGCACACATCCAAAATAAACTCGGATTGGTGGACAAAAAATCGGCAATAACTCCAAATAGCGCGCAGTCCGTAATCTGGGTGTCAGTATGGGACTGATCAAGATGACGAAGTACCGGACGCTGTTGCTGGCGACCATCGGATTCAACTTCTCATTTCTCATCTGGTTCTCTTTTGCGCCGTTTACCGGTCCGATGGCCGAAGAGTTCGGGCTCACGACCGCGGAAATCGGTATCCTCGCCAGTTCGGCTATCTGGATGGCACCGTTCGGACGGATGCTCACCGGGTGGCTCTCCGATAAGTTCGGCGCGCCAGCCATCTTCGCCATCGTGTTGGCCTACGTCGGCGTGTTCTCGATAGGGAGCGCCTTCGCACAGGACTACTCCGTGTTCTTCGTGCTCCGGCTCATCGTGGCGACGGCCGGCATCACGTTCGTCATCGGCATCCAGCACGTCGCCGAGTGGTTCGAAGAGGAGAACCTCGGCCTGGCGGAGGGCATCTACGCCGGCGTCGGGAACGCCGGTGCCGCCGGCGGGGCGCTCATCCTCCCTCGCGTGTTCGGGACCGGCTGGAGCGGGCCGCTGTTCTCGACAAACTGGCGGGCCGCGTTCTTCTACACCGGCATCGTCTCCATCCTCCTCGCAATCGCCTACTACACGCTGGGCGAGGCTGCGAAAAGCGAGGCGAAGCGTCAGGCGACCAAGGAAAACACCAACTTCAAAGGCTGGCTCCACACGGCCACGCGCTACGGCACCGTCGTCCTCGCCGCCGCGTACATCATGTCCTTCGGCCTCGAACTGTCGATGAACGGGTGGCTCGCCACCTACTACCGCGAGGCATTCAACCAGGACAACCTCGTCATCGCCAGCACCTTCGCGGCGACGTTCTCGATTGCCGCGGGCCTGCTCCGACCCTTCGGCGGCTACGGCAGCGACCTGCTGGCCCGCAAGGAGAAGAACATCCTGCCCTTCTTCGAAGGACAGTACCGCGAGCAGTGGACGTTCCTCGGGCTCTGTTTCATCGTGGTGATGATGTTCGCAATGACGCTGGCCGGCCTCTCCGGGGTCCTGATGAACGCCGTCGTCGTCGGCTTCCTCGTGGGCACGGGCTGTGCCTGGGCTGAAGGCGCCATCTTCGCGCAGGTACCGGCGATGTTCCCCAACGACTCTGGCTCAGTTGCGGGCGTCGTCGGCGGCGTCGGCACCGTCGGCGGCATCGTCTACCCGCTGTTTTACTCCGCGCCGTGGCTATCGAACCTCCACATCGGGTACTCTGTGACTGCTCTCACCATGCTCCCCATCGTCGCGCTGTCGGCGTGGGTGTTCCGGCCGGAGATCGCGAAAATCGCTAACACGGCCGGGTTCGTCGGGAGCACGCAAGAAGGCACTACTGTCGCCTCCGGCGACGACTGACGCCTCGGCTGCTGTCCCTGCTGCATTCTTTCATTTTTCATGTTAACTAGTGGCACGCCTACTGCGTTGCGTCCCGCAGTCCGTCGGTTCGGCACGCGCGACCGACACCCAAGTTCTACGGGTCCAGCCGACTCGGACGAACTATTTTCCGCGAGCGTCTCCGAAGGACAACTCCGGTACCGGACCGGACAACCGCCTGCAGTCCCTCGGTTTTCCCGTTCCAGCGGTGTGGTGTATAACCTCTTTAAACACCTCTTAGACGGTATAATTCTGGACGGCTGTTTTCGAAGCCCACTTCACTCTTTATTTCTTTAACGATTAGGGTTATAAGCAATCAAGCTGAGTAATTAGACGTAGATTAGCGGACATTCAGATATATATGGGCGATAAAAAACCACATACAGCAAGAACGTCGGGGCGAGAAGATGGCGCATAAAAAAGAGGAGTACAAAGCGGAGCTGTACGGCGACGAGGTACGGGAGAAGCTGGAGGAGTTCGCCGAGCAGGGCTGGGAGTCCATTCCCGAGGACGAACGCGAGAAGTGGTTCTCGCGGTTCAAGTTCTGGGGCGTGTTCCACCACCGCGGCGGCCAGGAGTCGTATTTCATGATGCGGCTGACCAACTGCGGCGGCGTCCTGGAATCGGACCAGCTCCGGGCTATCGGCGAAGTCGCCCGCGACTACGCGAAAGGACCGGCCGAGAACCCCGAGTTCGGCAACGGCTGGATAGATTTCACGACGCGCCAGTCTATCCAGCTACACTGGCTCAAGCTCGAAGACGTCCCCGAGATATGGGAGAAACTCGAAGCCGTCGGCGTCTCCTCGCGCTCGGCCGGCGGGGACACGATGCGGAACATCTCCGGCTGTCCGGTCGCCGGCAAGGCCGAGGAGTTCGTCGAGTCCCGCCCGATTCTCGACGAGATTCAGGAGACCATCCGCGACGACAACGACCTGGCCAACATGCCCCGGAAGTTCAACATCTCGGTGACGGGGTGCAAACAGGGGTGTGCCCAGAACAGCATCAACGACATCGGGCTGGAGCCGGCCCACAAATTCATCGACGGCGAGGAGGTCGAAGGGTTCAACGTCCGCGTCGGCGGCGGTCTCGGCGGCCGCGAGCCGCGCGAGGCCCGCCCGCTTGACCTGTTCATCCGGCCCGAACACGCTGTCGAGACCGTCCGGGCGTTCGTCGAGTACTACCACGAGGAAGGCAACCGTCAGAACCGCTCGAAGAACCGCGCGCGCTTCTTCGTCGACGAGCACGGCACCGACGCCATCCGCGAGGCGCTCGACGAACGGCTAGACTTCGAGTTCGAGACCGCCGGAACCGACTTCCGTGGGGAGTACACGTACAACGCCGGCAAACCCACCGAATACGGTGCCCACGACCACGTCGGCGTCTACGACCAGAAAGACGGCAAGAACTACGTCGGGCTCTCGGTGCCCGTTGGTCGGCTCTCCGCCGAGGACGCCATCGAACTGGCGGACCTCGCCGACGCCTACGGCTCCGGCGAGGTGCGGCTGACCCGCCGCCAGAACCCGCTCGTCATGGACGTGCCCGACGACAAGCTCTCGAACCTGCTCAACGAGCCGCTGCTGGACAAGCACACCCCCGAGCCGAACCCCTTTGTTCAGGGCGCGATGGCCTGTACCGGCACGGAGTTCTGCTCACTCGCGCTCACCGAGACGAAAGCGCGGATGGCGCGCCTGCTCCGCTGGCTCGGCGACAACGTCGACGTGCCCGACGACGTGGACCGCATCAAGATGCACTTCTCGGGCTGTACGGCCGACTGCGGGCAGGCGATGACTGCGGACATCGGCTTACAGGGGATGCGCGCCCGCAAGGACGGCCAGATGGTTGAAGCCGTCGACGTTGGCGTCGGCGGCGGCATCGGTTCGGAGCCGGCGTTCATCGAGTGGGTTCGCCAGCGCGTCCCCGCCGACGAAGCGCCGGGCATGATAAAGAACATCGTCGAGGCCTACGCCGCGTTGCGCTCAGAGGGCCAGACCTTCCGCGAGTGGGTCGACGCCACCGGCCACGAGACAATCGTTGAACTGGCCGAACCCCACGAGGTCGAGGGGTACGAAGACCCCTGCCTGGCCGACGGCAAGCAGTCGTGGTACCCCTTCGACGACGGCGACAGCCCCGCCCCGACCGACGCCGAGGGCCAGCCGATTTCGGCGGACGACTGACCATGCCGAACAGTTCGACCGACCGCGACGGCGCGTCCGACCCGTCGGAATCCGCGGTTCAGGAGGTGGCATACGACGCCGCACCGGAGCTACTGGAGTAACACGGTCCCGGCTCCGAACAGCCGGATGTGCTGACGTGACCTGCCGTTGCAGGGCGCGTCCGTCTGCCTCTGACAGTTAGGGACTGCTTGCGTCCAGTTCCCGCTCGCTTCTCCGCTTGCCGTATTTTCCGGTGTACAGTAACGTCACGCTCCGGCTCTAGTCCCCGTAGTCGCCGAGTTCGCACTCGGCGGCCGGGCCGCCGTCACAGTCGTATCCGACCGCTTTCGTGACGCTGAGCAGATCATAGAACCGACCGAGGGACTGCTCAGACTCGGGCAGCCCCTCGACCACCGGGACGCCACGCTGGGCCTGATGGTCACAGCGCCGCATCGTCTGGCTGCCCAGCCCGACCGAGTATTCGTGGCCTTCCAGTTCCCGGATAACCGCCGGCGGGTAGAAGGTGCCGGCCCGCTCGACGGCTGCGGCGTACTGGAGCGTCTGTGCGTAGGCCAGATGGGCCACGCCGGATGGCCGCTGTGCGTTCCCGTACTCGGCGGTGAAGGCGTTCTTGAACTCGTCGGAGAGGTCGGACGAGACGCTGGTGTCCCACGCGACCGTCCCGACGACGCCGTCGAGCGCCTTCGAGGCGTTCTGTGCCACGATACGGTTGTACAGCGGCACCACAATCCCCACCTCGTCAGGGAGTATTTCCTGAGCTGTTGTCAGCGAGTTCGCGGCGTCGAGTCCGTAGTGGTCGAGGAAAACGACCTCCGCGCCCGCGTCCCGGGCCCGTTTGAGTGGTTCCTCGTAGTCTGTCGTCCCGAGACGTGTCGGGATGCTCGTGAGTTCGACCCAGCCACTCGACGTGAAGAAATCGCGAATCGACGACTCCATGGTTTGCCCCCAGTTGTAGTCCGCGTAGATCTGGACGTACTCGGCGTCTCGGCCGAACCGTTCCTTGAGCGCCGGAATCAGCGCCTGTGCAGTCATGTACGCGTTGAACATCTCTCGGAAGCTGTAGCGGACACAGGCGCTCCCAGTCGTGTCGTTCGAGTGCGTCAGACAGCACATATACGGGACTTTCCGGGCCTGTGCGACCTTCTGCTGAGCGATGGCGACGGAACTGGACGAGCCGCCGGAGAACATGATAACATCGTCCTGCTTGATCATCTCCTCGGCGTTAGCCGTCGCGACATCCGGTTTCGTCTCCGTGTCTGCAGTGACGTACTCGACGGTCTTTCCGAGCACGCCGTCGCCGCTGAGTACGTCAAAGGAGCGTTGCCCGACCCAGCCGCCGCCCTCGTTGAGATGGGCGACAGCGAGTTCGTACCCCCGGAGCTCGTCGCGTCCTTCGGCGGCGTAGGTCCCGGACTGCGGGACGTTGAAGCCGAACGTCACCGTGTCGCCGTCGACCGGATAGTTCCCGAGCGGTGGGTGTTCTGGTGTGCTTTCGGCTCTCGAACCCCCGCCCTGGCATCCCGCCAACCCGGCGAGGCCCGCGGTACCGACCCCACCGGCAAGCTGTAGTAGCGACCGCCTATCAACCGCTGCGCCCCCACTTTCCAATCGCATACCAGCTGTTTTGATGATAAATATATATAATACTTATTTCAGTAGAAAAGGGTAACCAATTGGCACAGGCTGACTGGTCTCAGGAAGTAACAGATGGTCACGCGTCGTTATAGCGGGTACAGCAACGCTGGAGACGAGATGAAACGGGGTAGCAGAGACAGTGTGTCGCTGTCAGTCAAGAATATCGCTGGCCTCAGTGTCTACCGCCACGTCGGTGTCGAGGTCGATATCCTGAATCAGCGCGACGAGGTCCTCCAGTTCCGGGAACGTGTACACAGTCATCCCGAGGTCACCGTCGTCGACGGTGATACGCGAGTCGACGACGAACACCAGGTCGGAGTCCGGCCAGCCGCCCATTTTGTCGATGATGCCGTCAGCCGGTCCGAACACGAAGTTCGGCGTCCCCATGTCGATGGTCGTCTCCAGCACGTTGGCCCACCCGTCGATGAACGCGGAGGTCATGATGTTGCCGATCTCCTGCATCGCTGACCGTTCCATGTCGGAGAACCCCTCCCCCTCGCTTGGCTCACCCATTCCACCCATCATCGCGCTGGCCATCCGCTTGCTGTCGGCCGGGTCGAGCAGGAACAGGACGTAGCCGTAGGGCGGTTCGTTCAGTTCGACGTAGATGCCGACGCCCTTGTCGTCGCCGATGTGTGTTTTGACGTCCTCGATGTCGAGAAAATTGATCTGTGAGGTCCGAACTGTCGCGTCGAGGCCGGTCAACTGGCCGAGGTTATCCGCGACTGTCCCGGACCCCTCCTTTGCCATCTGATTGAAAAGGTCCAGCTTCCGCACGTCGACTTTCAAGCCCATATCTTCTGGAGCGGCGCGAGCGGCTTAACGCCACCGCTGGGAGCCACGCTCACCAGCGGATAGGGGCTGACAGCCATCTGCTGCCGGTCCCACAGGGTACCGGGCAAGAAATGCAGCCACTACGGACACATTCCCGTTGCACCTCGTAGCGTGCCGTCCCGTACTGAACTAGCAGCGAAAACAGGACCGCCGGCGCCTCAGACGTCAGTTCCGTCGACCGGGAACTGCTCGTGTTCACACACCGTGTTCAGTACGACTGATGTCGAGGCGGAGCGGATGTCCTCGTCGGTGAGCAGCGTCTTTATTCGCTCGTTCATCGACTGCGTGTCGGTGAACTTCCCGACGGCCACGATGTCGTGGTCGCCGGTCACTTCGTAAACCGCCACCATCTCGCGTCGATCACGTAACCGGTCTACCACCCGTTCGAGCCCGTCGCCCTCGACGGAGAGCTGGAACACGGCAGTCACGTCGTAGCCCAGCGCCCCGTAATCGATGTCGACGGTGTATTCGTCGATCACACCGGTCGACTCCAGGTCGTCCATCCGGCGGGATACCGTGGTCGCCGCGATGCCGGTCGCAGCGGCGACATCACGGGCGCTCGCACGGCCGTCCTGGAGCAGTGCGTTTACTACCTGTCTGTCGGTATCATCGACCATCTCGTCCGCTCAGACTGCCTCTGGGCCTTCTTTGCCGGTTCGGACCTGATAGGCGTTGTCCACGGGGAGGACGAATATCTTGCCGTCACCTTTCTCGCCAGTGTGGGCACCGTCGGCGATAGCGTCGACGACATCCCCTGCGGGGATGTCTGCGACCACCGTCTCGACTTTGACTTTCTGGTGCAGGTCGACCACGTACTCCTCGCCGCGCCACTGGCCTTTCTTGGCGGGCTGTGAGCCGCGGCCGGAGACGTTCGTCACTGTCAGCGAGGGCGCGCCGACCTCGGCGAGTGCTTTCTTCACGTCGCCGAGTTTGTCTGGCCGAACCATTGCGACTACCATCTTGATTTCGGAGTCGTCGGTTTCGTCAGTCATCTTTGGAACCTCCGTCAGTACGCACGCTCGGACTCACTTTACCACCATCGGCGACAACACTTTCGCCGCCACCGAACTCGGGGTAGGTCTCGACGCCGTGCTCGCTGACGTCCAGCCCTTCCTGCTCGTGTTCGGGCGTAACTCGAGCCTGGCCGGCTGCCTTGAGGCCGTACCAGATGAGGCCGGTGGTCACAATGGTCCAGCCGGCGATAACGGCGACACCAACTACCTGCACGGCGAGGGCGCTGCCGATAGAGCCAACGGTGCCGGAGGTTGCGACAAGTGGGTACATAATCGTGCCCAGCACACCGGCACTGCCGTGGACCGGGAACACAGCGCACACGTCGTCAATCTTCATGCGGTTTTCCATGAAGCTGAACACAATCGGAAGCTGACCGCCAGCGAGGACGCCGACGATGAGGGCGCCCCACCAGGTCGTGGTGTCGGGGATGGCCGTGATACCGACCAGCCCGGCGAGCAGCCCGTTTGCGACGTACAGCGTGTCGACCTTGCCGGTCTTCAGCCACGCGACCAGTGCGGCACCGATTGCGCCCATCGCCATCGCGACGGTCGTCGTCATCGCAACGCGACCGACCGTTGCGAAGGCACCGAGCGCGAGTGCACCGTCTTCAACGACGAAGACACTCGCTGCGGTCCCGACGTTGAACCCGTACCAGCCGAAAGCAAGGATAAGCGTCCCCAGCACGGCGAAGGTCATCGAGTGACCCGGAATAACGTTCGCAGAGCCGTCCTCGTTGTACCGGCCCATGCGCGGACCGAGCACGTAGGCGGCCGTGAGACCGGCGATACCGCCCATACCGTGGACAATCATCCCACCGGCGAAGTCCTTGAACACGACACCGCCGAGGCTGATGTGGGACCCGGCCCACGTGAGCCCGGTCACGACGGGGTAGATGACTGCGGCCAGCAGGAACGTGTACGTGATGTACGCACGGAGCTTGGCCCGGCCGGCCACTGCCCCGGAGACGATGGTCGCTGCCGTCATCGCGAAGACGGCACCGAACAGCCACCCGACGTAGTCGTTTGCGGCCTCAGCACCGAACGCCGGCGCGAAGGACCCGGACCCGACGAGCGACGAGATGCCGGACCCAATGAGGAAGAACACGACAACTCCGACCGACCAGGTCAGGAGGTTCTTCGTTAGCTGGTTCGCGACGTTCTTCGAACGCACCTGGCCCGCCTCAAGCATGGCGAAGCCTGCGTGCATGAAGAAGATCAGGAACGATACTGTAAGGACCCACAGGAGGTTGACACCTTCTGCGAGTACGTTCGGGTCAACTTGTAGTGCGGTGTAGCTCATTTCTAGTTCACCTGTTTCGTTTTGTTATCGACTGCCGTCTGCATGTCCAACTTTCTCCCATTCTGGCTCAACTTCTTCAACTCTTTCACGAGAATGGCTCTGGTAACAACACTACATAAGGTTTGCCTTTATGAACACGGAAATTAGAGGGGATGTGGTAGACGACCGTCCAGATTATGGTATGATATTATGGATATAAGGTTGTTCTCCGTAAAGAAAGTCCGTATATGTGTACTGGAATTTTGGACGTTTGTCGACCCCAGTTCCGGCCACAGGGGGCCAAATAGGCCGTTTTTGCTTGCGCGCGCTCTCAGCTATCCGTACACACTGCTCGGCCGGTCATCGCCTGAGCGCCGCGGTAAGTGCGATTGCGCCCAGCACGACGCTTGCCAGCGCCAGCGGCGACAGCGGCGGCACGTCGAGCTGAAAGAGCAGCGTCGTCACCACGACGCTCGCCCCGACAAGCCCTGTCGTTCCCGCGACATGTGTGAGTTCGACGGGCGTCCCGGGCGCTGTCCCGAGGTCCGCATAGAGGTCGATAGCCGCATGTGCGAACGTCCAGGCCAGCACCGTCGCGCCGCCGGCGACCAGCACTGTCGTCGTCGTTGCTCCCTGCAGGGCGGCCACCAACAACGCAAGGAACAGCGACGCGCTGGCGAGGTCGATCAGCCGCCCGGACTGAATTAGCTGCCCGCCGGCGAGCAGCACCACGCCAACGAGGGCAGCAGCGGTCGAGACCGCACTGATGCCGGCGACGAATAGCGTCACGACACCCGCCGCCAGTGCCGCACCGCCACAGACGAGCCCGGTTCGGTACGTCATCGGCCACCTCGCAAGGCCCGTTCAGCGACCTGCTCCAGCGGCTCCGTTGCGGGCCAGTCGTGGACGGCGATGCCGGCGGCTCGCAGCCGACGGAGCCGTTCGCGGCGTTCGAGTCGGGCTAACCGGTGGCCTGCCGTATCCGTCGCGGTCGGGTCGGGGCTCAGGACCGTCACCGGGTGACCGCTGGCGGCGAGTCGGCGGACCAGGGCCTCGCTGTCGTCGTCACACAGTGGGCCGAGGAAGACGACGTTCGCCGCCGTCGGCAACTGTGCGATGAGCTTCGTTGTATCCGGTGTTCGGGTGACCGATGTCGCGGCGAACGCGCGGTCGGTCCTGAGCAGGGTCCGGGCCTGCTGCTGATGGGCAGCGCTCGTGCCCGGTGCGAGCCACGCGCCGTGTGGCGAGTACGCCGCGACGCCGACCTCGTGGCCGTCCTCCGGGAGCCCCTCGACGAGGGCGACGGCGGCCATCGTCGACCGCTCGACAGCCGTCTCGGCGTCCGGTTGCGGGGCCAGCGCGGCGGCCGACCTGGCGTCGACGACGACCACGACCGTCGCCGACTGTTCGCGCTGGAACTCGACGGTCCGAAGGTCGCCGGTGCGAGCGTACTGGTTCCAGTCGACGCGGGAGAGCGGGTCGTTCGAGCGGTGCTCCCTGACCGCGTAGAAGGAGACCCCCTCGCCGCCCTCGTCGACGGGCACTGTCCCGGGTCGGCGGGCCACCGCCGGGACCAGCGGCAACAGCGCCGAACTGGCCGGCTGTTCCCAGGTGACGGTGTCGGGTTCGGCCGTAACGGACGTTCGCCGGGCGACGACGCCGACAACGTCCCTGACGACGACCGTCGCCGGATCGAACACGCAACGGTCGGTCCCGCCGGTAATCTCGTAGGTGATGGTCGTCGACGCGCCGGGGCGTAGCGCCGTTCCCAGCGACGCCGACCCTTCGACCACGCGGACAGAATCCGGTACGCCGTCGGCGAGCCGGAGGTCCGGAATCGTCTGCGACCCGTCGTTACGGACCGTGAGCGCGACAGTCACCCGCTCACCCAGCGCCGGCTCGGTCGGTGTAATGGACCGCTGTATCGACACGTTCGCGGCGGGCGGGACGGCGACCCGGTCGTACGCGCTCAGCGTGACGCCGAGCCCGCCCAGCAACACGAGCGCGGGGACTTGCCCCACCAGCCCGACGCCGACGGCGACCAGTGCGGCCCCGGCCAGCCCGAACCAGCGGCCGGTGCGGTGGACCTCGCTCATCGCTCCTCGTCGCGCCGTCGGAGTTCCGCCGTCGCGTGGGCGACGCGCCGCTGGAACGGACGGATACCCGAGAGCCACCCGGACAGCCGCGCCCGGAGCGATATCGGTGTCCCGTCGAACAGTTTCTGAGCCGGCTCCCTGTCCGTCCACGCGCCGGACCGGAGCGCGTCCGCTGCCTCGTCGGGAGAGAGCCCGTCGCGCTGGAGGACGGTGACAGCAACTCCCTCGACGCGCTGCCGGATGGCTTCCTGTCCGGCTCCACCAGCAAGCGCCTCGTCGATATCGTCACCGGGGACCGTGACGTACTGGCTATCGGTGTCGGGCAGCGCCACGCCGCGTTCGCTGTCGAGGGAACGAACGAGGAGTGCGAGGAGCGCGACGCCTCCGGCGAAGACGGCCACCGCGAGGATCGGGAGGTCCGAGACAGCGCCCGAGGGCAACAGCGGCGCGCCGAGCGCGGCGAGGCCGAGGCCGATGGCTGTCGCGACGAGGCCGAGCGCCAGCGGAAGCCGGCGCAGTGTCACGCCTTGCCCTCCCCGGCGGACCCGTCGGCGTCTTTGTCCGCAGAAGGCATCTCGGCGGGACTCGCCGCGATATCGTCCGCGTTGTCGGCGGCTCGTTCCAGCGCCGCACGGGCTTGGGACTCCAGGTCAGCGTCCGGCCGCTCCCGGCCGTAGCGAACCCGTTCGAACACTGACCGGAGCGAGGCGACGGCGTCTGGGTCGGCCCCGGCCGCCGTCGCGTCCGCCTCGATGTCCTGCGGGGACGATGCATCGTCGTCCACGGTCACCGCATCTTCGAGGGCGGCCCACGCGCGGTACACGTCGTTGGTCAGGGGCACGTCGATTGCAGCCGCGCTATGCGAGGGGGTCTTCGCGGATTCCGCGGTTCCGACGGCTGGCGTTTCGCCGCCCGTCTCGTCGATTGTCCGGCTCTGGCCGGCCAGTCGCCAGAGAACCACGAGCCCGACTGCGAGGCCAACGGCGAGCGCACCGACTGCCGGGGCGGGGACACTCGGCAGCAGCGCGCGGGCACCGTTCTCGCTTTCCGGCGGGTCGATGCTACCGGGCGGGTCACTGAGGCCCTGTCCGTCGGGGTTGTCAATCTGGCTGTCGTCCCGGGTCATCTCCGCCTGGTCGGATCCGGTGGCGGCGTCGAGGCTCGCAGCGCCGACGCTGAACGACAGCAGCGCAATCGCGGCGACAACCGCCACGAGGAGGGACTGTCGCTGCATACAGCCACTCCGCCCCTGGTACATGAATAGGTTAGGGACCTGCCCTTCGGTGGAACGCTCACGGGCGCGGTTCGAACGGGGACACGCCGCGACCGGTCCCGCTCAGAGTTCGTCTGCGAGGTCCTCCGCGAAGTAGGTCAGAATCAGGTCCGCACCGGCGCGTTTGATAGACAGCAGCGACTCGTAAGCAACTGATTCGAGGTCGAGCCAGCCCTTCTCGGCGGCGGCGTGGAGCATCGCGTACTCGCCGGAGACGTTGTAGGCGGCGACGGGGTGGTCGTAAGACTCCCGGATCTCCTTGACGATGTCCAGATACGGCAGGGCGGGCTTGACCATCAGCACGTCTGCGCCCTGCTTGACGTCGAGGTCGACCTCGCGGCGGGCTTCGCGTGCGTTCGCGGGGTCCATCTGATAGTGGCGGCGGTCGCCGAAGGCCGGCGCGCCATCGGCGGCGTCCCGGAACGGCCCGTAGAAGGCCGACTCGTACTTCGCGGCGTAGCTCATGACGGGCACGTCGGTGTCGCCTTGGGCGTCCAGCGCCTCCCGAATCGCGCCCACCATCCCGTCTATCATGCCCGATGGCGCGACCATGTCGGCCCCGGCGGCCGCGTGGCTCGCGGCGATTTTGCCCAGCAGGTCCAGCGTCTCGTCGTTGCGCACCGTCAGCCGCGGGTCCTCGGCGGCGTCGTCTTCGAGGACGCCGCAGTGGCCGTGGTCGGTGTACTCACAGAGACAGACGTCCGTGATGACGTAGGCGTCGGTTTCGCTCGTGATGCGGCGCGTGGCTTCCTGAACGACGCCGTCTTCGGCCCAAGCACGGCTCCCGCGCTCGTCTTTCGACTCGGGGACGCCAAACAGCATCACCGCTTCGACGCCGGTTTCGAGAATCTCCTCAACGCGGCCGGCCGCTTCGTCGACCGGGACACGTTCGTGGCCCGGCATCGTCTCGATGGGGACCCGTTCGTCGGTCGTCGCGTCGACGAACACCGGGGCGATGAGGTCCGATGCCGAGAGGTCCGTCTCGCGCACCAGCGGACGCACGCCGTCGGTCCGCAGGCGGCGCGGGCGCTGTGTCAGGTTCATACCGACTGTTCCGGCCGTCCGCGGCATGAACCCACCGCTTGCGGCGGCGACTGCGTCCTCGGCGACGGGACCCGGGACCGTGTGACACGTTCCCGTCCAGACACGAGATTTATGCCGACGCCGCCGTCACACCTGACCGATGCCCTCTGAGGACAGTGACTCGCTGACCGAACAGATGCACGACTTCCTCGACGGCCTCGGCTTCGCGGACCTGACGCCGGACTACCGCGAGGAGCGCGAGGCCGCCAACGACGCCATCGACGCCGCCTTCGACCCGCTGCCCGAGGAACTCGCTGAGGACCCGGACCTCGCCGAAATAAACAAAGTCAACGTCCACGACGACGGCGACGACATACTCGTCCCCGTGGTTACCTTCCTCTTCGAGGACGCCGGCGAACCGGACCGCGACGCCGTCTGGTCGTTCGTCGGCCGGGCGCTGGAGGCGGTGCGGGAGCCGTTCGCCGACTGCCACGTCCGTCACTACGACCTCCAGTTCGCCTACGCCCACGAAGAGGAGGACGCGGTCGTCTACTGCCGTATCGCGGTCCATCCGCCGCTCGTCGAGCGGTACCTGACCGAACCGGGTTTCGACATCGAGTCACTCCGGGAGGCCGTCGCCGAGGGGGACAACGGCGACGACGAGATCCCGCCGGTCGACTGGAAGCCCTTCGACGCCGAGTCGATGGGTACGGGCGCGTACAGCGGCGGGCAGGCGGCAATCGCAGCTCACTGCGCCGGCGCAAGCGCGGGCGCGGCCGCCGCATGTACCGGCGCTGCTGCGGGAGCCGGCGGGGCCGCGGGCTGTGGCGGCGCGGGCGGCGGGATGTGAGTCACTCGCCGTCGACCGTCTCGATTCGCTCGCGGAGCCACGCCGCGGCTTCGGTGACGGCGGCGGCGTCCTCGCCGGTCACCTTCACTCGGCCGGGCGCGTCGTCTTTGCGGGGGTAGCTCCCGACGGCGACGCCGAACCGCTCGCGGGCCTCGGTGACGCGGCTGACCAGCGCCCCCTCGGGAGCGGGCGTGTGTAGCGTCTCCGTCGTCCGGTCGCCGTCGAACTCGTCGGCAACGGTCTCGTACATCGCCCGCAGTTCCTCGGGGATGCCCGGCATGACGTACACGCTGTCGACGACACAGCCGGCGGCGAAGCTCTCGTCGGTCAGTAGCGGCTGGCCGCCCTCGGGGACCGACGCCCACGCATCGAGGTCCAGGTCCATGTCGTAGCGGTCCACCAGCTCGGGGTTGTCCTCGGCGAAGCGCTCGGCCTTCGCTTCGAGGTGTGCCCGCACGTCGTCGGGAACAACGAGGTCGCGGTCGAACGCCCTCGCCACGGCGGCCTTCGTTATGTCGTCGGGCGTCCCGCCGATGCCACCGGTGACGATGACCGCGTCGAAGGCGTCGCGATATCGCGCCACAGTGTCGGCGACGACCGCCTCGTCGTCGGGCACAGTCAGGACGCGGGCGACGCTCGCACCGGCAGCCGTGAGCTGGCGCCCTAGCCACGACGCATTCGTGTTCTCCGTGTCGCCAGCGAGCAGTTCGTCACCGACAGTGACCAGTGCGACCTCCATTATCTCGCTGTGGGTGTCTGCCGGCGTTAAGCGTTTGGCTGGCAAGTAGCGATAGATCGGGTAACCGGCCCGCCTGCCGGTCCCGAGTCTGAACACGTATTAATGGTATATTATGTCATTAATTTTCGTCTAGCCATATTTCGGCAACATACATATGCAAGCTCTCCTGACCACGGTGTATGGTACTTGTCACCAATTGTACTGACTGTGTCAAACGGGTCTACCCGGACCGGAGCCGCGCGCCGAGCATGGACCGCGGCGACGATGCGCCCGTCGAGGAGCCGCACACACCCCTTGCCGAGACACTGACAGACTGAACTCAGCGGCGAACTACGCCAGCGCCGGTTGCGGCGGCGCTGTGTCGCTCCCTTCGATAGCTACAGCAATGGAACTCAGCGACAGCAGTACAGACACGGACCGGTCGTTGCTCCGGCAACTCTCGAAACCAGTTCTCGCGTTCGTCGGGCTTGTCGTCGCCGGCGTGGTCGGTTTCGTCACGTTCGGCGGGGTCGGCGTCGTCAACGCACTGTTCTGGCTCCTCGACCCCACGAGCATCGAACTCCACTTTCAGAGCCACGACGGGCCTGCGAGGCTGGTCAAAGGCTATGCCATCGTCGTACTGACTGGGCTCGTCGTCGCCGGGCTGTGGACTGGTGAGACAGCGCTGTCGGCGGCCTTCGGCGGCCAGATTCAGACGGAACTCACACGTATGCAAATCGCACAGCGAATCAAGGACCTGAACGACCACGTCGTCGTCTGTGGGTACGGGACGTTCGGACGGACCGTCGCGGAGCAGATCGGCGATACGGACACCCGAGTGGTCGTCATCGAACAGGAGGCAGAACAGTACGAGCAGGCGCTTGATGACGGCCATCTCGCGCTGGAGGCTGACGCGAGCCGCGAGGACGCACTGACAGATGCGGGCGTCAAGCGAGCCGACACCGTCATCGGTGCAATCGATGACACGAACGCAAATATTCAGATCGCGGTGCTTGCCAGCCAGCTCGCGCCTACTGTCCGGCTCATCGTCCGGGCCGGCGACCAGCAGGACGAGACCGTGGCCCGCCGCGTCGGAGCGGACGAAGTGATCATCCCTGAGGTCGTGAGCGGGAAGCAGGTCTGTGAGCGGCTGTAGCCGTCAGTGTCACCCGCCTCTGTCGCTGGCTTAGACCGCCGTATCGACTGCTTCGGCAAGGAGTTCAGTGACGCCGACGATTTCGATGTCGTCCTCGTAGCCGCCGGTTTTGCGCCCGTCTTCGTACATCGTCATGCACATCGGACAGGCGACGACGAACTTCTCGATGGCCGCGCCCGCCTCGGTGTCTTCGAGGGCCTCGCGCAGGCGTTCCTCGCTGGGTTTGCTCTCTTCTTCGAGGTCCATCCAGAGCCCGCCGCCGCCACCGCCACAACAGAATGAGTCGTCCCTGTTGCGGGGCATCTCGTGGAGGTCGGCCCCGGTGGCTCGGATGAGGTCCCGCGGGGCTTCGAACTCGCCGTTGTACCGCCCGAGGTGACAGGGGTCGTGATAGGTGACAGTGTAGTCCAGTTCGGTCCCGGAGAGGCCAAGCGCGCCGGCGCTGGCGAGGTCGGCGACGACCTGCGTGTAGTGGAACACGTCGTCTTCGCCCCATTCGCAGGTCTCGAACTCGGGGTACTCGTTCATGAACGTGTTGTAGGCGTGGGGGTCCGTCGTGACGATAGACTCGAACTCACAGTCCAGAATCGCCTCGGCGTTGTCCTCGACGAGCATCTCGTAGAGGCCTTCCTCGCCGACGCGGCGAACGTCGTTGCCGTCGGTCTGCTCGGCCTCGTAGAGGATGCCGTAGTCCACGTCGGCGGCCTCGAAGACGCGAGCCAGCGCGCGTGCTATCTTCTGGTTGCGCTCGTCGTAGCTGGGGTAGTCACCGACGTACCAGAGGTATTCCACCGGTTCGTCGCGAGCGTCTGGCACCTCGAAGTCGAGGTCCTCGATCCAGTCCGGCCGGGCGCGCTCGGGGTCGCCGAAGGTGTTGCCGTGCTGGAACACGTTCATCATCGCGTCCTGGACGTGTTCGTCCATCTCGCCGGCCTCGGTCAGCCGGCGGTTCATCTCGGTGAACTGGGTGACGTGCTCGATGTCGACCGGGCAGGCGTCCATGCAGGCCATACAGGACATGCAGGACTCCATCGTGTGAGCATCGATGACTGAAGTCCCGCCGTCGGCGATGATGGGCACGTCCTCACCACCGGCGTCGCGCTCCTCGCGGTAGCGTTTCAGGTCGAGGATGACATTCCGCGGGTCAAGCGGCCGCCCAGAAGCCTTTGCCGGGCAGACGGACGAACACCGGCCACACTTGGTGCAGGCGTCGTGGTCGAGCAGCTGTTTCCAGGAGAAGTCGTCGATGTCGCTGGGGCCGATTTCGTCCGGACTCGCGTCGCTCGGCACGCCCGGAAGTCGCACCCCGGCCTTTTCGTCTCGCGCGACAAGGTTGGCAAACGACGAGAGCATGTGGAACGGCTTCGCGTAGGGGATCCAGGCGACGAACCACAGCGCGACCAGCGAGTGGCTCCACCAGACAAAGGGGTATGCGCCCGCTGCCAGCTCCGGCGTCATCCCGGCCATGACGAGCACTTCCTTGACCGACCAGCCAACGAAGCTCACCGTCTCGAAGGAGACGTCACGGACTGTCGAGGTCCCGAGAATCCGGACGCCTTCAGTGAGGTAGCCGCCGACGCCCAGCACGAACAGCGCGCCCAGAAACAGGTCGTCCTCGCGGGAGGTGTGGCGGTCGTGGAGGCGGTCGAGTTTGCGGCCGTAGCGTCGCCACAGCGCGACACCGACGCCGACGACGAACAGTAGCCCCATCGCATCCATGACGAACGAGTAAGAGAGATAGAACTGGCCGACAAAGAAGGACTCGCCGGTCAGCGGCCGGTAGAGGTCCATGTCGATACCCAGAATCGTCGTCCCGATGAGTAGCGTCAGAAAGCCCCAGACGATGAACGCGTGCATCACGCCAGCGACGGTGTCGCGGTCCAGTTGCTTCCGATTTGACAGCGCTAACTGCGCCGCTGCAACCGTCCGCTGGGGCAAGTCGTCCAGTCGCTCGAAGGGGTCCTCGCTGCCCTGCGCATAGCGGGTGACGCGATTGTACACACCGTACAGAAAGACGATGATGGCGAGCGCTGCCAGATAGTAGAACAGCGCCTTCCCCACGTCGCCGATACGCCAGAACGTCGGGCGCGTGGTCGTCTGGAGTATAGATGACATACGCTAACACGTGCTTCGTGTCCGCTTAAATCTTGCCACGCCCCGTCGCAGTCCTGCGAGAATTTGGAAGCTGTTGAAAGTTTCACCGCGTTACGTTGCCCGTCCGACAGATATATGACTCCCGAGAGGTAGTATCATGTTCGATGGACGAGAAGACTGAAGAACTTCGTGACATCTTCATGGACGTCTCCGATGAGGGGGCTGTGACGGAGTCCCAAGAGGCGTCGAGAGGGTCCCTGGCCGACACTGACGAGGCCGGTGTCGCGGACCGACTCGGTGACATCATCGCGCGGATGCGCGAGCGGTACGAGTTCCGAACCGAACTCGTTGACGAGGAGCTAGTGACAGTGGTCCGACTGTTCTACGAGGGGAGCGACGACGCGACTATCGCGGCCGAGATCGACGCGGACGAGCCCGACGTTGTCGAGGGCCGACTGGACCTGCATCTCCTCCGCGAGGAGGACACAGAGGCACCGTTTGACCTGCCTGCGTTCCGCCGTCGCGTCGCCAACGACGACCCTTCGGTCGCCGAACTCGCGACCGAGTTCGATATCGACGAGTCCCGGGCCGCCCACTATCGGCGCGTCGTTGCCGCACAGGATGCTGCCCGCCGTGTCTCCCACCGATTCCAGAGTGAGTTCGAGGACGTGCTGACCGACGCCGGGCTGTCGACACAGCACGCCGCCGCCCTCCGCGAGGACGGCCTCGACGAGGCCACCGAGGATATCGACTCACTTGATTCCGGCGCTGACGTGTCGATGTGACTCCCTGAAATCTTCTGTAGGTGTCTCCCGTTGCGGTAGGCTGCCTCACTGTGCTGCTGTTTCACCGGCCAGCAGTGCGCCGAACCTTCTTGTGTGAACGCACGACCACGCACCTCCATGCCGACGCACACGTTCAGGGAACTGGAAACGGCCGCCTACTGCCCACGGAAGCTCTATTACCGCCGCCGCGACGGAGCGAGCGAGATTCCCGACAAAATCGAGTCGATTCGCCGGCTCGCCCGGGAGTACGAGCGACTGCTAACTGACGATGCCTCCCTGCTGGCGGCCCCCATCGAAGTGGGACCGGACGAGTATCGCGACCGGCTCAGAGCGCTTCGAGAGCGGCTTGCTGACTGGGACGCGCTGGTCGCCCCGACAGCGACCGAGGCCTATCTCGAAGGGAAGGACGCCCGCGGGATCGCACATAAGATCATCGCCGGACAGGACGGTCCCGCGCCGTCGCTCGTGTTCGCCGGTCGGCCGCCCGAAGACGGTGTCTGGGAGCCCCAGACCGTGCGGCTTGTCGCCGCCGCGAAGGCGCTCGCCTGGGAGCGCGAGCGTGACATCGACACCGCCTACGCGGAGTATCCGGCGCACGGCGTGATTCGTCGCATCGAGGTGAACGCGCGGCGGGCCGGGGTCTATCGCCGGGCAATCAGAACTGCCGACAGCATCGACGGCCCGCCGGGGCGGGTGCGAAACGACGCCAAATGCGAGCCCTGTGAGTTCAGCGACGACTGCGGGGTGAAGACGCGGTCCCTGCGGTCGATGCTACGCTAAGGAGGGCAACCGCGCGGACAGTCCCCCGTCTCAGTCTCGGTCATCGAGCCACGACTCGACAGCGTCGGCGCGTGCGCCGCGGCGATGAATCGTCCCGCTGTCGACGTTCACGACCGTCGACCCGGTCCCGCCGTCGGTCTCGCCGGCGTCGAGTACGACGGCAGCACGCTCGCGGATAGCGTCGAGGTCGCCGACGATGCGGGCGCTCAGGTTCCCGGAGATGTTAGCGCTCGTTGCCGTGAGCGGCCCGGTTTCGGCGAGGAGTTCGAGCGCGAGGTCGTGGTCGGGGATGCGGACCCCGACGCGGTCCCGGCCGGCGACCAGCACGTCCGGCACTGCGTCGCGGCGCTCGACGACGACGGTGACCGGGCCGGGAAGGAACTCGCGCATGAACGCCAGTTCACGCTCACTCAGGTCGGTGTACTCGCGTGCGGACTCGATGTCGGGGACGGCCATCGACACTGGCTTGTCGCGCTCCCGTCCCTTCGCCTCGAACACCCGCTCGACAGCAGCAGCATCGAGGGCGTCTGCGCCGAGACCGTACACTGTCTCTGTGGGATAGATGACAAGCTCCCCGTCGCGAACCGCTGCCGCGGCGTCGTCGACTGTCGTCATCGTCAGAGCTGCGCTTCGACGTCGTCGTAGTCCGGGAAGTCGGGCCAGCTCTCGGCCACCCACGCGTACTCGACGGTCCGGTCGCTATCGAGGACGAACACGGACGGGCGCGGCTCCTCGATACCGGCCATCCCGTCGAGGTCCATGTCGATACCGTACTGCTGTGCGACGCCGTTGGCCGGGTCCGAGAACAGCCGGTAGTCCCCCTCTATTTCCCGCTCTTCGAGCAACTGCTTGTGCTCGTAGGGCGTCGAGATGGAGACGCCGACGACGGTGGCCTGCTCGTGCCACGCGCGGTCGCGGATCTCGTTCCAGATGTACGTCGCCGGGAACGCCCCGTCCATCGCGTGGAACACGAGCACGACCCGGTCGCTGTCGGCACACACAGACGCGAGCGACTCGTCCTCCCAGAACTCGTCGTTGACCAGCGGGCGCGTGAAATCCGGCGCAGTGTCGCCTTCTTCGGGGTGGTCGACCGGGTCGAGGTCGACGACATCGAAGTCGAGGTCCATCAGGCTACACCCCCTGCGGTCTCATCGCCCTCGCCGTAGGTCCGCTCCAGATACGCGACGATGTTCGCGCTCTCGGACATCGTAACCCCGGTGTTCTCGTCGACGATAGCGGGCACGGTCCGCTTGCCGGACAGCCGCTTGACTACGTCGCGGTCGGCGTGCATCGGCTCGACGAACCGCGACTGGTAGTCGAGACCGTATTCGTGCAGCTTCCGGACGACGCGCTCACAGAACGGACACGCCTGCAACCGGTACAGTGTGATGTCGGACTCGCTCATACTCTGTGGGACGGTACGCGTGAAAGCCGGGTAAGGGCTTCGCTGGCGACCCCTTCATGACAAGTCTTAATCCCTGCGCATTACAACTTCGACCGTTGATGGCCCTGGATCCACCTGCGCCGTTTGAGCTGTCTACAGCGATGTTGCAGGCTATCGAATACGCCGGCGTCACGATACCCCAAACCGTGGTGCTGGTCGGTGGCACCGCCGTTATCGTCTTCCTCATCGTCCTGTCGGCGTTCTTCTCGTCCTCGGAGATCGCTATGTTCTCGCTGCCCGCACACCGGACAGAGGCTCTCGTTGAGGACGGCGTCCCGGGCGCGAGGACGCTCAAGCAACTCAAGGCGGACCCGCACCGCCTGCTCGTGACGATTCTCGTCGGGAACAACCTCGTCAACATTGCGATGTCCTCCATCGCGACCGGGCTGCTTGCACTCTATCTCTCTCAGGGGCAAGCAGTCGCCATCGCGACGTTCGGTATTACCGCCATCGTGCTCCTGTTCGGCGAGAGCGCGCCGAAGAGCTACGCCGTCGAGAACACCGAGTCGTGGGCGCTGCGCATCTCCAAACCGCTCAAGGCTGCCGAGAAGGTGCTGCTCCCGCTCATCCTGCTGTTCGACTACCTCACGCGCGTCGTCAACAAAATCACCGGGGGGCGCTCCGCCATCGAGACCTCCTACGTCACCCGCGAGGAGATACAGGACATCATCGAGACGGGTGAGCGCGAAGGCGTCCTCGACGAGGACGAACGCGAGATGCTTCAGCGCACCCTCCGATTCAACGACACCATCGCCAAGGAGGTGATGACCCCGCGGCTGGACATGACCGCTGTCGCCAAGGAGGCCTCCGTCGAGGAAGCGCTGGAGACCTGTATCCAGAGCGGCCACGCCCGCATCCCCGTCTACGAAGGGAGTCTGGACAACGTCATCGGCGTCATCCACATCCGTGACCTCGTTCGGGACCTCAACTACGGCGAGGCGCTGGCCCGCGACATGGAACTGGAGGACTTAATCGAGCCGACGCTGCACGTCCCCGAGTCGAAGAACGTCGACGACCTGCTGACCGAGATGCGGGCCGAGCGCCTGCACATGGTCATCGTCATCGACGAGTTCGGGACTACCGAGGGACTGGTGACGATGGAGGACCTGACCGAAGAAATCGTCGGCGAGATACTCGAAGGCGAGGAGGAGGAACCCATCGAGTACGTTGACGACGACACCGTGACGGTCAAAGGCGAGGTCAACATCGAGGAGGTCAACGAGGCGCTGGATCTGGACCTGCCCGAAGGCGAGGAGTTCGAGACCATCGCCGGCTTCATCTTCAACCGGGCGGGTCGACTGGTCGAGGAGGGCGAGACCATCACCTACGACGGCGTCGAGATCCGCGTCGAACAGGTCGAGAACACGCGCATCATGAAAGCTCGTGTCGTCCGCCTCGAAACCGACGCGACGGAGCCGGTCGACGCCGAAGAAGCCTCGGACTGACCCCTCTCGGCAGCAGTCGTTTTACGTCGGTCGCCGTCGACAGGGCTGACATGGGCTATCACCATCTCGCGGTCGACGACATCGAACCGACACCGGACCGGCCGAGCACCCAGCGCTCGCTCAGCGACGCCGCAGACCTCGAAAACGCGGCCGTGAACCTCTACGAGGTCGCCCCCGGCGAGGACATCCCGCTCGCGTACCACTACCACGACGACCAGGAAGAACTGTTCTACGTCCTCTCGGGAACGCTGGCTGTCGAGACGCCCGAGCAGACCTACGACGTCGACGAAGACGAGGCGTTCGTCGTTGAACCGGACAGCCCCCAGCGGGCGCACAACCCTGAATCGGCGACCGAACCCGCCCGGACACTCGTCGTCGGCGCGCCTGCGGTGGACGACGTCCACCCCTACGACCCCGAGTAAGCCGAGCGCCGCGGTCGCTCCGCCAGACCGCTACTGGAGGGTGATGGCGTACGTCAGCGCGAACAGGAGTATCGCGCCGGTCGCGACGTTGATGGCCGTCAACTCCGCCGCGCCGATGACGCTCAGCCCCCAGACGATAGTGGCCGCAAACATCGTCGAGAGCACGACGTTCATCGCGATGAGTACCCGCGGGTCTCCCTGTGACCCGCTTGCGCCCTCTTCGAACCCGTTCGCGTCGCTCATGCCCACGAACACGGACGGGACGCCCCTTAGCTCTTTGGCAGTGGTCGGTGTGTTCGCTCCGCTCGCCCTAACCGGGCGCGGCCGAGTCGCGCAACTAAACACATTCGGGACCGAACACGAAATATGCCCGTTCAAAACCGTCACGGGGACCCGGTCGACCCGGTTCCGTTTCTCGTCTGCACCGCGACGGCGGTGATGCTCCTGTTCTCCGTCGGCCCGCTGTACGGCCTCGCCTACGGACTTTCCGTCTGGGCCGGCCTGACCGTTTCGACAGCTGGGACTGTCGCTGTCGCCGCCGTTTCCTACCACCGGCTGGTCTGGACTGCGCCGCCGCCCTCGGTACAGATCGCCCCGGAGCTTCGCTTTCAGCGCCTCGTCTACATCGGCGTCGGCTTCGCCGTCCTGTTGCTCGCCGTCTCCGTCCCGCTGGCCCTGTGATTTACCACCCCGGTACGCATGTGAACTGGTATGCGCGAGGTCGAACGCTCTCGGTTCGTGATGGCGCGGCCGCCGGCTGTCCACCGCACGCTCTCCCCGGAGGCAGTTGTCGCGGCCGAGGGGACGTTCACGGTGTCGGCCGTCGAGGAGGCCGACACGGGCACGGTGGTCACCGCCGCCGGCCCGGGGATGTCGGTGCCGCTCCGGTTTGAGACCCGGGACGACGGGCTCCGGTACACCGTCGAGGGCGAGGTCGGCCCGTTCGACCACCTGGAGACAGAACTCACGGTCACGCCGGAAGAGAACGGGTCCCGGCTCACGATGCGCTCGACCGTCTCGCTGAACCTGCCGCTCCCCTTCGCCGACCGCATCGCCGCCTGGAAGCGCGGCAACGAACTGGAACGAGCGCTCGACGAACTGGCGGCCGACGTGCCCGGGGGCTGAAGGCGTCGATAGCGTCACTGTCCGGCCGGGCCATTGGTGTCCGTGAGACGACTGTGCACAACCACGATACGTTTAGTAGCTGTAATCTCAATGTACGATCATGAGCATCCTCGACAGCGTCAAGGAGGCACTCACGTCACAGCCCGAGGCGAAGTCTCGCCCCGACGACGGCTCACAGGGCGCGTACTGGTGTGACGACTGCGGCGTCCGCATCAGAGATGTCGAACTGGAGGGCGAGGCCGTCTGTCCGGACTGTGGCGAAGAGATGCGCTTCGAGCGGTCGGCTGGTCGTGACTGTGCCTGTTAGGGGCTCCGAACCACCGTCTCCTCGCCCTGTTCCGCCGGGAACGGCCCCGTAGACGGGTCGCCGTCACCCCACTCCTCGTCAGTGACGAGTGCGTCGTCGAGCGCCGACCGGAGGCCGTCTTCGTCGTAGTCCGTCCCGATGAACACCAGTTCCGTCCGACGGTCCCCGTGTTCGTCGTGCCAGTCGAGGTCCGGCCGGTTCGAGCGGTACATGTCCCGCTCGATGTCGGGGAGGCTCGCAATCCAGGGACCCTGGGCCTCGGCCCGTATTGACGGGCCGGCCTGCCCGACGACGACGCGGCAGTCGGTGCCCGCCAGCCAGACGGTCCCCTTCGAGCGGACGACGCTCGCCGGCAGGTCCCGCAGCGCCTCGGCGAGCCGCTCGGGGTGGAACGGCCGGCGGCGGCGGTAGGTGAAGGAGGTGACGCCGTACACCTCCTCGGGGTGGTGGTGGTCGTGGCCGTCCTCCTCGTGTGTGGCGTCGCCGTGGCTGTGCCCGTCCTCGGCCAGCGCCCGCTTCCAGCCCGGCAGGTCGGCAATCTTGTCGGGGTTGAACAGCCCACGGTCGAACAGCCGGTCGGGGTCGACCTGTGAGAAGGTCGTCCGGACCGTCTCGGCGTCGGGCTGGAGCGCCCCAACCAGTTCCTCGGCCTCGTCGAGTTCCGCGTCGGAACAGAGGTCCGCCTTGTTCAACACGACGAGGTTCGAGAGTTCGACCTGCTCGACCATCAAATCCGAGAGCGGACGGTCGCCGTCGGCGGCCGCCGGGTCGCCGCCGCCCGCGTCGGCCTCGTCTGCATCCCCGTCCGTTGTGCCGGCCCCCCGCCGCTCCGGCGTCTCGCCGGCGAAGGCGTCGAGGAACAGCCTGGTGTCGAGCACCGTCACGAGCGTGTCGACCCGATAGAGCGCCGCTACTCGCGACTCGGTGGTGAACAGCCGCGCGACGGGTGCCGGCTCGGAGATGCCCGACGACTCGACGACCAGCGCGTCGAAGTCCCGGTCGTTCGCCAGCCGGACCACCGCCGTTTCGAGGTCGTCCTGTAGCTCACAGCAGATACAGCCGTTCGACAGTTCGGCGACGCCGTCGTCCACGTCGAGTTCGGACCCCTCGGCGATGAGTTCGGCGTCGACGTTGACCGTCCCCATGTCGTTGATGAGGACGGCGATGTCGCGGTCGCCGGCTTCTGTCAGCAGGTGGTTCAGCAGTGTCGTCTTCCCGGCTCCGAGGCTGCCGGAGAGAATCGTGACGGGGATGGTGTCGCGCATACCCTCCGTTGTGGACCGGCTCCCTTCAAATCGCGCCTCGCTTCCGGCGGCCGGACACGACCGCTCCCGGCGCGTGGGCGCTGCCGACGGGGAACTGCGACAGGTTTTACTCCGTGCCTCTCGCACACACCACCCACGATGGAACTGGCCGACCGAATCGAGCGCTTCCGCCGGACGTTACGGGAGTGGGCGCGCGGGCTGTACCACGGCATGATAACGCACCCGGCCTACGAGAAAATCGAGAAGGAGGCCGAGGACATCGAGGACGCGTTCATGCTGGCCTGTTTCCCCGACGCCTTCGGCATTCCGTCGCCGGTGTCGTACTACACCGCCGAACTGCTGCCCTATCTCGAAGACACCTTCGAGGCCTGGGAGCGGCGGCTGTGGGACCGCGGGTCGTACATCGAACGCAAGGGCCAGCAGTACCACTTCTGATGGAGCCGTTCGTCTTCTTCGGCGGCAAGGGCGGGGTCGGCAAGACCACCGTCTCCTGTGCCTACGGCGTCAAGTCCACGCGGGCGGGCTTGGACACGCTCGTCGTCTCGACGGACCCGGCCCACTCTGTCACCGACGTGTTCGACCAGGAGTTCGGCGACGAGCCGGCCCCCGTCGCGGGCGTCGACGGCCTCGACGCGATGGAAATCGACCCCGAGACCGAGAGCCAGCGCCACCTCGACAGCATCCGCAACGACCTCTCCGAGCAGGTGTCGGCGGCGATGGTCAATGAGATAAACCAGCAACTGGAGATGGCCCATCAGACCCCCGGGGCCTACGAGTCGGCGCTGTTCGACCGCTTCGTCGACGTGATGCGCAACGCCGACCCGTACGACCGGGTGGTCTTCGACACGTCGCCGACCGGCAGCACGCTCCGGCTGCTCGGCCTGCCGGAGTTCCTCGAAGGATGGATCGACCGGCTGATGCACAAACGCGAGAAGAGCATCGACCTCTTCGAGAAGGCCGCTATCGGGAACAACGAGCCCCGGCGCGTGATGGACGGCGACCCGGTGCTGGCCCGCCTGCAGGACCGCAAGGAGTTCTTCGAGTTCGCCGGCGGCGCGCTCCAGGCCGACGCCGCCTTCTTCCTCGTGCTCAACCCCGACCAGCTCTCGGTCAACGAGACGCGGCGCGCCATCGCCGAGATGGGAGAGCGTGACCTCTCGGTTCGGGGCCTCGTCGCGAACAAGCTCACGCCCGAGCCGGAGCCCCACGAGGACGGCCGCGGGGCCCGGTATCTCCGGGACCGCGTCGCCACCGAAAACGAGCGGCTACAGGAGGTCCGCGAAACGCTCGACCCGCCGCTGATCGCGGAAATCACGACCCGCACGGCGGAGGTGAAAGGCGACCTGCTCGACGACGTTGCCGCCGAACTCGACGTCGCCACGAGCGCCGAGGCACCGACGTTCGTCTGAGCTACCGGCCGCCGCTCATGTGCGAGCCGCGCATAACCGATAAGTAATCAGATACGGGGTTCCTCTCTGAGGGTCGAGACAGTGTGACCGAGTAGATTCTGAAGGACTTGAGAAGTATAAGAAATATATAATAACTATTAATAGCTTGATGTTGGTTACCATTCATGCACATACATGACACAGGTAATCTGGATCGTACTGGCTGTACTAACGACGTTCAGTATCGGCTATCTAGGGTATTCGAAGTACCTCTCGCGGTTCCTCGAACTCGACAACGAGAACGAGACACCGGCGCATAAATACGAAGACGGACAGGAATACGTGCCGTCGAAGAAACCCGTACTGCTGGGTCACCACTACTCCAGTATCGCAGGTGGGGCACCGATTGTCGGACCGATTACAGCAGGCGCTGTGTGGGGGTGGGTTCCCGCACTCCTGTGGATTGCCATCGGTAATCCGCTGATGGGAAGCGTCCATGATTTTGTCTCGCTGTCGGGCTCGCTCAGACACGAAGGGAAATCAATCGGGTACATCATCGGCGAATACATCGGTGAGGGCGGCAAGAACATGTTGCTATGGTTCGCGTTCCTCACCATCATCCTCGTCGTCGCGGTGTTCGCGCTGGTGGTCGCCATCGTGTTCGATGCGTTCCCACAGGTGACGACCGCGAGCTTCGTCTACATCGTACTGGCGCTGGTGTTCGGTGTGTACCTGTATCAACTGAATGGACCGTTCCTCCCGGGAACAGTTCTGTTCGTCGCTGGCGTGTTCGCCGGCGTGTACGCGGGCATTCAGTACCCGTTCGCACTGTTCCCGGCCGTCGGCGACGCGAGCTACCCCGCAGGCACGCTCGTGCTCGCGGACGTGCTGAACCTCGGCAGTGGACAGTGGATTCCCGGCTCCTCTGCGACGGCGATGAACCCCAATCGCGCGGCGTGGGTGCCGATAATCATGGTGTACGCGGGCATTGCGAGCGCGCTTCCGGTGTGGGTGCTGCTCCAGCCGCGTGACTACCTGTCGTCGTTCCTGCTGTACGCCGGCGTCGGCGGCTCGCTGGTCGCCGTCATCGTCGGCACGATTTTCGGCACGGCTGCGACCGAGAGCGGCTCGCTGGTCATTGCGGACTCGATGGGTGCGTTCAACGGCTTCTGGGGTGTCGAGGGCGCTGGCCTCGCACCGCTGTTCCCGCTGCTGTTCATTACTATCGCCTGTGGGACGATCAGTGGCTTCCACTCGCTGGTGTCCTCCGGGACGACGGCCAAGCAGTTGAACAAGGAGACCGACGCCCGCCTCATCGGATACGGCGGGATGCTCGGCGAGGGACTGCTGGCCGCCGTGGCACTGTCGACGCTGGCCGTGGCCGGCTTCGCCGACCCCGCCGGTGGTATCGGTGCCGCGCTCCCGAACTTCGCGACCGGTGGCGGCATCATCTTCACCAGTCTCGGTATCCCTCAAAACTTCGGCGCGCCGTTCATGGCGCTTGTGCTGGTGAGCTTCCTGCTGACCTCGACGGACACGGCCGTCCGACTCGGCCGATACATGATGGAAGAGATCGTCGGCCTCGAAGCGGGACAGACCTCGTCCGGCTTCGACGTCGGCGGCGGGATCCGTTCGACGCTCGGCGAGATCGGCCGCGGCCGCTACACGAACCCGCTCGTCCAGGCTATCCCGGCCTACCTGATGGTCATCTCCGGCGAGTGGCTTACGCTGTGGGCCCTGTTCGGCGGCGCGAACCAGCTGCTCGCGGCGCTGGCGCTGCTGACTGCGACGGTCTGGCTCGCTAACTGGGACGACAGCAAGCAGCTGTACTCCACGGGCGTCCCGATGGCGATCATGACGACAATTACCATTCTGGGGCTGTCTTGGCTGGCGTTCTACAGTAACCTCTACCAGAACCTCATCCAGGGCGGTGCCGAGGGCATTGCGGCGATTGCCTCCTCAGTCGTCCAGATGGTGCTTGCGTTAGTGCTTATCAGCCTCGCGCTGGCGCTGGTCAAGAAAGGGTACGATAACATCAGCACGGTCCGTGACCGTGGTCGCGCCGGCGCGGTTGAGCCGGGCGACGACTGATCGCGACGATTTCTCCGTTTTTCACCGTCGGAAGCGGCAGCTACGCGTCCCGCGTGACCGCGCCGAACGGCGGCACGGTGTCGTCCGGGGCAGTCGCTATCGCCGTCACCGAGTCCTCACCGGCGCGGACACGAACCCGGGCGAGGTCCCGCTCGTTGCCGTTGATCGTTGCCCTCGCTGCCATCCGTGTCGTTTCGGTCCCGAGAAGCGTCGCCGAGCCGCTTTCGCGCCACTCCGAAACGGCGTCTACATCGGCATCGGCCGCGAGCCCGACGACCCGGGCGTCGTCCACCGCCGTCAGCGGGTCGCGGACGACCTCGGGCTGGTCGACGACTTGCACGGCTGGGGCGGTCAGCAGCCCGAACCGCGCCCCGCTCGTCGACTCGTACACGCGCTGGAACACCGTCGCGATGACGTCCTGTCGCGATGTTAGCTCCACGTCGCCGGAGAAATTGACTGTCACCGTCGTCTCGATGGTGGGCGCGTCCTCGGCAACGAGCGAGTAGTCGCTGGAGCCGGGGAGCACCGCCGGCGCGGTCGCGCTTGCCTCGATGGGCTCGCTCTCCTCTGGCAGGACGCTACAGCCTGCCAGCGTGGCCGTACAGGCGACGACGAAACCGCGCCGGGTGGGCGGCGTCATTTCCAGAATCGCTTGGCGAGCCGCGACAGCACCCCTTCCTCGGGCTGAGTCACGTCTTCCCAGAGGACGAACGCTTCGACCACGTCGGCGGCCTCGCCGGCGACGGCTACCTGCTCGTCCGGAACGACGACGCCAAGATTGACCTCGTAATGGCCGTAGTAGCCGTACTTCAACAGCGTGCGCTCGCGCTGGCCCTCGACAAACGACCGGACTTCCTCGGGCAGTTCGTCAGCGACGAGGACGAACGTGAAGTCGGTGCGGTAGTGCTCCTCGTTGGCTGTCACGCGCTCGTCGGCCAGGTCGTGGCCGAGTTCGACCAGTCGCTTCAGTTCGCCGACCGTCGGCCGGGTGACGCGGCGAGCGTAGAGGAACTCCTCTGACTCGTGGTCGCCGTAGGACAGCGCCGGGTGGAAGAACTGCTTCTGATTGAGGACTCGCATCTCGCCGTAGAGGTCCCAGCGCTCGCCCCGGAGCCGGTGGTCCCGTTCAAGCGTGTAGTTGTACATCAGGCGGTCGCCCACCCGGTCGAAGTAGGGGTCGTCCGTCCAGTGTGGGACTTCCTCGACGATTTCGTCGGGAAGCTCTGATTTTGGGACTGCACCAGTCATGGGGTCTTCCCAGTTCTCCGCGCCATAGTCGGTCGGGTCCTCACCGGACCCGGACTCGGATCCCTCGCTCATTGTGGTGAGTCGCGTGGGCGCTCAGTTCGTACTGGTCCCCTGCCGCGGTAGGTCATACCATGGCGATGCCGTGTCGGGGTCTTAAGCGCGTCGGTCAGCCGGCGGTCATCCATGGGCTGTACACGACCGCCGCGGCAGGCTTTTTATGCTGGGTTCCAAACTAATCACTAACAATCATGGCGAAAGACACTGAGGCCTGTGGCCGGTGCTCGATGAGTGTCGTCGTTGACGCCGTCGACGAGAACGAGGGCGAAAAACCCCACGACCCCTTCGGCGACGACCGCATCGAAGTCGACCAGCGAGACATTGAGCGCGTCTCACCAGAGGCTTGGATGGGGCGGCTCTCGACCCGCATCAACGAAGCTGTGAGTCGCTACGTCTGGGGTCGCTAACCGAGTCACAGCGTCGCGCTGATGACCCAGAAGAGTCCGTAGCTCAGCGCGAACGCTAGCGCCAGCGAGCCGACCCAGGCAAGCACCGTTTTCCCCATCTTCTCCCGACTGACTTCGCCGCCGCCGGCGGCCGCCCCGGAGCCGACGATGGCGGAGACGATGATCTCGTTGAACGACACCGGAATACCGAAGAAAACGGCCGCCTGTGCGATGATGAAGCTCGGAATCAACGCGCCGATAGAACGCCGCGGCCCGAGCGAGGAGTAGTCCTGTGCAAGCGCCTTTATCATCCGTGGCGCGCCAGTCCACGAGCCGACGAGGAGGCCGAGCCCGCCGAACAGCAGGACCCCGGTGATAGGGATAGCCGCCGTCGGCCCCTCGCCGAGCAAGGGCACCAGCGGCCCCAGCGCCAGCCCGACCTGGCTTCCGCCAGCGGAGAAGGCTACGAGACCGCCCATCACCAGCAGAAAGTGTCGCTGCCCTGCGTCTGCATCCGCTCTGATATCTAGATACAGCAGACCTCCTGCGAGCACTCCGATAAGGAGCGTGACGGCGACCATCGACGGGACCATCGGTGTCCCGGCCGCTCGCGCGACGGCACGGGCGACCGACGCCTGCTCGCTACCCGGTGCCAGCAGCACGAACTCGATGTTCGCCAGAATCACACCGACCAGCCCGCCAAGCAGCGGCACGAGTCGCTCCTCGGTAGTGGACTCGTGCCGGAGCGACCACGCCGTTCCGAAGGCGATGCCCCCGCCGACGAAGGGCGTCAGGACCCACAGCGAGACGATCTCGATGTACTTAGCTGTCGCCGGCTGGCCGCCCATCGCCAGCCCGACACCGACGACTGCGCCGGTGACGGTAAACGCTGTTGCGATAGGGTAGCCGGTGAAGATGCCGACGCCGACCAGCACTGCCGCGGTCAGCAGTGCGACGATAGCGGCGATGGCTGACAGGCCGCCGCCACTCGGGAACAGCACGAGTTCGCTCCCGACGGCTTCTGTGACGTTGGCCCCCTGCAGGACTGCGCCGGCCAGCCCGAGGATGCCCACGAAAAACCCGGCCCGCATCACCGAAATCGCGTTCGCACCGACGGCCGGCGCGAACGGAGTGGACCCGGACGACCCGGCACCGATGGCCCAGGCCATGAACAAACTCGCGGCTGACGCGATAACAAGCGTCGCAATCGTACTCGTCGCGACCATCTGTCACGGCGTTTGCCCCGCCCTGCAATGAGCCTACCGTTCGCGCGCCCTTGTGAGGCCGATTATCGACTTGGGCGCGGGCGTCACGGGCAAACGTTCAGGTGGCAGTGCGTAGTTCAATCTCGCATGTCCGCCACTGACGAGACGGTCCGCGTCTGGCTGGTCGAACGCACCTACTCCGACGACGAGCAGAACCTCATCATCCTCACGTACGCGACGCCTGATGGCGAACAGTACTTCCGCAAAGAACGCGCGCTGACCTCGTTTTCGGACGTGCGGGAGACGACGGCCGCCGTCGATGCCGACCCGGACAACCTCGGGTCTGTCGACGACCCGGACCTGCAGGCGCAGTACGCGGCCGAAGCGACGCGGATGGCCGAACAGCACGACCCCGGCGACGCTATCTAAGCGTCTGTACGGCGACGCTCGCCTTTGCCCGTCTGTCTCTCGGACGCAAAATCGATGCCGCTCACCCGGCGGCGTGCTCAGTTCGTCTTCGCATCGGTCTCTTCCCCGGGCTCTGTCGCGTCCACACCCTCCGCGGCCTCGACGGCCTCGGTGACTTTTTCGGTGTCGACGTGCCAGCGGTCGACGGCCTGTTCGAAGTCGGCGAGCTTGTTCGAGACGCGCATCTTCAGGTCGTCGTCGTTGACGTTGACCTCGAAGACGTACTCGGGGCGTTCCTCGTCGCCGACGCGACGGAGGTTCGCGCTGATGAGGTCGTTGTCGAAGTAATAGGGTGCGATCTGGGTCATCACGTTGCGGTAGACGGTGTCCTCGACCTTTCGCAGGGCTTTCCGGCTGGCGGAGTCAGCCGCGCGCGCCACGTAGTCGACGGACTCGCTCCAGCGCTCCATCGCCTCGTCGGGTTCGTCGAGGTTCTCGTAGGACTCGCTGAGCTTTTCGCCGGCGGTCTGGAGGTCCTCGTCCGGCCCCTTGCCGGCCTGTTCACCCTTGCCCTCGTCGACACTCGCCTGGTCAGCGGTCTTCTCGTTGACGTCCTCGTCCAGTCGCTCGTGGCTTTTCGGTCGCCACTCGTCGAACTCACTGAGGGCGTCGCTGTCGACATCCTCGTCCGAAGCGATATCTTTCAGCGCCTGCGTGATGCGCTCGCCGTGCTCGACGATGTCGACCCAGCCGCCTTTCGTCTTGAATCCTGAAACGCTCTCTTCGATGTCTGCCATGGTATAATAGATCGGTCTATGACAGCCGCGGAACCTGCTGTAATGGGCTGTCCATCTGTACACGCCGAGTTGCTGCTCAGTGAGGTTAAACGTTTCCGCTGTAACGGTGTCGTCGGTATTCGTCCAGCGAAATCACTGCCGCCCTTCGACAGCGACGCGGTGTGTCCGGGTCCTGCGAAGCGACCTGCCTGCTCGCTCCGCTTCGCTCAACACCGAACGGCCGCTTATAAGGATTGCACGCGAACAGTAGTCCGATGCCATCCGCACTATTTGTCGTAAGCGAACACGGCTACTGGGGCGAAGAATGTATCGAGCCACTGACGACCCTCACAGAGGCCGGTCTGGATATCACGGTGGCGACACCGACCGGCGAGCCGCCGGTGCTTGACGAACGCTCTGTCGACCCCGACGAAGTCGGCGAAGACCTCTCGGAACACGTTCGTAAGGTCCATGAGACTGACGAGCGCCTGAACAACCCGATTCCGCTGGCACAGGCCGATGCCGACGACTACGACACTGTTGTGTTCCCCGGTGGTCACGGCGCTGAGTGGGATATCACACAAGACACGCACGCCCGTGAACTGCTGCGTGAGAGCGTCGCTGGCGACGACGGAAAGGCCCTCGTCGTCTGTCACACGGTCGGGATTCTGGCCTTTACTCGCGACAGCGACGGCGAGTTCCTCGTCGACGGCCGTTCGGTCACCGGCTTCCCGAACGCCTGGGAGGAGGGCATCGTCGACGAGAACGACCTGCTCCCCGACGGCCGGAAGCTCCCGTACTGGGTCGAAGACGAGGTGAAGGCCGCCGGCGCAGACTGGGACGCAGAACTCGACGCCGACACCAGCGTGACCGTCGATGGCGACCTCATCACAGCTCGTGGCCCACCGTCCTCGAGCGAGGCCGCCCGGACGCTGCTCGACGAACTCGGCATCGAGACGTCCGCGTAACGAGTCCTGACGTGGCAGGTTTCTGTTGAAACATAGGTAGCACTGAAATTATTGGAAAATATGACATTTCGGCTGTCAGTCTTTTTCTCAGCCGCCTCCCGTCCAGCGAATAACTCTGTCACACGGTATCGCACAATATAGTCAAATAGCGACTGTATACTAGCTAACATTCTTGAATACCCCGTGCAACGTAGACATATGTATGACTAACAACTCCACGCGTAGGCGGTTCCTCAAGACAGCAGGCGTTGCAGGCGTCGCGGCACTCGCTGGTTGTGGCGGTGGCGGCGATGGCGGTGACGGCGGCGACGGCGGCATGACCGAGACAGACGGCGACGGCGGCGACATGGAGACCCGTCTCTCCTGGCACGCTGGCGGCACTGGTGGGACGTACTTCCCGCTCTCGAACGAGTTCAAGACGGTCGTAGAGGAGAACACGGACTTCACGCTGAACGTCCAGTCGACCGGTGCGAGCGTCGAGAACGTCGGCAGCCTCGCCAGCGGCGACGCCGACTTCGCGCTCATTCAGAACGACATCGCCTCGTTCGCGAGGAACGGCGAAGGGATCGACGCCTTCCAGGATAACGCCATCGAGAACCTGCGCGGCGTCGCGACCCTGTACCCGGAGACGATTACAGTTGTCACCCTCGCGGACACGGGCATTACGCAGCTCTCCGACCTCGAAGGGGCGACGATCAACACTGGCGACCTCGGGAGCGGGACCCAAGTCAACGCCCTCCAGATTCTGGAGTCGGTTGGGATCTCCGATTTCACCGAGCAGAACGCCTCGTTCTCCCAGGCCGCCGACCAGCTCCGGAACGGCGACATCGACGCCGCGTTCGTCGTCGGTGGCTGGCCGGTCGGCGCTATCGAGGACCTCGCGAACACCAACGACCTCGTCATCGTCCCGATCTCCGGCGACAACCGCGACGCGGCAAAGGAAGACGCATCGTGGTTCGCCAACGACACTATCCCTGCCGGCACCTACACCGGCGTCGACGAGGCTGTCGAAACAATTGCCGTCCAGGCGATGATCGCAACGAACGCTGAACAGCCCGAACAGACGGTCGAGTCGGTCACCGCAGCCATCTTCGACAATGTCGACGACCTGTCCATCAAGACGGACTTCATCAGTAAGGACTCCGCACAGGACGGAATGTCCATCGAACTCCACCCCGGCGCAGCGGCCTACTTCGACGCGTAACGCCGCTGACTGACGCCACCCGTATTGTTTACCACCCGTCTTCTATTATCCAGCAACCGGAATGAGACGACGATACGTTGCCGTCACGGTGCTCGTTGCCCTCCTCCTCATCGGGGCTGTAGCGGCGCTTCCCGGCGGGCGTGCACTGGTCGTCGAAGACGCTGAGACCGGTGAGCAGTATCTGACGGTCCCGGTCGAGGACGGAACGACGGTGGCACTGGAGTACATGCACAGCGTCGAAAAAACGCGCGTCTACGACGAGTACACAGTTCGTGGTGACCATCTTGAGATGACCCGCATGGAGTTCGAATCCTTCGGCTGGGGGCTTCCGAGCGGGGCCAACGTCACGTGGCAAGACGGAATGTATGTCTTTGACCCGCCGGGTAACTACACGCGTGTGACAGTCTCTCCCGGTGATGTTGCAGGACATAACCTTCACGTCGGAGGCGAAACCTACGACTTGGTAGCCCGCACCAACGGCCGCTCGGTCCACCTCTATGTGACCCGGCGCTCGTCGTTCGGTGCCGCGACAGACCGGCTCAACACATGACTGACAACACACGATCTGACGACGGCGGGGAGGCCGTATCGGACGAGGAAGTCGATGAAGTACTGCAGGAGATCGAGCGGAAACGCTCGCTCACTGGCTGGGCGGTCGTCCTCGTCGCGCTCATCGGCATCTCGTTTTCGGTGTTTCAGATGTGGCTCGCGGCGAAAGGGTTCGTCCTCTCGATTTCGCTTCCCGGCGTCGGTGATGTCGTGTTCGCGTCACTGCAACTGCTCCAGATCAACGCTGTCCACGTCTCCTTCGGCCTCATTCTGACGTTCTTGCTGTATCCCGGCAGCACCGGCGACGGACCGCTCTCCCGGCGCTGTATCGCGCTCGGGTCGCTGGTCGACGAGAAACTCGGCCCGGAGCATCCGATGTCTCGCGTCGTTCACGCTATCGGGAGCGCCCTTGCCTGGGCGTTCCTTGACGCCGAGATGGACCGTGTGACGCCCTCGGATTTCGTCTTCATGGTCCTGTCGGCGCTATCGGCTGCGTATTTCATCACTGACTTCGATGAGATACAGCGCATGCGCGCACTTGGCCTTGAGCGTGGCCGTCCCATCCAAGACGTATTCACCTTTCTGGAGCCGATAGCAGGCCTGCTCGGGCCGCTCGCCGACACCTCCTACGCGTTCGTGCTGGGTGTGGTCGGTGTCTTGCTCGTCCTCGAAGCGACCCGCCGGGCCATCAGCCTCTGGCTGATGGTCATCGTCGCCGTGTTCATCGTTTATGCTCGTTTCGGCGTCCTCATTCCACAGGACGCCGCCTACGTCGGCGTGCTCTCCATCCCGGAGCTGTCTTGGCCTTCCATCATCCAGAACCTCTGGTACAATACGGAAAACGGGGTGTTCGGAATTCCGGTCACCGTCTCCGTGCAGTTCATCTACATCTTCATCCTCTTTGGCGCGTTCCTCGAGATGTCTGGCGCGGGGCAGTGGTTCATCGACCTCGCGTACGGTGCGACGGGCACTCGGAAGGGTGGCCCGGCGAAGGCGTCGATTCTCGCAAGCGGATTTATGGGAACCATCTCCGGGTCCTCCATTGCGAACACGGTGACGACCGGCGCGTTCACCATCCCGCTGATGAAGCGGTCGGGCTACTCGCCGGAGTTCTCCGGCGGCGTGGAGGCCTCTGCCTCCTCGGGCGGGCAGATTCTCCCGCCGGTGATGGGGGCCGCCGCATTCCTTATCGTCCAGTACACAGCGACGCCGTTTGCTGATGTCATCGTCGTTGCGACGATCCCCGCTATCGTCTTTTTTTTCGGCGTCTGGGTCATGGTCCACTTCGAGGCGGTCAAAGAGAACATCGGCGGCCTCGATTCTTCTGAACTGGTCGACCTCCGGAGCCATTTCCGTAGCGGCTGGTTCTACCTCGTCCCGCTCGGACTGCTCTTGTACTACCTCATCATCGAACGGCTGTCTGTCGCCCGCTCGGCGTGGTTCACGCTCATCGCAATCGGGGCGCTCATCACGCTCGTTGCGGCCTACGGCGACGAGACGCGTGCCCGCCTCGGAGCGATTCTCGGCGTGCTGTTCGGCGCATCGCTGCTCTCGCAGTTCCTGTTCGGGACCGGCGTCCTGGGTGCACTGGCCGGCGACGGAACGGGGTCCCAATCTCTCATGGACGCGTTCTCGGCCACAGTTGGCAACGTCGGCACGCTGATTATCCTCAGCGGTGTCCTCACCCTGATTACCCGTCCCAGACTCGACTCGCCGTTGCTGTCGTTCGACGGGGCTGTCGACGACACCGCCGAAACGACCGCTGACGCCGTCGGCCGCCCGGACCTGGCCTCGAATGGGCTGTACAGGCTCGGTGTCTTCGTCGGGAAGTCGATGGAGAGCGGGGCCAGAACCGCGGTCCCGGTCGTCATCGCTGTCGCCGCCGCCGGCATCATTCCGGGCGTCATCAGCGTCTCTGGTCTTGGCCCGAACCTCGTCTCGCTCATCACGGCTGTCGCCGGCGGCTCGCTGGTCTTGCTGTTGCTCGTCACCGCGTTCTCCTCGATTATCCTCGGGATGGGAATGCCGACGACGGTGACCTACATCATCCTCGTCTCTCTGCTCGCGCCAGCGCTGACCGAGTTCGGCGTCCCGCTGCTCGCGGCGCACCTGTTTATCCTCTATTTCGGCGTCATCGCCGACATCACGCCGCCGGTCGCGGTGGCCGCCTACGCCGCCTCCGGCGTTGCGAAGTCCGACGCCTTCGAAACCGGTATCGAGGCGTTCTCGCTGTCGCTCAACAAGGCAATCGTCCCGTTCGCGTTCATCGTCACGCCGGGCATCATTCTGCTTCGTCGCAACCCTGACGCTGCCAGTCTTGATGTCGGGGACAAATACCGGGTCGTCGGGACCGCGGACCTCCTCGATGTCGGCTACGCGATCCCCGAGATACTGATACCCGTGATCGGCGTCTTCCTCGGCGTTGTCGCGCTGGCCGCGACAGTCATCGGGTTCGCGTACGCACCGGTCTCCCGTGGCGAGCGGGGGGCGTTCGCGTTCAGTTCACTCCTGTTGATGGCTCCTGCGCTCGCTGTGTCCGGGGTGTACGATCTCCTCGGACTCGTCGGCATCGCCGGTGGTGAGATGACGGTGTTACTCGATATCGTACTCCGCGGCGTCGGGCTCGCACTGTTCCTCTTCCTCATGGCCAAGAACCGTCAGCGCGGCGGCGACCCTGCAACGCAGGCGGGCACGCCCGAGCCGGCCTGATACTGTCGGCTGTAATTCTGTACCGAATTCCGCCACCGCGAACATCTTACAATAGTTACAGCCGGAAGTGTGAGTGAGAACCGTTTAACCCATCGGGGGTCAACGGGCACGATATGCCAATCGAACAGCGCGGCGACGCCTCTGTCGTCACGCACGCGCTGGCGCGAGACGAACTGACTCGGATACGAAACGTCGAGACCGAACAGGTCGCGTTCCGGAAGGGACTGGTCCGCCTCGGCCGTATCTGTGGCTACGAGATTATCGACGGCCGGATGGAGACCGAGTACACGGAAGTCCAGACGCCGCTGACCACGACGATGGGCGAACGCGTCAAAGGACTCGATGATGTGGTCATCGTCAACGTCCTGCGCGCCGCGACGCCGTTCGTCGAGGGACTGCTCAAAGCGTTCCCCCGCGCCAGACAGGGCGTCATCTCAGCCAGCCGCGACGAGGAGGCCGGGATGAACGACGACGGCGAGTTCCCCATCTCCGTCGAATACGTCAAGCTGCCCGAAATCACCGAAGACGACACTGTCATCATCGCGGACCCGATGCTTGCGACCGGGTCGACGATGGTCACGGTACTGGACTACCTCACCTCGGAGAAGACGGAGCCAGAGAACCTGCTCGTTCTGGCCGCAGTCTCCGCGCCCGAGGGAATCGTCCGCGTCTCGGAGGCTCAGCCGGCCGCTGACATCATCAGCGTCGCTATCGACGACGAGCTTGACGAGGACGGCTTCATCGTTCCGGGGCTCGGCGACGCCGGTGACCGGGCCTTCCGGACGACGTAAGCCGTCGCGGCTCGCTCGACTGTCGGCTGTGGGACGAAACGTTTTTATTTGCGGCTTGAATCAGCCGATGATGTCGCGATTTTCCGTCCGCTCACAGCCGCTGTACCCCTTTGCTTCATCTGGAAACCGAAGGACAGTGGCGTATTTTCAGTCCAGTTGAAACGAGCAAGACGGCCGTGAACTGCTCCGCGGCGACTGGGCGTGGTTCCTGTCGGACGGTGGCGGACCGGGAGACTTTCCTGTTGACGGGACAGCAGTCCGGTATGGGCCGACGCCGATACCGGGTCGCTGACACTGCCCAGCAACTCGTCGGCGGGTTCCTGCTCGCGGGACCGTTCGTTGTGACCGAGGAGGTGTGGGTGCTGGCCGAGAATATGTCCTGGTATCACGCGGTGCTCGTTGTCGGTATCGTGTTCGCTATCGGGTACGGGGCGCTGTACAAAGCTGACGCCGACCGTGACGTGGACACCGAGGCGGAGGTAGCCGGAATTCCGGTCCGGTTCGTCTCGCTGATGATCGTGGCGTTTGGCTCCGTCGCCATTCTTGCGGTGGCGTTTACTGCGCCGGACACGTTCTTGGTCAACGGTGGAATTCTGCCGGACCCGACGCCGATGGCCGTCACCCTGACGACCCTCAAGGCCATCACTGTCGGTGCAATTTTCAGCGTCGTCGGGGCTGCGACGGCGGACAGCGTATTCTGACCGTGACCCGCACACTTAATTGGGTGCCACCCTCCTTGATGTGCATATGGAGTATACGCTGGCTATCGACAACGCGCCGGAGACTGTTCCGGGTGGCACAGGGATACTGCTCCTGCACCCGAGTACCGGCGAGACGGACCGACTGGACACGGACTTCCTTGCGACCGACACCGACTCGATGCTCGTCATCTCGACTCGGACCACCGCCCGGGAGGTCAAGCAGAAACTGGAGTACTACGAGGTCAACGAGTCGAAGGCGACGATCCTCGATACGCTGTCGGTCGAACGGGGCTACACCCGCCGCCGCTCCGAGGGCGTTCGGTACGTCTCCGCGCCGGATGATCTGTCCGGCATCGTCTCGGAAACCGAGACGTTCCTGCAGGACCACGACGGGAAACTCCGCGTGACTTTCGACTCGCTGACGGAGCTTATCTACTACGCCGACGAGGATGGCGCGCTGTCGGCTGTCGAAGACATCCTCGACCTGCTAGACGAGTACGACGCTGTCGGGATGTTCCACCTTGCCGACGAGGTTCACGACGAGGAGACGGTCGCGGCGTTCCGGGAACTCTTTGACGGTGTCATCGAACTGTCCGAGGACGGAACCATTACCAGTTCCTTCGAGGAATAACCGGCCACACTCCGCCCCAAACCCACCGCTCCGTGAATGGCGCTGTGGCAGCCAATCGACACTAGCGCCCCATCGAGTTGCCTGATGGCGTTCGCCTCTTTCGAACCAAACGGTGTTTTCTCCCGGTAGCGACGCCAACGCTCCGTATGCTAACTCTTACCAAACCAATAACAATTAAGAGGGTATAACCCACATACAGGGTTGTATGCCGGAATGCCAGAACTGCGGTAATTTTGTAACGGCTGACTACGCGCGTGTGTTCACGCCGAACGGGGTCGAAAAGCCCAGGGTCTGTCCGCAGTGCGAAGACAAGATTCGCGACGGGGCAGACGTCCGTGAGGCCCGGTCCACACGTCGCGGATAGAACCGGTCAGGAACTGCCGCCCTGTGACCTGACGGTTGCGGGGACGTTCTCCTCGCCGGCTACCAACCGCTGTTTTTCCGATCTTCCCGTCCCACCTTCTATACCAGCGCGTCCGTGAGGCGTGTGCGTGCCTCCTCGAACACCGCATCAGCACGGTCCGGGTTACGGGCTTCGGCGGTAAGCCGAACGAGCGGCTGGGTCCCGCTGGCCCGCAGGAGGAACCACGCATCCCCGAGGTCGACGCGAACACCATCTAGCGTCGTCACGTCGTCGTAGGCGTCGGTCACCGTCTCCCGAACGCGGTCCATCACCGTTTCCTTTTCGTCAGTCTCGACGCTGTCCCGGCGGATGGGATAGTCCGGTACGTCGGCGGCACGCTCACCGAGCGGGCGCTCGCTGTCCAGCGCCACGGCGGTACAGGCCGCCAGCGGGCCGTCGGGACACAGCGTCCGGTCGGGCCATATCCACGCGCCGCTTGGCTCCCCGCCGAAGGCGACCCCCTCGGCGCTGGCGGCCTCGGCGACGTACACGTCCCCGACCGGGGTGTACTCGACGCTCACGTCGATATTGCTGAGGTGGTCCTCGACGGCGAGACTCGTGTCCACGGGGACGGCGACCCGCTCGCCCGGCGACGCCACGGCGCGGGCGAACACGGCCAGCAACACGTCGCCCGAGAGGAAGGTCCCGTCGGCCGCCACCGCGCGCATCCGGTCGGCGTCGCCGTCGTGTGCAATCCCGAGGTCGGCGTCGGATTCGGCCACCAGTGTCGAAAGTGACCCACAGTTCTCGGCCTTCGGCTCTGAGGGACGGCCGGGGAACACGCCGTCGGGCTGGCCGTTGAGCGTCTCGACGGCACAGCCAAGTTCTGTGAGAGCGTCGACGCTGACCCGGCCCGCACCGTTGCCGAGGTCGACGACGACGTGGCTGTCGAGGTTTCGTTCGCCGACTTCGGCGACTAGCGCGTCGACGTGGCGCTGGCCGGCGTCCCAGGACTCGTGGCCGCCGCTCTCGTCCCACGCCGCCGGCTCGAACGCTCCGTCCGCCAGTCGCTCTTCGATGGTTGCCCGCAGGTCCGCATCGAAAGCCTGCCCGCTAGACTGCCAGAGCTTGATGCCGTTGTCCTCCGGCGGGTTGTGGCTGGCCGTCACCGCGACGCCCGCGTCGGCGTCCTGCCAGGCCACCGCCCGGCCGATCGTCGGCGTCGCCGCGGTGCCGAGGTCGACCACATCGACGCCGCTCTCCCGGAGACCGGCCACCAGCGCCGCCTGCAGGTACTCGCCGCTCGCCCGCGGGTCTCGCCCCACGACCACCCGCTCGCAGTCGACGCCCAGCGCCCGCCCCACCGACAGCGCCAACTCGGCCGTCACCGTCTCGCCGACGGGGCCGCGGATGCCGCTCGTTCCGAACTGTGTCATTACCGTCCCTGCGTCGGCATCCCTCTAAAATCCATCCGGCATCCGACGGACTCCGGGGGCCGCCGGTGGCGGCTCGTTCCGCTACTGGTCCGGCGACCACTCGCAGGCCGTGCCGGTGGTCAGGTCGGCCGCGTCGATGTGGGCCGCCAGACAGCCGTAGTTGCAGAACTGCCCCGTCGGCGTTCCCTCGGGCGACTCGCTGACGAACACGGGGTCGTGGGCCTCGACCGGACAGCCACAGTACGTGCAGTCGGTCATACGGGTGCTTGCGGTCGGGAGAACAAACGTTTTGTCCGCGTCTGTCGACCCACCGCACATGAAACAGGGCGGCTCCGACGCGGCGAAACGAGCAGCGGGCGAATCGGCGGCCGAGGCAGTCGAGGACGGTATGGTCGTCGGTCTCGGTACGGGGTCGACGGCGGCCCACGCCATCCGGGCCATCGGGCGGGCGGTCGACGCCGGACTCGACGTGGTCGGCGTCCCCACCTCCTTCCAGTCGCGCGAACTGGCCCGCGACTGCGGGATTCCGCTCGCAGACCTCGACGACGCGTCGGTCGACCTCGCCATCGACGGGGCCGACGAGGTGGCCGGCGGCGACCTGATAAAGGGCGGCGGCGCGGCCCACGCCCGGGAGAAGGTCGTCGACGCGAGCGCCGACCGCTTCCTCGTCGTCGCCGACCCGACCAAAGAGGCCGACGTGCTCGAACACCCCGTCCCCGTGGAAGTCCTCCCGATGGCCCGCTCGACGGTCGCCACGGCGGTTGCGGACTTGGGCGGTGACCCGTCGCTTCGGCGTGCAGAACGCAAGGACGGCCCCGTCGTCACCGATAACGGGAACTTCGTGTTCGACTGTGGCTTCGGGCCTATCGACGACCCTGCCGCGCTCGCCGGCGACCTCGCCGCGCTCCCCGGCGTCGTTGCGCACGGACTGTTCGTCGATATGGCCGACGAGATCCACGTTGGCACCACTGACGGCGTCACCGTCCGAGCGCTCTCGGAGTAGCTGCTGCTCGTCGGCTTGCGTCAAAAAATACGCTGCCTGAAACGACCTTACAGGTCGCGCGGCTGGACCGTCTTCCGGTCGTTCTCGTCAGCTCGTCGGGCTGCGTCCTGAAGCAGCTCTTCGACTTCCTCGTCGAGTGCGTCGTAGAAGTCGGACGCTACGTTCATGTCGTTGAGCTCTTCCTTAACGGCGGCTTTGACGATTAGGTCTGCCATACAGACGAGGTATCGACGGGGGTTACTTATATACTTTCTCCAATTAGTTCGCTCTCGACCCTATAACCGGCAGTTTGAGGCATTATACGACACATAACCCCTTATAAATCCGCGATTGTGTCCGATTAAGTCCATCACAATACGTCTTTTGGCCTGCCCCAGACGGCTATTGTCGCGTTACGCCGGCCGAGCGTCGCTCACGCGCGCTCCCACAGGTTCGGCCCTGATTGTGACGAGACGCCGACCTGGACCGACGGATAGGAGTGGTCGTATCCCCGAATGGGTCCTATGCGTGAGATACTCGATTCGGTTGCGGCGGGCGACCTCTCCCCGGCGGAAGCCGAGGCGGCGCTTGCGGGCTACGCGACCAGTGGGGCCGGTCGGTTCGACGCCGCCCGGGAGGACCGTGCCGGCGTTCCCGAGGCTGTCCTCGCGGACGGGAAGACGCCGACGGAAGTGGCGGATCTGGCGGCGACAGCTATCGAAACGACGGAGCGGGCTATCGTGACGCGACTCGACGCACCAACTGCAACGACTGTCCGGGAGCGACTGGACGAGACCGCCCCGGACGCGACAGTTCGCTGGGACGACCGCTCGAACTGGCTGGTGGCGACAACGTCGGCGTTCGAACGTCCGTCGCTGGACGCGTCAGTGGGCATCGTCACCGCCGGGACCTCTGACGCTGTTCCGGCCGGCGAGGCCGCGCTCATCGTTGAGGAGATGGGCGCGACCGTGACTCGCATCGACGATGTCGGGGTTGCGAGTCTCGCTCGGACGATAGACGCGGTCGATGGCCTCCGGGACCAGGATGTCCTCATCGTCGCAGCGGGCCGCGAAGGTGCGCTTCCGACGGTCGTTGCCGGTCTCGTCGACGTGCCGATTATCGGCCTGCCCGTCTCGACCGGCTACGGCCACGGCGGCGAGGGTGAGGCGGCCCTTTCGGGGTTGCTCCAGTCCTGTACCGCCCTCTCCGTCGTGAACATTGACGCCGGCTTCACCGCCGGAACGCAAGCCGGCCTAATCGCCAGACAGCTCGACGATGCACGGGACTAGCAACCCTCTCCGGCCATGGGCATACCCAAGTATTTGGGTAAAGAGCTATCAGAATAACGCGCGTACGCGTATACGTCGGCGGTGGTGTCGCCGACGAACACGATGCCTGAATGTGATCATTGCGGCGCGCACGTCTCAGACCAGTTCGCCCGAGTGTTCGCGGATGAACGCGGACACATCCGGGCATGTCCCAACTGCTCGGCAAACGCTGGCATTGCCGAGGTATCGAGAGAGCGCGCCCAACAAGTGTGAGGCCCACTGGGCCACCAGCATCGTGCGATGACTACCGCGCGGAGCCCTTACCACGTGTACGTCCTCCGTTGTAGCGACAACACGTTTTACACCGGCTACACGACCGATGTGGAACGCCGCGTCCGCGAGCACGACGCCGGCGACGGCGCGAAGTACACGCGCGGCCGAACCCCGGTCGAACTCATCCACGTAGAGTCGTTCGCGTCGCAGTCCGACGCGATGAGCCGCGAGTACGAGATCAAGCAGTACTCCAGAGCGGAGAAAGAACGGCTCGTCGAATCCAGCGACGCCGAAGCGGATTTCGATATCTGAGCCGCCGCTCGCCTTTGGCTGTCGGCACCGGCAACATGACAGCTTACCGATGATGCGTGACTTTTTGTCTGGGGGCCGAGAACCGCGGGCTATGGACAACGACGCGGATGTCGACGCAGGTGCAATCGCCTTCGGGACGGACGGCTGGCGGGCGACGCTGGACGTGTTCACGAAGCCGCGGGTCCGGATGGTCGGCCAGGCCGTCGCCACGACCCTCGCCGAGCGCGGGGCGACCGGGACCGTCGCCATCGGGTACGATGCCCGCGAAACCTCACCCGGGTTCGCCGATGAACTCGCGCACGTCTTGCGCGCCAACGGGTTCGACGTGCTCTTGCCGGACCGAGACACGCCGACACCAATCCTCGCCTGGACGGTGAAAAACCGCGATCTGGCCGGGGCACTCCAGATCACGGCCAGCCACAATCCGCCGGAGTACAACGGCGTGAAGTTCATTCCCGGCGACGGCTCGCCGGCCCTGCCCGACTGGACGGCCGCCTTCGAGGAGAACCTCGCCGTCCTCGACCCGCTTCCCGAGGACGAGTGGGGCGAACGAACGGAGGACGACCTCATCACCCCGTTCCATGAGCACGCGCTGGACTACGTCGACACCGACCTCGACGGCTTGCCGGTTGCATACGATGCACTATACGGCAGCGGCCGCGGCGTTACCGACGCCCTGCTCGAAGCGGCTGGGGCCGACGTGACCCGGCTCAACTGCGAACAGGACCCCGACTTTGGCGGCGGGTCGCCCGAACCGTCGGCGGAGAACGCCGAGGGACTCGTCGGCGAAGTCAGCGAGGGCGACGCCGCGCTGGGGATTATCAACGACGGCGACGCCGACCGCATCGGCGTCGTCACGCCCGAGCGGGGCTATCTGGACCCGAACCTGTTTTTCGCCGCGATGTACGACTTCCTGCTCGAAGACGCGTCGGGCGACGTGGTCCGGACGGTCTCGACCTCTAGCATCGTCGACCGCGTCGCCGAGGCCCACGGGCAGGCCGTCCACGAGGTCGCTGTCGGTTTCAAATGGGTCGCCGAGGCGATGGCCGAGCACGACGCGCTGTTCGGTGGCGAGGAGTCCGGTGGCTTCGGCCTGCCGGACCATCTGCGGAACAAGGACGGCGTGCTGGTGGCGCTGGTCGCTGCTGCCGCCGAGCGCGAGGAACCTCTTGATGTTCGTGTCGACCGACTGCTGGACGAACACGGCGAAATCCACCAGGACCGCATCAGCGTCGACTGCCCTGACGACCGCAAGGAGCCAGTCCTCGACGACCTCGAAACGGCGCTTCCAGACACGCTGGCGGGGGTCGCTGTCGACGGCATCAACACGGTCGACGGCTTCAAGATCAGGCTCGAAGACGGGACGTGGGTGCTGGTCCGCCCCTCGGGCACGGAGCCGAAGCTCCGCGTCTACGCTGAGGCCGGCAGCGACGCCCGCGTCGCCGAACTGCTCGCTGCCGGTCGGGATCTGGTCGAACCCCTCGTTTAAGCCCACTGCATGCGTCGTCGGCCCATGGACACCGATATCGCGTTCGCCTACACAAAGGGGATGCCCGACGACGCCGTCTGCGACCGTCTTACCGCGGGCGAGAGCGGCGTGCTCGCGTTGGCCGACGGCGACGACGCGTACGCCTTCCCGGTGTTTCACCACTACGAGGGCGGGTCGCTGTACTTCCGCTTGGGCGAGACGAGCGAGAGCGAGAAGTCGGCGTACCTCGACGCCACTGAAACGGCGACGTATGTCGTTACCGAGACGGCGGCGACGCCGGACGCGGAGTCGTGGACCGGCTGGAGCGTCGTCGCCCGCGGGCCCATAACCGCCGTCCCCGAGGACGACCCGGCCTACGAGGCCGTCGAGATTAACGAGCGCTACGCGCCCATCCGGGTGTTCGACGAGCCGACCGACGAGATGGACGTGACGCTGTACGAACTGTCCGTCGAGGAGCTGACCGGCCGGCGGAATTAGCGAGTCCCGCGAAACCGGTCGGCCTCGTTGTCGAGGGGCTCTACGTCGAACCCCAGTCGCTCGTAGAACGGCCGCACGTCTGCGTCAAACTCTGCGATGAGCCGGTCCCGCCGGTCGAGCGCCGCCTCGACGAGCCTCGTCCCAATGCCCTGGCCGCGGCGGCGGCGACGGACCGCCACGGCCGCGACGCGGTCGCCGTCGAGGACGAGCGCGCCGAGGACGCGGTCGCTCGTCGTCGTCTCGCCGTCGCCCGAAACCGCGACGAGCGTGCCGTCGCGCTCGATACCGCCGCGGACTGTCGCCACGTCTATTTCGAGCGCCGCGCCGTCGAGGACGTTCATCACGGCCGGCAGATCGGCCTCGGTCGCCTCGCGAACGCGCATCGCGGACTATCCGCCCTTGATGAGGCGCACGACGCGGACGCGGTCGGCCGCGACGGGCTGGTCAGTCGGCACGTGTTCGCCGTCAACGAGAACCGACACCTCGTGGGGGTTCAGGTCGACCGGTGCGAGCAGGTCGCCGTAGGTCGCGTCCGCGTCCACCTCCAGTTCGTGGGTGTCTTCGCCGGCAATCTCGACGGTGACGTGCATACCCGGCCGTACTCCGCCGACGCACCTGAGACTGTCGACTCTCGCGGGGTTTAAGACCGGCCCACGCCTCCCATCGTCCATGAGTGAGGCCGAGTCTGAGTCGCGGGCGGGACGCGAGGAGGTCTGGATCGAGAAGTACCGCCCGCAGACGCTCGACGACGTGATGGGTCACGAGAACATCGTCGGGCGGCTCAAGAGCTACGTCTCGCGCAACGACCTGAGCCACATGCTGTTTTCCGGGCCGGCAGGGACGGGAAAGACGACGTGTGCGACGGCTATCGCCCGTGAACTGTACGGCGACGACTGGCGTGAGCACTTCCTCGAACTGAACGCCTCCGACGAGCGCGGCATCGACGTGGTCCGGGACCGCATCAAGAACTTCGCTCGGACGAGCTTCGGCGGTGTCGAGTACCGTATCATCTTCCTCGACGAGGCCGACGCCCTCACGAGCGACGCACAGTCGGCGCTGCGTCGGACGATGGAGCAGTTCTCGAACAACGTCCGTTTTATCCTCTCGTGTAACTACTCCAGCCAGATCATCGACCCTATCCAGTCCCGGTGTGCGGTCTTCCGGTTCTCACCGCTGGCCGATGATGCCGTGGCTGAGGAAATCCGAAATATCGCCGCGGAAGAGGACATCGAACTGACCGAAGACGGCCTCGACGCGCTCGTCTACGCCGCCGACGGGGACATGCGCAAGGCCATCAACGGCCTCCAGGCGGCCTCGGTCAGCGGCGACACGGTTGACGAGTCGGCGGTGTACGCCATCACTTCGACGGCCCGGCCCGAGGAGATCCGGGAGATGGTCCAGTCGGCGCTGGACGGTGACTTCACCGCCTCGCGGGCAACGCTGGATAGACTACTGACAGAGGAGGGTATCGCGGGCGGCGACATCATCGACCAACTGCACCGTTCTATCTGGGAGTTCGATATCGACGACGACGCAGCCGTCCGGGTGCTCGAACGCATCGGCGAAACCGATTATCGGATCACCCGTGGGGCGAACGAACGGGTGCAACTCGAAGCGATGCTGGCCTCGCTTGCGCAGGGCGAGTAAGCGTCTCTTTCGTTGTAGTTCGACTACGTCTCCCTGACAACAGTAATGCCCGGCTCAATACTCGGCCCCTTCGGAACAGTTTTAGGCGAACGTGGGCCAACTGAACACCAATGAGCGACCTCGACGAGGCCTACCAACTCGACTACTTCGAAGAGGAAGGCTTCCACAGACAGGAGTGTGTCTCCTGTGGCGACATGTTCTGGTCCCGTGTCCAGCGCGAGACCTGCGGCGAACCGCCGTGTGCGGAGTACGACTTCATCGACAACCCCGGCTTCGACGAGTCCCACTCTTTGACGGAGATGCGCGAGGCGTTCCTCTCCTTTTTCGAGGAACGCGACCACGAGCGCATCGACCCGTACCCGGTGGCGGCGAACCGCTGGCGCGACGACGTGCTTCTCACGCAGGCGTCCATCTACGACTTCCAGCCGCTCGTGACCTCGGGGACGACGCCCCCGCCGGCGAACCCGCTGTGTATCAGCCAGCCCTGCATCCGGATGCAGGACATCGACAACGTCGGCAAGACCGGTCGCCACACGATGGCCTTCGAGATGATGGCCCACCACGCGTTCAACGCCCGCGAGGACATTGAAGATCCCGGGCAGTACGCTTACGAGGGCGAGGTGTACTGGAAAGACGAGACGGTCCGGCTCTGTGATGAACTGTTCGAGGAGATGGGCGCGAACCTAGACGAGATCGTCTACATCGAGGACCCGTGGGTCGGCGGCGGCAACGCCGGTCCGGCTATCGAGGTCATCTACCGCGGGGCCGAACTCGCCACGCTCGTCTTCATGTCGATGGAGCAGGACCCCGACGGCGAGTACGAGATGAAAGACGGCAATCGATACTCGCCGATGGACACCTACATCGTCGACACTGGCTACGGGCTGGAGCGGTGGACCTGGATGAGCCAGGGAACGCCGACGGTGTACGAGGCGGTCTACCCCGATATGATCGCCTTCCTCAAGGACAACGCCGGCATCGAACTCACCGACGAGGAGGAGCAGGTCGTCCACGAAGCCGCGAAGCTCGCGGGCCGGATGGACATCGACGAGGCCGAGGACATCGAGGCCGAACGAGACACCATCGCCGCCGAGGTCGGTGTCGACGTCGAGGAGATGCGGGCCCTGATGGAACCGCTCGAAGACATCTATGCCATCGCCGACCACTGCCGGACGCTCGCGTACATGCTCGGCGACGGTATCGTCCCGTCGAACGTCGGGACGGGCTATCTGGCCCGGATGGTGCTGCGCCGGACGAAGCGACTGGTCGACGGTGTCGGCGTCGACGCACCGCTCGACGAACTCGTCGATATGCAGGCCGAGCGCCTCGACTACGAGAACCGCGACACCATCCGCGACATCGTCCGCTCCGAGGTCGAGAAGTACCGCGAGACCCTGGACCGCGGCGGCCGGCGCGTCCGCCAGCTAGCCGACGAGTACGCCGAAAAGAGCGAGCCCATCCCGACCGCGGAGCTGGTCGAACTGTACGACTCCCACGGGATTCAGCCGGACATGGTCGAGGAGATCGCCGCCGAGAAAGGCGTCTCAGTCGACGTACCCGACGACTTCTACGCGGTCGTCGCCCAGCGCCACGGCGGCGGTGACACCGGCACAGAGGAGTCACAGACGCCCTACGAGGACCGGCTCGAAGAGCTCCCCGAGACCGACCGGCTCTACTACGAAGACCAGCAGCGGACCGAGTTCGAGGCCGTCGTGCTTGAGGTGTTCGACCGCGACGACGACACCTACGACGTGGTGCTCGACCAGACGATGTTCTACCCGGAAGGTGGCGGCCAACCGCCGGATGAAGGGGCGCTGTCGACCGACGACGTCTCCGCCGAGGTGACCGACGTCCAGCAGTACGGCGACGTCATCGTCCACACCTGCGACGACGACCCCGGCAAGGGTGAGTTCGTCCGCGGGCAGGTCGACGCTACCCGTCGCCAGCGCCTGATGCAACACCACACAGCGACCCACATTGTCATCCACAGCGCCCGACAGGTACTCGGCGAACACGTCAGACAGGCCGGTGCTCAGAAGGGTACTGACTCCGCTCGCATCGACATCCGCCACTACGAGTCGGTGAGTCGCGAGGAGGTCAAAGAGATCGAGCGGCTCGCAAACGATATCGTGCAGGATAACATCGCCGTCAAACAGGAGTGGCCCGACCGCAACGAGGCCGAGGAACGGTACGGCTTTGACCTCTACCAGGGGGGCATCCCGGCCGGCGAGCAGATTCGGCTCATCACTGTCGGCGACGACGTGCAGGCCTGTGGCGGTACCCACGTCGCCCGCACCGGCGACATCGGAGCCGTCAAGCTCCTGAACACCGAGCGGATTCAGGACGGGGTCATCCGGCTGACCTTCGCGGCGGGCAACGCCGCTATCGAGGCCACCCAGCGCACCGAGGACGCGCTCACCGAGGCCGCCGACGTGCTGGACGTCGCGCCCGATGCCGTTCCGGAGACCGCCGAGCGGTTCTTCGACGAGTGGAAGGCTCGCGGGAAGGAGATCGAACAGCTCAAAGAGCAACTCGCCGAGGCCCGCGCCAGCGGCGGCGGCGACAGCGAGGAAGTCGACGTAGGCGAGGCGACCGCCGTCGTTCAGCGGATCGACGCCGACATGGACGAACTCCGAGCGCAGGCCAACGCCGTTGTCGAGCAAGGCAACATCGCGGTGCTTGGCTCGGGCCTCGATGGCGCACAGTTCGTCGTCTCAGTACCTGATGGCATCGATGTAGACGCCGGTGAGGTCGTCGGCGAACTCGCTGGCCGCGTCGGTGGCGGCGGTGGCGGTCCGCCGGACTTCGCACAGGGTGGCGGTCCCGACGCCGACGCGCTGGACGACGCGCTGGACGACGCGGCGGACATCCTCCGAACTGCCGCGAACGCCTGAACCACTCTTGTTTTTCTCGGTACCGGTTTTGTCGCCCGCGCCGTTCTTCGGACAGCTGTTCGATTGCGGACCGACGTTCTGCCCGAACGATTCGGATACACGCGACAGATACAATCACATTTAGTTGTATTAGGTATATCTGAATGAATTTCCAAAAGTATTTTTAGTAATTGCCCATCTATAGCAGATATGGGCGGAAAACGTGATATCGAACATATTCACTCTCACACCGAATACGCTCGGTCCAAACGAACGTGTCGACGGTGTGGGACTGCTGTCCCCGCTGCTAACGGCAGCGGCCCCGATGAACTGTGTGGCAACTGCAGTGATCCCCGCACTCCCTGACTCATGAGTGCTACCACGACGCCCCCGTCGGACACTGACCTGAATGAAGCCCCGGAGTTCGAACTGGACTGCCTGTACGACGACCCCGAGAACCCCTCGGAGCTGACGATCTTCCCCTCGGACCGTCAGCAGACCGTGACGGAGTGGGTCACCGCGGACCGAACAGCGGCCGTCTCGCTCGATGAACTGCGCTGAGCGGGACGCGCCCCACGGCTATCCGCGCTGACACAGTCTTCTGGCGTCCTGCATCGCCTCGTTGGTCTCACAGACGAGCGTCAGGTGATCACCGCTTGCGAGGCGGAAATCGCTGTCTGGGACTCTGTCTGTTCCGTTACGGCTCACCATTGCGACCAGACAGCCGTCCGGGAGCCGCTCCGCGGTTTCTTCGACCGTCCGGTCGACCAGCGAGTCGTTGCTGAGTTCGACTTCCAGCACGTCCCCCGTTCGTCCGGAGTCCGACAGCCAGTGAGCGAGGGACGGTCGTTCGACCGCGTCGTCGATTGCGTCGGCGACGGCAAAGCCCGCGGAGATGGTCTCGACGTCGAGGTCCTCGAAGGCCTCGACGTTGTCCGGCTGGTTCGCTCTGGCGACCACGGTGTCGACGTCGAACCGTGTCGTCGCTAGCTGTGCCACGAGCAGGTTCACGTCGTCGTCTGCAGTCGCAGCGACGACGACGGACGCCCGGTTCGCCCCTGCGTCTTCGAGGACGGTCGCGTTCGTCGCGTCCCCGTGCACGACGCGGTGGCCGTCGGCTCGGGTCCGTTCGACCGTGTCCTCGTCGCTGTCGATAAGGACGACCTCCTCACCGCGTGACTCGTAGCGGACTGCCAGTTCCCGACCGACACGCCCGCTCCCGACGATGAGTGTTTGCATGGGGAGGATGTCAAGTGCTTGCGCGAAGTGACGGGCCAGCCCGCCTTGAAACATGACGGTCGCGAAAATAACGAGGAAGACAGTCCCAACGAGGACCGTCGCGGCAGCCGGGTTTTCGGGCCGTAGTTCGATGGCAAACAGCGTGGCGACACTGGCTGGAACGATACCGCGCGGCCCCATCGCGCCGACGAACAGCCGCTCGCGAACGGTCAGCCGGCCGCCCAGCGTCGACAGAAAGACGCCGAGCGGACGGACGAGCGTAGCGACGACGATAACGACGACCAGCCCGCCAACACCGAGCGTCCGCAGGTCGCCGAGTGAGAGCTGCGCCGCCAGCACGATGAACACGAACGAGAGGACAAACAGCGTAATCCCGCCCTTGAACTCGGCAATCTCCTCTTCGTGGGGGATGTCGGCATTCCCGAGCACAATCCCGGCAACGGCGGCGGCCGCGATACCGGCCTCAGAGAGCCACATACTTCCCAGCGCGTACGCCAGCAGCGCCGCGGTCAGAACCACGACCCGGGCGTTCTGGAGGGCATTGCCCGCGGACAGGTGCCACCGCTGGAGCAGCAGTGTGATGCCGCCGCCGACGGCGATGCCGACGACGTGGCCGACGGCCAGCCGAGCGACGAACGCCTCGACGACGACCAGCGGCGAGGACTGGCTTGCAATGACGAACTCGAACGTCGCCACCGCGAGGATGGCGGCGGTCACATCGTTGATGATGCCTTCGGTCTCTAAGGCCGCAGCGACCCGGTCCCTGACAGGGACCACTTGCATAACCGGCGTGATGACCGTCGGCCCGGTGGCGATAAGCAGGCTCCCGACGAGGACGGCGACCGGCCACGTCGTCCCGAACACGAGCCTGACGGCCATAGCTGTTCCGACGAGCGAGACGAATGCGCCGACTGTCACGAGCCCAAGCGCCTCTCTGGACGCTTCGCGGACGCGCTCGACAGTGAGGTGGAACGCCCCTTCGAAGACGATGATACCGACGCTGAGACCGACGATAGCCTGTAGTCCAGTCTGTCCGAATATCGCGGGGTCGACAAGGTCGAGCGCCTGCGGGCCGACGAGAACGCCGGCGACCAGCAGGAACGCGACGCTCGGAATCTGGAGCCAGTCGGCGACCAGCTGTGCGGCGACGCCGAGACTCACGACCAACACGACGGCGCCAATAAGTGATGCTGCTCCGGACACGGGGTTGGCGGGCGTTCGATAGCCAGCAGTATAGACCTATTCACCGAAAGAGACACACTGCCGGCGCGGGAATCGACGGCCAATGCCGACCGCACACAACCGCGACGTGGCTCTCTATTATGAAGCCGACGGCGACGGCCCGACCGTCGTGTTCATTAACGACGTGGGGTACGGGGCGTGGCTCTGGGGCTGGCACTACGACGCCGTCGCCGGCCCCTACGAGACGGTGGTGTGGGACCTGCGGGGCACCGGCCGGTCGGACGCGCCGGCAGGGCCGTACGACGTGGCGACGTTGGCGGCCGACCTCGAAGCCGTCCTGGCCGACCACGGCGTCGGGAGCGTCCACCTCGTGGGGGCCGGTCTCGGCGGGATGGTCGCGCTCGAATACGCCCACCGGTACAACCGCGCCCGCTCGCTGACGCTGTACTGTACGGCCGGGTCAGGTGACGCCGTCGACTGGGACGCACTCGACGCGCTCGCGCTCGACGCTCCGTCGTCGCTCGACAGGGCGTTCTCGCCGGCGTTCCGCGAGCACGATCCGGACCTGATGGACCGGATTGCGGACTGGCGCGCTGAAGAGGACGCCACCGGCGCGGCCCGCGATGCGCAGACGGCGGCGATGACGGGCTTCGACGCGCCGCCGCTGTACGAGATTACCCAGCCAGCCGAGGTCTACTACGGTCTGGACGACTCTGTGGTGTCGCCGGAGGCCGCGGAGTCGCTGGCGGCCGACCTGCCCCGCGGGACCGGCGAGGCCGTCGAGGGTCGCCACTGCTGTTTTGTCGAGCATGCCCCGGCAGTGACCGACCGACTGCTGGCGCTACTGGACGAGCAGACAGAGTAGCTACTTGACCGGGCGGCCGGACGCAATCCACAAATACACGGCCTGATACGTGCTAAGTATGACTGACCGGACGGCAGCCGTCACGCGGACCACGGCCGAGACTGACATCGAGGTCACGCTTGACGTCGACGGCGACGGCGACAGCACTATTGACACCGGCATCGGCTTCTTCGACCACATGCTCGATTCGTTCTCGACGCACGGGCTGTTCGACCTGACCGTGCAGTGTGACGGCGACCTGGATATCGACGACCACCACACCGTCGAAGACGTCGCCATCACGCTCGGCGAGGCGTTCACCGAGGCGCTGGACGACAAGCGCGGCATCCGCCGCTTCGCCGACCGCAAAGTCCCGCTGGACGAGGCCGTCGCCAGCGTCGTCGTCGACATCTCTGGCCGACCGTACTTCGAGTTCGACGGCGAATTCTCACAGGACGCCGTCGGCGGGATGACGAGCCACATGGCCAAGCACTTCTGTCGCTCGCTGTCGATGAACGCCGGGCTGACGCTACACTGTGGCGTCAGGGGCGAGAACGCCCACCACGAGGTCGAGGCGCTGTTCAAGGGGCTGGCACGGGCGCTGGATGACGCGACTCACATCGACGAGCGCCGGTCCGACGTGGCGAGTACGAAAGGCGAACTGTAGTCGACGGCGGTGCGAAGCCGTCGCTGTTTCGACTGCTGGCGGCACCGATTAGTGGCCCCGCGTCCACCACTCCGTATGTTCGACGAGATTATGCAGAAATTCGAAGACTCTCCGGGCCAGCAGGATGTCATCCGCTTGCTGCTTGAACGGGGGTTCTCCGTCAACGAGGACGGCCGGGTCGTCTCGGGCGGCATCGAAATCCCGAACACGGGTATCGCCCGCGAGGCCGGCGTTGACCGCCGAGTGGTCAACGCCACGACGGACGCGATTCTCGACGACGACCTGCGGCGCATCTTCCGCAACATCTCATCCGTGCCGAGCCTGCTGGACCTCGCCCCGGTCCTCGACCTGCATGCAGTGACTGTTACTGTTCGCGCCGCCGACGAGTCCGGAATCGTGTCGACAGTCACGTCGGCCATCGCCGACCGCGGCATCTCTATCCGGCAGGTTCTCAGCGAAGACCCCGAGTTCACTGACGAGCCGAAACTGTACGTCATCACCGACGAGGAACTGCCCGGTGACCTCATCAACGAAATCCGTCGTCTGGCGTTCGTCCGGACCATCGAACTGGCCTAATGCCCGCGACGCTCACCGTCGAGACGCCCGCGGGCGAGACCCACGAACTCACCGCCGAACCCGGCGCGGTCCTCCGGGACGTACTCCTCGAAGCTGACCTCTCGCCACACGGCCGCTACGCGACGCGGCTCAACTGCGGCGGCCGCGGCATCTGTGCCACCTGCGGCGTCCGGCTCGCCGAACCGCCCGACCCCGACCACTGGCACGACGACCTCGCCGACCGCTTTGGCTACCCTCGGCTCTCCTGTCAGCTGCAGGTTCGGGACGGAATGGCGGTCAAACTGCTTGACAAGCGGGTCTGGGGGTCGCGACAGTCCGGCGACGGCACAGACTGAGACGCCGCCCAACGGCAAACGCTATTCCGCCCCCCGGCGTATTCCGGTCCGTGACGGACAGCTATCGGACCGTTCCGGACCGCGGCGAGGCGCGCTTCGAGGTGCGGGGCTCGGAGTTCATCGGCCATGTCGCCCCCGCGACGACCGTCGAAGAGGCCGAAGCGTTTGTCGACGCCGTCGGCGAGGAGTACGCCGACGCGACCCACAACGTCCCCGCCTACCGCGTCTGGTCCGACCCTTTCCGGGAGTATGCGAGCGACGACGGCGAGCCGAGCGGCAGCGCCGGCGACCCCGCGCTGAACGTCCTCCAGCAACGCGAGGTCGAGAACGTCGTCGCCGTCGTCACGCGCTACTACGGCGGGACGAACCTCGGCGTCGGCGGGTTAGCCAGTGCCTACTCCAAGGCGGTGAAAGAGGGCGTCGACGACGCCGGCGTCGTCGAGGAAGTGCCCCACGAGCGGTTCACCGTGACCGTCGCCTACGACGATTCGGGCAGCGTCCGGAGCCTGCTCGAATCGGCGGGCGTCGAGTTCGAGGCAGACTACGAGGCCGAAGTCGTCTTCGAGGTCCGCGTGCCCACCGCCGACGGGAGCGCCCTGCGGGACCGGATTCGGAGCGCGACCAGCGGGCGGGCCGTAATCGAGCGCGAGTGACGCCCGCTACTCGTAGGCCGGGAGCCGCGCCGACTCTGCCGACCCGTCGATGAAGGGCAGGTCGACCTGCTGTGCGCCGACCGGGTCGCCGTCGACGCGGACCGTCAGGGACGCCTCGGGCCGGTCCCAGCTAAGATTCGCCAGTGCAATCGGGGCTTCCCGCATCGGGCTCTGCGCGGCGCGGGTCACGTCGCCGACGTGCTCGTCGCCGGCGAACACCGCCGCACCGGGTTCGGGGACGGCCTCGACGGCGAGACCGACCAGCCGCTGGGTCGGGTGGCCGCGGTTCTCGACCCGCGAGACGACCTCCTGGCCGACGTAACACCCCTTCTCGAAGTCCAAGGCGTTCCGGAGACCGAGGTCGTTGGGGAGCGCGCCCGCGATTTCGCTGTCGAACAGCGGCGTCCCCGCCTCCAGTGTGAGCGTCTCCCACGTCCGGTAGCCGAAGGGGACGGCGTTGAGCCCGCGGTTGACCAGCGTGTCGAAGACGGGTTCGGCGTCGTCGGCGCTACAGACCACGTCGTAGCTCTCCTCGCCGGCGAGGTTGTCCGTCCGGATGACGGAGACGCCGGCGTCGCCGAGTTCGCCCCGCTCGAAGGTCAGTACGCCCTCGGGCGTCCCGGTCTGGTGGAGGACGCTGGCGATTTTCTCGGTCGCTTTCGGCCCGTGGACGCCGAAGACGGCGAAGTCGTCGGTTGCCACCTCGAACTCGACGTCCTGAATGAAGGTCTTGTCCGCCCACTCCGCGGCTAGGTCGTCGGCCTCCTGTGGCGGCGTGAACACGAGCAGGCGCTCGCCGGCGTTGTACACGTACATATCCGTGTCGACGCGGCCGTCGGGGTCGAGCAAGAGCGCGTAACAGCCCGCGCCGTCCTCGTCGGGCACGCGGTTCGAGACGGCGTTGTCGACGTAGTCGACGCGGTCCTCGCCGGTGACGACGATGACGCCGTAGCCGTACTCTATCGCTCCAACGACGTTCCGAACCGCGCGGTGGGTCCGCTCCGGTCGCCCGTAGTTGTCGACGACGCGCCGGCCACCGACCTCCCTGAACGTCGCTCCGTGGGCCTCGTGAACGGACTCGAGAACAGTCATTGCACGGGTATGCGGCCTTCGCGGGGAAAAACGTCCCGTTAGCGTCGCCGGCGAGCCAGGACGGCCACCGCGACCAGCGCGGCAATCGTCACAGCGACGGTAAAACCCGGGCCGCTGCCGTCTGTCGTTTCGGTCGCCGTCCGGGCTGGCGTTGTGGCCGCCCCGCCCGTCGTCGCCTCCTCGCCCGGCCTGAACGCAGTCACGTTCGTTGTCGTGGTGAGGTCTCCGGCTGTCGCGGTGAACGTGACGTTCCCGGCTGTGGGGACCGTCGCCGTTACTTCGCTGTCCGCATCAGTCTCTCCGACTTCAGTTCCGTTCCGAGACACGGTCACGTTCGCCACTGGGTCGTCGTACTCGTCGGTGACCGTGAACCGGACGTTCGCGTCGACGATGACCTGCCTGTTGTCCGGTGTGAGCGTAATCTCCGGGGTGCGTCGGATCTCCACGTCGACCGACGTTTCGTCTTCAGCCACCCTGACGCGTCTCTCGACCGTCTCGTAGCCCTCCTTCGTCACTGTGAGGGCATAGCGGTCGTTGACCGGGACGCTGACCGACGCCGTCCCGTCGGAGAGCGTCGGCACGGTGCCGTCGAACCCGTTGTCCGATTCGACCTGAACGGTCGCGTCCCGGATCGGTCTGGAGTCGTTGAAATGGTCGTCGACGACCTCGGCTTGCAGCAGGACCGACCCCTCGCTAATCCGGACCGTCGCTGTCGTCTCGCCGGAGACGGACACGGTCGTCAGGTTGCGGTAGAACCCCGGCTTGGTGACGATGACGCTGTATTCGCCTTCCTCGACGGGCTGTGTCGTGATGGTCCCGTCGCTGCCCGCGTTCCTGTCGACCACGTAGTTCCCGTCCCGATACAGTCGGATGCGTGCGGTCTCGGCCGGCTGGCCGTCCGCCGTCACCGCGCTGACTGTGGCTGTCGCTGCCTCCGAGACCACTACCTCGACGGACTCCGCCTCGGCATCTTCGACGACGTAGGGGACGTTTCTGACGTACTCGCCGTCATCTATCTGGAGCATGACGTCCGCCCCCTCGGGGACATCGATAAGTGCCTGCCCGTTTGCCCGCGTCGTCTCGTTAGACGGGCCGCCCGCGCCGTCGTCCCACGTCGCCGAGATGTCGATACCACTGAGCGGGTCGCCGTCCCCGTCGACGACGGTGACGGTGAGGGTCACCTGTGACTGTCCGGCAGCTGTTCCCGCCACCACACCGGCTCCTACCAGCAGTGCCAGCAATACAGCTGGTAACACGGTACGGTGACAGCGCATACCTGATTAATAAATGGGTGGACGTAAATCAGTACTGCCGGTAGGGACTCCCTACGGCCGTCTCGACTGCTGTGAATCGACGACCCGCTCAACTTCGGACGGCTCAAGCGGCGTCAACGGCCCGGACATTGTTCGAGAGAGTGCTGCCGCCGCGACGCCGTGGAGCAGCGCTTCGTCCGTGTCAGCACCGGCGGCCAGTTGCCGGAGCGTCGCGCCAATGAAGGCCTCGTGTTGCCCCGATTCGTCGACAGCGGTCGTCTCGATAGCGTCTTGCTCGTGGACGACGCCGTCGTGGTAGGCGACCGCGCCGTACTCGCTCCGCGTGAGCACCACGCGGGTGAGGTCGTACTCCGTCGCGAGCGTGTGGACGATCTCCCGAGGCCCTCCCGTCGTGTCGAACACCGCGGAGACCTGCTCCTCGGCGGCGAAGAGGGTGTCGACGGCCGGCAGGAGGTCCGCGAGTGCGGCCCGCGCGTCCTCGGCGTCCCACAGCCCGGGGTGGAAATCGAGGTCCAGCGCCCGCATCCCCGCGGCCGCTCTGAGTAACGCCCCCGTCGTGTCGGCAGCTGTGTCCGACAGTGAGAGGGTTGCGCCCGAAGTGAACACTACGTCTGCGTTCTGTATCTCGCCCATCGGAAACTCGCCGGGTGTCAACGTCGCCATCGCGGTGTCGCCGCGGTCCTGTAGCAGCCGCTCGGCACGGGGCGGGTTAGCGTCCTCGTGGAAGGTAAGTCCCTGCCGGCCGGCCGCCGGGTCGGCCCAGACGACCTCGGTCTCCAGTCCGAACTCCTGTAATTCGGCGACGACGCGCCGGCCCAGCGGCGTATCGGGGACTTTCGAGAGCCACCGCGCGTCGGCTCCAAGTCGGCCGGCCGTCGCCGCAACCCCGCTTGCTGTCCCGTCGACCCGAATCGACGCCTCGCGAGCCGTTTCGAACCGCTGTCCGTCTGGGGGTGCAAATCTGAGAGCGGTCTCGCCGAACGTTACGAGTGACATACCGCGTGCATCGGGAGACGAAGGTTTAGTTTAATCGGCTGTATCGACTGCTGTGTCGGTGGTCAGACCGGAGTCCTTCGCTATCGCCGCCGACCGCCGTGACCGGGGTAATCACGCTCGAACCGGTCTTCGAGTTCTTGTCGGTCGATGTGGATGACCGTCGGTCGTCCGTGGGGACACGCGTAGGGGTTCTCACAGTCGTCCAGCGCGGCGAGTAGCTCCCTGACGGACCCCTCAGTCAGCGACGTGTTCCCGGTCACAGAGGGGTAACACGCCAGGTCGCCGAGCAGTTCGTCTGCCGCAGCCTCGACCGTCGCCGCCGCTTCGTCGTCGCCGGCGACGAACGCGCCCAGTACATCCCTGACGATGTCCGGGCCGGCCGCGTCGGCGATGACGCCTGGGAGGGTTCGGACCTCGACGGTCCGCTCGCCCGTCCGCGCCGTGTGAAAGCCCAGGCTCGCCAGCGCGTCGCTGCGCCGGTCGAACACCTCCGCCTCGCGGGCGGTCAGTTCCAGTTCCACCGGTTCCGCGAGCGCCTGCGTCGTCGTCTCGCCCTCGAATCTGGCCTTGAGCCGTTCGTAGTTGACCCGCTCGTCCGCCGCGTGCTGGTCGACCAGTACGAGGCCGTCGTCCGTCTCCGCGACGACGTAGGTGTCGGCTAACTGCCCGAGAATCCGCATCGAAGGCAGCGATTCGTGGGTCGCCTCCGGGTCGTCGCCGAGGCGTGCCTGCTCCTGTCCGCCGGTGAACTTCCGGTCGCCGCGCTCTGTCTCCGTCCGGCCCGCTGTGGACGCTTCCCGGCGCGCATCAGGGCTATCTCCACTCGAAACGCTACCCTCTGCCTGCCGCTTCTCGAAGTTGCCTGACGTATCGTCTTTCGTCTCGGCTGTGGAGGGGCGTTTCGTGTCGACTGACTGCTCTGCTGCGGTCGTGTCGCCGGACTGATGAGCCGCTGTCTCCGTCTGGGCTCCGTCAGACCGCTCTGTGGGTTCAGCAGCCGATTGTCCTGTCGTATCAGCACTGCTCTCCGCTGTTGTGCTGTCCGTCCGCGCTGATGGTGCTGTTTCGTCCGCGGTGTCCCGGCCGTCCGGACGCGACAGCTGGCGCTCGCCACTGCTCGCTCCCTCCGATTCCGGCGCTATCTCTGTCTGCTCTGGTGCTGACCGGCCACGCGGCGCTGTCGAGCGCAGCAGCCCTTCTCGTAACAGCGCGTCCTCGACGGCGGTCCGGACCTGCTCCCGGACACCCTCGTCGTCGGCGAATCTGACCTCCATTTTCCGGGGGTGGACGTTCACGTCCACGTCGCCCGCGGGAACGTCCAGGAAGAGGACGGCGAAGGGGTAGCGGTCCGGCGCGATCTGGGTCCCGTAGGCATCGATGACGGCGTCCCGGACCGTCCCGGCGCGGACGTACCGGCCGTTGACGTACGTCGAGAGGTACTCGCGGCCCGCGCGGTTCGTCTCGGGATGTGACACGAGGCCGTGCACGCCGTCGAGTGGCCCATCAGGGAAACTCTCCGCCTCGTCGCCACCGCCGTTTGCTCCCGAACCCGCACCGACCGAAATCATCGACTCGGCCACCTCCCGGCCGTAGACAGACATGACGGTCTCGCGCAGGTTGTCCTGGCCGGTCGTCGAGAATGTCTCGCGGTCGCCGTGGGTCAGCGACACGGCCACGTCCGGGTTCGCCAGCGCGTAACTGGCGACGACGGTGTTGACGTGGGCGAACTCCGTCGACTCCTGTTTGAGGTACTTCCGACGGGCCGGGACGTTGTAGAAGAGGTCTTCGACCTCGATGGTCGTCCCCTCCGGACAGCCCGCGGGGCCGACCGACGTGACATCGCCGCCTTCGAGAACGAGTTCCGTCCCCACGTCGCCCCCGCGTGGCCGGGTCCGAATCGTCAGTCGGGACACTGCGCCGATAGCGTGCAGGGCCTCGCCGCGGAACCCGAGCGTTCCCACGCCGCCCTCCAGATCCGCGATGTCGCGAATCTTCGACGTGGTGTGTTTCTCGACAGCCCGCTCGACGGCCTCGCGGTCCATTCCCGCGCCGTCGTCCGTGACGCGAATCCCGTTGGTTCCGCCGGCTTCGACGACGACATCGACCCGGTTCGCGTCGGCGTCGATGGCGTTCTCGACTAGCTCCTTGACGACGGAGGCCGGCCGCTCGACCACCTCGCCGGCCGCGATGCGTTCGACGGTCTGGTCGTCGAGTCGCTGGATATCGGTCATACGTGCCCCCGCATGTGACTGCTACCGGCTAACGGGCGAAGCGACTTGATACTGTCTGCCTTCGCCGCGCCTATCAACCCAATCATGGAAATAGTTAACACAAACCAGTTCTGACCATCGGATGGTGACGACCCATGTGCCACCACAGAGAACGCTCTTGGACCGAAGCGACGGCGGACGACGAGGCAACTGACGAGGACGAGGAGGAACTCCCGTCCTTCCTCAACGAGGAGGCGCCCGAAACCGAGGTGCTGACCGACGGCGGCGACGAGGCGTAGCAGGGGTTCCCCTCGGCAGCGGTGTTGGCAAACCAGCCCTTCTTTGCCGTGTCCCGCAAACACGCAATTCAGTCATGTGTGGGTATCGCAAACCCGATAGCTAAAGTACGCTCGCCGTCAGTCGCCACTATCCTGTGGATCTCGACATGGAACAATACGACCAACTATACCGTCTCTACAAGAGCGTAGACACGACAACGCTGCGCGGCTATCAGGAGTTCGTCGACCTGTTTCCCCCGCTCAGTTCGACCGTCGCGCTGGAACAGTGGGAGACCGCCAGTGACCGCCTCGACGACCTCAAGGCCGACATCACTGCGGAGTTCCCCGGAACCGGCGAGACCTACGCGGAAATCGCGGCCCGGCTGACCCGCGACGAGGCCTTCACCGCGCTTGACCTCTACTCGAAGTACGGCCGGTCGGCGAACGTGCTCGTACTGGATGTCGACGAGACGCTCCGGTCGGCCGGCGACACCGACAACGAAATCCCTCGCGACACGCTGTACCTCCTGACACAGTTCCACGAAGCGGGCGTCCCCATCGTCGTCTGCACCGGCCAGACCCTCGAAAACGTCAAGGGATTCATGATACAGGGCCTTGGCAACGACCTCGTCTCCTCCGGACAGATGAGCATCGTCTACGAGTCCGGCAACGGCGTGTTCACGCCCAAACACGGCGCGGACACGAAGCGACTCCTGTATGAACGCCTCGACGGCGCGGTCGTAGACGTGTTCGAGTCGGTCCGCCGCCGTGTCCTCTCTGAGGCCCCCGAGGCCGTCGGCAAGCGCTGCCACCTCCAGGGCAACGAGTTCAACGTCACGCTAAAGCCCAACGCCGAGGTCGGCAGCGACAACGCCGTGGAAATCATCGACGAGTCCCTGCGGTACCTCTGTGGACTGGTCGGCGACGCTATCGCGGGGCAGGTCGATGCTGGCGTGTCGGACCCGGCAGCGTACGCACGGGCCTACTTCAGCCGCGACCCGGAGATTCACGATGTCTTGGAGGCGGGCGACCTGTCGACCGACGCCGACATCGACGACGCGCCTGCGGCGTTCCGCGACATCCTCGAACGCGTCGACCTCGGCTATTACGAGGGCGACGCGGCCGAACTCGTGAGCCTCGAACTGGACAAGTCCGCCGGCGTTGAGGAAGCCTTCGACGTGCTCGGCATTGATGACCCGTTCGCGCTCGCGATGGGCGACAGCAAGAGCGACTTGCGGGTGATGCGCTGGATCGACGAAAGCGACGCCGGTATCGCCGCCGCCCCCGCCCATTCCTCGCCCGACGTGCTTGACCACGTCAGCGCCAGGGATAATCTGGTGTACGAGGCCGGCGACGCCAGCACGGTGCTGCGGACTATCTACGGTATCAGCCTCATCGAGCAACTGGACGAGCAGGGCGAGTGAGCCACCTCCCTACGTATTGACCACACTGTCGCCGCTGCGGTGCTGCTCGGGCCACTCGCCGGCAGCGGGGCACTGCGGATCGATGTCAGCGACGAACCGCATCGTCGTGATATTGAGTACGAGCCCCAGAAACCCGCCGCCTACGATTCCGATGAGCAGGCCGACCGCAGGGACGTTGACGACAACAGCGGTCGCCACCGCTGAGACGAGCAAAACGAGTCCCAGATAGCCGACTGTGTAGGCGAGGTACGCCCCACCGTTGACAGCCAGTTGGTACGAGCCTCTGGCTGCTGCCACAAACCCAGTCCGGCGCAGGACAATCAGATACGGCGTGGCCCAGAACAGATACCCGGCAGCTATGAATGCTGGAATCAGAAGAAGCACAGCGCCGACTATCGCGCCCCCCTCACCGAGGCTCCCGAAGCCAAACAGCCCCAGTGCCAGTGGGACGAGAACAACATACGGGAGGGCAGTTATCACCAGAAACGGGACAAAGTATGCTAGCACGCTCATCGCGAAGCCCTCGTGTCGACCGAGGAGTTCTGCCGCGATAGTTCCGAAGTAACCCGCACTCAGACCGGCACGTAGTAATAGCACTCCCGGTACGACCACCATCGCAAACGGAGCCGACAGAGGGAGGCCAACATTTGCCGTGACACCGCTGCCAGGTAAACTCACGAACTGCCAGACAGTCACGAAGGACGCGGGGACGCCGAACTTAATGCCGATGTGGATTCCGTCGTAGGTGAGTATCTGTCGGATACTGTCCGTCTGCGTGACCGCCAGCAGCATTGGAACCAGTGCCAGCGGCAGTTTTTCGCGCGCCCGCTGCCACCCGTCGGCCAGCCGAACGGTGAATGACGGCATCAGTCGTGGTCCCTCGCTGATTCCGTCTGAGCGGGTGCCACGCCGTCTGGCGTCTGCGGGACCGTCGGTTCGAGGCGTCGCTGTGGAGCGTTCGTCCGGGTACTGGAGGGCATCGGCCTGGATATCCGTACACGCAACAATATGCGTTCTGGTGAGACGGCACCCAACTGTTAGGCGTCCGCCGACCGAACTGCCGCCATGAGTCTTGATACCGTGTTCGGACAGGTGCCGGACCCGCAGTCGTACTCGTTCCCGGACTACTCGCTCCCGCAGGGCGACCCCGTCAAACCGGTCGCACTGACCGCCGGCGAACTGACTGCGCTGCTTGACCTGTACGACGCGTTCAGTACCGTGGACCCGACGGGCATGGACTCGAACCCGTTCCTGCGGGCGACCAGCGAGTTCCTCCAGCAGACACTCGGTGCGCCGCTCACCCGACCGGATGAGCAGCTGCACGACGATATCGCGGCCTTGCTCAACGACTTTTCGGGAGACTTGGGCGAGCGATCAATGGGTGTTGTGGACGCGACACCGGCTCACCACCGGACGCTGTACTTCTTCTTGACCAGTTGCAAGGCATACCATACGGCCCCGCATCTGCGGTTCGACCCCGACCCGAGCGCCGTCGAGACGCTGTATGCAGTGTACGAACGCGTCACTGAGCAGGCGTTCTACCTCAAGCGGCCGAAAAGCGTTCTGGAGTGAGAGCCCGTGGTCCGGACCGTTTATCGGGCAGCGAAATAAATTGCCGCCAATGACAGCCGATCAGCCCGAAATCCCGGTCGTGTGCGAGGAGTGCGGGACACGGACCTCGGTCGCGTTCAAGGACGTTGAGGACGCCGTCGCCCGCCACAACGAACAGCTCCACGACGGTGAGCCAGTCGCCGAAGTCGACCCCGACGTACTGGAGGAACTCGCCGACCGACTCGCGAAGGACATCGGCCTGCTGGAGTAGCCACTCGACCAGTGTCACTCGTATCGTATCACTCCCCCAGCGGGAGCCGCTCGTAGGCCTCGCGGTCAGCGCCGGCAGCGAGCGTGCGCGGTCGCAGTCGACAGACGTTCTTCACGGTGCGCGGACCAAGCACGCGGGGCGAGACGAACCGCGGTCGCTCCGGCTCAGTTCCGGGACCGTCGCCCAGCGCGAGTACTGCGCCGTTGAGGTCGACGAGCGGGATGCACGCCAAGTCGCCGTTCATCGATTCGAACTGGACGTGGGTTGTATCGCCGGGCATCGCCGCCGCCTCCAGCAGGTCGAACACGGCGACGCCGGTGTACCTCCGTTCGATCCGGTCGCCTGAGGCACACTCGAACGCGACCGGCCCGCGGACGACATCGAACGGGAGCTGTGCGGGCGCCACGTCCCAGGGGACCAGTAGTGGGTCGGTCCCGTCGATCCGGACCGTCGGCCGTTCCTCCGACGTTTGTGCCATAGGTACAACTTCTGACCGGACGGACTTGAGATGTTCGTCGTTAGACCGCGCGGTCCACCGGGCAGACCACTCGGAGCCTCACTCCCGAGAGTGAAGCGAGTACGCGATAAAGAGCACGCCAACGAACTGGAAGGCGCGAGTGACGAGCGTCAGCGGTTGCTGGAACTGGCTGGGAAGCAGGCCCTGGCGAAGGAGGACTGAGCCGACAAACGCGACGACGAAGGCCACCGCCGTGAGGCAGAACAGCCCGACCGAGAGGTACTGCATCGCGCGACTGTTGTGCCGTCGATACCCGCGGTAGGCCTGGTAGCCAACGTACCCACCCAGTACTGTCGAGCCAAACGCAAGGGCGGTGATGAGCCAGTTCATCAGTGTCTCGATGGCAACCATGTCAGAGATTCTCCCACATTTTTGTGAATCGGTCCGCGGTGTCCTGTTCGTCCTGTCCCGGGAACGCTGGGGGTTCAGTCCGCTCGATTTCGGTTTCGAAATCACCGTCAGCAAGCGCCAGCGAGAACTCCGAGAGCGTGGCAGCGAAGACGCTGTAGTCGTTGCCGCCCGTCTCTATCTGGGTCTGTTCCTCGATGAGGCCGTACTCCTGAAGCCACTCGACCCGTCTGTACACGGTCGGTTGTGACATCTCACACTGGTCGGCGAGCTGTTTCGCGGACATAGGCTTGACACTCGTTGCTGCGAGGATGTCCCGGGCATACTCGTCACTGAGCAGGTCGAGGATGTCGCCCACGGCCGGGTCCTCACTCACGTACTGGACCAACGCCCCGTCCCTGAATAAAAGGTCCCGTCAGTTTCCGAGTCAGAAGTCAGCCACATTAGAGAAGGGCGCAGTGTCAGCGGAGACCGGCGCGATCAGGGCAGTTCCTTCGGGCGAAGGTGGGGCGAGGGAGGGGACCAGTTCACGGGCGGCTGGCCCACATTCCTCCCCAGGGTGGCACCCCGGGGAACCCTAGGCAGTGTGGTGGACAGACAGCGGCTATCGCCGGAGGGCGGTGGTGGCACGGTGTTGTTAGGGCCGCTGCACTTGTAGTGAGGAGTGGTTCCATAATATAACGTGCAGTCGAACTTCTGACCCAGAAAACGGCGGCTTGATATGCCAGCGTGGGTGTTTCACATGCTACTGGGACAGCCGATTGACTGGCCGACCGTGACGAGTCGGTCCGCAGACACTCCTTCACCACGAATCGTGTACCGGTAGCGCTCACAGTTCCACGACACCGATGTTGTCAGCCCATAGCTGATCTGTACCGGTTGCCCGTCGATTGTCACTCCCTCGCCGGCGTTCTCTCCGACAACCAGCCGGTCGTACTTAGCAACAGTGATCAGACTGGTTCGGTTCGCGTAGCGGAGGCCGACGCTGTGGATTCGTCCCTGCGTCTGGGTCGCGTAGGTCAGTTCGTACCCCGGCGGAATGTCGGGTTTTGGAACCCGGACCTCGGTGTCGGCTTCGAGCGCACCGATCGACTCGTAGGTCTGTTGGTCTGGTGTCTCTGGGACGGTGACAGTCGTGTTGTCCGGGAAGTCAGGGGTAAACACGTCCGCTGACACACCGGTGTCGTAGGTGACGTTCGTATGCGTCGTCGTCACGACTGTTCGCTCACCGTCGGCTGTCCATGCGGTGCGTTTTTTCACCGGGAAGAACCGCTCTGTGTCTACCCAGATCGTCTGTTCGTAGGCCGCTGTGTCGTCTTTCGGTGCCACATGGATGACGTACGCCTCACGCCCGTCAATCGATTCAATACCGCGGTAGCCGACCATCATCGAGCCGGCGGACACGCTCGGCCGCTGCTCGCCGCGGGGCACAACGGGCAACGGCTCAACTGACTGTGGCTCGCTTGTCGCGTTGGCTGCCGTGGACGTATTGAGACTCGCAACCAGGCGCTGCAGCCGTTCACCCCGGTCTGACTCTGTCCTGCTGAGAGAGATGCGCGTGGCGCTCGCGCGGCGCGGGTCGTACAGCCACAGCGCCGATCCGTTCGACACCCGGAGATCGTATCGGTCGACAGTACTGCTGATGACTGCCAGCCGTTTCTTCTGTGTCCCTGGCTGGAGTACGGCGTCGTAGGTCGTCCGACTCGCGACCGTTCCGTTCCGGCTGATAGTGGTTGTCTGTGTCGAATTGACGCCGTCTATCGCCTCGTAGCGTTGTTGCACGTCCGCGCTGATCTGAGGTTGATCGGCGGTCCCGGTACTCGCGAATGCGAGCGACCAGACCGCAACCGCAAGCACACCAATGACGACCACCGTCGCGATGGTGAGCACCAGTCGTTCCGAGGTGAGGTGTCGAGTGACCATTTGTGGGGTACAGGGCGGGGACTGCCTGACGCTGTGCGGTCAGTCCGAGTGACAGCGTTACGTATCACATTACCGGCATCATAAGTAAAAGCATCTGTCTACCTCGGTCAGTAGTCGCCGAGCACGCCGAGCCGTCTGGCTCGCCGGGTCGTATACTGGAACACGACGTACCCGAACAGGACGTAGCCGACCGGGACACCGATGAGGAGGCCCAGGTCGACGGGGGAAAACTGCCAGAGTCGGGTCCCGTCGACCATCGCTCGCTGCAGGAGCGCACTCCCGTGAGCCAGCGGCAGAATTCGCGTCCAGCCGAGTTCGAACACGGGCGCGGAGATGAGGATGATGAACCCGAACTGGAGCAGATTGAGCCAGTTCCCGATGCGTTTGTACAGTACCGCGACGCCGCCGGCCGCGAAGCCCAGCCCCAGCACCGAGGCGATAGTCAGCGACGCGACCACGACGACGGTGAGGACGTTCAACTGGAGCGACGTTCCGGTAATCGCAAGCATCACTGCAAGCACCACTGTCGAGGTGATGAACGTCCGGACAACTTTCGCGACCCCCTTGCAGAACGCGACCGGCGCGAAGCCAAACGGCGTCATGACGTGCCGTTCGAGGGTGCCCCACTGGGCTTCGCTGCCGATATCGTTCGAAATCGACTGGTAGGCCCCGACCGAAAGCGACCACAGGAAGTAGCCGACGATGATTCCCTCGATGGAGTCTGTTATCGCCTGCCCGGCGAGCATCCGACCGCCGTAAAACAGCAGGCCGAAGAAAAACACCGAGATGACGACCCCGCCGACGGCGTTGGCCGGATAGCGGACGAAGATGAGGTACTCGCGGTACAGCACCGCCCGTGCGAGATCGAGATAGCCCGCCTGCATGCCGGCACGGGCATCCTCACTGCCGTCCGTGTGCGTGTCGGCGCTCGCGGTCATCGGCCCGGCCCCTTCCGTTCCTGCCCGGTAATCTCGACGAACACGTCCTCAAGGTCTGGTTCGACTGTGCCGACGCCAGTCAGCGTCACGCTGTGGTCCCGGCACAGGGCCAGCAAGCGGTAGAACCCGTCGCTGTCGGTCGCCACCTCGACTCGCCGCCCCCGCTCGACGTTCGTCACGTCGACCACCTCGAAGCGCTCCCGAATCGTCGCAAGCAGGGCATCGGTGATGTCCGGACTGGTGACGGCGAAGGCGTTCGCGGTGAACTGGTCGAGCACAGCCGCCACGCTGTCGTCTGCGATGATCTCCCCGTCGTTCATGATGATAACCCGGTCACAGACGTCCTCGATGACGTCCATGTCGTGGCTGCTGACGACCGCTGTGAGGTCGCGCTCGTCGACGATGCGGCGCAGTTCCCGCCGCAACGTCAGCGAGCTTTCGACGTCCAGCCCAAGCGTCGGCTCGTCGAGAAACACCAGTTCGGACTCGCTGGCAAGTACACTCGCCAGCGACACCTTCTGTTTCATCCCGCGGGAGAGGTCTCGGACCGGTTCGTCGGCCTTCTCCAGGAGGTCGAGTTTCGCCAGCAGGCGCTCGTGTCGGTCGGCAACAGCAGCCGGCTTGACACCCTTGATGGTCGAGAAATAGCGCAGGTTCTCACGGACAGTCAGCCGCCAGTAGTCGTTTCGCGCCCCTTCGAGCATCCCGTCGACGTGACGGTACGCTGCCCGCGGGTGCTCGCTCATGTCGATACCTTGCACCCGGACACTCCCGGAATCAGGCAACACCAGCCCGAGAATCGATTTTATCGTCGTCGTCTTGCCCGCCCCGTTGGGTCCCAGCAGGCCGACGACCGTGCCCTGCTCGATGCGAAACGACACGTCGTCGACGGCCGTCACCGCGTCCGAACCGCTGCCGAACTGCTTCGACAGCCCCTCGACGGCGAGTGCAGGCGTCGCTCCGTCTCTCGACGCAGCCGACTGCTCGGCGGTCCGCGGACCCTGCCGAGCAGGGCGCTGGGATGACATGACCAGTACTGAGGGCTTCAGAACCAAAAGGCCAGTCACGTCTCGCGGTAGGTCTGTCGTCGTCGCTGTCCCACATTCGGGACTGGCTGGTCTGCTCAGGCGGGGTCGAGGCCTGTCACCTCGAACCGTGCGCCGCCGGCCTCGCTCTCGGTAGCTGTGACCGTCCACCCGTGGACCTCGGCGATTCGCTGGACGATTTTGAGACCGAACCCGGTCCCGCTCTCGCCAGTCGAATAGCCTCCTTCAAACGCCTGCTGGCGGTCGTCCTCAGGGATGCCCGGCCCGTCGTCGGCGACGTAGAAGCCGTGCTGGTCCAGCTCTTCAATGACACCGATTCGCACAGTTACGCCCCCGCCACGCTGGTCAGCGTCTCCGTCAGCCGACATCTGAGTGCCCGCGGACCCGTGTTCCACACTGTTGCGGATAAGGTTCGATAACAGTCGACGGAGCTTTGCCGTGTCTGCCCGAATCTGTCGGTCGTCCTCGACGACGAGCGTTGCCTGTTCATCTTCGACACTCTGCCAGCATTCCTCAACGATGTCGGCGAGCGCGACGGTTTCGAGGTCGGTCGCCGTTTCGCCGGCACGTGCAAACGCTAGGAGGTCGTCTATCAGCGCTCGCATTCGCTCGTGGGCACGCGATACCGTGTCGAGTGCGTCGCTGTCACATTCTTCTCTGGCCAGTTCCAGATTCCCCTCCGCGATAGTCAGCGGGTTCCGGAGGTCGTGGCTGACGATGCTTGTGAACTCATTGAGGCGCTCGTTCTGGCGTTCCAACTGCTGTTCGTATGCCCTGTGCTGGGAGATGTCCCGGCCGATACCCACCGTCCCAGAAACTGCTCCATCGGTGTCTGTCAACCGAGTACCCGAAAACTCGTATGGAATCCGCTCTCCATCGGCAGTCAGGACCTCTGCTTCGACAGTTACCCGGCCGCCGCTTCGTGTCTCATGTATCGCCGAAGCGATCGTCTCGTGCTCGTCACCCGGGAAGAACTCAGAGACGGACATCCCGTCGATCTCGTCGTCGCTGTATCCTGTGACTTCGGGGATGCGCTCGTTCCACCGCCGGAGGCTGCCGTCCGTGTCGACGACGTAGAAGAGGTCGTCAAGCGTATCGAGCGCTTGATCGATGAACTCCCGTTCCTCGCGGAGCTGGTGGTCGCGGTCGAGACGATTGAGGGCCGCTGTCGCGTGGACGGAGAGCGTCTGTGCGAGCGTAACGTCCGTCTCATCGAATGCACCTGTCTCGCACGAGCCGACGAGGAGGACGCCGTGGTCCCCGAGCGGGAGGATGATCTCGCTACGGATATCGGTCTCTGGATTGTACCGGCCCGGAACCGACGTGATATCGTCGTGGACCTTCGCCTCACCGGTTTCGAAAGCCTGCCACGCGAGTGATTCTCCGGCCTCGAACATCGGCGGCGTGCCGAGGAATTCCTCGACCTGTTCGGTCCAGGCGACCGGATACAGACGCTCGCCGTCGGCGAAGTGGACGCCGTTGGCCGGCATGTTGAGGATTGTCCTGGCAGTGTCCACTGTGATCTGCGCAACCGCATCCGCAGTCGTGGCTCGCATGAACGCCCTGGCGGTGGAGTGAAGCTCTTCAATAGCGCGTTCACGACGTGTACTCTGTGTGTATTCGATGTCATCGGCCGTCCGCTCGACGGCGTCGACGACGGTGTGTGCCAGTCGTGCGTACGGTTCGGCCCCGCCATCGGCCCGGATGTACTCGGTGACGCCCGCGGAAATCGCGTCGCTTGCGGCTGCTTCGCTCCCCTCACTGGCGAACAGCACGAACGGCAGGTCCGGCGCTCGCTTGCGGACCGCATCGAGGAACTCGACGCCGGTCTGCTCCGGCAGCTCATAGCCCGCGACGACACAGCCGAACGTCCCACTGTCGAGCCGTTCGAGTCCGTCGGCGACGCTCGTCTCCGTCTCGACCGTAATGCCACAGTGCGCCTGTTCCAGAGCGCTCGTGGCCGCCTCGACGATAGCCGTGTCGTCGTCGACGTGGAGAACGCGAATCCGGTCGGTCATTGGCTTCTAGCAGTGAAAACTCCCGTATACACCTTCCCCCGCGAGTATCTCGGTTGAAAATTGGATGCTGCCCGCTACGCGTCGTCCAGCTCGGCCTGCCACTCCTGTACTTTCGCCATCAGTTCGACCGGCGGCGTCTCGTTGACATCCAGCTCCGTCAGCTCCGACAGGACAGCCTCGGTTTCCGGGTCGAGCGACGCTGTTGCTGCATCGCCATCGACGGCATCAGCCGCGGTCTCGCCGGGCACGTGTTTGGGATCACCGTCGGTCGCAACCGGCTCAGCAGCCGAACCAGCCGTCGTGTCCCCCGACTGGGCCACGCCGTCTCTGAACTGTCCCGACTCCAAGTCGAACACAGCCTGTGTCGTTCCGCCGCCGTCCCCCTCGCTGCCACGCACCTCGATGGCCTTGTCGTCACGAAGTCGGTCGAGTACCTCGTGTGACCGGTCGACGACGGGCTCTGGGACGCCGGCGAGATCGGCGACGTGGACGCCGTACGAGCGGTCGGTCGGTCCGTCTCGGACTGTTCGGAGGAACGTCACGTCGCCGTCGCCCTCCGCGGAGCGTGGCTCGCCGTCGACCGCGACGTGCACGTTCTCGACGGTCGGCAGCTCCTCGCCCAGCGCCGTCAGCTCGTGGTAGTGGGTCGCAAACAGCGTCTTCGACCGGACGGAGTTGACGATGTACTCCGTCGCTGCCCAGGCAATTGAAATGCCGTCGAAGGTAGCCGTCCCGCGGCCGACCTCGTCCAGTATCACGAGTGATTCGTCTGTCGCCGAATGGAGGATGTTCGACAGCTCCTGCATCTCGACCATGAACGTCGAGCGCCCCTGTGCGAGTTCGTCCAGCGCGCCGACGCGGGTGAAGATGCCGTCCACCAGACCGACGGTCGCCGACCGCGCCGGCACGAAACTGCCCACCTGGGCGAGCAGCGTGATGAGCGCCGCCTGGCGCATGTACGTCGACTTCCCGCTCATGTTCGGGCCGGTGACGATGAGGAACTGCCGTTCGTCGTCCATGTAGAGGTCGTTCGGCACGAACTCGGTGGTCTGTTCGACGACCGGATGACGGCCGGCCTCGATGGACAGTTCGTTGCCGTCGACGACCGCCGGCCGGGTCCAGTCGTTCTCGACGGCGTGGACTGCGAGCGACGCGAACGCGTCCAGTTCCGCCAGCGTCCGGCCCACGTCCTGCAGCAGCGTGGCGCGCTCGGCCACGCGCTCGCGGAGTTCCTGGAAGCGCTCGTACTCCATGTCGTGGCGGCGCTCCTCCAGGCGCAACACGTCCCGCTCCTTCTCGTCGAGTTCGGGCGTCGTGTAGCGTTTGGAGTTCTTGAGCGTCTTGATGTGCTGGTAGTCGTCGGGAACGGTGCCGGTCTCGCTCTTACCGACCTGGATGTAGTAGCCGTCGGTCTTGTTCCGGTCGACCGAGAGGTGGGTGATGCCGGTCCGCTCCTTCTCGCGGTCCGGCAGCGTCTCCAGCCACTCCAGGGCGGCCTCGTGCTCGTCGATGATTTCGTCGAGGTCGTCGTCGTACCCGCGCTTGAACAGGCCGCCCTGGCGCACTGTCCCCGGCGGGTCCGCGACCAGTGCCCTGTCGAGTTCCGCAGCCAGCGCGTCGGCCGCCTCGCGGCCAGCGCCGTCGAGCGCCTCGGCGAGCGGTGACTCGGCCAGCCGCTCCGTCTCGGTGACGGCGTCGGCAACCTGTCCCAGCAACGCCAGCGTCTCTTGAACCGCTCGCAGGTCCCGTGCGTCTGCACTGCCTGACGTGGCCCGGGCGGCCAGCCGTTCGAGGTCGTAGGCGTCCGACAGTGTCTCTCGAATCCGCTCGCGGGCCATCGCTGCCTCCGACAGCGCCGCCACGCAGGCCTGTCGGCGCTGGAGTTCGGCCCGGTTTCGCCGTGGTCGCTGGAGCCACTGCTGGAGCAGCCGCCCGCCGGCGGCCGTGACGGTGTGGTCGATAGTGTCGAACAGCGACCCCGAGCTGTCGCCTTGCATGGTCTCGGTGAGTTCGAGGTTGCGCTGGGTCGTTGCGTCGAGGTCGACGTGGTCGCGCTCGCCGTACGCCTGGAGGCGCGTGACCGCCGCCAGCGTCCCGACACCGGTGTCGTCGACGTAGGAAAGCACCGCGCCGGCGGCTCGCAGTGCCACGTCCTGATCCCCGATACCGACGCTGTCGACCGTCTCGCTCCCGAACTGCTCGCGGACGGTGTGGCTCGCCCGCCCCGGTTCGAACGACGCTGAATCATGAAGCGTCAGCGCCGCGTCCGTCCGTTCGCGCAGGCGGTCCAGAAACGCGTCGTCGTTCCGGAGCTCCGGGCCGGGGAGAATCTCGGCCGGCCCGAACGTATACAGCTCTGTCAGCGCCTCGCCCGCGTCGGCGTCGTCCAGTTGTGTAACCTGAAACTGGCCCGTGGTCACGTCCGTCGCGGCGATGCCGTAGGTGTCACCGCCGTCCCGGCCGGCCTCTCGAACCACCGCGGCGAGATATTGGGCCGACTCGTCGCCGGTCTCCAGATGCGTCCCGGGCGTGACGACCCGCGTTATCTCGCGAGCGTGGCCGTTCTCGGTCTCATGCTGGTCGGCGATGGCGACCCGGTAGCCCCGTTCGACCAGCGCGGAGACGTACGGTGTCAGGTCGTCGACCGGGACCCCGGCCATCGGATACGACGAGCCATGTGAGGACTTCTGGCTCACCTTCAGGTCGAGCTCGTCGGCGACGATCTCGGCGTCCTCGGCGAAGAACTCGTAGAAGTCGCCACACTGCATCGCCAGCAGGTCCGCGTCGGTCCCCTCCTTGAGCGTGAGGAACTCTCCGACGATTCCCGTCGCCTCTGTCATACACGTCCGTGTGGCCGTCCGCGGCGTAAGGATTGCGGGTCGGGAGAGTGTGGTCGAAGCCGCCGGACGTGACCAGTGAAGGGGCCACAGGCTCAAGTGTCGCATATGGATGCGACAGAGACCATCGAGGCTTACTACGTAGCGTTGCGGGCCGGCGAGCCGCTCGGCCCCTTTTTCGCCGCCGACGAAGACCGCTCGGTGGTCAAATTCGGTATCTCTGAACAGTTGGCCGGGACCGACGCTATCAGGACAGGACTGCGGGAACAGACCGAGACGACGACCGACTGGGCCGTCGAGAGCCAGGCGCTCGAGGTGACAGAGCGCGATGGCTACGCGTGGTTCAGCGACGTCGTGCGACTGTGCTGGACCGACGCCGAGAGCGGGGCCCGTCACGAGTACGACACCCGTTGGAGCGGGACGCTGGTGGCCACAGACGACGCTCGCCCGTGGCAGTTCGTTGGGATGCACGTCAGCACTGCCGACGACCTGCGTGCGTGACTCAGTCCGCGGCGAGCGTGGCGAAGACGAACTCGCTGTCGCTCCCGAGCGGGTCCGTCGCAGTGACCGTCTCCGTCCCGGTGAAGCCGGCGTCGGCCAACTGGTCGAGCGTCGCCCGCCGGCCCGGTGCCGAAAAGAACATCGACCCGCCCATCCAGCCCCGCCGGACGGTCTCGAATTGGCCGCTCGGCAGCGTCAGCAACACGACACCGCCCGGACGGAGCACGCGAGCGAACTCACGGTAGACAGTCGGGTGCTGGTCTCGCGGGACGTGAAAGACGGCGTGATAGGCAGTGACGGCGTCCACGCTGTCGGTCGCGACTGGGAGCGCCGTCATGTCCCCCTGCACGAGCCGGCTGTCGGGCACTGTCTCGGCGGCGAGGTCCAGCCCCGCTCTGGAGAAGTCGAGACCGACGCTGTTCGGCGGGAGGTTCGCAAGCGTCCGCGCGCCGTCACCACAGCCCACGTCGAGGACAGTCGGCGCTTCGGAGAGGCGTTCGAGTAAATCGTCGAGCAGAGCTGCGTCCGATCCGGTCGGGTCACGCCGCTCGGCGTAGGTTTCAGAGACGCTGTCCCACGCGCGGCGCACCTCGTTGCGGTCCATACATCTTGTGAGCGCGCCACACAGTTATGCGTTCAGCTACCCCGACCTATTCCGATGACTCGTCGAGGGCGTCAATCGCCGCGTCGAGCGTGAACTGGCCCTCGTAGAGCGCGCTGCCGACGACGACGGCGGCGGCCCCGGACGACCGGAGCGCCAGCACGTCGTCGATGGTTGCCACGCCGCCGCTGGCGACGACGGGGATGTCGACGGCTTCGACCAGCCGGCGGACCGGCTCGGTGCGAACGCCCTCTAACTGGCCTTCCACGTCCACGTCGGTAAACAGGATGCCGCCGGCCCCGAGGTCGGCGTACCGCTCGGCAGCGTCAGCGGGGTCCAGTCCGGTCCCCTCGGTCCAGCCCGACACCACGACTTCGCCGTCCTTCGCGTCGAGGCTCACCAGCACACTGCCGGGGTGTTCGGCGCTGATTTCGCCGACGACTTCCGGCGTCTCGACGGCGGCGGTTCCGAGGATGACGCGGTCCAGTCCGCGGTCCAGCAGCGAGACGGCGTCCTCGGCGGTTCGGATGCCGCCGCCCAACTGCACGTCCACATCGGCTCCTACTGCGTCGAGGACGGCGTCGATGGCCGCCGCGTTCTGTCGCTCGCCCTCGAACGCGCCGTCGAGGTCGACAAGGTGGAGCGTCTTCGCCCCGGCGTCGACCCACCGCTGAGCGGCCTCGACCGGGTCGCCGTAGGTTTTCTCCGTGCCGCGTTCGCCGCCGACAAGCTGGACCACTTGTCCGTCCTGCATATCGACCGCGGGGATGACCTCGAACTCGGGAAACATGGCCGGTGGTCCGGCGGCAGCCGTCGAAAGCGTGTCGGTCCGATGCGTGCGGACGCCAGTGACCCGCATGCTTTTACGCTGTGATGGGAAAGGTCCGCCATGGGTACTGCTACACTCGTCCTCACACCGCTCGCCCGCCGGCTCGAAGCGCTCATGTTTGGGCCGTACGAGCGTGAGTACCAGCTCTTCGAACAGGCTGTGATGGTCGTCGCCGCCAGTCTGGCGCTGGCCTGGGGGCTGGCCGAGTTCGGCGTTCTCCCGCTCGGTGCCGGCGCGGTGTCGGTACTTGCGACCGCGGCCAGCATCGCCATTTCGGCGTTCGTCGTCGTCGGGTTGCTACAGTTTCTCGTCCTCGCGAACGTCCTCGAACGGACGAACGAGGATGTCGCCACCAAAGCCGCTGAACTCGAAGAGGCCGCCGAGCAACTGGAAACGACAGCTGAGGAGCTAGAGACGACCGCCGACGAGGTCGAAACCGCCGCTGAGACGGTCGACAAGGCCGCCGAGGATGTCGAGCAGACCGCCGACGAAGTTGAGCAGACCGCCGACGAGGTGGAACAGACTGCTGACGAAGTGGAGGAAACCGTCGACGAGGTCGAACAGACAGCCGACGAAGTCGAGCGGACGGCCGACGAAGTCGAACAGACTGCGACCGAGGCTGGCGACGAGGACGCCGCTGAGAAGGTCACCGAGGTCAAGGACAAGACGACCGAAGTCAAGGACAAGACAACGGAAGTCAAAGACAAGACAACCGAGGTCAAGGACAAAGCGACAGAAGCGAAAGACAAAACGACTGAACTGAAAGACAAAACGACTGATGTCAAGGATAGGACCAGCGATGCGAAACAGACCGCTGAATCAGTCACCGACGAGGTCGAAGCGGCCAAGGAAACGGCAAGCGAGGTCGAGGAGACAGCGTCAGAAGTCGAAGAGACGGTGCCGGCTGACAACGGCGATGGCGACCGCGACTGAACGGCTGTGACGGTCGGCCATCGATTGTGCGCGATGGACGGGCGTACGGGCTGCTCTGTGGCCCATCCCGACGAGACGCCAGCCTTGAATCGTGTGTCTCCGAGAGCGGTCACGAACGGTATTATTTAGACCCGTCAGGAGTTGCTGTTGGACATGGTCTCGATTCTCTTCGCTATCGGGCTTCTGGTTGCCATTTTCGTCGGTTTCAACATCGGTGGCTCTTCGACCGGTGTTGCTTTTGGTCCGGCAGTGGGGTCGGACACGCTCTCGAAGGAGTGGGCCGCCGTCCTGATGTCGGCGTTCGCACTCCTCGGCGGGGCAACCATCGGAACGGAGGTCATCGATACGATGGGCGGTCGCATCGTCCCGAGCGGACAGTTTACCCTCCTCGCGAGCGTCGTCATCCTCTTTTTCGTTGGACTTGCCCTGCTGGTCTCGAACCTGTTTGGGGTGCCGGCATCGACTTCGATGACTGCCGTCGGTGCTATTGCCGGTCTCGGCGTCGCGACCGGGACTATCGACTGGACCGTGATGGGGCGTATCGTCTCGTGGTGGCTCGTCGCGCCTATCACTGCGTTCTGGCTGTCGGCAGTCGTCGGACGCTACCTCTACCCACATCTCGAAGTCAGGGTCGCCTTCGAGAGCACGGGGCCGGACACGTCGCGGCGTGAGCGGATCGGACAGTTTCTGGTCGTCGCTATCGGCTGTTATATGGCGTTTTCCGCGGGGGCGTCGAACGTCGCCAACGCTGTCGCTCCCCTTGTCGGCAGCGGCGAGCTGGGGCTCTATCCGGGCGTCGCGCTCGCTGGTGGCGCTATCAGCATCGGTGCGTTCACCATCGCTCGGCGAACGCTCGATACGGTCGGGAACGATCTCACCGAACTCCCGATTCTCGCGGCGCTCATCGTCGAGACCGTGAGTGCGACAATCATCGGGTTGTTATCCTGGGCCGGAATCCCAGCGAGTCTGGCGGTCTCAGCAACAATGTGCGTCGTCGGTCTGGGGTGGGGCCGGGCCACCCGGACGACAACTCTGGCTGACGCAGCGGGCGCGGCTGTCACCGGGGCCGCCGCTAGCGGTGGAGGTGGTAGCGTTACCGTTGACGCGCTGACGACCGACCGCGATGAAGCTGCGTGGTCGCCACCGGAGGAGCGCGAAGTCGAACCAATCGGTCAGGAAGACCCGGAGTCCGTAACCTCGGCGGCAGACCTCTTCGACCCCGCCGCGACTGGTCGCGTTGTCATGCTCTGGATACTGGCACCGTCGATGTCAGCCCTTGCGTCGTTTCTGGTATTCCAGTACGTTCTCGCCTACTGATTCACTCACGTCTGGGATATTCGCTCCCGGCCCCGACAGTCGTCACCGACAGAACGGTGCATCACTGCGTCTCGCCACCTCGGTCGCACAACGCGCTGGCGAAGGCGGTACCCTTTACCTGACGACGACAGTTGGTAGCGTATGGTCGAAGTTCTCTTTGCCCTCGGTGTTCTGGTAGCTATTTTCGTCGGCTTCAACATCGGGGGGTCATCCACGGGTGTCGCGTTCGGGCCTGCGGTCGGATCGAACACGCTTTCGAAACTCTCGGCAGCGGCCCTGATGACGATATTCGCGATGGCTGGCGGGCTCCTTGTCGGCCCGGCCGTCGTCCAGAGCCTGGGCAGTGACCTCGTCGCCACGCAGTTCTCGCCGCTGATCAGCATCGTCGTCCTGTTTTTCATCGGCGTCGCGCTGTTCCTCTCGAACGTGGTCGGGGTTCCGGCGTCGACGTCGATGACGGCCGTCGGCGCTATCGCTGGCCTGGGCCTCGCTCGCGGGACGTTGAACGCCGCCCTGATGCTCGAAATCGTCTCGTGGTGGCTCGTCTCGCCAATTATCGCCTTCTGGGTCAGCGGCGTCATCGGGCGGTACTTCTATCCGAGACTCGTCGAGTGGTTCGCCGTCTCACAGAGCGAGGGGGCGCTACTGGATTTCGACCGCTCCGGTGCGATTCCGCGGCCGGCGCTCGGCGAGAACACGACACCACGTGAGTTCGTCGGGACCGTCGTCGTCATCGGTATCGGATGTTACATGGGCTTCTCTGCGGGAGCATCGAACGTCGCCAATGCCGTTGCACCGCTCGTCGGCAACGGCTCTCTGGAGCTGTACCCGGCCATCCTGCTCGGCGGCGGCGCTATCGGCCTCGGTGCGTTCACCATCGCCCGCCGGACGATGGACACGGTCGGCAACGACCTGACCGACCTCCCGCTGGTCGCCGCCATTGTCGTCGCGGCAGTCGCCTCGACTATCGTCACCTTCCTTTCCGCGCTGGGTATCCCGGCCAGTTTCGTCATCATCGCCACAATGAGCATCGTCGGACTCGGGTGGGGTCGTGCGACGCGAACGACGAGCCTCTCAGACACTGTGCAGGGAGAAGCACCCGTCGCGTCTGTCGGTGCGCTGACCACCGACGCGGAAGCCGCAGACGCCCCGACTGTCGGTGGCAACAAAGGGACGCCGAAGCCGGCCGAGACCGACCCCATCGGCGAGGAATCGCGTGAGGACATCCCGTCGGCGTCTGATCTGTTCGAACCTGGGACCACTGCGAGAGTGATTTTCCTCCAGAACGTCGTCCCCTCGATTGCGACCCTCGCGGCGTATCTGGTGTTCAGGTTCCTCCCGATCACCTGAGCAGTAATCGGCCCCGCACAGCAGTCCTCGATTCACGGCGAATCCCCGCGTTGTCCCTCATTATTTTGCACGACCTAAAACGGAAGGGCAAAGTCTAACAGGGCGGGGTTCGAACCAATCAGGTGATGCCCACGGTAGAGTACCTTAACTACGAAGTAGTGGACGACAACGGCTGGGACATGTACGACGACGACGTCTTCGCAGAGGCGTCGGACCTCGACCTCGACGACGAGGACCACGGGTCCCTTGACGTGAACGAAGGCGAGTACATTCTGGAAGCCGCCGAGGCGCAGGGCTACGACTGGCCCTTCTCGTGTCGCGCCGGTGCCTGTGCGAACTGTGCCGCCATCGTTCTCGAAGGCGACATCGACATGGATATGCAGCAGATCCTCAGCGACGAGGAAGTCGAAGACAAGAACGTTCGCCTGACCTGCATCGGCAGCCCGGACGCCGACGAGGTCAAAATCGTCTACAACGCCAAGCACCTCGACTACCTGCAGAACCGCGTCATCTAACGCGGCTCCTGCAGCGCACTACACTTTCTGCTTCCAGTAGCGACTGCCACTGACAACTGTTGTACCGGAACCATTAGGGGGGCCGCTGTACTGCGTATAGCCGTGCTTGGGTCGATACCGGACCTGCTTCGGCTGGTCGCCGTCCCGGTGTTCGGGTGGGCGGCCTACCGCGATGTGAAAACCCGCCGGGTGCCGAACCGGACCTGGACCCCGCTTGCCGCGCTGGCGGTCGTCCTCCTGCTGTGGGACGCCTACACCGTCTGGACCGGCCCGACAGCGGTCGGCCAGCGGCTGTTTCTCATCAGGGTCGCCATCAGCCTCGGCTTCGTCATCCCGCTGTCGTACGGCTTCTGGCTCATCGGTGGGTTCGGCGGGGCCGACGCGAAGGCGTTCATGCTCGTCGCTGTCCTCTTTCCGGTGTATCCGGTGTACTACCTGCCGACTGTCGCGCTCCCGCTCCAGCAGAGCGCCATCGGCGTCTTCTCGCTGACGATTCTCTCGAACACCGTGCTCGCCGGCGTCGTCTACCCGCTGGCCGTCGCCGCCGGGAACCTCGCCCGGGGTCGTTTTTCGCTGGCGATGTTCATCGGGCGGCCCGTTTCCGTCTCCGCCGTCACCGAGGAGTACGGTCGGCTGCTCGAATCGCCCGACGGATTCGACCGCGGCGGTCTCGACCTCGATGCGCTCCGGATGTACCTCCAGTGGCGTGGCTGCTCGCTTGCCGATATCCGCGCTGACCCGGACCGGCATCGCCTCCCGACCTCGCTACCGCGGGTTCCCAACGACCCCGGCGACGGCTCGCTGGCGACCGACGGCGGCGACCCGGTGGCCGACGACGTGAACGGGACGGGCGGTCGCGGTGACGACGCATCCTCCCAGGCTGTGACTGATGACACCGACGCCGTCGACGACCCGTGGGGTGCCGAGCGGTTCCTTGACGATATCGACCACTCGGCCTACGGCACGTCACCGGCCCAGCTCCGTGATGGGCTGGACGTGCTGGTCGAACAGGACGAGGTGTGGATTTCGCCCGGCATTCCGTTCCTCGTCCCGATGTTCGCGGGGCTGGTCGTTTCACTCACCTACGGCGACGTGCTGTTCTCGCTGTTGCAGGCAGTCGGGCTGGCCTGACCCCAGACAGCAGAAGACCTATTTTCCGGACACGCCTCGGCCTGAGTATGACTGACGTCGACCTTGCGTTCGACGAGCAGGAGTACATCCCGGCTGTCGCGCAGGACGCAGACTCCGGCGAGGTGCTCATGCTCGCCTACGTCACCGAGGAAGCGCTCCGGAAGACCCGCGAGACAGGGGAGGCTCACTACTACTCGCGGAGCCGGGACGAACTCTGGCACAAGGGCGGGACGAGCGGCCACACGCAGGCCGTCGAAGAGGTGCGGGTCGACTGTGACGGGGACGCGCTGCTATACATCGTCGACCAGACCGGCGGGGCGTGCCACACCGGCTACGAGTCCTGCTTCCACCGGACTGTCGACGGCGAGACGGTCGGCGAGCAAGTGTTCGACCCCGACGACGTGTACTGATGGCGCGGTCCGATACTGAGACCGAACTCAGCGCGGGCACCCCGGACGTCGTCGAGCGCCTCGAACAGGTCGCCGAGGCGCACGACCGGGCACAGACGCGCGTCGAGGAGGTCGGCGCAGACGCGCTCCGTGACTGCCGTGACATCTACAGCGAACTGCGGAACCTGCTCGAAAGCTACGACGGGCGGGCGACCGGCGGCGGCGACTTCGAGGCGTTCATGGAGTTTCAGGGCCGCGTCGGGACGCTGACCGACGACCTTCCCGAGGACCTGCCCGAGCGCGATACCTTCGAGGAAATCGACGACTTCCTCCAGCAACGGCGGCTCACCGAGGGCGACTTCGAGCAGGCCCGCGAGATGCTGTCGCCCATCGGCGACCTCGTCGGGCGGCTCGACGAACTCGACGACGCACGCGAGCGGTACAAGAAGGCCCGGACCGAGGCGAACCGTCGACGCAACGAACTGAGCGACCGCATCGACGATCTGGAACGCCTCCAGCGTCTCGGCGACGCCGACCTCGATGCCCCGGTCGAGCGCCTCCGTGAGCCAATCGAGCGCTACAACGACGCCGTCACCGAGGCGTTTGCCGAGTTTCGGCGCAATACGCCGGCTAAGGACGCGCTGGCAGTCATCGACCGGGCGGACGCGTACCCGCTGGTCGAGTTCCGGTCCCCACCTGCGGAACTGCTGACCTACGTTCGCGAGCACGACGCCGGCCGGGAGCCGATTCCGAAGCTACTGGAGTACGCCGACTACTCTGCCTCGAAGCTAGACCACTACGTCGACGACGCCGCGGCGCTCCGCAGCGCCGTCGCCACCCGACAGACGTACCTCCGGCGGCTCGACGCCGAGCCGGTACGGATCAACTGGCCGCCGCCGTCGGCCGATGCCCTGCCGTGGTACTGCCGGGAGTACCGCTCGGTCGTCGCCCGATTTGCCGACGAGTCCGTGGTCGCGGCGCTACGGGAGGTGCGTGGACTCGCGGAGCGGGACGACTACGAGCGGCTCCGGGAGAGCGCCGTCGCTCGCTCGGAACTCACGGAATCAGAGCGCGAGCGACTGGCAAGCGGCGCTGTCGAACAGGAACTATCGACCGCCCGCGAGGCCAGGGCGGCTATCGACGACGCGCTGGAGACTTATTCGCCGCTGTAGGTGTCTGTCCGCTGGGTCGCGCGACTGACCATCGTTTCGGCCAACTCTTCCGCGCGGTCGAGCGTGCGCGCTTCGGCATAGACACGGACGACGGGCTCTGTGCCGGACGGCCGAGCCAGCACCCAGCCGTCGCCGTAGTCGAGGCGATAGCCGTCCGTCGTGTCGAGGTCGGCCGTCGCGTCGTTCGCGTGGGCCTCAATGCCTTCGAGCATCGCTTCGCGCTCGTCTTCGGTCTCGTATTCGAGGTTCCGCCGGACGTTGTAGTAGTCGTCGTAGTCCGCGGCCACCTCGCTTGCGGGCCGTTCGGCGACGAGTTCGAGGAACTTCGCGGCGGTGAACGCGCCGTCCCGGGCAATGCGGTAGTCGGGGAAGAGGATGCCGCCGTTGCCTTCGCCGGCAATCGCGACGTGGGTCCCCTCGTTCTGGAGTTTGCGGATACGGCTGACGATATACGTCGAGCCGATGGGGGTAAGTGAGAGAGTCGCGCCGGCGTCTTCGACCACGTCCACAAGGCGCTGGGAGGCGTTGACCGCAGAGACGACGCCGTCGTCCGACTCGATTTTTGCCGCCGCGAGCGCGGCCAGCGCGGCGTCGCCCTCGATGTGGGTTCCGGTCTCGTCGACGAACATCCCGCGGTCGGCGTCGCCGTCGTGAGCGAAGCCGAGGTCGGCGTCGGTCGCGCGGACGAACGCCCGCAGGTCTTCGAGGTTCTCGGCGACGGGTTCGGGGTCGCGGCCGGGGAAGTGGCCGTCGGGCTGGGTATTGACGGTGTGGACTTCACAGCCGAGTTCGCGGAACAGGTCGGGGCTCGTCAGCGAACCGGCGCCGTGGCCGGGGTCAACGACGACAGTGAGGTCGGCGTCGGCGATGCGGTCGCGGTCGACGGCAGACAGCACCTGCTCGCGGTAGCGGCGGCGGGCGCTCTTGATGGCGGTGTCGGACCCGACTGTCTCCCAGTCCGCGTAGGTCGGGGTGTCGTCCCGGAGGGACTGCTCGACGTGGTCGAGCGTATTCCGCGTCAGTTCGACGCCGTCCGCGCCGATGAGTTTCACCCCGTTGTACGCGGCCGGATTGTGGCTCGCGGTGATCATCACGCCCGGGACTGCCTCACGCTCGCAGTAGGCCTGCAATCCCGGTGTCGGCACGACGCCGAGGCGGTCGACGTCGAACCCGACGGTCGTCAGGCCGCTCGTCGCGGCGTTAATAAACGTCCGTCCGGTCGTCCGCGTATCCCGGGCGATCGCGACGCGGTCGTGGTCGTCACGCCAGACGTCCCCGGCGGCCTGTGCAACCCGAAGGACGTACCGCGGTGTCAGCTCATCGCCCGCGACACCTCGGACGCCACTCGACCCGAACACTTGCATTCGAGCGAGTGTCCGATGCGGAGGGGCTTAGGAATGTCGCTGTCCGAATTCAACAGTCATTAGCCCCGTGACCGTGCAGTGAGCGTATGGTAAACGACGACCTCATCGCGGCGCTGCGAGACGCTGACGCCGTCAAGTTCGGGGAGTTCGAACTCTCTCACGGCGGCACGTCGAACTACTACGTCGATAAGTACGTCTTCGAGACCAACCCCGACTGTCTGGACCTCATTGCCGGGGCTTTCGCCGAGCGAATCGCTGAGTGGGACACGGACGCCACACTCGCTGGTGTTGCCCTCGGTGCAGTCCCGCTGGTCGCGGTCACCAGTGTCGAGACCGACATACCCTATGTCATCGCTCGCAAGCAGGCCAAGGAGTACGGCACGGGCAACCGAATCGAAGGTGACCTGACCGACGGTGACGAGGTCATCATTCTTGAAGACATCGCCACGACCGGCCAGAGCGCGGTCGACGCCGCCGAGGCACTTCGCGAGGCCGGCGCTGTTGTCAACCGCGTGCTCGTCGTCGTCGACCGCGAGGAGGGGGCCAGCGAGAACCTCGCTGACCACGGCCTTGAACTCTCTTCACTCGTGACTGCCTCTGACCTGCTCGCCGGCGCACCCGACGACATCGACGTGTAGCGCAGGCGGAATCGCTGTCGACGGTGCGCGGCCGAGACACAGCACCGATGTGTTCTTGACGCTGGCTCGCTTACAACCGGTGTAATGGCTAATCTCGAACTCTATGAGCTCGAAGGCTGTCCGTACTGTGCAAAGGTAATCAAGAAACTCGACGAGTTGGACCTCGACTACGAATCTCACATGGTTCCACGGTCCCACAGCGACCGGACCGAAGTGAAGGAGGTGTCGGGCCAAACCGGTGTTCCGGTCCTCGTCGACAAGGACAACGGCGTCGACGGGATGCCTGAATCCGACGACATCGTCGAGTATCTGGAAGAAACGTACGGGCAGTAGACCCACCGCTTACGATCTTCTCGTTTTCCCGTAGCAGCGAAAACGGTGAGCGCCCGCTCAGGCGACTTCTTCGCGGTCTTCGCCACGCTCCATAATGAGGTCGCGCAGGTCGGTGGCGTCCTGGATATCGTCCATCTCCTCTTTCTCGATGAGCGCGGTCCCCTCGACGGATTCGCGTCGGAGCTCGTCGACGACGTACACCGACCGGGTCCGGGTCACCTCGCCGACTGAGGACATGATGCGCGCTCGCTTTTCGGCCGTTTCGGTGAACGCCGAGTGACCGGCAAGGACCTGCCCGTGTTCGTCCTCGCTCTCGTTGACGCTCTTGAACGGCGCGCGGTCCGTCGGGTGGACCTCGAAGCCGATACGCGTGAACACCGTCACAATCGGCTCGTCTTCCGGTGCAACGTCGGGGTCGTCCGGTGTCGGCTCGTCGTCTCGGACTTCTTCAGCGCCGTCGAGGACGCTCACCGGCGAGGTCAGCGGCGCGTCGAACAGGTCTTCCAGTTCGGCGGCCACCTCGACTGAGGCGTCCATCCCGTCCTCGTATTTCGAGACTGTCCGCCGGGAGACGCCCAGTTCCTTCGCCAGCCGGCCAAGCGACCAGTCGCGGTCCTCGCGCACGTCGGCGAGGACCTCGGAGTCGATATTGACGTAGAGTCCGCCCGGGGCGGCGTAGATGAGCGGCGGGACCTCCTCGACGAACAGGTCCATCGCGGTGTCGGGAGACAACACGGGGACGCCGTGCCGGAAGTACACAACACCGGGTTTCAGCTCCTCGTCGCGCGTCCGGAGGCCGATCACGATCGGTGTGGCATTCAGATACGTGCCCAGTCGCCGCATCTCGCCCCCGGTCTGTGCGTCGAAGGCGTCGATGTTGCCCAGTATCTTCAGGAGCAACACGTCCTCGCCGCGACGGGCAGCGATGTCGAAACTCTTCGGGCGAATCGCACAGCGGTCGCTGACGAGGAAGCCAGCGTCTTCGAGCATCGCCATGACGTTTTCCACCAGCGCCGACCGTGACATAGTACTCTGTACCTCTACTGAGTCTAGCCCGCTCACCCATTATATGTATTGTGCCGTCCGTTGCCTCTCAGGCCGAATTGGGGGGTCCGTGACGAAAGGCGTTTGACCGCTTCGGGGCTACAGCGTAGCGTGACTGTCGTCGGCCTCGATGATACGGACTCGCGCGAACGGGGAATGTGTACGACCTACGCCGCCGCCACCCTCGCAGAGTCGATACGGAACGCTGGGGGGACTGTCGAGCGACTGCTCCTCGTCCGTCTGAACCCCGCCGTCGAACACAAGACCCGCGGGAACGCGGCGCTGGCGGTTCATACTGACCTCGACGCCGACGTGGCGCTGGGGCTAGTCGAAGACGTGTTTGACATGGCCGAGACCGACGACCCACGGACCAATCCCGGCGCAATCGTCGCCGACTGTGACCCCGACGCCGTCCCGCCGCAGGTCGCAACGTTCGCCCGCGAGGCAATCCAGTCGATACAGGACCCGATGGCCGCGACGACGCTCGCTGACGTGGTCGGGTTCGCCCGCTCTCAGCGGGGCAACGGCCGCGGACTGGTCGGCGCGCTTGCGGCGGTCGGGGCCTGGGCCGCGCTGTCGGACTGGACCTACGAACACATCGCCTACCGGGAGCAAGACCGGTGGGGCACCGAGCGGACGGTCGACAGCGCGAGCGTCCGGGCCGCGGCTGAGGAGTACTACCCCAACGTGTGGGATACCGCCGACCGTGCATCTGGCTATCCGGTCTGTGTGCCGCGGACGCCGTGCCCGATTCTCTACGGGATTCGCGGCGACGACCCCGACGCCTGCCGCGCCGCCGCCGACGCTATCGACAGCGAGCCCATTGCTCGTCGGGCGACCTTCGTGACGAATCAAGGGACCGATGTGCATCTACAGGATGCCGCTGTCGACGCGGTCACGGCCGACAGCGCCTACCGCGTTACCGGCAACGTGGTCGAAACTCCGGAGACGCGGGCGGGGGGACACGTGTTTCTCACCCTCGAAGGTGACAGCGCGACCCTCGACTGTGCGGCTTTCGAGCCGACGAAGGGCTTTCGCGACCGGGTCCGCTCGCTCAGAGTCGGCGACCGAATCACCGCCTGTGGGGAAGTGACTGACGGGACGCTCAAACTGGAGAAGTTCGCGGTCCGGAACCTCGTCCGGACAGAATCCGTCACACCGGACTGTCCGGACTGTGGTCGGTCGATGAAATCCGCTGGCCGGAACCAGGGCTATCGGTGTCGGGACTGCGGGACCAGCGCTGACGGCAAAGCTGAACAGTCCATCGAGCGAGGACTGGAGTACGGGTGGTACGAAGTGCCGCCGGTCGCGCGCCGCCACATCGCGAAACCGCTGGTTCGCGGCGGCTTCGACGCGCCTACTCACCCGTCTCGCTGAGAGGAAGTGGTTCGCTGTCTCCCCGAAACGTGTCGAACACGGGGCGGGACGATCAGGAGAGAGCTGACAGCGTTTGTGTGTGGTTGGCGGAGCTGTGTACTCCGCTCGCCCGGTGGTCATTCGGCGTTCAGCTTTTGCCTGCTATTCGGTTCGAATTGGCTACTGGCGAGTAAGCACCACGAATGTTCCAGTAATACGGGGATATACGTCAATTTAGACTACGGATAACAATGTTGATATACCGTTATGTGGGGCCATGAGCACGGACGGGTCGGATACTCAGCGGTGACATACGGCAGACGGCGACATCGCCGAGAAGCTATTGACTGTCGAACACGAGCCGGCTGCGGGTGGTGGCCAGCGTTCAGTTCTCTATCCGCCCAGCAGCACGGGCTCCGGACTGGCTGGCCGTTTCGTCGAACCTTCTCGTCTCTCTCGACGACGTTCAGTAGTCCTTACGCCCGATAATCGACTGGTAACAATAGTAACACCTGTTGTGAGTCCGGACATGGACTCCGATACCCGGTCGACGAGCGAGGTGACGGCGGCGACTGCTGACGACGAGGGAACGCTGCCTGCCGTGGTACGCTCCCGTCCCGACGGCACCGAGCGGCTCATCTGTTACGCGCCAGATGTCGACACGGCAGACGTAGAGGACCAGTGGCTCTCCGTCGATGCCGACTTTCCGGTCTCGACGCTGCTGATGCGTTAGTTGTTTCGTCCGGTCAACGCGACAACCACGTCGTCACCGTCCTGGAGTTCTCCCCGCTCTCTGAACTGCGTCAGCGCCGCTGTCGCCGTCGCACAGGTCGGTTCAACGTGAAACCCCGCTGCACCGAGCCGATCACGTTCCCGCGCCGTTGCTGCCGCGGAGACAGCGATGGCGGCCCCATCGGTCTCGTCGATGGCGTGCCGTATTTGCTGGCCACGCGGCGGGTCCCGGATGTGAATCCCGTCGGCGAGCTCGTTGGCAGCAGCATCGTCTGAACTGCTCCCGTCCTCGTCAGCGATAGGACTGTACCCGACCGCTTGCGTCCCCAGTATCCGAGGGACAGCATCCGTCCATCCAGCTTGCTCAAGTGCCCGAAATCCGCGGTAGAGACCGAGATACAGCGTCCCGTGACCGAGCGGCGTGACGACGGCGTCCGGGACGGTCCAGTCCCGCTGGGCGGCGATCTCGTAGGCGGTCGTCGCCGTCCCGGCGAAGAAGGCGGGGTTCCAGGCGTGGCTGGCGTACCACCCCGACCCGCTCTCCACGGCGTCGATACAGGCCTCGGTTACGGCCTCTCTACTTCCCTCGACTGGGAGCACGTCTGCGCCGGTTCGTTTGATGCGGCGAACCTTCGCGTCTTTTGCGCTCGCGGGGATGTATATCTCCGCGTCCAGCCCCGCCCGCGCCGCGTAGGACGCGACTGCCAACCCAGCGTTGCCCGAGGAGTCTTCGAGTACCCGGTCGGCCCCGACGTCAAGCGCTTCGGCGATGACCGTTGCCGCGCCGCGGTCCTTGAAACTCCCAGTCGGGTGGAGATACTCCAATTTAAACGAGGCGTCCCACCCGGGCGCGTCGACCAGCGGCGTCCAGCCCTCGCCGAGGCTGACTCGCTCGTCCACAGGGAGGAACTCGGCGAAGTCCCAGACGCCGCTGGTCCGTGAGAACTGCCCTGGTTGGCTGTCGGGCAGTGGCTGGCTGGCGTAATCAAGCGGTGCCCCACAGGAACACCGCCAGGGACTCTCGCGGGGGTACTCTCGGTCGCAGACGCTACAGGTTCGCATGGGCTTGCTCCGTGGCGAACCGTCCAAAAGCTGGCGGCGTCTGCGGTCGCGGTCGTCGGTGCCTGCGGCCAGTGTTGTGGAGCCCATAGCGCGGTGGCCGGGCGGCCGCTCCGTCGGCCGCCCCGGGGAAAGGCAGGTCAGTAAGCGAGCAGACGCGGCGCGAAGCGCCGCGTTTCACAGGACCGAGCGGACGAGGTCCCGCGTTTTCCAAGCTCTTGTAAGCGGAGTTCGCGTAGCGACTCCCTTGCGGTGAAAAGTGGTTCCTAGTAGGTATCGATGTTCGTCCCGACTGAACAGACGTATTCGCCGGTCGCAACCTGCGGGAGCCGGCGAGCACGCCAGAACACGCCACTGGAGTCGGCAGTGATTTCGGCCTTCGGGTCGCCGAACACGTCGGTCACCTCGAACAGCGTCTCGCCGCGGGAGACGCGGTCACCGAGGTCGGGCTTGAGGTCGATGAGGCCGCCAACGGGGGAGCCGTACTGTTCGAACCCGGTGGCACGAGTCTGGGGGCGCGTATCGTGGTGGCCGTCGAGGAAGCCGTAGTAGTGCAGGACGTTGAAGACGCCGTTGACGCCCCGCTGGATAGAGCCTTCGTCCCAGCCGACACAGCCGCCGAGTTCGGGGTCGATCGTCGGCACGCCCTCGTCTGGGGCAGCGCGGGCCAACTGCCCGTCGGGACCTTTCTGGTCGAGGATGTAGCCACAACCGAACACTTTCGCGAGTTCGAGACACTCCTCGTGGAGGCGATGGCGGGTGCCACACCGGACCCGCACTTCGTCGATCATCTGTGAGGTCGAGCCCTGATGCAGGTCGAGCACGTAGTCGGCGCTGATGGCGGCGTTGAACGTCGCCGCGGCAATGCGCTCGCTCGACGTTCCAGTTTTGTCGCCCGGATACGCCCGGTTCATCTTCGTGTCGTCGATTGGATTACGGTGCTCGGCGACCTGAAACGCGTGGTAGTTGACGACGCCACAGACCAGAATCGTCCCGGACAGTTCCGTCGGGTCGAGTTGCGGGAGCGTCCGCTGGATGACGCCGACACCGTTCAGTTCGTCGCCGTCGCTGGCCGCCTGAATGTAGAGCGTCCGTCCGTCGTCGACACCGTTGACGACGGCGACCGGTAGCCCGAACGTCGACCCGTCGCGGGTCTCACCGACCTCCAGCCGCCCCGTGTCTTTCTCACCGGGAGCGGCGGTCGCCGTACCGAAAGTAACCATTGTTCCCACGTTTGCCTTGGGAGCCTTTACTGGTTCGGATTTCGCCAACAGTTGCGCCGGATCGACGGCATCTTGGGGACGCCGACCCTACTGGCCGGTGTGTCCCAGTCCGAGCCACAGAGCGGCAAAGCGGCAATGGTCGCGGCGCTGAACGTGCCACGCAACGCGAAAATCGGATTCGTGCTCGCTGGCCTGTTTACCGCGGGGCTGTTCGCTCTGTTCGTCCTGCCAGGGGCCCAGCGACCGATCGGATTCTACGTGGCGCTGGCGTTCGTCCTCGCGACGTCGCTGGGCGGGCTGCTGACAGCGCTGTTCACGGCGGTCTCGGCTGTTCGGCTCGCCAGGCAGTAACGAGCTACTCTCCCCCGGTCAGGTCCGTAAGCCGGTCGCCCCCGGTTCGAGTTCCTTTCGCGATGAGTACGTCGCCGGTTCGAATCTCCGTTTCCGGTCCCGGCGAGATAACCCAGTCGCCGCCTTTCCGGCCGGTGCGTTCGCTCTCGCCGGCCGCCCGCCGGACAGCGATGATGCGCATGCCGGTCGCCGTCTTGACTTCCGCGTCGCCGATGGTCCGCCCGGCGAGGTCGCTGTCGGGGTACACCGTGGTCCGAACGATAACCTCGTCGGACTCCTGGACGGCCTCGGCGACGACCGGATGCGTCGATAGCCCCCGCAGGACGCCTTCGCTCATTTCCAGCGCGGCATCGGAGATGACCTCCGTCGACCGGGCCAGGTGGACGAGGCCCCGCAGCGACACGGGGTCGTCGATGTCGGCGGCGGCCCGGAGCGTCCAGGCCTCGAACCGGGACTGGAGCGCGTCGACCTCGGCTTCGAGCTCGACGACCTCCTCGGCGACCTCCGTGCTGTCGAACAGCACCGCGCCGTAGGCCAGGTCGACCGCCAGTTCGCCCATGTCTTTCATCAACACGATGGAGTCGACGGCGCGTTCGAGGTCGCGGACGCCACCTTCGGGCGGCTCCGGCGGCTCGTACGCGTCCCCGGTGGCGTCCCGGTAGACTTCGGCGACGCCGGTCTCGGGGCCGCGAAACAGCACCACGTCGCCCGCTTCGAGGCGCGTCTCCCGGTTGGGATTGAGCAGCCAGTTCCCCTGCCGGCGAATCGCCAGCGCGCGGACGCCGGTCTCGGTTTCGAGGTTCAGACCCCCGAGCGTCTCGCCGGCTAGCGGGGAGGCCGAGCCGATTGTCGCCCGCACGAGCGTCTCGACCGCCTCGGGCAGCGCCGCCCGCATCGTGTCCGGGAGGCCGATGTCCTCCAGTACGACCTTGGCGATGTCGCCGGCGGCGTCGCTTATTTTCTCTGCGGCCCCGACCATCCCCAGAACTGGGGCGAGCGATTCCGCGTCCGCTGTCGACCGGCAGGCCATCAGGAGGCTCATGCGTGCGCGCAACTGGAGCACGTCCATCTTCTCCTCCAGTTCAAGCACCTCCGCGGCCACGTCGTCGCTCCCCAGCAGGACGGCCGAGTACGAGAGGTCGATGAGCAGCTCAGCGGTGTCTTTCATCTCGGCCAGCACCTGCTTGACGCTGACCGGTTCGTACTCGACCGTCCCTGTCGGGTCCATAGCCGCCGGTTCGACGGCCCCGAGCAAAAGCGTTCCTCACTGTGTGGAACGGTAGCGTGATTTCTCGACGGCCCCCGACGTGCCGGCGCGGGCGGCGACTATGTACGGCTCGGGTCGATTCACGCTACCTTTCAGTCCAGAGAAATTTGTTTCGGCATGTCCGAAATAGCCGACACTATCCACGATTTCGGAGAGTCTACGCCCCGTGTCGTCGCTGACCTCCACAGCACCACCTTCGAAATCGAGTACATCCGCGACGACGTGGCGGGCAGTTACTCTGATAGAGATCTCGACAAAGCGTACAAACTCATCATGGCACACACCGTCACCGGCGACGATTTCAAGTCGCTCATCGGCGAGGGGCGATTCAACGCACAGACGTTGTTTTTCGAGGACATTATCGTGTTTTTCTTCCCATCGGGACGATACGAGGGGGTCTTTGCGTCCTTCGATTATGACGACAGCTTCCCCGTGAACGACCTCGTGAGGGCAGTCTCGGAAACGCGGTCGGACCGGTAGCGGCTGCTCGACGGCGGTGGGACCACAGGCTGACCAGTCACCATCACAGGGCTGAGCCTACTGAAACGGCGGTGACGGCGACTAACAACTGAACGAACGTCCAGTCTCGCGATCCTGACATTGTGCCACACACGCTCAGAAAGAAAATGTTTTTCCCGGAAGGTAGGGAACTGATTGCGTATGTCCGACGACCTCAAGAAGGGACTCGAGGGTGTCATCGTCGCCGAGTCCGAACTCAGCGTTATCGACGGCGACGCTGGCAAACTCGTGTATCGGGGGTACACCATCGAGGACCTCGCCAAGGGTGCCAGCTACGAAGAGGTGCTGTACCTGCTCTGGCACGGCCACCTGCCCAACCGGGACGAACTCTCCGAGTTCAAGCGTGCGATGGTGGACGCACGCGACGTGGACGACGACGTCATCTCGACCGTCCGGCAGCTCGCCGAGGCGGACGAGGACCCGATGGCAGCGCTCCGGACTGCGGTGTCGATGCTCTCGGCGTACGACCCCGCGCCCGAGGACGCCGAGCCGACCGACGAGACGGTCAACCTCGAAACGGGTCGGCGCATCACGGCCAAGATTCCGACTATCATCGCGGCATTTACCCGCATCCGCGACGGCAAGGAGCCTGTCGATCCTCGTGACGACCTCGACCACGCGGCGAATTTCCTCTACATGCTCAACGGCGAGGAGCCGGACGACGTGCTCGCTGACGTGTTCGACCAGGCGCTCGTGCTCCACGCCGACCACGGTCTCAACGCCTCGACGTTCTCGGCCATCACGACGGCGTCGACGCTGTCGGACGTTCACAGCGCGGTCACCTCCGCCATTGGAACGCTGAAAGGACCGCTCCACGGCGGCGCCAACCAGGACGTTATGGAGATGCTCAAAGAGGTCGACGACGCCGAATCCGATCCGCTCGACTGGGTCAAAAACGCCCTTGACGAGGGCCGCCGCGTCTCCGGCTTCGGCCACCGCGTCTACAACGTCAAGGACCCGCGGGCAAAGATTCTCGGCGAGCGCTCGAAGGAACTCGGCGAGGCCGCCGGCACGCTCAAGTGGTACGAGATGTCGACCACCATCGAAGACTACCTCATGGAAGAGAAAGGTCTGGCCCCAAACGTCGACTTCTACTCGGCGTCGACGTACTACCAGATGGGCATCCCAATCGACATCTACACCCCCATCTTCGCGATGTCCCGCGTCGGTGGCTGGGTCGCCCACGTCTTCGAGTACATCGAGGACAACCGCCTGATTCGCCCGCGCGCCCGCTACGTCGGCAAGAACCCCGACGAGACCACGTTTGTGCCGCTGGACGAGCGATAGGCCCTACCGCTACTTTTCGTCTGAAGAGTGGGTTACTGACGGCCGTGAGCGCGTTTCACCGCGCGAACCGGGGACGGGCAGGGCGGCCAGCATCCGGCGGCGACGCCGCCGGTTCTCGGAATCGGCCCAAGATGCATCTCCTGTCGAGTCTCTCCAATATCGAACTCTGCGGTAACGGACGCGTAGCGACTGTCCGCGAACGAAGTGAGCGGTTCACCGAACGCGAGCATAGCGAGCGTTCGGCCTTTTTCGCCACCGAAAGACTCGCGAGGCTCGTCTTTCGAGCCTTGCTTTGCTCCGCTCAGCAAGACCACGTTTTTGCGCCGAGCGGTGCGTGAAGCGCACCCGAGGCGGAAAAAGGTGGTTAGCCAAACACCGATTTGAACCGCGTCACGCCGTCGTCGGTGCCGGCGATGACGAGCTTATCGCTCGGTTCGATAGTCACATCAGGACCGAGGTCGGTGACAACGGTGCCGTTGCGCTCGATGGCGACGACCGTACAGCCCGTCCGCGAGCGGACATCGGCCTCGCCGAGTGTCGTATTCCCAAGGCTGTTGGCGGCGACGCGGATGACCTCGACTTGCTGGTCCATCGAGATGACGTCTTCGTCTTCGAGAATCGTAGAGGCGAGCATCCGGCCGCTGACCGTCGACAGTGCGAGGACGTAGTCAGCGCCTGCACGGTACATCTTCTGGACGTTCTCACTTTCCTCGGCACGGGCGATGATTTCGACGTCCGGATTGAGATCACGGATGACAAGCGTCGCGAACTCGGTATCGGTATCCGACGACAGGGCGAGAATAACCGTTCTGGCTGTGCCGACGCCAGCGTGCCGAAGCTCCTCGGGTTCTGTGGCGTCCCCGACGACATCGACGCCCGGCGCGTCGGCCTGATCGAGCACCGTATGTGGCACCCCGGCGTTGGTAAGCGCCGACGTGATGGTCTGACCGACCTCGCCAGCACCGATGATCACCGTCTCCCCGCGGCGGAAGCCACGCACGCTGGAGAGGGTCATCTGCTTGAGTTGCTCCAGTTGTGACTCGGTCCCTGACACCAGTAGGACCGTACTACCGTCGAGTTCAGATTCGGGGTCGGGCGGACTCACGAACTGGCCGCGGAACCACGCGCCGATGACGTTGACGCCGGTCTCCTCGCGGATGCCGCTGTCGGCCAGCGTCGTTCCGACGAGGTCGCTCCCCCGGTGGATCGGGAGTTCCGCGATATCGAAGTCCTCGCCGATCTCGATGGAGTCCCCGAGCGTCGTCGAAATGCCGGTCGTCACCTTGCTTGCGAGGCTCTCGCCGAGTAGGCCTCGCGGTGAGAGAACGGCGTCGGCACCGGCGAGGTCGTGATACTTCGCGCGGTCGGGCTCCTTGACGACGCTGACGGTCTGGACGGACTCGTCGACTTCGCGAGCGGTGAGGATGATACTGGTGTTCACCTGGTCGGATGCGTCGGCGACAAGCGCACGGGCGGACGATAGGTGGGCCCGCTCAAGCCCGTCGACGGACTGCGGGTCGGCGTGGATGACGTAATACCCGTCCTCATAGAGGTCGTTGGCCCGGTCCCGGTCCGGTTCGACGATGACGTAGTCGACGTCCCAGGTGTCGAGTTCGGTGACGAGCGTCTCACCGCGGGGAGAGAACTGACAGATAACGACGTGGTCGCTGAGGCCGTTCTCGACCGTGTTCGGGGCTGTCGTCTCCATCGCCTCTTCGAACAGCGGAAACAGCAACACTGGCAGCGCGAGAAAGATGAGCACGACGCCGGTGATATCCATCACAATAACGAGTAGCCGCATCTCTGTGGTGCTCCACGGCGCGTCCGAGCCGTATCCGGTCGTGGTGAACGTTTCGACCACGACGCGAAGCGACCGCAGAAACGGTTGCGGGTCGTTTTCGAACGCCGCCATTCCGTAGTCGTATGCGAACGCATACCCCAGAATAATGCCGCCGAGCGCGACGATATACACCAGCGTCCGTCGCAGCCAGGTATCCATCTACTACTTTCTGGGATACCGAGTGTAAAACAGTTCTGTCCGGCTAGCCAGATCTACTTGACGGGATGCGCGGCAGGGTGAGCGGCTCTACCCGCTCGCAGTCCTGCACTTTCACTTTCACCGCGCTACGACCGGATTTAAGTTAATCGCGTTCGTTCTCCCGCATGCAGTCACACGCTCCCCCTTTCCGTTTCAGGACACTACCCGAGCAGTCCCGGCTGTCCCAACCGCCGATACTGCATGGTCGGCCGACAGTATAACATGATCCGGTGAATAGCCACTCCCATGCTCTCATTTGAGGATGTCCTCGCAGCACAGGACACTGTTTCTGAGACAGCCAGACACACACCGCTGGATTACTCGCACACCTTTTCCGCGATGACGGGCGCGGATATCCATCTCAAACTCGAGCTGTTCCAGCGTACGGGGTCGTTTAAGATACGGGGCGCGACCAACCGCATCGCGTCGCTCTCGGACGCCGAGCGGGCAGCTGGCGTCGTCACAGCGAGCGCCGGTAACCACGCCCAGGGGGTCGCACTGGCCGCCACGCGAATCGGCGTTGATTCGAAAATCGTGATGCCGGAACGGGCCCCGGTTTCGAAAGTGAAGGCGACCCGAAGCTACGGTGGCAACGTGGTCCTTCACGGTCGGGACTACGACGCGGCCGCCGAACACGCCCACGACCTTGAGCGAGAGGAGGGCCGGACCTACGTCCACGCCTTCGACGACGAGAAAGTGATGGCGGGGCAGGGGACCATCGGACTGGAAATCTACGAGGACCTCCCCGGCGTTGATACGGTCGTCGTGCCAATCGGCGGCGGCGGACTCATCAGCGGTATCGCCACAGCGCTGAAGGGCAAAGACGAAGATATTCGCGTTATCGGCGTTCAGGCCGAGGGGGCGTCAAGCGTCGCGGAGTCACTGGAGAAGGGCTATCGCATTGAGCGTGACAGTGTCGAGACCATCGCCGACGGTATCGCCACTCGTACCGTCGGCGAGCAGACGTTTGCGGTCATCAGTGAGCGGGTCGACGAGGTCGTGACGGTGTCGGACTCGGAAATCGCTGTCGCGCTGACGACGCTGTTAGAGCGTTCGAAAACGCTTGCTGAGGGCGCGGGTGCCGTGGCGCTGGCCGCCGTCATGGAGGAGAAGTTCGGTTTCGAGGACGACGAGACAATCGTCCCCGCGCTGTGTGGCGGGAACATCGACCTGAATATGCTGACCAACGTCATCATGCGCGGCCTCGTCGAGACCGGCCGCTATCTCAAGATTCGGACCGTCCTCCAGGACCAACCCGGCGCGCTGGAAGAACTCGTCGAGGTCCTGTCACGCGAGCAAGTCAACATCTACGGCATCGAGCACGACCGGACCAGTCGCGACGTGGCGATGAGTTCGGCCGAGGTCGAACTGGACCTTGAGACCCGCGGCCACGACCACGTCGACGAACTCATCGACGCGCTCACCGACGAGGGGTACGAGGTCGACGTGCTGGTCTGACTCGACGCGCCTGCGTCGCGCCCGTCCCGACGGCGTCCTCTCGATACTTGTATCTGTCACTGGCCTGCGCCGATTTCGGCGGGGTTTTAGCCGCGGCGGCCCCCGCTTCGTGTATGCGACGGCTCGCACGGACAGTCCCTGCCGAGACAACAGCACGGAGCGGAGGGCGTTGATGGACCCGCGAACGAAGGCCAGCCTCCTGTGGGGCGTCGTCGGGGGCCTCGCGTTTCTGGTTCTCGTCCAGGGGTACGAACTGCTGGCCGGGATTCCGGTGTCAATACCGGCCAAAGCCGGTGTCGCCGTCGCCGTCGGCATCGGTGCGACGCTCGCCTCCTACCGTCTGCAGCCACGGCTGGTCGGAAACGAAAGCCCTTAATCGCCCGCCCTCGCACTCTCGAAGTGCGTGCCAGGATGGCCGAATCTGGTAAGGCGCACGCCTGGAAAGCGTGTTCCCATCTGGGATTCTGGGTTCAAATCCCAGTCCTGGCGTAGCGAGGTTCGAACGGTGTGCGAACCTCAGAAAACGCGAACCGTGCGCACAGTGAACCGTGAGCGAGTATTTTTATGACTGACTGCGAGTGAGGAGCGACCGCTTCTAACAGCGTAGTGTAACCACCGCACCGTTTTCCCGCCGCCAGTACTGATACTCGGTCGATGGTCGAACAGCGCGACGGTGACGAGATCGACTTGCTGGACTCCTCGATTCGGACGACCAGCGGAGCGCTGGTGTCAACGACGCTGTTCGTTCTCAGTGGCATCGTCTACGCGTTCGTCACGTCACCTGCGGCGACCGGGACCTATTTTTTCATCGCCCTCTCTGTCTCGCTGGTCCTGCGTCCGATTCGGGGCATCAGCCAGGCGCTGAAGAAGGTCGGCAGCGAACGGGGTGAACTCGTCGGTCCGTATCTCGGTCTGGCGGCGCTGTTCGCCCTCGGGTATCTTCTCATCGTCGGTGTGATCGTGGCTGCGCTGGCTGGTGTAATCGTCCGCAACACGGTGGTTTCGCCGGGACTGCTCGTCCCAATCGGCCTCTACGCGCTTTCGGTCGCGGTGTCGATGATTGTGTCTAGCCTGGTCGGTGCCATCGGCTACCCGAGCGTGGAGACGTGGCTCACCAGCACGCAGAGCGCCATCCAACTCGTCGTCCTGTTGGCGCTGGCTCCGACACTGACGACCGCCGTCGACCTGCTACTTGTTGTTGCCGGCGTCCGGCTGGCGGTGCTCGGTCCGGTCGCCGTCGCGCTGGGTGTCGTCCCGACGCTGCCCGACCGACACGCCATCGAGCGTGCCTGGGACTTCGCCAAGTGGAGCATTCCGGACCAGATTTTCGACCGCCTGTCGTACAACATGCCGGTGTACGTACTGGGCATCGTCGCGACCCCAGCGGCCGTCGGTATCTACGAGGCGGCCGATCGGTTCGCCGACTTCGGCGCGACGATTTCCTGGCATCTCTCCTCTCCGCTACTCACGAAGGTCAGCGGGGACTCCTCTGTCGGCGACACGCGTCTCGCCTACCTCGACGGTGCGGTCACCGGCGGAACGGGCGTCACGTTCGTCGTGTTCGGCTACCTGCTGGCCGCACACGACGTGGTCGCACGGATCGCCTTCACCGGCTCGGAGGGTGTCTTCTCGGCGACGGTCCTGCTCGTCGGCGGCGTGAACATCCTCCGTGGCTTCTGGACGCTCACGTCACATGCCATAGAAGGGGTCGGGAAACCGAGCGTGAGCTTTCGGACAAAGCTCTACGGACTGGCGTTCAGCGTTCCAGTCCCGGCGATATTCGGTGCGGAGTTCGGAGCTGTCGCCGGGGCCGCCGGGTACGGCGTGATGAATCTGGTCATCTTCGGGTACGTCCTCTACTACTCCCGGTCTGTCTTCGGACGGATTCCGCTCGAACCCGGGGTAGCAACAGCCCTCACCGTCGGCCTCGGCGTCTCGTTCGCACTCACGACCGGTGCAGTCGCTGGCCTCACGCGCGCTGGTCTCTCTCCGATTGTCGTCGCCAGCGTGGCCGCCGTGACGTGTCTCGCCGGCTTCGGCGGCTTCCTCGTCGCCGTGTCCTCACCGGCCAGACTCGTCGCTGCTCGGACGGCAACGCTGTGGCGCAGTCGCGCTCGCTCCCTGCTCGGGTGAGCGCTGGCCGTTTGTCGCTGCCGTTCAGAGCCAGCGGTAGAACTCGAGCGTGTACCCCTCGGGGTCTTCGACGAACGCGGCGAAGGCATCAGCGGCGTCGACTTCCGTCGGTTCGAGGACCGGCGCAGCGCCGGCGTCGATGGCCGTCTCGTAGGTCCCCTCGACGTCGTCGACGGTGAACGCGATGTGGTCCACGTCGGCGCGGTTTGGGGCAATCGGGGTGGTCCGGTCCGGGTCGTAACGCAATTGCAGGTCACCGTCGCCGCCCCGGCCGAGGTAGACGTTCTCGACGCCGTCTAACGTGAAGCGGTTCGTTTCCTCGAAGCCCAGCGTGTCGTAGAACTCTATCGCACGGTCGAGGTCCGAGACGCAGATAGCGGTGTGTGCGAGATCCATGCCGCGGCGTTGTGGACGGGTCGAAATGAGTGTGGCGGTACCGCCGGTGGCGCGGCCAGTTACAGCAGGTCACCGCGAGCAACGGGAACGACGCTGCCGCCGACCCGGACGTTGATATCCTCGCCGCTGCCGTCAGTCGAGAGATGCAACAGCGACGGTCGCCCCATCTCGTAGCCCTGCTCGACACGGGCCTCGACGGCAGGGCTCCCGAGCATCTCGTGGCGGGCGAGGTAGGCCGCGAGACAGCCGTTCGAGGAGCCGGTCGCGGGGTCCTCGGGCACGTCGTAGAACGGCGCGAACACGCGGACTGCGAGGTCGTTGGCCTCGCTCCGCGGCGCTCGACAGACTGCTAGGACGTTCTTCGCGTCGCGGTCGCCGGTCACGGCGTCGTAGGCGTCCCGATCCACATCGATGGCTTCCAGCGCGTCGCGGTCGGCCACCGGGACGACAATTGTCGCCAGCCCCGTCGAGACGATTTCCACCGGCCAATCGTGGTCCAGTCGGTCAGCCGACAGGCCGAGGACGGCAGCGAGGTCTTCGTGGGCTAACTGCTCACCGAACTCGGGGGCCCGCTGTGTCATCCACAGCGTCTCGCGGCCGTCGCGCTCCCCGATGTCGACCGGGACCTCACCGACGGGCAGGTCCAGCGTCACCGTTTCGGGGGTTCCGTCAGCGATCTGGTCTCGGATGACCTGTACCGTTCCGAGGGTTGGATGGCCGGCGAAGGGTATCTCGGCTGCGGGCGTGAAGATACGGACCGGCCACGCGCCGTCGCTTGGCTCCCCGGTGACGAACGTCGTCTCCGAGTAGTCTATCTCGGCGGCGATGGCCTGCATCTCGTCCTCGTGCAGGTCGCCGGCGTCGGTCACGACGGCCAACTGGTTCCCGGTGTATCGCTCCCGGGCGAACACGTCGACGATGTGAAACGGGTGGGACATACCTGTTCGCTCGGTGGCGTCCCCAAAGAACACTCCGGCTGCCTGCTGTATGATACCAAATCACCTGAAGCCACCGGCTATTTCTCGCTGTCACCCATCTTGTGGGCATGGACGCTGTCGCAATCGCCTGTTTCGACGGGTTCGACGAACTGGACGCAATCGGCCCCTACGAGGTGTTCGAGAACGCGGCGCGCTTTGGCGCGTCGTGGGACGTGACCCTCCGTTCAGTCCGGGAGAGCGGGACCGTCACCGCGAGCCACGGACTCCGGGTCGAACCGGACGGCCCGCTCGCCGACGTGACCCCGGACCTGCTTGTCGTTGCTGGCGGCGGGTGGAACGACCGAAGCGATGCTGGCGTCTGGATGGAGACCGAGCGCGGAGACCTACCCGAGGCTGTGGCGGCAGCCCACGACCGCGGCGCGACCGTCGCCGGCGTCTGTACCGGCGGGATGGTGCTTGCCCGCGCCGGCCTGCTCGACGGTCGGCCGGCGGTGACACACGGCGGTGCACTCGAGGACCTGCGAGCGACGGACGCGACCGTGGCCGATGCCCGGGTTGTCGACGACGGCGACGTGCTGACCTGTGGCGGCGTCACGTCCGGTCTGGATCTCGCCGTCCACCTCGTCGAACGCGAGTGGGGCGCGGACGTGGCCGCCGCTGTCTGTGAGGAGATGGAGTACGAACAACGGGACGACGTGTTCCGCGGCGAATCGGCATAAGAGCGACCGAGCGGCTCAGGCGTTCGCGCGGGCGTCCTCAAGCAGCGCTTGCACGTCGACGGCCTCGCCAGTCTCGCTGCTCTCGATGGCGGCGAAGACGATAGCCATCGACTGGAGGACGCTGTCGACGTTCGTCGGCATCGGGTCACCGCCGCCAATCCAGTCACAGAATTGCTCGATGAGCCAGGCGTTCTTCCAGTGGGGGCGCTCGGCCAGCGGCACTGACTCGCCGTCGCCCTTGCCGATGCTCTCGAAGTTCCCGGTGTGGTAGTCCTCGGCGTGGAACCGCTCGACGTCGCGGCGGTCGAGGACGACGGTCTGGTCCGCACACTCGGCGCGGAACTGTTCGTGTCCCCAGCCGTTCAGCGTCGTCGCGTTGGCGTAGCTGCCCTCGTACTGGGCGCGGGTCCCGTCGGCGAAATGCAGCGTCACGAAGCCGGTGCAGTCACCGTCGTAGTCGGCTTCCTCGGGCGTCCACGTTTCGGCATACACCCGCTCACAGGGCGAATCGGCCAGCGACGCGAGGATGTCGAGGTGGTGGATTGCGCCGTCGAGCAACAGCATGTTCTCCATTTCGTAGACGTAGTCGGCGTAGAAGTCTCGTTCGCGGACGTTCCCCGTGTACCGCGCCGTCAGATAATCGACGGGGCCGGCGTCCTCGACGGCCCGCTGGAACGTCGCCTTGTCCCGGTCGAACCGGTGGCTCATCGTAACGCCCATTTTTTTGCCGGCCTCGTCGACTTTTTCGGCGACGCGGACCGACGCCTCCAGCGTGTCGGCAATCGGCTTCTCCGAAATGATATGCAGGTCGTGGGCGAGTGCCGTCTCCACGACGGCCTCGTGTGTCGACGGCGGCGTCACGATAGAACAGATGTCGGCCGGCCGCTCAGAGAGCGCGGTTTCGAGGTCGGCGTAACACTCTTCGGGCGACAGGCCGAGTTCCCGCTCGGCCAGTTCGTGCCGCTCGGGGTCGGTGTCGACCGCGGCGACGACCTCGATCCGGTCGTCGCGAACGTTCGGTGGGATCGCGTCCGTCGCCCAGGTGGACCCTTGGCCCCCCAGACCGACGTGGACTAATCGGTATGTCATGGCTCCGCTACTGCTTCAACGAATAAATGCTGCACTATCTCATCAGGATTCGCCCGCGTCCGGGAACTCGACGCGGCGCTCCATCCCGTCTTCGGCGAGCACGACCTCGCCGTCGAACGCGTCCCGAGCTTCGTCAACTAGCTTGTCGGCGCTCGCGGCGTAACGCGTCGAGATGTGCGTCAGTGCCAGTGTCGACGCGCCGGCCTGTCGCGCTACGTCGGCGGCCTCCCGGGCAGTAGAGTGGGCTGTCGCCTTCGCCCGCTCTTTCCGGTCCTCGGCGAAGGTGGCGTCGTGGACCAGCAGGTCAGCGCCCTCGCTCGCTTCGATGACGCTCTCGGTCGGCAGCGTGTCGCCGGTGTAGACCAACCGCCGACCGGGACGGGGCGGCCCGACGACGGCCTCCGGCTGGATGGTCTCGCCCTCGTGTTCGATGGCCTCACCGCGGTGGAGCTTGGAGTATTTCGGCCCCGGCGGGATGCCGAACTCTTCTTCGGCTTTCTCCCGGTCGAACTTCCCCTTCCGGTCGTCCTCGTCGAGGACGTAGCCGACGCTGGCACAGCGATGAGCCGTCTCGATGGCTCGAATCTCGTACTCCGGCCGGTCGAGGACGACGTCTCCAGCCGACACCTCGTTGATGCGGACGGGAAACGACGGTGTCGTCCCGTTGGCCTGAATGAGCTGTTTGATGTTCCCGCGCGTGCCCGCCGGCGTGTGGACGGCGATGGCGCGGTCGCGTTCGTTGAAGTCCCACGTCTGGAGCAGGCCCGGAATCCCGAGGACGTGGTCGCCGTGGAGATGCGTGGCGAACAGGTGGTCGATAGCGAAGCCGGTCCCAAAGCGCATCATCTGTCGCTGTGTGCCCTCGCCGCAGTCGAAGAGGAGGTAGTCGCCGTCGCGGTTGACGAAGATGCTGCTCGTGTTGCGCTGGGTCGTCGGCACGGCCCCACTCGTCCCGAGAAACGTCACGCGCATGGTCATCCCATCCTCTACTGTCGACGGGTAAACCGGTGTCGAAAGGGCGCTGTCAGTGTAGGGTAGCACCCGCCGTCTTGTTCGCTCGGGTCGCTGCGGCGGTCGTCTGTATGTGTGGTTGTCCTATGGCTATTCGTACTAAGCGAAAATAACGGCTGCTTTCCGCCATCTCTCGCCAGCGCACGCGCTTCTCTGCCGAGAGCTTAATCACCGGCAAAAATTTTCAATACCACGTATCTATCGCTCAGTCTCACTTTCCCGAGCCAGCAGTCACAGCGAACGGCTTAGCAGGTTATTATTCTCTGCTGAACTGTCTCGCCGGTTTATGTGTCGTTCACCCGTCGAACAGTTCGCATTGCCTGCCGATCACCGCAGAATCGAACCATGATACGAACTCGCACACTCGCCGTTTTCGCTGCGCTCCTCGTCGTCGTCGGCCTCACCGCACAGGTCGGGGCCGTACCGGGCATGACAGCGCAACAGGAATCGCCGTCAGAACAAGCCGCAAACACGGGGGTCACTCTCGACTCCCTGACCGCACCACAGAGCGTCGCTCCCAACTCGACTGCTGACGTGGCCGCGACGGTCACGAACAATCAAAACACCCCGGTGACTGAATCCGTGGCCTTCCGGTTCGACGGGGCTGTCGTCGACCGGACGCTCGTCACGCTTGAGCCCAACGAGAGCGCAACCGTTCAGTTCTCGGCGGACACGACCGGCATCGAACCCGGTGACTACCGCCACGGTGTCTTCACCAGCGACGACGGACAGGTCGCCGCGGTTACCATCTCTGACTCGTTCACGCTGGAGAGCCTCGACGCACCGACGAACGCCACCGCCGGTGACAACGTCACGGTCACCGCAACTGTCGCCAACCCGAACGAGTTCAACACGACCCAGAGCGTCGAGTTCCGACTGAGCGGCCAGCCGCTGGTCTCTGAGTCCGTGAGCCTCGACGCGAACGAATCTGCTGACGTGACGTTTACCGTCGACACGACCGGTGTCGGGCCGGACACGTACATCCATAGCGTCTTCACGCGCGACGACGGTGCGTTCGCCGAGATCACTATCGAGCCACCAGCCAACGAGACCGAAGAGCCACCAGCGAACGAGACCGAAGAGCCGCCCGCCGACGAAACTGAAGAACCGCCAGCCAATGAGACTGAGGAGGCTGACGAAGGCGACGAAACTGACGAAACGGACAACGGGACTGAAGGAAACGCGACGTCAGAAAGCTAAGCCCCGTCACCCTGTCACCCGTTCACATTTTTAATGGTGGCCGTCGTACCGTAGTCCATGAAGTTTGTTATTGTTGGCTATGGCCGCGTCGGCATCCGGACCGCACGGATTCTGCAAAGCGAGGGCCATGAAGTCATTATCGTCGACAACGACCCTGTGAAGGTCGAACGGGCCAGGGAAACCGGATTCGAGACTATCCAGGGTGATGGCAACGAGGAAAGCGTCCTCGTCGATGCCGGCATCGAAAGCGCAGACGCTATCGGCGGCCTCACGGGCGATCTGAACACGAACTTCACTGCCTGTATGATCGGCAAAGAGTTCGGCTGTCGAACTGTTCTACGAATCGACGCCGACTACCGCGAGGAAATCTACGAGAAGTACGCCGCTGACGTAGACGAGATAATCTACCCCGAGCGGCTGGGCGCGGCCGGCGCGAAGACGGCACTGCTTGGCGGTGACTTCAACGTTCTCGCCGACCTGACCGAACAGCTATCGGTCGCGAGTATCCGAATCCCCGATGACTCGCCGTTCGTCGGCAAACGAGTCGTTGAGGTGGACCTCCCCGGCGACGCCCGCATCTACGCCCACGGAAAGGATCACGAACCGATGACGATTCCGCTCCCACAGACCGAGATCGAGCCCGGCGACAGCGTCGCCATTATGGCCGACCCCGGCGGGCTGGACGACATCCGGGCAACGCTCCGGGGCGACGCATCAGCCTGAAACTTCCCGGGTCCGCTCTGCCGCAGTCCCTCTCAGACTGACAGTTTCGCTGTCTTCGACGAAAGCCGGGGGGAAGTAGGATATGAAAGGGAGGATCGCGGTGTCCGGGCGCGCCTGGGGAGGATAGGATGGCACGCAGTGTCACCGACATCCACTGCAGCCGTGGAAGCGCGCCCGTACCGGGTGGAATGCTACCGGTAGGCATAAATGCCCGTCAGACAGGCGCGCGACAGACGACAGACGGCACGGGTTTTTCATCGTTCGACCACTGCCTTCTCGTATGACCTGGGCGACGCTGTTTGAACGCGCGGCAGACCACCAGACTACGGTCGACGCTGTCTGTGCGGCGCTTGAAGCGCACCGCGCGGAGGACACGGACGATGCATGAGTCGTCGCCAGCGCGTGTCGTTGCCGATGCCGATGTCCTCGCGGCCGACCTGTTGTGTGGGCCAGACAGCGATGCCCGTGCCGCTATCGACCACGTCCGCCGGCACTCGTGGGTCACGCTCGTCGCGAGCGACCACCTGTTAGATGATGCCGCTGCCGTCATCACCGACCTTGCTGACGCCGATCTGGCGGCCGACTGGCGGGCGCGGATCGAACCTGACTGCGATATCGTTGACCACCCGGCCGGTGACCATCCCGCGCTGGCCTCGGCTTACCGGGGCGGCGCACAGCACCTCCTGTCCTATGCGGACGACCTGCGTAGCGCCCGGACCAGCGCGTCGCTCAACCGTCATATATCCCTGAGTGTCAGACCGCCGGATGCCTTTGCTCGCCTGTTCGATCCGGAGTCACTGTATTCAGTCGTCGAGAACGGCGAGTATCCCGGTCCAGACCGGGACCCGCGTGCGTAGCGAGGACTCAGTCGTCAGCGGTCGTTATCGTGGGTGCAGAAACGGTCCTCGATGGCCTTGCTGCGTCCTCTGCAACCTCGAACTCCGCAAGCACCTCACGCAACTCGTCGGTCTGTGTTGCCATCCCCTGTACCTCGGTGGTCACTTCGGTAATCGTCGCGGTCTGTTCCTCTGTCGCGGCGGCAACGGCCTCTGACTCCTCGTTTGTCTGCTCGCTCACTTCGGCGACCTCGTTGACCATATCAACGACCTCCTGCGTGGTTTCCGCCTGCTCGGCGGTGGCTCCCGATATCTCCTGAATCGAGGCGTTGACCTCGCCGAGCACGTCGACGATGTCCTCGAAGTCCCGGAGCGCCGACTCGATTGTCGCGGCGCTGTCGGTCACCTGCTGGTTCGTCGCCTCCACGTCGCTGACGGTCTCGCTGGCCTCGTGCTGGACTGCCTGTATCCGGTCTGACACGTCTGTTGCGGCGTCGCGGGTCTCTTCTGCGAGTGTTTTCACCTCGTCGGCGACGACGGCGAACCCGTCCCCGCTTGCGTCCGCGCGGGCCGCCTCGATGGAGGCGTTTAGCGCGAGCATGTTGGTCTGCTCGGCGATGTCTGTGATGACCTCGACGATGTCGTCGATCTCGCTGATCTGGTCGACCAGACTTTCGACTGCGACGGCGATATCGTCGATGCGGGCCTCCATCTCGTCGAGTTCGTCGATTGCCTGCTCGGCGTCCGCGCGTCCCTCGCGCCCTCGCTGTGTCGCCTTCTCTGCGGTGTCAGCCGCGTTCTCGGCGGTCGCGGCGATCTCTTCGACGGTGGCAGACAGCGTATTTATTTCCGAGTCAACGTCGTCGTGACGCGACGCCTGCTGGCTGGCTCCAGCCGAGATTTCCTGAATCGACCGAGAAATCTCGTCGCTCGCGTCGTCGATTTCTTCGATGCTTCGGGTGACGTGATCGCTTGTCTCGTCGACGTCTTCCGCGAACGCGGCGACGGTTGCTACCGTTCCTCCGAGCGTCGTCACGAGGTCGTTGTAGTTCTCGACGACGGCGTCGAACTGCTCGTCGTCGGCGTCGAAGTCCTTGTCTATCGTGGCCGTCAGGTCCCCGTCTTTCGCCCGCTCAGCAGCGTCACCGAAGGCGACGACGAGGTCGTTAAGCGCCTGGGAGCGCCGTTCGAGGTCGCTGGTCATCGTCTGGAGTTCCGTGGTGTAGTCGTCCATACTAGCGGCCATCTTCTCCAGCGACTGGCCGAAGGTCCCGGGCACGTCCTCGTTGAGGACGTCAGCGTCGAACTCCTGCCGGGAGAGCGCGTCGGCCTGTTCGGACACTGTCAGCAGATAGGATTGCATCGAGCGAAACGAGGAGAGCAGTTCGGCGACCTCGTCGTCGCGCTCGCTCTCGGGCAGTTCCACGTCGAGTTCGCCAGCCGCGATATGGTCCGCACCCGCGGCCATCGCTGTGATGGGCTCGACGAAGTCTTCGCGGGTGATAAACACCGTATTAGCGAACGCGACGATAGCGCCAGCCAGCAACACGCCCGTGACGACGAACCGGACGGTCCCGCTGGCGACGAGCGAGACAACTGCCAGTGCGACAGACGCGGCAAACTGCAGACCGACGGCCGCGAGCACCTTCCGCTCGACTGAACCGGAGACACCGAAAATATCGAGTGATCCACGTATCACCGACTTGTACTGTTCGACGAGGGCTGTGAGCATACGCTCCTTTTTTTTACACTGTATAATAAGGTTCGAGTCCAATTCTCGGAGATTGAAAAGGAACCGGCGGACGAAAACCAGACAGGAGGCGAGACGAACACTGGATTCAACGGCAGTCTCGGAACTGATTCTCTACCTGTCTTGGTTGACCAGCGCTGCAACGCGCCGAACGACCCAGCGCGGTGTCACCCGCACCAATCGGTCGATAAGCCGCATCGACCGCCGCGGAATGACGATAGTCTCACCAGCCGCGGCCCCGGTATACGCCGCCGATGCGACGGCTTCGGGCGAGTTCGTGGCAACCGACCCGACCGTCGAGTCCGTCATCCCTGCTCGCTCCTGAAACGCTGTGTCGACTGGGCCGGGACAAACCACCGTCACGTCGACCGGTGTTTCCCGGCATTCCTCTGCGAGCGCTTCGCTGAAGCTGTTGATGTACGCTTTGCTTGCGTAGTAGCCGGCGAGGTTCGGCCCCGGCTGGAATCCGGCGACTGAACCCATATTGATAACCGCACCGCCATCGTCGAACTCGTCGATGAATAGTCGGGTCAATTCGACCGGAAGCATGACGTTCAGGCGCAACTGCGTCCGCTCTTCCGACAGATCACTTTCGGCGAACGGGCCGTATGTCCCCACGCCGACGTTGTTAACGAGGACATCAATGGTTAGACCGCGCTCGGTCACCTCCTCGTACAGCGATTCGGCGGCCGTCGCGTGGTCGAGGTCCATCACAATAGAAGTCGCTGTGACTCCCCTTGTTTCGAGGTCCTCGGCCAGCCGCTCCAGTTTCCGCTCGCTCCGGGCGACCAGCACTACGTCGTGGCCGCGTGCCGCGAACTCACGCGCTAACGCTTCGCCGATACCCGCCGATGCACCGGTTATCAACGCGGTGCCGCCGGTCCCGACGACCGACACGTCGCTACCGCTCACCGTACCACTCCGCGAACTTCGCCAGCGCTCGCCCACGGTGGGAGATGGCGTTCTTCTGCTCGGTGCTCATCTCCGCGAAGGTCGTCCCGTCGTGTTCGAAGATGGGGTCGAAGCCGAACCCACCCTCGCCGCGCGGGGCGACGATTTCGCCGTTCACACGCCCCTCGAACAGCTTTACCGGCACTGTCTCGCTGCTCTTTGCGCTCCCGTCGTGAACCTGCTCGTCAGTCGTCGCTGCGCCGCGGGCGTCGGCCGACAGGTCCTGTCCGCGCCGGTCCTCGCGGTCGATGCCGTCCGGGTCCGGCGTCGCCTCGAAGCCCTCACCGTCGCAGTAGGCGATGACTGTCTTGAACGCTGCGCCGCGGTCGTCCTCCGGCTCCGTCATGCGCCAGACGCGCTCCACGCCGACGGTTCCCTCGACGTAGGAGGAGTACGGCCCGGGGAACCCATCGAAGGCGTCGATGAACAGCCCCGCGTCGTCGACGATGACCGGCCCGCCCGCTGCGTGATAGGCCGCTCGTGCCCCCTCTGCCGCGACCGTTCGCAGGTCGTCGGCCTGGACCTCCGGGTAGTCGAAGTCGAACTGCTGGACATCGTCGTCGAGATACTCGGTCGCCTCCCGGACTTTCCCGGGGTTAGTCGTGACAAAATTGAGCATACCGGCACACAGCGGCCGGCGATAAAAGAGCCGTCGAAACAGCAGTCAGTCGACAACGACTTCGACCGGCTCGTCCTCGCTTTCGGACTCGAACTCCTCGCTGCTGCCGCCGCGTTCGAGGTACAGCATCACGCCAGCGACCGCCAGCACGACCCACGAGCGCCAGTTCGCCAGGTTCAGCGTGTAGCCGATGCCGAACGGCTTTTCGACCAGCATGTCATCGCCCGGCTTCCAATAGGCCGACACCAACCGCTTGAGGCTCGGTCGTTCGAAGTTGTACGGCACGCCGAACAACGTTCCCGACTGGGGTTTTTCTGCCATACTGCGTTCTACTCGGGCCGAGGTTAAACCATTTGTCCACCACCTTCTTCGTCGTCACCGTTCCTCGCTCGCTTCGCTCGCTGCGGGGACGGCTCTCTGCTCACGGGCGCGAAGCGCCCGTTCGCATGGTCAGCGGGACCTTCAGTCCCGCTTGACTCGAAAAACGCGGGCGAAAAAAAGCGCGAATCGTGGAGCGATTCGCGTGAAATCGCGGCCGGAGGCCGCGGTATGCTTGCTCCGCCGACCGCAACTCAGCACCGCCCGTGGTTCATATCCTACTGATATCGGCCACGACCCTCGATGTCGTCGAGGCTGGCGAACACCGAATCGGCGTGGTCACTCTCAGTCCGGTAGGCATCCTCGGCGGCCGACAGCAGCGTCTCGGGGTCGTCGGCGGTCCCGGCGAGCGACTGGGCGAGGACGTGGAGGTCCATCGCGTGGTCCTCTGCCTCCTGCGTGTAGTAGCCGAGGCCGAAATCGATGAGGAAGGTCTGGTCTCCCTGTCGGTCCCAGCTGCCGACCCTGACGTTTCGCGTCGTCGGGTCGCCGTGGACGAAGCCGGCGTCGTGGATGCGGGCGAGCCAGCGGCCCACGTCGGCGACCCGCGACTCGGACAGCCCCTCGCGGAGGTCGGTCTCGCCGACGCGCTGGAAGACGATGCGGGCGTCCTGCGGGTCCACGTCCCGGACCAGCGGCGTCGGGACGCCGTGGCGGCGCGCCTCGCTGGTGAGCCGGGCTTCCTGTCTGGTGCGCTCGGTCCGCAGGCGCTCGTCGAGTCGCGGGTGGCGGTAGCTCCGTGGGACCCGTTCCTTGACCACGCGGTCGCCCTCGAAGCGGACCGTCGCCTCCGCGCCCTGGACCTCCGTTTCGGCCGCGCGGCGGCGGTCGACGGACTCCTCGGCCCCGCGCCAGGTGACGGCCACCTCGTCGGGCCGGAAGTTCGAGTCGATACGGGAGTCCTCGATAGCGATGGTGTCGCCGGCCGCGTACATCTTCGCCCCCAGCATCGCGATCATGCCGGCGTTGTCCCGCAGGAAGCGGTGTTCGGGGGCGTAAAACGTTGCGCCGCGTTGCTCGCACATCTCGCCGAGCATCCGCTGGAGGCGGTCGTTCTGGCCGACGCCGCCGCCGAGCACCAGTTCGTCGGCACCGGTCAGCGACAGCGCCCGCTCGGCCACCTCCGTCAGCATGGCGAAGATGGTCTCCTCCATGCCGCGACAGACATCGTCCACTGGGACGCCGTCGTCGACGGCCTGCTTGGCGGCGCTCATGATGCCCGAGAAGGAGAAGTCCATCCCCTTGACCACGTAGGGCAGTTCGTGGTACTCGCCGTCGCGGGCGTGTCTTTCGACCTTCGGTCCGCCGGGGTGGGACCAGCCGACGTGGCGCGTGAACTTGTCGATGGCGTTGCCGACGCCGGTGTCCATCGTCTCGCCCAGCACCCGGTACCGGCCGTTCCGATAGCCCAGGATGTGGGCGTTCGCGCCGGAGGCGTTGAGACACACCGGCGAGTCGAAGCCCGACCGGTGGCGGCCCACTTCGAGGTGGGCGACCATGTGGTTCACGCCGACTAGCGGCACGTCGAACCGCTGGGCGACCGCCCGAGCGGCTGTGGCGACGATACGCAGGCAGGGGCCAAGTCCCGGGCCACGAGCGAAGGCCACCGCGTCGATTGGCGCGCTGTCGTCCCCGTTTGCACCGCCAGCCCGCTCGTGTGCGTGTTCGATGGCCATCTCGACAACGGTCGGAATGGCCTCGCCCATGTGTTCGGCGGCCTCGCGCGGGTGAATGCCGCCGCTATCCGGCGCGTAGGCGTCAGTCTCGATAAAAACGTGGTCGTCGTCGGTCGCCCGGGCCGGGTCCGGCGTCTCGAACACCGCAGCACTGGCTGCCCAGGCGGTTCCTTCGATACCCAGAACGCGCATCGGGCAGCCTTACTTCCACTCGGTGTAGCCGCACTTCCCGCAGTGCTGGCGGTCCTCGTGTTCGGCGAGGACGGTGTCGCCACACCGGGGACAGGTCTCGCGGTCGAGTTCGCCGTCGTCGTTGTAGTACTCGTTGTGTGGCATCTATGCTTCCTCCGCTTCCTCTTCGCCGTCGGCAACAATCTTGTTGCGTTCGAGCATGTGGTCTTGCTCGACGTCACGGGCGTACTCGGGGCTTTCGTAGACCTTCGCGTAGCCGACCGTCTTCCGCATGCCGAACTTGGTGTCGAGCTTGTGGATGACGACTTCCTCGGCGTCCTTGTTCAGCGTGGCCGCAAGAGAGTCGCGGACAGAGAGACGGGAGGGGGTGGCTTCGTCGTGGACGACCTCGAACCGGACGTCCGTGCGGTGCAACATGGGATTCTCGTCTTCTTCGATGATGTCGATATCCATGGTTCGTTGTCCGTATCTACCCGCCGAAGCGCGTAAAAGGATTTCGAAGCGGTTGACGCCGTCTCCGTCCGCGATTCCCTGCTACCGCGTCCTGACGCTGTCCGGCGGCTCCGCCGAGGTCCGCCGTGGCGGCACGTTCGGTCGAGAGCGGCCTACTGCTGGCCCAGCTGTGCCAGCAGGCGCGAGAGGTGGATTCGCTCGCTGGCGGCGTCGACCAGCGCCATGTCCGTCTCGCCGGCCAGTCGGTGGACCTCCGCGAGTCGGTCCCCGGAGTAGCGCGACCGGGCCACGTCCAGCACGTCGTCGAGCACGTCGGACGCGCCGTAGCCCTCGTCGACGAGCAGGTCGTCGAGCGTCGACCGCGCGTCGGTAAAGCGCCCGTTCTCGGCCGCCTCGACCATCTGCTCGACCTGGTCGTCGGCCTCGACGGCGTTCAGCGTCTCGAAGGCGGCGTCCATCGTCACTTCGCCCTCCGCCTCGGCGGTCGTCTGAGCGGCCAGCACGGCCGTCCGGAGGTCCCCCTCCGCGTAGCCGGCGACGTACTCGATGCCGTCGTCGTCGTGGTCGACCCCCTCCGCGGTGACGATGTCCTCAAGTACCGACACCGTCTCCTCGTGGGTCGGCTCGCGCATCACGACCGGGAAACACCGCGAGCGGATCGGCGGAATAACAGCAGAGGGCTGGCGCGTCGCAATGACGAACTGCGTCGCCTCGTAGTACTGCTCCATCACTCGGCGCAGCGCCTGCTGGAAGTCCTCGCGCATCCCCTCGGCGTTGTCCAGCAGGATGGTCTTGTAGCTGCCCGACACCGGCGAGTAGCTGGCCGACTCCTTGAGAACGTGGTTGATGAGGTCGGCTTTCGAGGACTCGCGCCGTCGCTTGCTGTCGATGAACGACGCGAACCGCGGGTCGTTGGCGACCTCCTTTTTTGTCATGCCGAACACGTCGGCCATATTGAGTTCGGTGAAGTCCGCGTCGGGATTCTCGTGAACCTCTCGGACAAAAGCCCGGACAGCGGCCGTCTTCCCGCTGCCTTTCGGCCCATGGACCAGGAGGTTCATCGGCTCCTCGATGGCTCCCTGTAGGTGCTCGCGGGCCTTCGGCTGGCGGATATCCGACAACTCCGGGGCGTGTGTCTCCGTCCACAGCGGCGCGTCCATCTGTTGGCACTGGGTATGCCCGGCCCCGACAAGTATCCCGCGGTCCGCGGGTTCACGCCGAGTGACCTCACTCGCCACAGCAGAACAGGACGGGGCGCTGATTGCCCCAGCTATCGGCTCGCACGCACACGAAGCGACCGAGACGGCCGGTTACGAGTCCATGCGTTCGGCCTCGGGCTGCCACCCGCACTCCACGCACTCGAACTTCCCGTCGGCTGTCTTGATTACCGGCTCGTTGCATTCCTTACACTCCAGCAGGGGGTTGTGTGGCCGAGTGGATGGTCGAGGCATATGTTAACGTGATTTACATTCTTCGGACATAACTGTTCACCCTACGTACCTAGAACCCTCCGCAGGGCTGTCCGTGCGTGCCCCGTTTCGGCTCTCCCTGTCGGTTTCGGGCGGTTCGCAGTACAATTCGCTGGCCGGGAGTGAGCAATCGCAGAGCGATTGCGAACATCGGGCGGGAAACGACCGAAGGGAGTGCGCCGGCCGGGAATTGAACCGCCCGAAGACGGTCACTCGCTTCGCTCGTGCTGCGTCTTCTGTGCTTCAATTCCCTCTGTAGCCCATTCGCTCCTCACATCCGTTCGTCGCAGAATGCGCCGGCCGGGAATTGAACCGCCCGAAGACGGTCACTCGCTTCGCTCGTGCTGCGTCTTCTGTGCTTCAATTCCCTCTGTAGCCCATTCGCTCCTCACATCCGTTCGTCGCAGAATGCGCCGGCCGGGAATTGAACCGCCCGAAGACGGTCACTCGCTTCGCTCGTGCTGCGTCTTCTGTGCTTCAATTCCCTCTGTAGCCCATTCGCTCCTCACATCCGTTCGTCGCAGAATGCGCCGGCCGGGAATTGAACCCGGGCTATTGCCTTGGGAAGGCAATGTCCTACCACTGGACCACCGGCGCTCGGTGACCGGGGCTTGCGGCCCCTGCGGGACCGCCAACCGCCGGCGTGCTTCGTACCGGACTGTCAACAGCGGCCGCACTTGAACGTAGCGTTTTGACTGGACGCGCGTCCGAAAATATCACGTCGATAGATGGGTATTAGTTCCGCCCGTCCAACCAGTAGACATGGCAACGGCCGAATCCATTGTCCGTGCCGATGAGCCGCTGGACCTGTCGTTTTCCGACGCCGAGCTGGAGGCGCACCGCGACCACATCACCTCGTTCATTACGGACCAGGTCGACGCCGCCGGCGTCGACACCGTCGTGATGGGGCTGTCGGGGGGCATCGACAGCACGCTCGTCTCCCATCTGGCCGTCGAGGCGCTCGGCCGCGACGCCGTCCACGGGCTCGTGATGCCCAGCGAGGCCAACCGCGCGGACAACATGAGCGACGCCGAGCGGGTCGCTAACGACCTGCTCGGCATCGAGTACGACGTCATCGAAATCAACCCGCTGGTCGACGCGTTCCTCGACGCCTATCCAGACGCTGAGGGCGACCAGCTTGCCGTCGGCAATCTCCGGGTTCGCTGTCGAGCGGTGCTGAACTATCTCGCCGGCAACCACGAACAGGCGCTGGTACTGGGGACTGGAAACCGGAGCGAGGCATTGGTCGGCTACTACACGAAATACGGCGACGGTGCGGTCGACTGTCACCCTATCGCGCCCTTGTACAAACAACAGGTCCGACAGCTGGCGAAACACGTCGGCGTCCCCGACGACCTCGCCGAAAAGACCGCGAGCGCCGAGATGTGGGCCGGGCAAACTGACGCCGACGAGATGGGGATGGACTACGACACGCTCGACTCTATCCTCGCCCTGCACGTCGACGGCGGCGTCCCGGCGGCCGCGACGGCCGACCACGTCGGCGTCCCGACGGACGCCGTCGAGACGGTCCGCGAGATGCACGAGTCGAGCGCCCACAAGCGAGCGATGCCGCCGGGTCCGGACCCGCTGTACTGAGTCACCTCAGCGGACCGGGTTCTCCGGGCCGCGGCCCAGGTACTCCGAGAGGAACGCGTGGACGGTCTCGGCGTCGTAGCCGTCCATCGTCAGCTCGTGTCGCCACGCCGTCATGACGTAGGGTGCGCGGGGGTCGTCGCTGGGGTTCGGGACGACGACGACGCTCCGCCAAGTGCCGGTGTGTGTGCTGGAAAACTCCCGAAGACTCTCTCTGGCACCGGGCGATATCTCGTCGGGGTCGTAGTAGACGATGACCGCGCCGTGTTCGAGCGTGTGGACGAGCGAGCCAAGCAACGGCGTCGCCTCGTAGAAGCCCGCACCCACCGTCGACGCATAGTGTGTCCCGGAGAGCGGCGGAACCCGCTGATAGCCGATGGCGCTGCCCTCTTCGACGTGGTTGGCACCCCGGTCCGGGAACTGCTGGACGCCGGCCAGACGGTCGCTGTCGCCGGTCTCGTTGAGCGACGACGCCTCGATTCCGGAGGCTTCGACCGTGGAAAGGGGCTGTGCGCCTGCGGTCCCGACCAGATCTGCGCCACTTCCGCCATCACCGCCACTCAGCTGGGTCACGTACGCCGTGAGCCCGACGGCGAACAGGACGACGACGCCGATAACGATGGGGCCGACCGGAAGGGCGTTCCCGTCTGCGCCGCCGGTCTGTGCCTCGACGCGCCGACGGTCGATAGCCCCCAACTCGCCGTCGTGGGCGTCGGCGAGGTGGTCGAGGTAGGCGTCCTCGCCGTCGAACGATTCCGAGCAATACTCACAGTCGACCATTGCCAACCCGTATGCGAGGCGGCGTCTTGTACCCTTGCCTACTCGGTCTTTGCGTTGAGATCGGCGAAGGCCTGCTGCTCGCGCCGCTCCTGTGTCTCCTTGTCCGCGTCGTCTCGGATCCGTGTTTTCAGCACTCGAAGCGCGTCCCCGTCGACGCCCGCTAACTCCTCAGCGACGGCCCGTGGCTCCGTAGTGAGCCGCGAAACCAGCCCCATCCGCAGCGCCGTCTTTGCGTCGAGCGTTCGGCCGGAAAGTGCGATGTCTAAGGCGTCGCCTGTCCCGACGACCTCGGGGAGCCGTGCCGTCCCACCCCACGCGCCGAACAGGCCGAGCTTGACTCCGGTTTCGGCCAGCGTCGCATCGGGTGTCGCTACACGGATATCGCAGGCCAGCGCCAGTTCGACGCCGCCGCCCCGCGCCGCGCCGTCGATACCAGCAACAACGGCCCCGTCGTAGGATTCCAGTGCGTGAGCGACCCGCTGGCCCAGCGCCGCGAACGTCTCGGCGCTCTCCGAATCGAGGGCCTTGACTTCGGTAAGGTCCGCGCCGGCACAGAACGCCTCGCCAGCGCCGTGGAGATACAGCACCGACTCGGTCGCTGCTTCGATTGCTGCTTCGAGGTCACGCAGCGCCGCGCTGGTGAGCGCGTTGCGCTGGTCGGGCCGGTCGAGCGTCAGGGTCCGGATACCATCGCTGCTCGTGGTCTGTACCATGCCTGCTGTGACTCTGCGGTTTCCAAAGGTCTTTGCCCTTCCCGTCGCTAGACCCTCATAATGGAGGAAGTGGCGGCAGTTCGCCGAGCGGCGTTGGCGGCAGTCGACGATGTCGAGCCTGACCGGCTTCACGAGCGGATTGACGCTCGCCTGGACGACGCGTCGCTGGCGCCCGGCGTCCTGACGCTCGTCAGCGCGGGCGCGACCAGCGACCCACCGGTCGATCTGGCTGACGGCGTCGCTGACCGAGCCGCCGGCGTCCAGCTCATCTACGAGGGGCTCTCGCTCACTCGGCACCTGGCCCGGGACGACCCCTGGGTCAACGGTGACCGCGACACCGCCGACTTGGACATCCTTATCGCGGATATCCTCGTCTCACGTGGCTTCTACCTGCTCGCCAGAACCGAGGCCGCCGACGCTGCTGTCGCTGTCGTCCGCTCGTTTGGCCACGACCAGACAGTCCGCCAGACGACCGACGACGAAAGCCTCGACACCGCGCTGGAAACGGACATTCTGGAACTCGCCGTGGTCGCTGGCGTCACTGCCGCCGGCATCCGACCTACCCCGACGCTTCGCGAGTACGCGACCGAGCTGGCCGTCGACGGCCTCCCGTCGAACGCCGACCTGCTCGGTGAGGAGGTCGCTGACGCGCTCCGAGCGCGAGCTGGGGCAGAACAGCCAACCGGCGACGGGACCGAGGCCGCCGCCGACCACTGAGACTAACCGACACACCGGCCCCGAATCGAAACGACTTTAGACAATTGCCGGATACACATTGATGCGTGCCTGGGTAGCTTAGCGGTAAAGCGCGTCCTTGGTAAGGACGAGACCCCGGATTCAAATTCCGGCCTAGGCTCTTTCTGCCGTACACTCCTTGTACGCACACTTTTCTGTCTACACTCGTCTGAACGAAACCCGTTCAAGATTCGCGTCTCTCGCTAAACGGGGCATCCCTCGCCGTAATGCGATTCGGTAAAGTGTCAGCACACACAAACTAATTCACAGACAGCGGCGGATTAGACCCGAAATCGACCGGGGGCGCGTCCCCTCAAGGGACACTCCTGATTTCGCTAATCAACGCTCGCAAAGGGATGACTGAATCTTAGTCAGGAATGTGATAGAATACCCCCTCGATGCGGTCTATCTACATCGGTTACGCGGTGAGTGAGGCTCCGCCGAAACGACTATTGGTAAGACCAGCGTATTACGTCTATATGTCTGGAGCGGCCACAAACGACGACGGCGGAGACGACATCGCCACGGTCAACTTCAAACTCACCGAGTCGTTCCTCGAACAGATAGACGATACGTGGCAGGGACGCGGGTTCAACAGTCGGAGCGAGTTCATCCGGTACACGCTTCGGGACGCCGTCGAGTTCCCGACGTTCGACCGCGACGAACTCGTTGCGCTCCTCGAAGCCGAGGAAGACATCCGCGAGGGACGAACGACGAGCGCCGAGGAAGCCCGTGAGCGGTTCGGCACGAGCGATGAGTGACGACGGGTGGACGTGGGAACTCTCCTCGACGGCCCAAGACGACCTTGATGAACTGTCCCCCGCCGAACAAGACCGGATACTCGACAAGCTCGATGAAATCGTCTCCTCGCCGTGGCGCGATCCACCAGACTACGGCGAGATATGAGTGGAGGATTCAGCGGATTTGGCCCCGGTCGTCGTGGGTCGTGAGCCATATCATCGAGAAAACTGTTCCTTCTGCCCCTCGATGTGGTGAGTAGCCTCGGTAAGTACAGGAGAGCTATCCTGTACTGTTATCAACCAAATCGTCGGGTCACTGAATCTATACACTCCAACGAACAACGTTCCAGCACGTAGTCTATGTCAAGTACGTTATCCAGTCGGTCTCCTGATTCACGGTGGTGGTACGGAGTTGCGTTCTTTATTGGAGTATTGGGGGTAACGTGGACTTCGTACGGTATTGGGGTTTGTACACGAGGACACGCCGACGGCGGTCGACGGTCGTGAGGTCCGTCGCTGGGGGTTGACCAAGAACGGCGTCGAGTACCTCCGACTGCACGAGTCGGGTGACACCGAAGCGGCCCGTGAGCGACTCATCGCTGGCCTTCGACAGGTCGAAGTTGTCGACCGCCTTGCGACGGTGATAGCGGAGCGCGGGTCTCTCTCGTACGATGAGCTGAAGGCGGTACTGGCTGCCGAGACGGACCTGTCCGAGTCGAGCGTGGCTCGCCGAGCGAGTACGCTCGGCCAGTGGCTCACCGTACTCCCAGAGATAGCCGAGCGGCCCGAAGGCCGTAGCAAGAAGTTCGTCAGCGTCTAAGTGTTGGCCGGCGCGCCTCCCAGCCGACTGACTCGCCTCAGTCTCGCTCGGGTTCCTCGGCCAGCGCTCTGTCCCGCAGTTCACGGCACTCCTCGCTTTCGGCGGTCAGTTCGGGGACGGGCGTCGGTTCCCCGTCGTCGACGGCGACGAAGGTGGCGTACGCGCTGGTCGTCTCTTCTGTTTCGCCCGTGTGTGGCTCCTCGCGGGCAACCTCGATGCGGACCCGGACGCTAGTTCGGCCAGTAGCGTAGGCGTATGACTCGATGAGTGCGGTGTCACCGATGGGTATCGGGCGCTCGAAGTCGACGCGAGACATCTGTGCGGTCACGCAGGTCTCTCTGGCGGCCCGCATAGCCGACATCGCGCCGATTTCGTCCATCCACTTCATGACGATGCCGCCGTGGGCGCTCTGGTAGTTGTTCGCGTGAGTCGGCTGGACGCGCTCGCGGTTGACGATGTGCGTCTCGGCGATGGTCGGCATACCTCCACGTAGCGTCTGTTGCGGCAAAACGGTGTGGTGCGCACCTGATACTGCCTGACGGCGACCGCCCGAACCGATGCTGTCGCCGCGGCTCGCAGCCGACAGCCACGCGGCCGAACTCCCGGCGTTACCCGGTGAACTGGTGGTATTCGAGGCCCTTGTGCTTCATCTCGTTGTGTTTGCGTTCGAGGAACGAGTAGACGGAGCCGTGGGGCGCGCCGTCGAGAATCATTTCGGCGGCTTCTCGCACGGCGTCGACCTGTTCGGGGCCGCCGATGATGCCCAGCGTCGAGCCGTAGATGACGACGGCCGCGCCGGAGAGTTCCTGCATGAGTTCCCGAGTCCGGCCGCCCTCGCCGATGAGACGGCCCTTCTGGCGGCGGAAGTCGTTCTTGTTGCGGGAGGCGGCCTCGATATCGATGAGTTCGAACATCATCATGTCGTCCTCAAGCAGCGCCAGCGCGTCGTCGGGCGCGAACCCGCGGCCGATGGCCTTCACGATGTCGGGGCCTTTTAGCGCCGTCACGGGGTCGCCGACGGACTCGACTTTCACCGTGCCGTCCTCGGAATCGATATCCAGTCGGACCTCTGCGCGCTTCTCGATCTCGCGCATGGTCTCACCGCCCTCGCCGATCAACACACCGATACGGTCCTGCGGAATCTTCACATGTTGCATAAGTATACCTGCTTTTACGGGGGTCTGCCTGTTTAAAACTTCGGCGTCGGTCACGCCGTGCCGCCGTTCACTCGTCGTCGCGGCGGTCGGCCGGTGTTCCCTGTGGGACAGCGTCGTCGTCGCTGCCCGGCGCGGTGTCGGCTTCGTCTTTCGGCGTCGCGTACTCTCGGACGTACGCGAGCAGGTCCGCTGGCGCGGCGTCGACGCCCTGTCTGGCGAAGAAGTTCGCGACGTTACGGCAGTCCCGTTCCAGAAAGTCGTCGGCGTTGGGATGGTGGATCGTAACCGCCTGCCCGAGGTCGATGATATACAGTTGCCCCTCGTGAAAGACGATGTTGTACTCTGAAAGGTCTCCGTGGACGAGGCCGGCGTCGTACAGCCGACGGACGTACTCCTTGACGACCTCGTATGCCGTCTCGGGGTTCTCGATGTGAACTTCGCTGAGACGTTTGCTGCGGCCCTCTTCCGTCCCGAGATATTCCATGACGAGGACGTTCCGCTCGACGGCGATGGGCTCCGGCGTCCGGACGCCGGCCCGGCGGGCGCGCGTGAGGTTCGACGACTCCTTGCGAACCCACGCGGTAACGACCTTCTTTTTATCAGAGCCGATACCCTCGAAGCGAGGGTCTCCGTCGAGATAGCTCCGCATATCCTTGAAATCAGAGGCGTTGATGCGGTACACTTTGACGGCGACCTCTGTCTCGCCCGACAGCGCCGTGTAGACGTTGGCCTCTTTCCCAGTCGAGATGGGACCGCCGAAGGCGTCGATATGGCCGTCCTGGACGAGCTTGTACAGTGCCCCGTAGGTCGCGTCATCGAAGACGCTGGCCTCGACTTTGAACTGGTCGGCGTCCTTGATTCGCTTGCGGAACTCGCTGAACTCGCGGTCCCGCTTGCGGGCGATACGGTCGGCTTCCGTGTCGGAGACGTCGACTTCTTCCCACTCGTCACCCGGTGAGTCGACATCGTCCGTATCGAGCAGGCCGAACTGCCCCTCGGTCACGCTTGCGCCTCCGTCTGTACCGCGGCCAGATACATGTCAGGCTACTCCTGGATGTGTCCCTCCTCGCGCAGCTGGTCGGCATCCTGTTTTTCGTAGCGCCATGTGATGTCGGCTTTCTCGTCCTGCCAGTCCCATGGTTCGACGAGGACCACGTCGTCTTCGCGTATCCAGATGCGTTTTTGCATTTTGCCCGGAATCCGGGCTGTGCGCTCGACGCCGTCCATACAGCGTACCTTGACGCGGTTCGCGCCAAGCATGTCCATGACGACGGCGAACACCTCGTCTTCTTCCGGCATCCGCAGGTTCTTTCTGCTGTCGTTGTCGCTCATAGACGGTACTTCGACGGGGAGAGGTTTAAGGTTTGGAAAAGTTGGACCGTGAACCCGGTCCGTGGCCCCCGTTTCGGTGTGGGACAGACGCTGGGGCCGTACAGAAACGCGCGGTCGTCGCGTCAGTCAGCGCCGAGGCAACCGACCCACGAGCAGTCGGTGCAGGTCTCGATGCCTTTCGCTGTTGTCGTCTCGCCGCGGCAGCGCGGACAGACGGAGCCGATCTCCGCCGACTGCACGGACTTACTCATCGGTGATGATATCGGCTGACAGACCCTGTGCCATCTCGATATCCTTGGAGTTGTTCAGTGTCCAAGCGGTGCGCTCGGTGACGGCCTCGATGACCTCGCGGCCGCTCGGGAGGCCGTTGCCGGACTTCTTGACGCCGCCGAAGGGCAGGTGGACCTCCGCACCGATGCACGGGAGGTTGCCGTAGGCGAGGCCGATTTCAGCCTCGTCGCGGAACTGATTGATCTGGCGGTAATCCTCGGAGATGATGGCCCCGGCCAGCCCGTAGTCGACGCTGTTGTGCATCTCCAGCGCCTCATCGAAGTCACCCGAGTACTCGAGTAGCGCGACGTGGGGCCCGAACACTTCCTCGTTGATACAGCGCAGGTCCTCGTCGTAGTCGATCTCGTAGACGAACGGGCCGACCCAGTGGCCCTCCTCGTGGCCCTCGGGAATCTCCTCGGCACCGAGGTCGGCGCGGTCGACGAGCACGTTCGCGCCCTCCTCGCGGGCGAGGTCGTTGTACCTCTTGAACTTCTCGACCTGATCGTCCTCGATGAGCGGCCCCATGAACGTGTCTTCCTCCAGTGGGTCGCCGACAGCGATGTCTTTGGCAACGTCGACGAAGCGCTCTTTGAACTCGTCGTAAAGGTCCTCGTGGACGATGAGTCGCTCCGAGGAGACACAGCGCTGGCCGGTCGTCTTGAAGCTGGACATCACGGCCGAGTGAACAGCGATGTCGAGGTCCGCTTCTTCGGTGATGACGACGGCGTTCTTCCCGCCCATCTCGCAGGCCGCGATCTTGCCGGGCTCGCCGCCGACCTTCGAGGCTATCTTGTGGCCGACCTCGGCGCTGCCGGTAAACAGGACCGTCTCGACGCGGTCGTCTTCGACGATGGCGTTGCCGGCGTCGCCGTAGCCCTGCACGAGGTTGAACACGCCATCCGGGATACCCGAGTCCTCGAACATCTCGGCGATGATGTGAGCACACCACGGCGTCTGCTCTGCCGGCTTCCAGACGACGGTGTTGCCCTCGACCAGCGTCACGGCGAGGTGCCAGAACGGGATGGCGACCGGGAAGTTCCACGGCGTGATACAGCCGACGACGCCCTTCGGCTTGCGGCGCATGTAGGCGTCCTTGCTGGCGATTTCGGATGGTACCACGTCGCCGTGGGGGTGTCGGGCGTTGCCGGCCGCCCACTCGACCATGTGCCAGGACTCGGTGACATCGGCCAGCCCTTCGCTGATCTCCTTGCCACACTCCATGGTGACGATTTCGCCGAGTTCCTCGTGGCGGTCACGCAGCTCGTGGTAGATGTCCCAGAGGTATTCCGCGCGGTCGATGTGCGAGAGCGAGCGCCACTCGTCGTATGCGTCCTCTGCCGCGGCCAGTGCGCGGTCGACATCGGCTTCGGTTCCGCGGTGGAACGAGGCGAGCGCCTCGCCGGTGGCCGGGTTCTGGCTTGTGAACGTTTCGTCGCCGATGCCTGTTGTCCATTCACCGTCGATGTAGTGTCGTCGTGAGTCGTCTGTACTCATGGTAGGTACTGTACGCGTCCCCCACCAATATGTTCCACCGTCCATGGTCAGGGGGCCGGTACCACCCTGATACATCATCTACAACCCGGCATTATTTCCCATGGTCGGTGTTCCCCTTATGAACCGCACCTTTATTTGCGTCCATATCGTGACTCCCTTTAGCACCCCTTCATACGGAGGGCGCACAGTATGAGTGAAGCACAAGCAGAACACGGGGGACTCCAGCTTACCCTGAGCATCTGGCATCCTGACTGCTGGACGCTCGAAGTGACCGACAAGACGGCGGCTGGTTTGCTGGCACACGGCGTGTACAACACACAGAACGGTAGTGTAAAGGGCCTGTTCACGGCGTACGCCGACAGTATTAGCGAGGTCGAGGACCTCATCGACGCGACTCGTGACTCGTCGCTGACTGACTCCGTGCTGGAACTGCGCGAGCGCCACGGGGCGACTGGCACGGGCTCGTCACCGGGGAACACGACCCGCGAACTGTTCGTTGAGTACGATCCGGACAACACCATCAGCGACAGCCTGCTCTCGCGCGGGTTCATTCACAACGACCCGGTTCGGGTCCGGCACGGTCGCGAACATTGGCCGGTGTTTTTCGCGGACTCTCGCGACGAAGCCGAGTCACTTCTCGACGAGATCCGCGAGGAGCAGTCAGCCGATATCGAAGTCACGCGAATCACGTCCGCCGGCGGCGGCAATCCGCAGCAGCTCCGGCGGATGGACCGACTCTCGGACAGCCAGCGCGAAGCGTTCGAACTCGCCCGGCAGGAGGATTACTACGCGTGGCCACGGGGTATCTCGACGCGCGAACTCGCGTCGAAGCTCGGCGTTTCGAAGACGACGCTGCTCGAACACCTTCGCAAAGCAGAAGCGAAACTACTCGACCCGGACCAGTAGTTTAACTCAGAACGGCCCGGACGGCAAACAACGCGTTCTCTTTGCGCTCGCGGACACGCCGGTAGAAGTAGGAGAACCACTTGTCGCCGTAGGGGATGTACTGCCACATTGGGACGCCCTCAGCGGCGAGGTCACGCTGGGCGTCGTCGCGGACGCCCATCAGCATCTGCACTTCGTAGTCAGTGCCGTACTCGTCGTGGAGGTCCTTGGCGTAGTCTATCATTGCCGGGTCGTGGCTGCCGACGCCGATGCCGCCATCGAACTCCTCGAACATCAGTTCGAGACAGTCCCGATAGGCTTCGTTGACGCGCTCTTTCTTCTTGTACGAGACCTCCTTGGGCTCGGAGTAGGCCCCCTTGACAAGCCGGACTTTCCCGGGAAGGGGCGCGAGCCGTTCGAGGTCTTCGGGCGTTCGCTTGAGGTTTGCCTGTGTACAGACGCCAATGCCGCCTTCGTGTTCCGTGACGAGCCGTTCGTACGCGTCGAGGGTCACGTCGGTCGTGGTGTAGTCCTCCATATCAACCCAGACGAAGACATCGCAGTCGTCACCCGCCGCGACGATGCGTTCGAGGTTCTCGACGAACACCTCGTCGCCAACGTCGAGGCCGATCTGCGAGGGCTTGACCGAGACAGCGCAGTCGAGGCCGCTCCTGTCGATTTCTTCTATCAGCTCGATGTACTGGTCTGCGTCCTCGTCAGCCGGCTGGCGCTCGTCGTAGTGTTCGCCTAACAGATTTAGGATGCCCTTGACATCGTCGTCGTTGAGTGAAGCGACGTGGTCGAGTGCCCCCGACGCTGTCTCCCCGGCGACGAAGTTGTTCGCTATCGGCGGAATCATTGTCGAAACTACGCCACTATATCAGCCTAAACGCACCCCCTACCAAAAAAATCAGCAGTTACTGACTGAAATCAAGCGAGAGTGAAACTGCCGAGCGTATCGTCGTCGGTCCGGTAAAACGTGTGCTCGCCTGTGATATGCGCTGTGCCCGAGACGACTGGGCTGGTCACGGTGACGCCGTTGGCGACGCTGGTTTCGCTGATGTACCCCTCGAATGTTGATCCGACCGGCCCGGTCACTTCGACACGCTCGCCGATAGCGAGATCGCCGTCGGCGTGGTGAAGGGTCAATCGCGCACACGTGCCTGTTCCACAAGGGGAGCGGTCGACGGAACCGTCGGCGAACACCACACAGCTCCGGTCGCTGTCGCCACCACCGGTGAGTTCGACTGCCGAGACGGTCACCCGTGCTCCGGTGACTGGGTCCTCCGGTGCGGCGTCGTTGACTGCTCGGCGGAGTTCCAGTGCGGGGTCGATACACTGCGTGGCGTCTTCACGGTCGAGCGTGACGCCCAGACTGTCGGCGTCGACAACGGCGAAATAGTTCCCCGAATAGACGATACGAGCCTCGACCGGGACGCCGTCCTGTTCGACGGTGATCGTCCCACAGACGTAACTGTCGACGTTTTTGAACGCAACACGGCGAACGACGCCGTCAGCTATCTCGGCCGTCACGTCAACCAGTCCGGCGGGGGTTTCGACGGTCAGTTCTGGTGTCTCGTGGAGTTCGCCCTGTTCGATGAGTGCGGTCACGACCCCGATGAGGCCGTGGCCGCACATGTTCAGATAGCCGTCAGTATCCATGAAGAAAACCCCGAGGTCGGCCCGGTCTGTCGGCACCGGGACCGCTCCGAACATATCTGCGTGCCCACGGGGCTCCTGCATGAGGAGTTTCCGGACATCGTCAGCCGTAGCTGCAAACCGGTCGCGCTTCTCCCGGACGGTCTCTCCGGTGAGTGTGTCGGCCTCGATCCCGTTGAGCACGATGCGCGTCGGCTCTCCGCCCGTGTGTGTGTCTACTGTAATAAACTCCGTTCGTTGCATAGCCGTAGCGATACTCTATACACCGAACGCGTTCCAGAAGTATTAATTCATGGCTTCTCGTATGCCGTGGAGAACATGGTGCCTACCATGGACGGGGACACGGTTATACAGGGAGTTACAAAAAAGGATATCAGTATACCATGAACGACCATGATAAGCGTTCGATTGACAGGCGAACCGTAATCAAAGCCGCTGCCAGTGCTGGACTCGTCGGCCTCGCTGGCTGTTCAGGTGGTGCTCCCGAAGACGGTGGCGATGGTGGAGACGGCGGCGACGGTAGTGGCAGCGATGGCGAATCAACGGATTCCGCGACGGACTCCGGGTCCGAAACTTACACCATCGGGATGGTTGACAGCCTCTCCGGCTCACTATCGGCGTTCGGACAGCGGAATCAGCGCGGCAAGGAAATCGCGCTTGACGACGTCAACTCGGTCGGCGTCGGTGGCGGCACACTGGAAATCTCACAGCAGGACGACCAGAGCACGAGTCAGGGTGGCGTCAGCGCAGCACAGACGCTGGTCAATCAGGAGGGTGTCCCGCTGCTCATCGGTACCGTCGGCAGCGGTGTCAGCACGGCTATCCACGAAAGCGTCGTCCAGAACACTGACGTCGTCCAGATCAGCCAGAACAGCACCAGCCCGAACCTGACGAACTTCCCAGACCTGCTTCGGATGCCGCCGGCAGGCAAGGCCCAGGCGGAGGCAATTTCGTCGCTCCTCAGCGAGGACGGCAACGAGTCCGCCGCCCTGGCCTGGATTAACAACGATTACGGCCAGTCCGTGGGCGAGGCATTCATCGAGGCTTACGACGGAGAAATCGTCTACAACGAACCCCACGACCAGGGCCAGTCCTCCTACAGCAGCACCATCTCCTCGATGTCCGACACCGACGCTGACGCGTGGGTGTTCATCACCTACCAGCCGGAGTTCGCGACAATGTCTCAGGAGGCGTTCGACCTGGGCGTCACCGATCAGGCCGCCTGGTACGGCGGTGACAGCGTCAAAGGGCCGAAGGTCCTCGAATCCGCTCCCGAGGGGAGCCTCGACGGAATGAAAGCCGTGGTTCCAAGCGTCCCACAGGACGCCGAGAACTACCAGGCGTTCGTCTCGGAGTTCGAGGAGCGCTTCGGCGAGGAACCCACGTCGTGGTCGGCGTACGCGTACGACGCGGTAATCGTCAGCGCACTCGCTATCGAAGCTGCAGACGAGTTCACGGGCTCGGCACTCATGGAGGTCGTCCGGGACGTGACCCGTCCCGAGGGTGAGGAAGCGACCACGTACGAGGAGGCACACGAAATTCTGGCCAACGGTGGCTCGCCGTCGGACGTGGACTACACCGGCGTGAGCGGCCCCATCGACCTCGACGAGAACGGCGACCCCGTCGGGTTGCTACAGGTGTTCGAAGTCGTTGACCACGCGTACGAATCCGCTGGCTTCATCGAGGGCTAAGGCGGCCACGACTCTTTCCCATTTTCACCAATGGCGCAGATATTACAATACCTGGCAAACGGGCTCGTTTTCAGTAGTATCATCATCCTCGGGAGTATCGGGCTCTCGCTGGTCTACAGCATCGCCGATTTCGCGAACTTCGCACACGGCGATACGATGACCCTGGGCGCGTACGGGGCGTTCGTCGCCTTCGGCGTGTTCGGCGGTCTCGGCGGCACCGTTCTCGGCCTCCCAATCGGCTTCTTCCTGGCCCTTGCAGTCGGGATGGCGCTTGCTGCCGTTGTCGCCGTCCTCACCCACGTGCTCGTGTACAAGCCCCTCGATACGGACTCAATCGGGTTGCTTATCACGAGCATCGGCGTGGCGTTCGTCTACCGTGCGGTGCTACAGGGGACGTTCGGGACTGACTTTCTACAGTACGACATCAGCCGTAGCGGACCGATTCCGCTGCTGCTGGACACACTTGATGTCGCCGTGACACAGCGAGACGTGGCGATCATCGTCAGCGCGGCGGTGCTCGTCGTCGCCCTGCACCTCCTGCTTCAGCGGACGACGCTGGGCCGGAAGATGCGCGCGACGGCCGACAACCCCGACCTCGCACGCGTGAGCGGTATCCGGACCGACCGCGTCATCCTCGTGATGTGGGTCGTCGGCAGCGCCCTGGCCGCCGCCGGCGGCGTCTTCCTCGCGCTGTACAGCCAACTGGACCCCCGAATCGGGTTCAACATCCTGCTGGTCGTGTTCGCCGCGGTCATCCTCGGTGGTATCGGCTCGGTGTACGGCGCGATGCTCGGTGGCCTTCTCATCGGGATGCTCCACGAACTGACGCCGCTGCTCAGCGATGTCGGCCTTCCGATTAGCAACGCCTACGCGCCGGCTGTCGCGTTCGTCATCATGGTCGCGGTTCTGCTTGTCAGGCCTCGCGGCATCGCGGGTGATATGACATGAGCACGCTTGATGTCGGTGCCTATTCGGCCCGCGAGAAAGGCGTCGTGGGACTGCTCGGCGCGCTCGGTGCACTCCTGCTCCTGGCGGTTGTGACTGGCTTCCTCGCCCCGGCGTACCTGCTGTATCTCGTTGGGCTGTCGGCGATGTATATGCTCCTCTCGATGGGGCTGAACGTCCAGTGGGGGTACGGCGGCATGATCAACTTCAGTGTCGCTGCCTTCTTCGGCCTCGGCGCGTACGGGACCGCACTGCTGACGGCGTCCGGCTCGCCTATCTCCGGGGGGGTCAGCCCCGTCATCGCGCTGTTTGGCGGTCTCGGACTCGCCGCAGTGCTTGCGGTCATCATCGGCTACCCGACGCTGAAGCTCCGCGACGACTATCTCGCAATCGCGTCGCTGGGCCTTGCAGAAGTCGTCCGCATCTTCATCCTCAACGAATCGCAGTGGACGGCGGGGAGCGCCGGCCTGACCGGCATCCCGCTGTTTTTCTCCGACTGGCCTGTGCTCGGGGACCTGACGTACCCGTACGTCTTCTACGTGGGCGGAGCTCCGCTGTTTTACACGACGCAGTCGGTCGTCACCAGCTTCCTGAACGTCGTCCTCGTCACTGTTATTGTGGCGGCGGTTTACCTGTTCCTCCGCCGCATCCACCGGTCGCCGTGGGGCCGCGTCCTGCGGACGATTCGGACCGACGAGGACCTCGCGGAGACGCTGGGCAAGAACACCTTCGCGTTCAAGATGCAGGCGTTCGTCATCGGGAGCCTCATCATGGCGCTCGCCGGCGTGTTCTACTCCCACCTCGTGTTGTTCGTCAGCCCACAGGACCTCCAGCCAATCACGACGTTCTACGTCTGGGTCGCCGTCATCCTCGGCGGCACCGGCAGCGACCGCGGCGCGATGCTGGGCGGGTTCACCATCGTCGCCATCCAGCAGGGAACCCGGTTCATGACCGACACCGGCGCGCTGCCAATCGGCGCGGCACCGCTCCGACTCATGCTGGTCGGCCTGCTCATCATCTTCATCGTCAGGCTCCGCCCGGAGGGGATTCTCCCGCCGGAGCGCGAACTCATCTGGCCCGACTCGCTGGGCGGTGGTCGCGATGAGTGAGCAGTCGCTCGTCTCAGACGGGCCAATTCTCGGAAAGGACGATCCGGTGCTCCGGGCCGAAGGACTGGAGAAACGCTTCGGCGGTCTTGTGGCGACTGACGACGCGTCCATCGAGGTCGAACGCGGCACGATTACGGGCCTCATCGGTCCCAATGGGGCCGGTAAATCGACGCTGTTCAATCTCGTCTCGGGCTTTTACGAACCCGATGCAGGCTCCGTCTCGGTCAACGGCGTCGACGTGACCGGCCAGAAGCCCCACGAAATCGCCGATCAGGGGATGATTCGGACGTTCCAGACGCCGCGGAAACCGGAGGGGATGACCGTTCGGGAGGCGCTACTGGTTGGGCCACACAACCAGACCGGGGAATCGATTATCCCGCTGTTCACCTCGCCGAGCACCGTCGAACAGGAGGAACGGCGCTCGCTGGAACAGGCCCAGCAGATGCTCGAACGGTTCGAGATCGGCGATCTGGCCACCCAGCCCGCGACGGACCTCTCGGGTGGACAGATGAAACTGGTCGAACTGGCCCGCGGGATGATGGCCGAACCCGACCTGCTCCTGCTCGACGAGCCCGTCGCCGGCGTCAACCCCGTGCTGGCCGACAAACTGGCCGGGTTCATCGAGGAGCTCAACGAGGAGGGCATCACCTTCCTCATCATCGAACACGACATGAACTTCATCATGCGACTGGCCGACCCGATTATCGTCCTCAATCAGGGGAGTGTCCTCGTCGAGGGGCCGCCCGAGGCGGTCCGGAGCGACGAGCGCGTCATCGACGCCTATCTGGGAGGGCCGTCGGAATGACTGACCCAATCCTCACCGTCGACGGCGTCGACAGCGGCTACGGCGAGGTGCAGGTGCTCGACGACCTCTCGCTGACGCTCGGCGAGGGGGAGATCGCCTGCCTCGTCGGCCCGAACGGGGCCGGCAAGTCTACTGTCCTCAAGACGGTGTTCGGGATGCTGGAGCCCTGGACCGGCTCGGTCCGTCTGGGCGACCGCGAAATCGGCGGGATGGCTCCAGAAGACATCGTCCGAATCGGCGTCGGCTACGTTCCACAGACCGAGAACGTGTTCGGGTCGCTGACCATCGACGAGAACCTCCGGATGGGTGGGGTCGCCCGCGACGGCGGCCTCGACGAGGTCGTGGCCGAACTGTACGACCGGTTCCCCATCCTCGACGACAAGCGCAGCGCGAACGCGAAGACGCTGTCGGGCGGTCAGCGGCAGGTGCTGGCCTTCGCCCGCGCGCTCGTGATGGAGCCCGACGTGTTGCTCATCGACGAGCCAAGCGCCGGGCTGGCACCGAACACTGCCAAAGAGGTGTTCGACGACGTGGAGACGGTCAACGAACTGGGCACCTCGATCCTGATGGTCGAGCAGAACGCCCGCGAGGGACTGGGCATCTCAGACCGCGGGTTCGTCCTCGATCAGGGGACTGTCAAGTTCGAGGGCGAGGCCGACTCGCTGCTCGACGACCCGGAGGTGTCCCGGCTGTATCTCGGCGGCGAATCCCGTCGCTGAGGCCTCGGTTCGCTGTTTTCGTCGCGCTCGTCGCGGAGCCACAGCAACGACTGTCCGGGTGTTGCACTCGAACAGACAAGGCAACACAGAAAAGCCCCCCTTGCATACCGCCTGCCAATGACTGTGACGCTGCCGACTGAAGCCGATGACTGGGCCGCTGCGTGGCGCGACCGGATCAACCAGCGGGCCGCGTTCGCTGACAGCGCCGACGGCTTCACCGCCGCGTTCTGTTTCGAAATCCGTGCCGACGACGCCTACACTGGTGAGCCGATACAGTTCTCCGTCGCCATCGAGGACGGCGTCTGTACCGCCGCTGGGACGGTCGCGGACCCCGAGTACGACTTCGCGTTCCGTGGCCCCTACAGCGAGTGGGTCACGATGCTGCAGGGCGATCTGGATATCTCCGCCGCCGCGATGGACGGCACGTTCGACGTCGAGGGTGACACGATGCGACTGCTTCGCCGGCAGGACACTATCGCCGAGATGGTCGCGGCGGCACAGAACGTCGACACCGAGTTCGAGTACTGACCGACGGGCTTTTGTCCGCCCGCTTGGCCTACACGGGTATGCTCGATAAACTCGGTGCGGTTGGTATCGGCGGCATCGTCGTGTTGCTCGCCGGCATCGGTCTGGTCGCGTGGAAGGCTCCCATCGTCGCCGTCGGTATCGCTCTGGTCGTTGGCGGCCTCGGGCTGGTCGTCTACGGACTCGTCACGAGCCTGCTCGGCGCGTTCGGACTCGGCGGCATGGGCGGTATGGGTGGCGGCGGCATGGGCGGTGGCGGTATGGGCGGCGACGGCATGCCCTGAGACGGAGACGACTAACAGGCGGTGTCTGCACCGACATCAAACTCGAACCGTGCACCGCCGTGTTCTGCTGCCGTGGCACGCACTGTCCAGCCGTGGGCTTCGGCGATTGTCCTGACGATGTAGAGGCCGAACCCAGTGCCGTCAGCCGCCTGTGACGCGCCCGGTTCGAACACCCGCTCCCGGTCGTCGGGGGCGATCCCCCGACCGTCGTCCTCGACCGCGAAGCCGTCGGGCGTCGGCACGACGCGAACTGTTATGCCGGTCGTGTCACCATCGCTTTCCTCGTCAGATACGTGTTCGTCGGGTTCCGGACCGTGTGTGACGGCGTTGATGAAGACATTCTCGAACAGTCGGAGCAGCCGCTTCGGGTCTGCCTCGACCGGTATCGGCGGCGGCGATTCCAGCACTGCACTGCCGGTTTCGACGTGGTTCCACGCCGTCGTCGCCACGTCGGCGATATCCACCGCCTGCTCGTCGGTTGCCAGCGCGCCCTCTCTGGTCGCCGTCCGCAGATCGTTGATAATCGATTCTAACCGCTGTAACCCGTCTCTGGCGGCGTCGATACGCTCGGGCGACAGCTCCTCGGCAGCGAGTTCGAGGTGGCCGCTGGTGACGGCAAGCGGCGTCCGGAGGTCGTGTGCTAGCAGGTCAGCGAACTCTGTGAGCCGCTCGTTCTGTCGCTGGAGGTGCCACTCCCGTTCGCGCCGGTCCGTGATGTCGCGACCGACACCACTGAACCCCTGCACTGTGCCGTCGTCCCCCGTAAGAAGTCGACCGCTAAGTTCGAACGTCACTACCCCTTCTGTTGTCTCCGCCCGCGCTTCGACGCTCGTTTGACCAGATTCAAACACCTCCTCGATGGCTGCTTCAACGGCTGCCCGGTCGTCCGCGACGAAGAACTCGGTCGGCGCTGTGCCTGACAGTTCGCTATCCGTCAGGTCGAACAGTTCGTTCAGCCGAGCGTTCCAGTACGCAAGTTTGGCGTCGGCGTCGTAGACGTAGAAGACGTCGTCGAGCGTCTCGACCGCGGCCGCCAGAACACGACACTGGTCTTCCATGCGAGACAAACGCACCCGAAGAACATAACTACTCAGTACAGATTCGCACTATCGGAGCAGCACCCCGGTAGCAGAGCTGCCCCGTTACTGCTTGCCGGGTCATAGCACAGCGTTTAGTTCTCGCTCGTCGGCCGGTCAGCCCGGTGTTCGCTGATGATCTGGTCGACCATCTCCGCGTTCTGCTCCTTCCGTCGCTCGGCGGCCCGCTCTTCCCAGTCCTCGATTGCCGCCTCGACCTCGCCTTCGCGGGCGACGGCCAGTTCGTCGACTTCCTGCACGGTGACTAGCTCTGCCGGTGCGACGGGAATATCGTTGTCGAACAGCACCTGATCGGCGATGTCAGAGAGGTTCCCGTTCCGGAGCACGATTTTCGGGTCGATATCCGCCAGTTGCTGGGCCGTCGACCGGCCCGCGCCCGAGGCATCCCGAAACATGACGATGTCGTCCTCAACGAGGCCAAATCGCTCGTCGGCGTCGGCGATGGCATCTCTCGTGAACTGTTCGACCACCTTGACCGGGGTCAGTCCCTCCTGCTTCTCCGATACGTCGGCGAAGTTCGAGTGGTCGAGCTTCCACAGCGCTTTCAGTCGGTCGAGCTTGTCGGCCAGCGTCTCCCGCTTCTCCTGTTCCTCCTCGACCTTCCGTTCGAGGGCTTCGTTGCGCCGCTGGAGCCGCGTCACCTCGCGGTCCTTCCGGACCTCGCGTCGGCCTTCGCTGCGGGCTTTCTCCAGTTGTTTGTCCTTCTCAGAGAGCTGCTCGTCCTTGCGCTTGATCGTCTCTTTGAGGTCGTCGACGTGCGATTCGAGCCGCTCGATGCGGGCGTTCAGCCGCTTGATCTCCTTCTCGTCGTCGGTGAGTTCCCGCGGTTCGTGCGCCGTGGCCTCCTCGTCCTCGCCGTCGTCGTCTTCGAGGTCCCGCAGCACCGTCTCGACACTCTCCTCGCCGGCGACGACGCGGTCGACGACCGGTCCCACATCGTACTGCGGCGGGACCTTGCCTGCGACGCGCTCGAACTGGTCGGCGTGGTGGTCGAACGCGTAGAGCGCGGCGGCCATCGCGTCGCGCTCGTGGTCGTTGTCGTAGGCCTCCTCGCGGGTCCGGTGTTTCTTCTCGTCGACCGGGAGGTCGGTGTCTGGCTCCCAGCCCGCGGCGCTAAATGAGCGCCGGAGTTTCTCGACGGTTTCCGGCATCGGCGTCACGTCGGCGGCGACGACGACGGGCCGACCGCGCTCGATAATCCACTCCGTCGTCGCAGCGGTGTCGTCGGTCCGCGAGGAGTACACGTCCAGCACAGTGCCGTCGAGGGAGACGATGGCAACGGCCGTCGTCGTCCCGGGGTCGACGCCGACGATGACGTGGTCGCGCCGTTTCGCCAGCGGCTTGAACTCGATGCCGTCACGTCGCTGGCGCTCGATTTCGACGCGCGTGTCGCCCGACCGTGCTCTCGACACCGGAATGTCCTGCGGTCGAGCCGACACCTGAAACACGGCGTTGGAGAAGCCGCCGTACTTCTCGGTCACGTCCCGCTCGTATTCCAGGCCGGCAGCGTCGAGTTCGGACTCGACCTCGCGGGCGCGTTTCTTGACCGCGCCGTGAATGCGTCGCGTGTAGCGGTCTTCTGACCATCCCCCTTTTCCGGTCGAGCGGCCCCGCGAGACCTTCACCTCCGTCGTGTCGGTGAAGGCGGACACCTCCTGGCCGACGTTCGCGGCGGCCAGCCGTGCCGCGGCCTCGGCTTCCTCCATCGGGTCCTTGCCGTAGGGGACGCCGTGGCGCTTGGCGACCCGCGACAGCGGTTCGGGCCGCTCGTCGCCGGTCACCTGCACCAGTTTCGTCTCGTCCGGGAGCGAGCCCAGGACGTGGATCAGGGCGTCCTTGTCCTCGGCGAGCTCGTACATGTTGTCCGTCGCGACGATAGCCGGCTCTTCGTCCTCGATGCGCCGGCGGAGCTTCCGCCGCGAGACCACGTCCCGCTCGACTGATTCCCCGTCGAAGACCACCAGCGCGTACGACGGCGCGTCGCCGCGTACGTCGCCGCTCTGGATGTCGACACCGAAGACGACTGCGTCGAGCGCTGCCGTGCGGTTCACGAATCATGGTAGGCGACGGTCGATTATAAATCCGTTCCGGGGACGAGTCCCCGCACTGACTCCCAACGGTCAACCGAAACGCCTCTTGGTCGGGCCAGTCAACTGTCGGACATGATTGCACAGCGGCGTCGCGGTACCGCTCCGGAGGTCAGTCGGGATGCCCTCTGAAAAGGAGAAGATGCTCGCGGGCGAACGCTACGACGCGAGCGACCCGGAACTCGTCGCTGCCCGCGAGCATGCGAACGCGCTCACTCGGGAGTACAACCGGACCGACCCGTCGGAGACCGACACCAGACAGGCGCTCATCGAGGATTTGTTCAGCTCGGTCGGCCCGGACTGTCACGTCGAACCGCCGTTCCGGTGTGATTACGGCGAGCATATCCACGTCGGCGAGGGCTTCTACGCGAACTTCGACTGCGTCGTGCTGGACGTCTGCCGGGTGGATATCGGCGACGATTGCCTGCTCGGGCCGGGCGTCCACATCTACACCGCAACGCATCCGCTCGACCCGGATGAACGTCGTAGCGGCGTCGAGTACGGGAAGCCGGTGTCTATCGGCGATAATGTCTGGGTCGGCGGGCAGGCGGTCATCAACCCGGGCGTCACAATCGGTGACGACGCGGTCATCGGTTCTGGTGCAGTCGTCACCGACGATGTTCCGGCCGGCGCCGTCGTTCAGGGGAACCCAGCATCGGTCGTGCGGAAGATCGAGGACTGACGGCCACGCACAGCAACCGCGGCTGTGGCCTGTCGCGGGGTTCTTCGCGCTGTGGCACGTACTAGCCGTATGGACACGACAACGGAACACGGCGTTCGGACGGTCGAAACGCGGGACGAACTCGACGACGTGCTGGCGACGACTGACCGCGTACTGGCGATGGTCCGGACAAGCGGCTGTACAATCTGCAGGTCGATGGAGCCGATACTCGACATCGCAGCGAAGGCGACTGATGCCACGGTGGTCGTGTTCAATCCCAAACGCGACCTCGATGCCGTCGACGCATTCGACGTCCGGAGCGTCCCGACGCTCCTGCTATTTGTCGACGGGACGCTTCTCGACCGCCGCGCCGACGGGTTCGTCCCGGCAGAGGAGCTTATCGAGTTCGTCGAGAGTGAGTCGGAACCGGGCACGTGAACTGAGTGGCAGTGTCACACTGAGGCAACACTTTTGCCATTGCTTGTCGAAGCGCTCCGTTGATGGCCCTCCAAATCGGCTCCGTCCTCGAAGAGGCGGGGTATCGGCTGTTCAGTCGTACCGGTGCGATACTACTTGCAGCGTTTTTCGCCCTGATGATCGGTTTTCAAACGCTGTTCAACACAATCTTGGCGACGACTTACGCCAGAATGGGATACGGCGAAATCGCTGCAGCCCTACCGCTCACCCTCGACATCCCGCTTTCCGTCGCGGGTGCCGGTATCGCCATCGGCTCCGTAGTCTCACTGTATCTCACCATCGTGTCCTTCCGGACGTTCGCTGCCGGAGCGCGTGACAGTTTCCCAACGGGAGCGCTCACACGGAACGTACCGCTGGCGATGGTGAACGTGTTCGTCGGCGGAATCGTCTACAGCCTGCTGGTGTTCATCGGGTCGGTCCTGCTCCTCATCCCCGGTATCTTCGCTTACGTCGCGTTCATCTTCATGATGCCGTACGTCATCGTCGACGACCGGAACTTCGTCGCGGCGCTCAAAGAGAGCTATCGGCTCACCGAGGGCAACCGGCTGGCGCTGTTCGGACTGCTGTTGATTGTCGGTACCGCCGCGGCGCTCGTCGGTGGTGTCATCGGATTCGTCGGCGCGCTAGCGCTTTCGGGGCCGACTTCGCAGCTTCCGACCATTGTCATCCAACCTCTGGCGTCGCTGTACGGCACCGCAGTTGTCGCAGTCGCGTTCGAGCAACTACGCGAGAGTACCGGGATGCCGCCGTCGGCTCCGAGCGAGGACGACACGACGACGACGGCGCTCTGACTGGAACGGCTGGCCGTGCCGTCTCCACTCAGGATTCCAGCGCCGATTTGCCGGACCGTGACTGTCTTGTCCGTCCAGTTTCCTATCGGGAGCAATGCGACGGCATCGAGTCGGCACGAGCCTGTACGCCGGCGTGCTGTTCGTCGTCCTCGGAACGCTTGCGTGGGCAAGCGGGCAACCGTTTATCTTCCCGAGCCTCGGCCCCTCGGCGTTCGTCCTCGCCTTCCACCGGGACGGTGACCGGACAGGGCTGGTCAGCGTTGTCGCGAGCCACCTCATCGGCGGCCTCGCGGGGCTGGCCGCGTACAGCCTGCTCGCCGGCGGTGTCTCACTCGTCGCGGACCCGACCGCGTTTTCCACGGCCGGGCTCCGCCTCGTCGCGAGCGCGACGCTCTCGCTCGTCGTGACCAGCTGGGGGATGATTGCGACCGACACCGTCCACGCGCCGGCCTGTGCGACGACGCTCATCGTCTCCTTAGGGCTGCTCTCGACGCCGCTACAGGTCGCAGTCATCGTCGTCGGTGTCGCCGTCCTCGTCGCGTTCCATGCGCTCGCGCTGTCAGCGTATCACCGAGCGACCGAGCCGTTCCGGACAGGCCCGGTCGACGGCTGATGCGGTCGCGGGGTCGCCGTGGTCACTCCTCGGACAACTGGACGGTCAGCACCGGCACCGGCGACTCCCGAACGACCGTCTCCGCGACGCTTCCGATGAGATAGTGGTCCAGCCCGGTCCGGCCGTGGGTCCCCATCACGACGAGGTCTGCCGGGAGTTCCGTGACCGCGTCGACGATTTCGCTTTTCGGGACGCCCTCTCGCTGTGTGGTTTCGACCGACACGTCGTCCGGCAACTCAGCGACGGTCGCCTCGATGGCCTCCGCGGCGCGCTCGCGCTCAGCGTCGAGCCAGGCGTCGGCCGAGAGGCCGCTCGACGGGCTCTCGAACCGGTTCCGGGTGTCGACGACAGAGAGCACGTGGACCGTCGCGTCGAACCGGCCCGCAATCGTGCCGGCGTGGCGCGCCGCCGCACCGATACCGTCGCTGCCGTCGGTCGGGAGGAGAACCGTGTCGTACATCGTCTCAGACACCACCCGTCGCCATCAGGAACAGCGCGGCGGCGATGACTGCGAACAGCCCGCCGACGAACTTCTTGATGGTCCCGGTGTCCAGTGCGGTCGAGACGTACGGTGCAATCTGGCCGCCGGTGACTGTCGCGGGCACGGTCCAGACGACCATGTTCCACGGCGTCGACGCGAGGTCGATAGAGTGAGCGCCCGGAACGAGGCCGCCGCCGAAGACGTGGACCACCGAGGCCAGAACGGCTGTCAGTGCCACAACGATGTGGTTCGTACCGATGGCGACCCGGACGGGGACATCCGTTCGGAGCATCGAGATGATGCCCAGTTCGCCGACGCCGAAGCCGGCCAGGCCCTGGAAGACGCCGCCGATGCTGTAGTTGGCGAACCGCTCAAGGTAGCCGCCGCGCGTGTAGCCGTAGTCGTTGCCGTCGCGGTCGACGCGCGTAACCGCCCCGTCGTCAGCCGTCTCGACGCCAGCCGGCCCGAGCTTGTTGGCGTCGTCGGGCAGGGTCTTGTCGCCGCCGTCGGCCGACACGTCGGGGTCGCTGTCGCCCGCCTCGCCCGGCTCTTCGTGGCCGAGGTCGGCCTTGAAAAGCAGGTACGAGGCCGCCAGCAGGGCGATGCCGAGCAGCGCGTGAAACAGCGGTTCGGGGATGACAAACGAGAGCAGCGCCCCGGCGACGACGAAGGGCACGCTCCCGAGGACGAGGCTCAGTGCGAGTCGTCGGTCGACGAGCCCGTACTGGATGAACGCCAGCGCCGAACTGGAGAGGCCGAACGACTCGCTGATGAGGCCGACTTTCACCAGCGTCTCCGGGGTCAGCGTCTCCCCGGCGAGCACCGGGAAGACGAAGATGAGAAACGGGACGAACAGCGCCGACCCGCTGATACCGACCGTGTTGACGATGGTCGCACCGGTGACGAAGGCGATACAGAGCCACCAGTACTCGAACCAGTAGCCGCTTCCCGCGTCCGCGGGCGTCGGCGCGGCGGTGTACACGCCGACGACGAACAACAGCGGTGCCAGGAAGACGAAGACATGCTGGTACTTGAGAAACCCCTTCTGGAGTCGACTAGACGGTGACGACGTTGTCATTGACGCGTGAAGCCAGCATTGTGAACTATCGGTTAAAGCCCTTGTTGTCTGTACTTGTTTCAAAAATCGTTGTAAAAACCGTCGAAGACGGCAAAAACGCATGGCTCCGCCGGCTCCCTAATATCCCTAATATTTATTTCACAGGCCGTGGTAACATCTAGCGTCATGAGTTTTCCACAGGGACCGATGGAGTCGGGCGGTCAGTCGAGTTACGACGAAGACGCCAGCGACGCCGTAGACGGCGGACTCTTCGGAGCCCTGCACCGCTTCTCGAAGCGGTGGTCCCGCCGCTACGTCGAGATGCGCGTTGACGCGCTCGACAGCCGCCGGGACTGAGCGGTCCGGCGCGTTCCGGACAAGGACTATACCGTCCCCGCCGCAGGGACGGGTATGGATATCGACAGAATCGCCGTCCACGAGTCGGTCGCGAAGGCCTGTCCGCTGGAGGCGATGGTCGCCGCGTTACAGGGGTCCGACGTTCCCGTCGAGGCTGTCGGCGACGACGCCTCATTCGACGCCGGTGATTGCGTCGTCACGTTCTCCCCCCGAGACGTGTTTCTGGACGCCGCCTGGGTCCACGGCATCCGCGCGGGCTACGACGAGTTCGACGTGGCCGCCTACGAGACCGCCGGGACGGCGCTGACGAACAGCACCGGCATTCACGGCGACACCGTCCCGGAGACTGTCGTCGGCTATCTGACGGCGTTTGCCCGCCGGCTCCACGTCTATCGGGACCGACAGGGCGACGCCGACTGGACCCACGAGCCGTACGAAGCGCCGTTCACGCTGACCGGCGAGCGGGTGTGCGTGGTCGGCCTGGGGACAATCGGCCAGGGCGTCGCCGACCGGGCCGCCGCGCTCGGCATGGATGTCGTCGGCGTCCGGCGCTCGGGCGACCCCACAGAGAATGTCGAGCGCGTGTACACGCCCGACGAACTGGCCGCCGCCGTCGGCGACGCTCGCTTCGTCGTGCTGTGCTGTCCGCTCACCGAGGCGACCGAGGGGATGGTCGACGCCGCCCTCCTCGAAACGATGCGGGACGACGGCTACCTCGTCAACGTCGCCCGGGGGCCGGTCGTCGTCGAGGACGCGCTGCTGGCCGCGCTCGATGCGGGGGCGATTGCGGGGGCGGCCCTCGACGCCCACTGGGAGGAACCGCTGCCGGAAACCCACCCGCTCTGGGACCACGAGTCGGCTATCGTGACGCCACACGTCGCCGCGTTCACGAACCGGTATCACGAAGACATCGCGGCGCTTGTTCAGGAAAACGTCGAACGGGCCACACGCGGCGAATCACTCCGGAACCGCGTCGCCTGAGCGCCCGACAGCGCCCGCTCAGGTGCCTTCGACAAGCCGCTCTAGCTGCTCTGGCGGAACCGCACCGCGGGCGGCGTGGCCATCGTAGGCGAACGTCGGGACGCCGGTGATGCCCTGGCGCTGTGCCGCGGTAAACTTCTCCCGGACCGCTGAGCGGAGCGCGTCGTCCGCGAGCGCCGAGCGGATTTCGCCGCCATTGATGCCCGCGTCCTCGGCCAGGTCGACCAGCAGGTCCTCGTCGCCGATATCCTGGCCGTCCTGCCACAGCGCCTCGAAAACGGCCACGTCGAAGGTCAGCCACGTTTCGTAGTCGTAGTGCTCTTTGACGTAGTAGGAGGCAATCTGGGCGGGCAGGGAGTCGATGTCGGTGGCGATGTCTAAGTCCATCTCCACGCCGTACTTCTCCTGGAGCCGTCGCACGCCCTGCTTTGCCTGCTCGTAGTAGTCCTCGTCCTTGCCGTCGTCGACGGAGTGGTTGATGGAGCCGTCGGGGTTACGCTTCCCACTTCGGAGGTCGAAGGGGTGCCAGTCGATCTCCAGTTCCTCCTCGCGCGTCGACTGGTACTGCCTGAGCGACTCGCGTCCGAGATAACAGAACGGGCAGACGTAGTCCGAGAAGACCGTAATCCGCTCGCTCGACTGTGTCTCACTCATACGTTCTGATATGCGTCGCTCGAGGTTAAACGCGGCCACCGTCTGTGCCGGGTCGGCGCACAGCCGCCCGACGACCCACCCGCTCGAATCTATATAGCTTTCATAGCAAGGGATTATGCGACGGCGCGGCCCGTCAGTACCGACGTGGACGCTCCGAACGACGATGGTGACCGGGTGGGCGAGCCTGTTGTCGGGCGGTTCCACCGCGGTGTCTCTACGGCGAACGCGCGGCCCGGAGGGCGGCGATGACGCGACTGTGGCGACTGACCCGGAACCGATACGGCCGGGCCGCCTACGACGCGCTCGCCCGGGCGGGCATCACCGCGACGTGGATGTACGAGTACACCCGGTCGCTCACGGAGTCGGTACCCGAACCCGCCGACACCGGCGTGACCGTCGAGCGCTGTGACCCGGCTCGTGTCGCGCCGCTGGACCCGCCGGTCGACGACCTCGTTGCGGGCGAAGACGTCGTCGCGGCCGTCGTCGACGGGACCCCGGCGGGCTACCTGTTCTGTTCGGTCGGTGCGACGCATCACATCGACCCCCTCGACCGGCGGCTGTCGTTCGACGGCGCGTACATCAGGCGCGTGTTCGTCGACCCGGACTGCCGGAACCGCGGGGTAGCGACGGCGATGGTCGCTGCGGCGTGTCGGCACGCGGCCGACGACGGGGCGGCCGAAGCGACGGCACTCGTCGCGCTCGACAACCGGCCGTCGCGGGCGCTGTTCGAACGACTCGGGTTCCGCGCGGCGCGGACGAGACGCTACGCCGCCGTCGGGCCGCTCTCCTGGCGGTCCGTCCGGGTGCGCTGAGAGCGGGGTCGCTGTGTATTCGAATGTAGATATATAGATTCCTACTAAGTAAATACTTCTCAGGCAAGATTTATACTTCGAACGGGCGAGCGTTCGAGTGGGTTGATGACCGAGCCACTGCGAGAAGCGATACGGGGCGTCTGGAACCGGGTGGATTTCGCGGACCGTCGGGTCCCCGATACGGTCGACCGGACGGACATCGTCGGGCGGCTCACCGGTGCCGACTACATCAGCCTCGCGGCCCTGTTCGTCGGCTGGGGGAGCGCGCTGCTGTTTTTCCGGGGGGAACCCAACTGGGGGATTCTGACGATGTTCGTCGCGTTCTTCCTCGACAAGGCCGACGGCTGGTACGCGCGGCGCACGGGCACCTCTTCGCCGTTCGGCCGGCAAATCGACTCCTTTATCGACATCTTCGCGTATCTGCTCCCCGCGGCGCTTCTGTACCACGTCTCGCTTTCGCCGTCCCCGTTTGCGAGTCTCGTCGTCGGCTTCCTCCTCTTTGCCTTCGGCGGGCTCAGGCTGATACGCCACACGAACGAGGGGTTCGGCTCCGACGGCGGCGACAGCTACTACCACGGCACGACGGTCGTCCACACGAACCTGCTCGTCGTCTCGAACTACTTCCTCGCGGCGTTCGTGGGGCCGTGGAACGGGTGGGTCGCCGCTGTGCTCGTCGGCTTGGCTTGCCCGCTGATGGTGTCCGACTACAAGGCGTACAAGACGGACCTCAGCCACGCGCTGGCCGCCGCCGTCGCGCTGGCGGCGGGTGGGCTGGCGCTCGCGCTGGAACTCGGATACGTATGACCGGCCCGGGCGAACCGGCCGGCCGGACGGTCCACGTCGATACGCACCTCCACACGGCCGCTTCCTACGACGGGCGCACCGTGCCCGAGACGCTCCTCTCACGCGCGAGGGCCGCGGGACTCGACGCGATCGCCGTCACCGACCACGACACGGTCGAGGGCGCGCGCGTCGCCGCCGACCTGGCCGAGGACCTGCCGGTCATCGTCGGCTGTGAGGTCTCGACCGCCGACGGGCACCTGCTCGCGCTCGGGATCGACGCCGCGCCGGAACCGGGCAGGCCGCTCGTCGAGACTGCCCGCGATGTCCGGGCCTGTGGCGGCGTGGCTGTCGTCCCACACCCGTTCCAGCGGTCGCGCCACGGCGCCAGCCGAACGGCCATCGACGGCGTCGACGGCATCGAAGTCTACAATGCGCATGCGCTGACGAACATCCGGAACAGACAGGCGACCCGGTTCGCCCGGGCGGCGGGCTACCCGGCCTTCGGCGGCAGCGACGCCCATCGCCCCGGCGGTATCGGCCGCGCGGCGACGGCGGTAACGCTTCGCCCCGGCGACCCGCTGACGACCGACGCGCTGCTGGCGGCGATGCGGGCCGGGCGAACGGCCGCAGTCCGGCGGTCCCCGTCGCGGTCGCGCTACATCTCGAAGGTCGTCGAGAACGCTACGCGGAAGACGCTGGCACTGCTCTGACCGTGACGCCGGACCGACCCGACGGCGAGCCGACGCGGTTTTTCAGGTCGAAGGCGGCGCGACGGGACGTGATTGTACGGACCCTGGCGCTACTGGGCCTGTTCGCCGCGGTGACAGTGGGGGTCCACACGGTCGAACCGCGCCTGTTCGACCCGGTCTGGCTGCGCCGACGGCTCGCGGCCTTCGGCGCGTTCGCGCCCTACGCATTCGTCGCCTTGCAGGCGCTCCAGGTGCTTCTCGCCCCGATTCCGGGTCAGCTCCTCGGCGGCGTCGGGGGGTACCTCTTCGGCGTCCGCGCCGGGACGGCGTACAGCCTGCTCGGCGTCTGTCTGGGGAGCGCGGCGGCGTTCGCACTCGCCCGCCGCTACGGCCGGCCGTACGTCGAACGGGTGACGCGGCCGGAGACGCTGGCGCGGTGGGACCGGTTCCTAGCCCGGAACGGCCTGGTCGGGCTGTTCGTCCTCTTCCTGCTCCCGACGTTCCCCGACGACCTGCTCTGTTTCGTCGCCGGCATCTCGGACCTGCGCCTGCGGACGTTCCTCGCGTTTGTCGTCGTCGGCCGGGCCCCGTCGTTCCTCGCGGCGTCGTACGCCGGCGACCGGCTGGCCGGCGGCCATGTCGGAACGTTTCTCGCTGTCGTGACGGCGCTCGCGGTGCTCTCGTTCGTCGTCTTCGCCCTGCGCAAGCGCGTGGTCGACGGCGTCGGCGACCCCGACCCGGGCGAATGAGCAGCGGTTTCTCGGCCCGCCGAGGTACTCCCGGTGACGGCGCTCCTGACGCAGTACTTATGTCTATTGAGACGAACGTAGCTGTCAGTACAACGATGATGGCGACGACGCACGCGTTCACGACGGTCGCCGTCGCCGCGCTGGCCACCCCCGCCCTCTCCGAGTATGCCGCGCCGCCACTGGTGCTCGCGGCCGCCTTCGCCGGTGGCCTCGCCCCCGATTTCGATGTGCTTGCCAGCCACCGGAAGACGCTCCACTTCCCGGTGTACTTCTCGGTCCTGGCGGCGGTGGTCCTCGGTGGCGGGCTCGCCGCAGGGTCGCCGCCGGTGGTCCTCGCTGGCGTCGCCGTCGCCGCCAGTGCCGTCCACTCGCTGTCGGACGTGTTCGCCGGCAGCCCCGAAGCCGAGCCCTGGAACCCGACCACTGACATCGCGGTGTACAACCACTTCCTCGGCCGGTGGCACCGGCCCCGCAGGTACGTCCGCTACTCGGGAGCGCCGGAGGACTTCCTGCTCGCGGCGGCCTGTGGTGCGGTCGCCGTCCTCTCGCCGGCGACGGGCGTGTGGGCCGACAGCGCCCTCCTCGCTTTGCTTGCGGTCACCGGGCTGTACACTGCCGCGCGAAAGCACCTGGCGGCGATTACGGCGACCGCCCGGTCGCGGCTCCCGTGGCTCCCGGCGGTTTCCGTGACGGAATCGGAACACGGCGGGTCAACCCTCTCCGTCGAGTTCCGGTAGCCCGGGCTCTCGTGGCCGGTAGCTACGCGTCCGTTCCGACCGCGTACTCGACGCTCTCGACGCGCGAGACGATGGCATCGACGGTCGCCCCGAACAGCATCGCGTGCTCGTCGGTACCCAGCCCCTCACGGCCGACGACGGCGACGGGCGGGTCGTCGCTGGCTCCGAATGCCCGGTCGACGCCCCATTGGGCCGTGGCGTCGGCGGCGACCCTGTCCGGTCGCTCGCCGGGGTCGTACGAGGCACTCGTGCCGTCTAGCGACGCCAGCGCGTCCTCGACGGCGTCGGTCAGCCGACAGTCGATGGCGAACCGGAGCGACGGGTCGTGTTCACGGGCGGTCAGCAGGGCGCGAGCCACCGTTGTGGACGCGCCGAAGCGGACGCCGCGGTTCGGTCGGACGCCGTCCATCGTGCGGGCGATGCGGCCCTCAACGGCCGCGACCGCGTCGGATGTCTCTGCGTAGGGGGTCGCGCCGGCGACGGTCATCCCTCGCTCGGGAACCAGCCCGGACACGTCCGCCTCGACGAGCGCCGACACAACTCGCTCGACGGCCTCGCTCGTCGGATGGTGTGCGGCGTCGTTACGCGCCTGGACGAGGTGGTGGACCGCACCGGGACCTTCTCCGATGTCGACGTTATATCGAACTGCGCTCGCAAGCAGGTCGACACTGCTTCCGACTGCCGTCGGCAGGTCGTCGCCGTGGGCTAACTGTGTCGCGATGGCCGAAGAGAGCGTACAGCCAGAGCCGTGAGTGGCTTCGGTGTCGATGCGGTCGTGGCGGAACGTCGTCACCCCGTCTTCGGTCACGAGCGTATCGACGACGGCGTCACCCGGGACGTGGCCCCCCTTTACGAGCGCGCTGTCGGCCCCCATCTCGACGAGGTCGCGGCCAGCCTGTTCCGCGGCCGCGGGGTCGTCGACATCGCGCCCGGTCAGGACGGCGGCCTCGTCGGCGTTCGGTGTGACGACCGTCGCCTCGGCGATGAGCGATTCGTAGGCGTCTTCGGCCTCGGCGGCCAGCAGCCGGTCGCCCGAGGCTGCCACCATTACTGGGTCGACGACGAGGTTCGGCAGGTCGGCGGCGTGGTCCACGACTAGGTCGATGACCTCGCTCGTCGCAAGCATTCCCGTCTTGACTGCGGCCACGTCGAAATCACCCGTCACCGCCTCGATCTGAGCCTCGATCTCCTCAATCGGGAGCAGATGCTGGCCCTGTACGCCCGTGGTGTTCTGTGCCGTCACACTCGTGATCGCGCTGGTCCCGAAGCCGCCACAGGCCTCGATAGTCTTGAGGTCAGCCTGGATACCGGCCCCACCACCGGAGTCGCTGCCGGCGACAGTCAGCACGACTGGCAGTGTCACTGGGGCGTCCGCTCGTGTCATATCAGATGCCTTTGCCGGCGGCCACATATCGGTGCTGGTCTCTCAGTAGGACTCTGTTGTTCAGCAAAATCCTAGTATGCTAATAATACTTCATACCACATCCGAGAAACACTTATGTAGCGCTGTGTCGGATGTGCCCTTGTACCACAATGGAACCAGCGTCGCGCGATACTACCGACTCCGACGAGCAGTACGGCAGCTTCACCACTGGCGGCGGCGACGTCGTCGTCTACGACACCGAGAACCCGACCGCGTGGCTTCAATCGAGCTATGCGGTACAGGTTGGCTGCGCGTCGGAACGAAAGTCGGCCTGACTTTTTTATCCGACCGATATCATCGCGATACCGACGATAGCGAGCCCCGCAGCGGCCAGCCGTGCTCGGAACTGCGCCTCGTCGAGTACAATCGCACCCAGAATGACGGCGACGATAGCCTGCCCGTTGACGATTGGTGACACGATACTCGCCGGGAGCAACTGGAAGGACAGCAACACGATGTGGTTTGCGTAGGCGACGAACATCGCTGCGACGACGAACTTCGGGAGATCCCCCCGCCATCCCGACGGGACCTGATACCGGAACGCGAGCGGCGTCATCAAGACGGCGATGCCGACGGCCATCACCGGGATGTACGTCGTCGGTTCGATGGCCAGTTCCTGCATCAGCACCCGCTTGCTTACATCAACGAGCGCGAACGCCGCAGCCGACAGCAGCGCCAGTTGTGCGGGCCGGGACTTCCGGGCCCGCTTGAGCGGGGCCAGTAACGCTGTCCCCTGCCAGTTTGCGACGTAGACGGCGGCAGTCGCGACGACGACGCCGCCGACCTGCAGCGCAGAGAGGTGCTGGCCCAGCAGGCCGACTTCAAGCGGCAATACGAACACGGGGACGATTTTGCTGATCGGCGACACGTAGGAGACTTCGCCGACGCGGATCGCTCGAAAGAGGGTGAGCAGCCCCACTGCCGTCACCGCCGTCACAGCGAGTATTGACGAGAGGGCGTTGATGCGGCTGCCCGCCGGGAGGAACGGCTCGTTGCTGGCGAAGACGATCGGGAGGTAGACGACGGGGACCAGGCTGTAGGTAAGCAACAGAAACACCGGCGACGGGTAGTCGGTGAACCACCGCTTCATCACGAACAGGTACACCCCAAACACCAGCGCCGACAGGACGGCATACGCGATTCCGACGTTCACGGTTGACAACGACTGGCCGACCGCAATAACTGTTCCCTTCGGGCTCGTGTCAGGAACGACGCTGGCGGGCAATCAGAGCTGCAAGCAACACCGCGAGACCGGCGATAATCGCGGTAAAGCCGTCGCCCTCTCCCGCTGTCGTCCGTTTGTCTGTGGGCATCTCCGTCGGGCTCGGAGTTGACGGCGGTGCCGCCGTCTCCGTTGAGACGACCACGTCGACCGTCGTCGTCGTTCGTCCGTCACCCACCGACAGCGACACTGTTCCGCGTTCATCGAGGGTGACTGTCCGCGTGACTGTTGTCGTTACCTGTGGCGAGAGATACAGCCGCTGTTCGGCGAACACGACATCGTTGCGGCGGAACTCGACCGTTGTTGTCCCCGGAATATCGTTGTCGTTGGCGACAGTCGCAGTCACGTCGACCCTGTCCCCCTGCTTGACTTCGCGGGGACTCGCGGTGACGTCGGTCACGCTGGCTACCGCCGGTTCCGTCACCACGACAGTGACGGTGTCACCGTCGACGCTGACCACGTATCGGCCAGGGGCAGCAAACGTGTGTGTCACTTCAACCTCGGTCCGTACTCCCGGCTCGATCTGGCCCTGTTTCGCGTCGACGACAGTCTCGTTGACCGCGAGCGACACGTTGTACGCCCCTGCCTCGCCGCCAGCGTTCTCGACGACGGCATCGACCGCGAGCGTCTCGTTTGTCGCCAGCCGGATCGGTTCGCTACCGCCGACCGGTGTGTCCGACCGGTAGAGACTATCTGCGCGGTAGGCGTCCGCCCTGTCGACCGGCGGGAGGCTGTAGCCAATACGGGCGGGAATCGAACCGAACAACCGCCGATGTGTCGTCACGTTCCACATCGTCACGGCCGCTGCCGTCTCGGTCTCCGTCGCGGTCGCGTCCCGGACGCTCGGGTCACTAGCGGACTCGATCTCAGCGAGGAGCTGCGACTGCGTGACGGGGTCACGGTAGCCGTTCAGCGACTGAAACACGCGCTGGAGTGTCTGGTTACGGCCAGTCGCCGAACGGATGTGGACATCGGTTCGTCCGGCGACGAGCGCCCCTTTCCAGTAGTTCGCGTCGTTCGTCCAGCTTGTCCTATCGGTCAATCTCACGTCACTGTAGACCGGCCGCCCGCCCGCCGCGAGCTGTGCCTGAAACTCGTCGAACCCGATCCGGTTCTGTTCCAGCGTCAGGACAGCGGCGTAGTACGTCGCCCAGCCTTCGACCGTCCACCGTGTCTTCCCCGTCGTCTCGTAGGCCTGCCGGCTGTGGACGTACTCGTGGAGCCAGACGTTGTTCGCGACATCCAGCGACTGCCGGGACTGGACCCACATATCTGCGTCACCGATCTGATATCCCTCGACCCCCCAGCTGACGGCCCCGGATGGCGCGGCGACGACGAACACCTGCTCGTCACGGTCACCGACCCGGAGCGCGTTCGACGCGTTCGCCATCGAGTCCAGCACCGAAATCGGTGAGGCCGTCATCGTCGCACGCTCTGGCACAGCCAGCGTGAACGTCTGGTTGTGCGCCGTCTCCTCGAAGGTCGCGACCTCGCCGAGGTACACGATTTCCTCGCCCGCCGCACCAGGCCCCGCCGTCCGGAGTGTCCGGTTGTACCTGACGGGGTCACGGCCGGTGTAGCGCCAGCGCGTCGGCGTCTGTGAGCGTGTGAGCAGCGCCCACTCGCCCGTATCGACGCTGAGATACCGTCCCTCGGCACCCTCCGGACCGCTCTTTTCGATGGTCCGATTCGGGTTGATGCGGTAGCTGATCGTCGCTGTATCCGTCGGCTCTTCCCACTCGTACACGGACTCGTTGACGCGCTCGAACCCGTCCGTTTCGGTCACCGTCGCCGCCGCCGGGACGTGCGTTTCGAGGTCGACAACCCGGTCTGGCACCTCGTAGGTCAGAGTCACCGCGACTTCGCCCGGCTGTTCCGGTACGCGCGCGTAAGTCTGTGTCTGCTGAATTACGTCACCATCGCTGGTCTGTGCTGTACCCGATATGGCTGTCCCCGTCTCCATGCCGGCCGCTGTCGTAGCTATGTCCCCGCCTTGTTCCCGTGGCTGTCGTCGATGTGTATCGGCGCTTCTCGTTCGGATTACTGAGCTATTCGCCTCGGCAGTGCCTGTCGACGACTGCACTGTCCCGACCGTCGCCCCACTCCGATTTGGCGCTGTCTCACTTCTGTATGTGCAGTTCTCGCCGACCCCAGCCGCCAGTCCGTCGTCGTCAGTCACCGCCCCGTGGTCAGTAGTCGCCGCCACCGGGAGCGACGCGATTCCCCCACCGAGGAGAAGGACCACGAGTCCGACGGCCACCACCCGCCGGGGTACAACGAACATTGCGAACAGTTACCGTCCCATGGTTGAAATAGTTGACCGCCGATCGTGAGTGTTGGTATCACGCATCGATAGCCGCTGCTCCTGGTTGTACTCAGAAGTTCTCACGACGGCACAAAAACGGCTGGATATAGTTCACTGCGGGCGATCACAGCTGAAAAGCCAGCGAGCAGGTCACAGCAGCGGCTTGCCACGGCGCTCTCACGAGAACCGTTGGCAGTCAGGAGTTCAGGCGACGTTGAAACCTTTGTCGCGGAGGAAATCCTCGACGCGGCCCGTGTGATTGCCCTGGAGCTCTATCTGTCCGTCCTCGACAGTGCCACCGCAGGCGAACTTCGACTTGAGGTCTGAGGACAGCGAGTCCATGTCGACGTCTTTCGGGTCGAATCCCTCGATGATCGTTACCTCCTTCCCGTAACGGCGCTCGTCGATGCGGATGTTAATCTCCTGGGACTCCTTAGCGACGTCCTCACAGACGCAGAGCTCCTCAGGCAGCCCGCACGTCGAGCAGACTTCCGACATTACAATCGCGCCTACGAACACGACCTATTAAACACTGTCGGGGACTACCGGTCAGAGACGATTTCGTCGGCAATCCCGACGGCCTCATCGGCCATCGCCTCGCTCACGTCGCCGCTGTACCGGAGGCGTTCCCGTAGCGCGGCCAGCCGCTGGACCCGGTCGTCGGCCTCTATCGCGTCGAGATACGCCCGTACCGTCTCGCCGCTCTTGCGGTTCCGGTGGTCCCTTGCAAGGACGTACATGGCCCGCTGGAACGCCCGCTCAACATCGGTCTCGGGGTCCACGCGGCGCTGGTATCGCAGCCATACCGCCCGGTACGCTCGCTCGCTAAGGCCGGACCGGCGCGCGCCCGCTGCGATGCCGAGCAGCGCGACGACGCCCAGCGTCATCTCCTCGCGCGACGGGAGCGCCGGCAGGCGCAACTCCGTCGACTCGTCCGTGTCGGACGCTCCTGTCGTGCTGGTTGGCGTGTCAGTTTCGGTGGCCGTCGGCGTCTCAGTCGGTTCGGTTTCGGTATCGTTGGTCTCAGTCAACGGGGCGGGCGTCGACGTATCGGATGGCGTGTACTGCTCCACCGGGTCTCCGTCGCCGACAGTGGGCGACGGTCCGTCCGCATTCGCGTCCTCGATACGTTGCTGTCTGACTTCTTCGCGCGGCCCGGACGGCGTCGGGTCGAACTGCACCCAGCCTTGCCCAGGAAAGTACACCTCGACCCACGCGTGGGAGTTCAGCCCGCGCACGACCCACTCGTTCTCGTCGATTCGCTGGCCGGAGGTGTACCCGACGGTCATGCGCGCCGGGATGCCCTGGGTCCGGAGCATCGTCACCATCGTCGTCGCGAAGTAGACGCAGTACCCCTCGTCCATCTCGAAGAGGAAGGCGTCGGCGACGTTGAAACCGGGTCGATCGACGTCAAGTGAGTAGCCCTTGCTGTCCTGCAGCCAGCGTTCGATGACCAGCGCTGTCTCGTACGGGTTCTCGGCGTTCGCGGTGAGAATAGCCGTCCGTTCCTCAACCCGGTCCGGCGTGCTGTCGGGGAGCTGGGTGTACAGCTCCACGGTCGCGTCGTCGTAGTCGGTCCCGGCCTCACGCAGCCCGTCCGGGGTCGCCACGAGCAGCTCGCTCCTGACCTCGTAGCTGTCGCCTGTCGACAGCGTGCCGTCGGGCTGGAATCCGCCCTCGCTGGAGACCGAGACCGACGGTCCCCCAGAGTAGCGAACGGGCTTCCAGGCGGCCGGAACAGTCCCGATGGTCGACTCTGCCCGGAACTCCTGTCGAAGCGTCCGAGTTTCACCCGGTGGGCTGTCGAGGCGCTGGTCGCCGTACGGGCGTGGAGTTCCAGTCCGGACCCACCCGTTACCGGTGTAGCGGTCGTAGGAGGCGACCCGCCAGTAGCGCGGTTCTTCGCTTTCGACAGTGTACCGTATCTCAGGCGTCAACGAGATGCTCCCCTGTACCGAGAGGGACTCCCCGGCATCGAAGAGGCTCCCCTCGACGGTCTGACCCTCCGACCCGTCGTCGTACGATAGCAAGCTGTCACGGGTGATTGGTACCTGTGACAGCGCCGCCGGGACGACGATGATCGCCGCCAGCTGTTCGAGGACAGCGCGCCGCCCGGCGTCGATTCCCTCGCCGCCGTCGTCCGGGTGCTCCGTCGCGTCACCGCCAGTCATCGCGTCGGGTCGCCTCGTCAGGTCTGCCGGCTCGTCCGCTGACAGTGTATCGAGCGTCCCGAACCCAATAGTCGCCGCGATGCCGACGACGCCCAGCAGGGTCGTCACCACACCGGCGTCGGTCGTCAGGGCAAAGAACGCGAGCGCTGTGCCGGCCGCCACCGTCGCCGTCACGTACCAGCGCCGTAGCGCGAAATACCAGGTCAGAAACACCGGTGCCGGCGCGAACGACAGCACCCACAGCCTGACCTTGGCGATCTGGAGCAGCGACCGCCCGGTCAGCAGGGCGGCGGTATCCCCCAGCAGGTCCGTCACCGCCGGATTCGTCGAGAGGCTCAGGATGTACGCGACGAGTCCGCCAGCGAACAGCACTGCGCCGACACCGACCGCGAGGGGCGGTCTGAGCACGCGGGCAAGCAGCGTTGCACCCACGAACGAGAGCGCGGCAAGCGCCAGAAACAGGGTCGGGTCGCCGACCACGTCGCTGAGGTAGTACATCGTCCGCAGTGGCGCGCCGATGGCCAGCGCCGCCCCAAGCAACGCCAGTATCCGGGACCCGCTCCACGAGACCCGGCCGCGGACCCGTTCCGTGACGGCGGCACTCATCCGTTCACCTCGCCCGCGATGGGGTTGTCACGGCTGGCGGTCACGTCGCCGAAGGACTGGCGGCGGCCGTCAACCGACACCGTGACGCCGTCGCCGTTGGCCGTGACGACCACATCAGCGTCGTCCACACGGTCGGTCCGGCCCGCGTCGGCACAGGCCAGCAGTTCGAGCAGTCGCGTCCGATGGGTGTCGCCGTACCCCTGTTCGACCCCATCGTTCGGAACGGCGAGTTCGACGGCCAGACCGCTCTCCAGCGCGGCCATCGCGATGGTCGCCGCCGCAGCGGCCATCGCGTCGGCGTGCCCTTGCTGGGCTTCCGCGGCAACGAGCAGGGTCCGGTCGCTTCGGCTGTCGGTGAACTCCTTGACTAACAGGTCCTCGCGCTTGGCGCTGGATTTCCAGTGCACGTCCCGCAAGGAGTCGCCGCTGACGTACTCGCGCAATCGGTCGAACGACTGCCGGTCTTCGTTTTCCGGCGTGAACGTCTGTGCGAACGCGTCTGTCCCGCCCAGCCGGTAGACGGGCGGATACACGAGCACGTCGGTTCTGTTTCCGATGGTGTAGTGCTCCCTGACGAGCCCAAGTGCATCCGTCACCGTCACGTCGACTGGGCCGACCTGTTGCTCGCCCCGGGCCGTGTAGGTGACGCGGTAGGTCACCGTCGCGGGCAGGGACTTCCGGACTGTCGTCTCTCCCTCAAGCCCCTCAGAAAGCCGGTCGGTGACCGTCGCAATCCCGCTGCCGTCGACGCGGAACTCCACGGGCTTCGTCTCACCGGGAAACCCGCGGCGGAGGCGGCCCCGTTCGACGGTCGGTTCGCCGCTCCAGCGAACCTGCACGGCGGCGGCGAACACACCCACGAACAGCGGGCCGGCAACGGCAGTAAGCCCGGGCTGCCCGAATCTGGCACTGACCAATAGGGCGGCAACGGCGACGGCGAGGACGGCGAAACCACGGCGTGTCGGTCTCATTCGACGTAGACGGTATCGAGTGCCTCCGCGACGAGTTCCCGGGCGTCCTGCTCGCTGCGCTCGGTCCGGATGCGGTGTGGCAGGACGACCGGCGCTTCAGTCTGGATGTCGTCGGGGATGACGTAACTGCGGCCGTCGAGTACGGCGCGGGCCTGTGCCGCCCGGAGCAGCGAGATGCTCCCTCGCGGGCTGACACCCAGCTGTGCGTTCTCCCGCGTGTACCGCGCGAGTCGGGTCGCGTACGACCGGATCGGCTCTTCGACGGTCACGTCGGCTACTGTTTCCCGAGCGGCGGAGAGCGCTTCGAGCGTGGCGACCGACGACAGTTCCTCGATGGGGTGGTGGCCCACCACGTCACCCAGCATCTCCGTCTCCGCCGCCTCGTTCGGATACCCCAGATGGAGCTTCGTCATGAACCGGTCGAGTTCGGCCATCGGCAGATCGTAGGCCCGGTTCTGCTCGACCGTGTTCTGCGTAGCGATGACCGTGAACGGCTGTGGCACGGGGTGTGTGGTCCCGTCGACCGAGACCTGCTGTTCCTCCATCGCTTCCAGCAGCGCCGACTGCGTTTTCGGCGGCGCGCGGTTGATCTCGTCTCCGAGGACGACGTTGGCGAAGATCGGCCCCGGCCGGAACTCGAACTCCTGTGTCTTCTGGTTGTAGATGTTGACACCGGTCACGTCGGTCGGGAGGAGGTCCGGCGTGAACTGGACGCGCTTGAATTCGCCGTCGAACGACGCCGCGACGGAGCGAGCTAACATCGTCTTGCCGACGCCGGGGACGTCCTCAAGCAGGACGTGACCGCGTCCAAGCAGCGCGATGACAATGTGTTCGATTGCGTCGTGTTGCCCGACGATGACCTGTTCGACGTTTTCGATCACCTGATTGGCGACGCGTGTGGCGTCGCGGAGAGGACTGTCCGACTGTTGACTGTGTGAGGTGTCAGTGTCTGTCATAGTCGCAATCTCGTGGGACGACGCCGTGGCACGGGGACTGGTAGGATAGTCTGCCCTGTCGACCAGTAAGTGTCTTGTGTGGGGTACCACATCCTCCGGGCCGTTTAGTTGTAGCCACGTCTATGGCGTGCGCGTATGTAACTCTGTGGATGAGTGAGAACAACACACATCCGGTTCACGGCCGGTAGCGCCGCTCACCAGGACTTACACGCCCCACAGACGAGGATGCCGTCCTGTGTCCACCGCCGCTCGACGACCTCCCCACACTCGGCGCAGGCCGCTCCATCGGGCGACCACGCGTACGTCGTCACGGCCGGGTCGACCCCGTCGGTCGAGGCTTCGGCGTCGGAGGCTTCGCTTTCTGTCTCTGCCGTCTCGTCTCTCGCAGACGTGCCGTTCTCTCCCCCATCCTCGCTCTCGTCGCCACCGTCGAGAAAGTCCTCCAGCGAGGCATCTTCGGCCATACTCCGTAGTTTTGCTCGCGGGCACAAAATACCCTGTCGGTCGTTCCGGCCGAGGTCCGTGTTTTGACCGGCTATCCGGGCCGTTATTCCGTGGCGACGCCGACAGTCAGCAACGTCCCAAGTTCGCGGTAGCGCTCGACCATCGCCTCTCGGGTCTCGAACTCGTCGGTTGGAAACGCATCCGCCGGCGGAATCTCGACCTCGCGGTCGGGGATGGTGTCCTGTGATGCCACGGCCAACCCCGCCTCGCGGAAGGCCTCGCGGTACTCCGGGGCGCTCCAGCGTGTCATCTCGATGTCGATGAACTCCTGCCACTCGTGGGAGTGGACGTTCTCCTCGTAGTAGTTCACCGCGATGTGGGCGGTCCCGCCCGGTCGCAGCACTCGTGCGATTTCTTCGAGCGTGTGTGGCGGGTCGCTGGCGTAGTAAAACGCCTCCATCGAGAACACGTGGTCGATGCTGTCGGTCGCAAACGGCAGGGCGTCGAAGTCCCCGCGCAGGAACCCGATACCGTCGTCGTCCGTGTACTCGCGGGCGTTCCGGAGCATCTCCGGCGACCCGTCGAGACCATAGCAGGGCCCGGCGTCGTTGGTGTCCCGAAGCGCACGGAGCGCATAGCCCGACCCCGTTCCGAGGTCGAGGACCGTGTCGCCCGGTTCGACCGGCATCCGGGCGAGGACGTGCTTGGCGGTGTGCCAGTGCCGGTCTTCCATCCCTCTGTCTTTGCCTTCGGCCGCCCACGCGTCGAATTCCTCGCGAACGCTCATACGTCCCTCCAGCAGTTGTGGCCCCAAAATGCCCGCTATTTTGGCCTGCCAGAAACACCTGTCCACCGATAGCCGCACTCGGCTGGTGATGGACATCTCAGCCCACCGCTGTACACAGACTATCAGATGGGGAATAAGTCGGTCGCCGTACTGCGACACAGCATGCGCTCGTACAAGGCCAAATCGGTAACCTCGATACAGCTCCCGCCCCGTGAACGACGTGCGGCCGCGCTCACCGAGGCCGGACACAACGTCTTTAACCTCGCTTCGGATGATGTCTTTATCGACCTGTTGACTGATTCGGGGACTGGCGCGATGAGTGACGACCAGTGGGCGGACGTAGTCCGCGGGGACGAGGCCTACGCCGGTTCGCGCTCGTTCGAACGCTTCCGTGAGGCGGTCGCCGACGTGATGGGATTCGACCGCGTGGTCCCGACTCATCAGGGCCGCGGCGCGGAGAACGTCCTCTTCGGGGCGCTACTGGACGAGGGTGACGTCGTGCTCAACAACACGCATTTCGACACCACCCGCGCACACGTAACGAATCAAGGCGCTACTGCGGTCGACTGCCCGGCAGAGACGGATCTGACCTCCGACAGCGTCGGGACGTTTGCCGGAAACTTCTCCACAGACCGTGGGTGGGACGCCGTCGAAAAGTACGGGGAGGACGCTGTTTCGGCTGTCGTCCTGACGATCACGAACAACTCCGCCGCCGGTCAGCCGGTGTCCATGGAGAACATCCGCGAGACGGCCGCCTTCGCCACGGAAATCGACGCAACGTTCGTCATCGACGCCTGTCGGTTCGCCGAAAACGCACAGTTCATCAAACAGCGGGACCCCGAATACGCCGACACGCCCCTCAATGAAATCGCTCGCGAGCAGTTGCGTCCCGCAGACGCAATCACGATGAGTGGGAAAAAGGACGCACTCACAAACATCGGCGGGTTCACCGCCGTTCGCGACGCTGCCCTGTTCGAACAGTGCAAACAGCGCGCGATCCTGTACGAGGGGTTCCCGACTTACGGGGGCCTCGCGGGTCGCGATCTCGAAGCGATGGCCACCGGTCTACGGGAAGCGGTCCAACCGCCGTACGTCGCCGAGCGGATCGAACAGGTCGCGACCCTCGGCGACCTCCTGCGTGAGCGCGACATCCCGATTGTCACGCCGACCGGCGGTCACGCCGTCTACATTGATGCCGCGGCCCTGTTCCCGGATATTCCCGCCGACCAGTTCCCCGGGCAGCGCCTCGTCTGTGAACTCTACCGCGAAGGCGGCGTCCGGACAGTCGAACTCGGCTCGTTCGCCTTCCCCGGGACCGACCGTCCGGAACTCGTCCGCCTCGCCCTGCCCCGCCGGACATACTGGCGCGAACACCTCGAACACATCGCGGAGACCGCTGCTCGCGTCCGCGACCGCCGCGACGAGTACACCGGCCTGAAAATCGTCTGGGAGCCACCGATGGAAGAACTCAGACACTTCTCAGCGGAACTCGAACCCGTCGCGTAAGGGCGCTCGATTGTAACTCCGGACGAGAGCGGCTCTCGAGCGCCCGTGTGGTGGCCGGGAACGCAAACGCAAAGTGGGGCCACGCTAACGTTCAGGTAATGCAAGGACTGCTGTCGGAACTGCTCCAGAGCATCATCGACATGCCCGGCTGGTTCATCGACGTGGCACTGAACGACCCGCTGGCGGCGCTTATGCTCGCCGTCGGTGCCGTCATCACGACCGTCTCGGTCGCCTTCTTCGGGTACCTGTCGCTGGGGGCCGTGCTTTCGCTGTTCAGCGGCTCCGGCGGTCGAGGACCGCCCCAAGCAAATCGATAGCCGTCTCGACATCCGGCCCGAGCGGCGACGCGAACACCACGCTGTCTGCGTGTTCTTCCAGCACCGCCGTGCGTTCGGCCACCGTCTCCGGCGTCCCGGCGATACAGAACGCGTCCAGCATCGCTTCGGTAACGCCGTCGAATGCGGCCGTGAAATCGCCGGCGGAAATCGCCTGCCCGATATCTTCGGCGGCCTCGTGGTCGATGCCGTGGCGGTCGAGCACTGCCGGGGGTGAGCCGGCGGCGACGAACGCGACCGGCGGCCGCGCGGCCTCCCGTGCCTCGGTCGCGTCCTCGGCGACCGAGACGCTGGCGTAGGCCGCGAGGTCGAACTCGCCGTACTCCTCGGATCGCTCGTCGGCCATGTCCTCCACCTGCTCGCGTGCCCACGCGAGGTCTTTCGGATGCGCACCGTTGTACAGCGCGCCGTCAGCGTGTTTCGCTGCCATCCGGGTCATGTGCGGCCCCTGCGCGCCGACGTACACCGGAATCTCACCGACCTCGTAGTTCAGCCCGGCGTCGACGGCCTCAAACGTCCCGTCGTGGTCGACCCGCTCGCCGTCCCAGAGCTTCCGGGCGGTCTTGAACGTCTCAAGCACGCGTCGCAGCGCGTCGTCGTGGTCGAAGCCGAGATTGCTGAGCGTCGACTTATCGCCCGGCCCGATGCCGAAGACCGCCCGGCCGTCGCTCAGTTCGTCCAGCGTTGCGACCCGCGACGCTAGCGTCACTGGGTGCGTTTCGTAGGGGTTCGCGATGCCAGGGCCGAGCAGTACCTCGTCGGTCCGCTCGGCCATCGCGGTCAGCGACATGAACTGGTCGCGGTTGTTGTAGTGGTGACTGACGTAGACGGCGTCGAGCGAGTTCGATTCAGCCTGTTCGGCAAACGAGGCGAGCTGTGCGACCGGGTGTTCCGGGGTGAGTTCAATCGCGTACATGTGACCACTGTCTGAGTGCTTGTCTGACTACGTCCTTTTCGGGGTCGCGGAACAGTTGCTCGCTGTCCGCGTGGTCGCCGAAGTCGAAATCGCGGACGACTGCGGCGGGTGTTCCGCCGTCACCCTCGCCGGTGACGAGGTTGGCCGCGGCGGCGAGTTCGTCGACGACGGCCTGGACGGTGGCTTCGAGTTCACGGCCGTCGCGGTCGTGTTCGCCACGCCAGTCCCGTGACGCAGAAAGACCGGCCCAGCCCAGCGCGACCCCGCGCTGGCCGAGACGGAACGGCCGGCCTGACGTGTCAGTAACGATGACACTGGGTTCGACGCCCGCCTGCTCGCGGATGCCGTCACGGATCGCTTCAGCCTCCGCCGTCGGGTCTTCGGGAAGTAAGAGGAGGTCCGAGTCGGGCACGTTCGAGCGGTCAATGCCCGCGTTGACCGTGATGTGGCCGAACTCCGTCACCCCGAGGATGAACGGGGCTTCGACCAGCACTTCCTCACACTCCGCTATAATCGCCTGTGCCATCCGCGGGTCCTTCTCTTCACCGGCGATATCCTCGATGGTCGCCGCGATACGCCGGGCGCGCTCGCCCGGCTCGTACGATGACAGCGACCGGCCGCGTCCGCTGGCTTTGGAAACGATGGTGCTGGCGACACAGACCACGTCGTCATCCCGCAGGTCGGCCTGCTCGACGAGCAACTCGGCTATGTCATCGCCAGGTCGAACCTCGGGCAGCCCCTCGACCGCGAAGACTTCCATACCACTCCTGCGGTCCCTGCGGGAAAAAGACCCGCGTTCGCTGCAAAGCCGGCCAACAGTGGCAACAGCTGCCGGTACGCGGGAGCGAGCCGCGACAGCGCTGCGCTTTACAGCTCGTGCTCTGCTACGTCGAGCGTCCCATCCTCGACTGTCGCGGTCAACATCGTCGGGCGGTCTGCTGGCGAAGCTCCCGTGACGCTGCCGGGGTTAAGCAGCCGCACGCCCTCGTAGACGGTGTCAACAAGTTCGTGAGTGTGACCGGCGACGCCGACAGCGGTACTGTCGGCTTCCTCGCGGACCGCAGCGGCGACACGGTCTGCCCAGCCTTGCTGTGAGCCAGTCCCGTGTGTCACGACGAACGTGACGCCACCGAGTTCGACTGTCGCCCGTTCTGGCAACCCGATCTGCGGGTCGATGTTGCCCGAGACGGCGGTCAGTTCCGCCGCCATGTGCTGGCTGTCAGCGAGTGCTCCTTTGCTGTCGAAGTCACCGGCGTGGATGACGTGGTCGGCGACCTCGATGCGCTCCCGGAACGACGGCGGAATCTCGTGTTCCCGGGACGGAATATGCGAATCGCTAATGAGAGCGACATCCATATCGACCCATCGCATCGGCGTTCGAAAAGGGTTACTGCCACGGAAACGGGTTCGACTGACCGTTCTGGCTACTCTGTAGACGAGAATACGTCTCGCAGCCCGTCCAACTGCTCGATAAGTCTGTCGATGCCGTCGTTGATCGTCGCTACCCGCTCGTCGATGTTGTCGACCGGAATCGCTCCCTGCGGCGTCGGCTCGATGAGTTCGTCGTCTTCCAGCATCCGTAGCGAGTATCGCACTTTGTGTTTCGGAACCCCTGTCTCCTCGGCGAGCCGAACGATGCCGATCGGCCCGTTCTCGATGACGGCTTCGAGGATCGACAGGTCCCGCCCCTCCTTCTCGACCTGATCTTCGAGTCGGTCAATTCCCATAGCAAGTCGTACCTGTGCATTTACGGCCGCGATACATAAACGCCCCAGTTGCGGCACTGTGGCTCGGGTCTGTCAGCTGAAACTGTGCGCTCGGTGTCCACGACCCCTACTCGTCTGAGACCGGTGTCCGCCGGAGTTCGTCGAGCTGGTCTCGGAGCTTACTCAGCTCAGTCTCCAGTTCCTCGCGGCGGTCGATGAGCGCGCTCAGTTCCTCCGTGTTGACCGAGTAGTCGTTATCCATCGCCACGTCCAGCGCGTCTGTCGTCGCGCCCGTGAGGTCAGACGCGACCCGCAACACTTCACTTGGTGTCCCGCGGGATTCGTACAGCTCCTGTTCGCCTGACAGCGGGCTGTAGGTCACCATTGGCGATTCGACACCCCGGTGGTAGCTCACCGCGTAGCTCGTGTCTGTCACCGGATTGAGGCGGTCGTCCGCCCGCTCCGTCCGGACGATGTTGAACGGCTCAGCTAGTGCGGGAAACGTGTCGGCGAGGTCCCGCAACCGGTCAGCGGCGGTCACGTCCAGCTGTGCTTCCACGTCGCCGAAGAACTGCCGCGAATTGGTGAGGCTGAACGCCACGGTGTAAAACACCGACTCGTCGCTGTCGGCCAGATTGCGAACACGGTCGCGGACCTCCTCGTGCCGGCCCTCGATAGTGAGCTTCTCCAGTTCCTCAAGCAGCGCCCGGACGCCCTCTTCGCGTTCGAGGAACGCCTCGACGATTGCGCCGGGCATGTCCTCGCCATCCACGTCCTCCATGGCCTCTCTTTTGCGGGGCCTGGTAAACAGTTTGTCGCTGGCAGCCGCTAATCGGCACGCCTTACACCCAACACAAAACATATGCCATCCCACGTGAAGTGATAGCACGTCCGACCCCGGTGGACGGACACTATGACAGGCCACGGGGGAACTTCCCCGGCCACCTGCTACTGCTCTTGTGACATCAGTATACGCCGTTTTCTCGGCACGTAGGCGGTGTTTACTGCCTGCTGGACGGCTACTAATAACGCACCAGCGGTCCGTACGACGGCGGCGACGTGTTTCGTCGCTTCTGATCGGCGCTTGCGTGGTTCAAATTCCTCGCAGTCACACAGCGAATAGAGCAAGCGAGACGGCGATAAAACGCGTCGCTTGATGATTTGATTTCGAAGAAGCGCCCGGAGCGGGATTTGAACCCGCGTCACGACCGTGACAGGGTCGTATGATGGGCCACTACACCATCCGGGCAGCCTACGAGCACGCACTGCATAGCGCTCGTCAGTTTGGTCGCAATAGAACGCCCGGAGCGGGATTTGAACCCGCGTCACGACCGTGACAGGGTCGTATGATGGGCCACTACACCATCCGGGCCTTCGTTGCATTCTTTCGTACCTTGGTGTCAGTATTAAGACTTTCCAAAGAGACCCGCCCCGGGATGAATGCACATGACGGGACCCAAAGTTCTATGTCCGGTCTGCGTTATGTGGTTGGTAAGAGCAACCACGCCCGCAGTCCGTGAGGGTGGGCGGGTCCGATAGCCACGGCAGAGCGACTTGGTAAGTGTTATATGCGCCCCGACAGTACGGCCCTGTAGTATCTCGTGACAGCCACCTTCTCCAGCAGCAGGCCAAACGCACACGCACACACATGGTAGATGTAAGTCAACACGACCTCGTCCCAGACCACAGTGTCGTCGACGAGGACGACCTCGAAGCAGTACTCACGGAGTATGATATCAAGAAGACGGACCTTCCGAAGATCAAGCGCACCGACAAGGCGCTGCCGGACGACGCCGAAGTCGGTGACGTGGTTCGGATCGAACGCGACTCCCGGACGACCGACACCGCAGTTGTCTATCGACTGGTGGTAGAATAATGGACACACAAGATCGCCGCGCTATATCGCGTGAATATTTCGCCAAGGAACGGCTCGCCGAACACCACTTCCGCTCGTTCAACGCATTCCTCGACCGAGGGATGCAGCAGGTCGTCGACGAGAAAGAGACCATCGAGACTGACATCGGCGACAAGGAAGGACAGGAACCGGTGTGGGTCGAACTGGGCGACGTCCGCGTCGTCACCCCTCGGGTCCGCGAGGCCGACGGCAGCGAGGAACTGCTGTATCCGCAGGAAGCCCGCCTCCGCAACATTACCTACTCCGCGCCGGTGTTCATGGAGATGGCCATCGTCCGCGGTGGCGAGGAGGAACCGGAGGAAGTCGTCGACCGGACCGAGACCAAGATCGGGCGGATGCCCATCATGGTCGGGTCGAACAAGTGCAACATCGCGGGCTTCACCGACGAGGAGCTCATCGACATCGGCGAGGACCCCGCAGACCCCGGTGGCTACTTCTGTGTCAACGGCTCCGAGCGGGTGCTGATGACCAGCGAGGACCTCGCCCCGAACAAGATTCTGGCCGAGTACGACACCAAGTACGGCGACGAGGTGCAGGTCGCCAAGACGTTCTCCCAGCGCCGTGGCTACCGCGCGCTGGTGCTGTGTGAGCGGACGCGGGACGGACTGCTGGAAGTCTCGTTCCCGTCCGTCTCGGGCAGTATCGACTTCGTTACGCTGGTGCGCGCGCTGGGGCTGGAATCGGACGAGGAAATCGTCCACCGCGTCAGCGAGGACCCGGAAATCGTGAAGTTCATGCTGGAGAACCTAGAGGAGGCCGAGGTCCAGACGACCGAGGAAGCAATCGAGACGCTGGGCAAGCGCGTCGCCTCCGGGCAGGGCAAGAACTACCAGCTCAAGCGAGCCAACTACGTCATCGACCGCTATCTCCTCCCGCATCTGCACGAGGAAGGCGTCGAGGAAGAGGAGGTCCGCATCAACAAGGCGTTCTACCTCTGCCGGATGGCCGAGGCGTGTTTCGAACTGGCGCTTGGCCGCCGCGAATCCGACGACAAGGACCACTACGCCAACAAGCGGCTGAAGGTCAGCGGCGACCTGATGACGGACCTGTTCCGGACGGCGCTGAACAAGCTCGCCCGGGACGTGAAGTACCAGCTCGAACGGGCCAACATGCGCAACCGGCAGCTCTCCGTCTCGACGGTCGTTCGCTCGGACGTGCTGACCGAGCGGCTCGAACACCCCATCGCGACGGGGAACTGGGTCGGCGGCCGCTCCGGCGTGAGCCAGCTGGTCGACCGGACCGACTTCATGGGGGTGCTCTCGCACCTCCGGCGGCTGCGCTCGCCGCTCAGCCGCTCCCAGCCCCACTTCGAGGCACGGGACCTGCACGCGACCCAGTGGGGGCGCATCTGTCCCTCCGAGACGCCTGAAGGCCCCAACTGTGGGTTGGTGAAGAACTTCGCCCAGGCGATGGAGCTGTCACAGGACGTCGAGGATCCACAGGGTCTCAAACAGGAACTCGCGGAGATGGGGGTTCAGGGCATCCCCGGTATCGAGTCGATAGAACAGCAGCCCGCGGACGATTAACATGAGTCAGGGACGCGAAGCCAAAGTATACGTAAACGGTAGTCTGGTCGGCACACACCCCGACCCGGAACAGCTCGCAGAACAGGTACGACAGGCGCGACGACGGGGAGACGTCTCCCAGATGGTCAACGTCTCGGTGAAAAACCGGACCGGCGAGGTCATCATCAACGCCGACGCCGGCCGTGCCCGACGCCCGCTGCTGGTCGTCGAGGACGGCGAGCCGCTGATGACCGACGAGGAGGTCGAGCAGGTCAAAAACGGCGAACTCGAATTCGAGGAACTGGTCGAGCGTGGCCTCGTCGAGTTCATCGACGCCGAGGAGGAGGAGGACATCCTCGTCGGCGTCGACGAGGACGAACTCACCGAAAACCACACGCACCTGGAAGTCGACCCGCAGCTGATGTTCGGTATCGGTGCCGGGATGATTCCCTACCCCGAACACAACGCCTCGCCCCGGATTACGATGGGGTCGGGGATGATAAAGCAGTCGCTGGGCCTGCCGTCGGCGAACTACCGCATCCGCCCGGACACGCGCCAGCACCTGCTGCACTACCCGCAGCTCTCGATGGTCAAGACCCAGACAACCGAGCAAATCGGCTATGACGACCGCCCTGCGGCGCAGAACTTCGTCGTCGCCGTCATGAGCTACGAGGGGTTCAACATCGAAGACGCACTCGTAATGAACCAGGGGTCGGTCGACCGCGCGCTCGCCCGTTCGCACTTCTTCCGCACCTACGAGGGCGAGGAACGCCGGTACCCCGGCGGTCAGGAGGACCGCTTCGAGATTCCCGACGACGAGGTCCGCGGCGCACGCGGCGAGGAAGCGTACACGCACCTCGACGACGACGGTCTCGTCAACCCCGAGACGAAGGTCGGCGAGAACGCCGTCCTGCTGGGCAAGACCAGCCCGCCGCGGTTCCTCGAAGAACCGGACGACATGGGCGGACTCTCGCCGCAGAAGCGCCGGGAGACGAGCGTCACGATGCGCTCGGGCGAATCCGGCGTCGTGGACACGGTCACGCTGATGGAAGGCGAGGACGGCTCGAAGCTCTCGAAGGTCTCGGTGCGTGACGAGCGAATCCCCGAACTCGGGGACAAGTTCGCCAGCCGCCACGGCCAGAAGGGCGTCGTCGGCCACATCGCCCCCCAGGAGGACATGCCGTTCACCGAGGAGGGCGTCGTTCCGGACCTCATCATCAATCCGCACGCGCTGCCGTCGCGGATGACTGTCGGCCACATTCTGGAGATGATTGGCGGGAAGGTCGGCGCACTCGAAGGCCGGCGCGTCGACGGCACCGCCTTCACGGGCGAGGACGAGGAGGAACTCCGAGGCTCGCTCGAAGAGCACGGCTTCGATTCGTCGGGCAAGGAGACGATGTACTCCGGCGTCACCGGCGAGAAAATCGACGCAGAGATTTTCGTCGGCGACATTTTCTACCAGAAGCTGTACCACATGGTGTCGAACAAACTGCACGCCCGCTCGCGCGGGCCGGTGCAGGTGCTCACCCGCCAGCCTACCGAGGGGCGCGCCCGCGAAGGTGGCCTCCGTGTGGGTGAGATGGAGCGGGACGTGCTCATCGGGCACGGCGCGGCGATGGCGCTCAAGGAGCGACTGCTCGATGAGTCCGACCGCGAGTGGATAAACGTCTGCGGGCAGTGTGGGATGACCGCAGTCGAGAACGTCGAACAGCGGCGTATCTACTGTCCGAACTGCGAGGAGGAGACCGACATCCACGAGGTCGAGATGTCCTACGCGTTCAAGCTCCTGCTTGACGAGATGAAGGCGCTCGGAATCGCCCCGCGGATCGAACTGGAGGACGCAGTATGAGTTCACAACAGACACCACAGGAAATCGGTCAGCTCAGTTTCGGGCTGATGGACCCGGAGGAGTACCGCGAGATGTCGGCCACGAAAGTGATTACGGCCGACACGTACGACGACGACGGCTTCCCTATCGACATGGGGCTGATGGACCCGCGGCTGGGCGTCATCGACCCCGGACTGGAGTGCAAGACCTGCGGGAAACACAGCGGGTCGTGTAACGGCCACTTCGGCCACATCGAATTGGCCGCGCCCGTCATCCACGTCGGCTTCGCGAAACTCATCCGCCGGCTCCTGCGCGGGACCTGCCGGGAGTGCTCTCGGCTCTGTCTCGACGAGCACGAGCGCGACGAGTTCGCCGACCGACTGACACGGACCCAGGACCTCGGCCGCGACCTCAACGACGTGACCAAGGCCGCCATCCGGCAGGCCCGGAAGAAGGACCGCTGTCCGTTCTGTGGCGAGAAGCAGTACGACATCAAACACGAGAAGCCGACCACCTACTACGAGGTCCAGGACGTGCTGGCCTCGGACTACCCCGAGCGAATCGCCGCCGCGATGGAGGAGGCCGAGGAGCCGATCTCGCCCGTCGAACTATCCGAGGAGACCGGCATCGACAGCAGCCGCGTCCAGGAGATTCTCAGCGGCGAGTTCCGCCCGCGCCAGGAGGACCGCCGCGCCCTAGAGAAGGCGCTGTCGGTCGACCTGACTGAGGAGGACATGAACAAGCTCATGCCCAGCGACATCCGGGACTGGTTCGAGGACATCCCGGACGAGGACATCGAAGTGCTGGGGATGAAACCGGCCCGTTCACGGCCCGAGTGGATGATTCTGACGGTGCTGCCGGTGCCGCCGGTCACCGCTCGGCCCTCGATTACGCTGGACAACGGCCAGCGCTCCGAGGACGACCTCACGCACAAGCTCGTGGACATCATCCGCATCAATCAGCGGTTCATGGAGAACCGCGAGGCGGGTGCGCCACAGCTGATTATCGAGGACCTCTGGGAACTGCTGCAGTACCACGTCACCACCTTCATGGACAACGAGATCTCGGGCACGCCGCCGGCGCGACACCGCTCCGGCCGGCCGCTCAAGACGCTCTCCCAGCGCCTGAAGGGCAAGGAGGGCCGCTTCCGCGGCTCGCTGTCCGGGAAGCGCGTGAACTTCTCCGCTCGTACCGTCATCTCGCCGGACCCGACGCTCTCGCTCAATGAGGTCGGCGTCCCGGATCGGGTCGCAAAGGAGATGACCCAGACGATGAACGTCACCGAGCGCAACCTCGAAGAGGCCCGTCGCTACGTCTCCAACGGGCCGGAAGCCCACCCCGGCGCGAACTACGTCAAGCGGCCCGACGGCCGCCGGCTGAAGGTGACCGAGAAGAACTGCGAGGAACTGGCCGAGAAGGTCGAACCCGAGTGGGAAGTGTCCCGCCACCTGGTCGACGGCGACATCATTATCTTCAACCGCCAGCCGTCGCTGCACCGGATGTCCATCATGGCCCACGAGGTCGTCGTGATGCCGTACAAGACGTTCCGGCTGAACACGACGGTCTGCCCGCCGTACAATGCTGACTTCGACGGCGACGAGATGAATATGCACGCCCTGCAAAACGAGGAGGCCCGCGCGGAGGCCCGGGTCCTCATGCGCGTGCAGGAACAGATGCTCTCGCCGCGCTTCGGCGAGAACATCATCGGCGCGATTCAGGACCACATCAGCGGGACGTACCTGCTGACCCACACCAATCCGAAGTTCAACGAGACGCAGGCGCTCGACCTCCTGCGTGCGACCCGAATCGACGAACTGCCCGAGCCGGACGGCGTCGACGAGGACGGCGAGGAGTACTGGACCGGCCGCTCGCTGTTCTCGGAACTGCTGCCCGACGACCTGAATCTGGAGTTCACGTCCTCGGCCGGCGACACCGTCCGCGTCGAGGACGGCCAGATGACCGGCGGCACCATCGACGAGGACGCCGTCGGGGCCTTCGGCGGTGAAATCGTCGACACTATCGCCAAGGAGTACTCCCGGACCCGCGCCCGGATTCTCGTCAACGAGGTCTCGGCGCTGGCGATGCGCTCTATCATGCACTTCGGGTTCTCCATCAGCATCGACGACGAGTCCATCCCGCGGGAAGCGGAAGAGCAGATCAACGACGCCATCGACAGCGCCTACGACCGCGTCGAGGAACTCATCGAGACCTACGAACGGGGCGAACTCGAATCCCTGCCCGGCCGGACCGTCGACGAGACGCTGGAGATGAAAATCATGCAGACGCTGGGCAAGGCGCGTGACTCCGCCGGTGACATCGCCGAGGACCACTTCGGCGAGGATAACCCGGCCGTCATCATGGCCGAGTCCGGTGCGCGTGGGTCGATGCTGAACCTGACCCAGATGGCCGGCTGTGTCGGCCAGCAGGCAGTCCGCGGCGAGCGGATCAACCGCGGGTACGAGAACCGCACCCTCTCGCACTTCGAGGAGAACGACCTGTCGGCGGACGCCCACGGCTTCGTGGAGGCCTCCTACCGCTCCGGCCTCGGCCCCAAGGAGTTCTTCTTCCACGCGATGGGTGGCCGCGAGGGGCTGGTCGACACGGCCGTCCGGACCTCCAAGTCCGGGTACCTCCAGCGCCGGCTCATCAACGCCCTCTCCGAACTGGAGACGCAGTACGACGGCACCGTCCGGGACACAAGCGACACCATCGTTCAGTTCGAGTTCGGCGAGGACGGCACGTCGCCGGTCGACGTCTCCTCGAACCAGGACGAGGCCGCCGTCGACGTCGAGCAGATCGCCGACAGCGTCCTCGACGAGGAGTTCGAGAGCGAAAAGCAAAAAGAGAGCTTCCTCGGGACCCGCACCGAGCGGACCAACCTCTCGGAGCACGCGGACGACTGGTGGATGGCCGAGGGTGACGACTAACAATGACAGCACACGACGTATCAGCAGACATCGAGGCCGTCGTCGAGGACACCGAGCTGCCGCGACGGCTGAAAGACGAAGTGTACAGCACCATCGAGGAACGCGGCGTCGGCGTCGACGACGCCGACCGCATCGCCAAGGCCGTCGAGTCACGCTATCTCGACACCCGCGTCGACCCGCTGGACCCGGTCGGAACCGTCTCGGCCCAGTCCATCGGCGAACCGGGAACGCAGATGACGATGAACACGTTCCACTACGCGGGGGTCGCCGAAATCGACGTGACTCAGGGGCTACCCCGGCTCATCGAGCTGGTGGACGCCCGGAAGACGCCGGACACGCCGATGATGACGGTCCATCTGGACGAGGAGTACGCCCAGGACCGCGAGCGCGCCCACGAGGTCGTCTGGAAGATAGAGGCGACGCGCATCCTCGCGCTGGGAGACATCTCGACGAACGTCGCGGACATGCTCGTCGAGATAGACCTCAACGAGGACACGCTGCTGGAGCGGTGGCCGACGGTCAACGACACCGACGCCATCGCCGAGGAAATCGCCGAAACCATCGAGTCGAACCTCGGCGTCTCGACCCGGCAGGTCGGGACGGTCATCGAGTTCGGCCCGGAGGAACCCAGCTACCGCGACCTGCTCCAGCTGGTCGAGGAGCTTCGAGAGATCGTCTTCAAGGGCATCGAGGAGATTACCCGCGTCGTCATCCGCAAGGAGGAGACCGACAACGGCGAGGAGTTCGTCCTCTACACCGAGGGGTCGGACTTCGGCGAAGTGCTGGACATCGAGGGTGTCGACGCCTCCCGGACCACGTGTAACAACATTCACGAGATTTACCGGGAACTCGGCGTCGAAGCAGCCCGTGAAACGCTCATCAACGAGACGATGAACACGCTCGAAGAGCAGGGGCTGGACGACGTGAACGTCCGGCACCTGATGCTCGTGGCCGACATCATGACTAACGAGGGGACCATCGAGTCCATCGGCCGCCACGGCATCTCCGGGTCGAAAGACTCCGTGCTCGCCCGCGCAGCGTTCGAGGTCACCGTCAACCACCTGCTTGACGCCGCCATCCACGGCGAGGTCGACGAACTCGACGGCGTCACGGAGAACGTCATCGTCGGGAAGCCGATCAAACTCGGCACCGGTGACGTCAACCTCCGGATGGGTACGACTCAGGACTGATGCGGGTCGAACTCTCGGACGAAGCACGTCGACTGGTCGCCCTCTTCGAGGACGAGGCAGCCGTCACCGTCCGGGATTGCGTCGTCGACGAAGAGCACGACCAGGTGGTGTACCTGGTCAAACGCGGCGAGATGGCCGACGCTATCGGCCCGGGCGGTCAGACGGTCGAGCGCGTCGAAGAGCGTCTGGGCCGCGAGGTGAAACTCGTCGAGGCCGCCGAGACGGCCGAGGACTTCGTGGCCAACGCGCTCGCACCGGCCGCGGTGTACAACGTCACCGTCTCCGAGAACGACGACACCGTCGCCTACGTCGAAGTGGCACAGGAGGACCGCGGGGCCGCAATCGGCCGCGAGGGGCGCAACATCGACGCCGCCCGGCAACTGGCCAAGCGACACTTCGACATCGACGGCATCGAACTGACCTGAGCGGGGCGATTCGGACGGGGTGTGGACCCGAGTAGCCGGACAGTCGACGCGGTGACTGGCAGAAACTGTTTTTTGTCGGCTGTAAACGGACTGCTATGCCTTCGCTCCGGCGTCCAGACGGTGGCAACCTCCTCGCTCCACTGACTATCGTCGGAATCTACCTGTCTCACGCACACGTTCTGGGGAATCCGCCGTCCGCACTCGAGGGCACGTCTACTCTCGCGCTGTTCGTGTTACTGCTAGCCACAATACCCGTCAAGGGACTGCTCGCGTCACTGCCGTACTCGCTTACCGGCGGGGGGCTAGTTGCGCTCTTTTATCTTGTCCGGTTCAGTCAGCGGCAGGATCTCGGCTCTGGCATCGGTATCCATTTTGATGGTTACAGTCTCCATCAATGGTTCGAGCAGAGTGTCGAACCAGAACTGTAGGTATCAGAATAAAATAGCTACGTACTCAGTCGTCGTCTGCTGAGGCGTCTGGCGCGTCGTGTTCGTACACGTCGGTATCGCTGTGTGTAGTTCCGCTATCGACATCGAACGTCTGCAGGAGTTCGCTGAGGTCGCCAGCCTGATCAGACAGAGATTCGATACCGCTAGTCACTTCGTTGATCGTCGCTGTCTGTTCCTCAGCGGCGGCGGCGACGTTCTCGGCGCTGGAAGCGGTTTCCTCGCTGATTGTCCCGACCTCGTCGGTCATTGCGACGACTTCCTCCGTCGTCGCGGCCTGTTCGTCGGTGGCGTCGCTAATGGACTGAATGCCGTCGTTTACCTCCTCGACCCGGTCGACGATGGCCTCAAGCGATTCGATGGCATCGTCGACAGTCTCGATACCGTCAGTGACGGAATCACCCATCTGTCTGATGTCGGTCACGGCGTCACCGGTGGTGTCCTGTACGTCTTCGATAACCGTCGAGACTTCTTCGGTGGCTTCAGTTGTCTCCTGCGCAAGACCCTTGATCTCGTCGGCGACGACGGCGAACCCTTCACCAGCCTCACCGGCGCGGGCGGCCTCGATGGAGGCGTTCAGCGCGAGCATGTTCGTCTGCTCTGCGATGTCGTCGATGAGGTCGACGATGTCCCCGATCTGCTCCATCTCCTCGTCGAGTGACTCGACGCGGTCGATTGTTTCGTCGGCTCGCGTCTCGATGTCGTTCATCACATCGATGGCCTCAGAAGCACGCTCGCTGCCGGTTTCGCCGATCTCGGCGGCCTCGTCCGACGTGGCCGCAACCTCGTCGGCCTGCGCTGCGACCTCTTCGACCGTTGCGGAGAGGCCCGACATCTCGTCGACCGTCTCCTCGATGTTCTCGTACTGTGTCTCCGCGCCGTCGGCGATCTCCTGGACGGATTCGCTGACCTCTTCGCTGGCGCTCCGGACCTCGGTGGCGCTTGCGGTGATCTGGTCTGCGGAGCCGTCGACGTCGTCGGCAAACTCACGGATACGCATGACTGTCTGGCCGAGCTGGGCGAGCATATCGTTGAACGCGGTGGCGATGTTGGCCATCGCGTCGTTGTCAGTGTCGGTGTCGAGCCGCTGGGTGAGGTCGCCGTCGGCCGCCTTCCGCATCACGGCCGAGAACTCCTCGGCCTGCTGTTCGAGGGTTTCTGCTATCTCTTCTGCCTCTGCCTTGGACTCTTCGGCCTCCTGCTGGGCCTGTTCGAGGTCGCTGATGAACGATTCGAGGTTCCCGTGCATGCTCGATAGCGACGAACCGAGCTGGCCGGGCACGTCCTTGTCGAGCGCCGGGTCGTCGAACGCCTGTCTGGAGAGCGCGTCAGCCTGTGCGGCGACGGTATCGAGATACGTCTTCATCTCGTAGAATGCGTTCTGGACATCGCCGACCTCATCGAGGCGGTCTGACTGCTCGATGTCGGTGTCGAAGTTGCCCACTGCGAGGGCTTCCGCCTGCGTCGAGAGTCGCCTGAGCGACTGCATGATCCCGCGACCGACGAGGACGCCGATGAGTGCGAACCCGGCCAGTGACACACCGATGATGGCGACGAAGCTCCCCTGAATACTGTCGCGGAGGGCGAAGGCGGTCGATTTCGGGGCCTGCTTGATCACGATCCACGGCGTGTCATCGACAGACTCCGCGGCGATCAGGTACGACCCGCTTCTGGCCACGCCGCTATCTTCCGCTGTGAGTGCGGTCAGGTTGGCGGAGACGTTGTACTGGGTGCCGATGGTCGATGCGTCCTCGGCGAACTGGACCGTCCCGTCCTGTCGGACGATCCGTGTCTCACCGCCCTCGATTGAGTTACGGAACTGGGCCGTCCGTGCAGTCACGTTGTGGACCACGACGATCAGTTTGTCGCTTCGGGCGACTGGGCTTGCGAAGGCGATGTGCTTCCCTCCCTCATAGGTGTACACTTTCGACATATCGACGGAGTTCGACCCGGTGACCGAGAGGCTCCCGCCCTCCCACTCGAAGTCGCCCGTCTGGAGCGACGTCTCCCGTCGGTCGCTCAGTGACGATTCCTTGATCTCCAGTGTCTCTTCGTTAACGTAGTGGATGGCGTACACTGACTCCGGCTGGTAGAACGCTTGCCGCTGTAACGCGCCACGGATCATCGTCGGGCTTCCCTCCTGAACGTCAGACAGCGTTGAGAGGGTTCGAGCGGCGTTGCGCTGGCTACGGACCCAGTCAGCTGTTGTCGTAGCCGTCTGGACGGCCCCGGTCTGGAGTTCGTTTTCACGCTGTTCTGTCAGCTCGTCTGCAACCGTCCGCTCCGCGGTGACGCTGACGCCCGCAACGAGCAGGGCGATACAGAGAATGATAAGCGCCAACTTCCGGAGATACGTTTGTCGGACGATATCTGGGAGACGTTGTTCAAGTTTCATAGCTACTCCGGCAGGTCTGTGTGAATAACTCAAGCGGCGGTACTAGAAACCACCTGCCCAGTTATCACACCTGATTCCGCGTGTGCGCGATCGATTATCATGGTCTGACGGAATCCGGCACTGAGAGTCGTGGCCCCTGATAGGTCTTCTGTTCGCTGTACGACTGCGTAGCCGCCCGCTACTCTTTGCAGTACCCCAGTACCTGTAACCGATGGTGTAAGCGAAATATCATTCGGGGGCAATGTCACGGAGAGTGGGGGAGTGTTGTGTTGACCGCCAGACGCGACCGAAACACCCCACTGACAGCTTCTTCCTCATTGCCGTGGCGCTCTCGCCGCGTTATTTACCGTCCTTCTTGCCCCGTCTATGCCACAGAACGCCACACACGCCGACGCTACCGTCTGAGTCCGAAAGAGGAGTCTTAAGTACCTCCGAAAGGTACCAGTGCCTACTATGGCGAACGGCAAGTACGCCGCGCGCAAGCTCAAGAAGGACCGCCAGAAGCACCGGTGGTCCGACACTGACTACGCGCGTCGCGAACGCGGCCTGGGCAAGAAGTCCGACCCGCTCGAGGGTGCGCCCCAGGGACGAGGTATCGTACTGGAGAAAGTCGGCATCGAGGCCAAGCAGCCTAACTCCGCTATCCGGAAGTGTGTCCGCGTCCAGCTCATCAAGAACGGTAAGCAGGTCACCGCGTTCTGTCCCGGTGACGGCGCTATCTCTTTCATTGACGAGCACGACGAGGTCACAATCGCGGGTATCGGCGGGGCGAAGGGCCGCGCGATGGGCGACCTCTCCGGTGTCAACTACAAGGTCGAGAAAGTCAACGGCGTCTCTCTCATCGAACTCGTTCGCGGGAACGCGGAGAAACCGGTCCGATAACCATGAGTGCCGAAGATACACCCGAGGCTGACGCGGCTGAGGAAAGCGAGCCAGAGACGGCCCGTGCGAAGCTGTTCGGCGAGTGGGAGATCACGGAGATCGAGTACTCCGACCCTTCGACCGAGCGCTACATCACTGTCACGCCGATCGCCCACACGATGGGGCGCCACGCGGACAAGCAGTTCAAGAAAAGCGAGATCAGCATCGTCGAGCGGCTCATCAACCGCCTGATGCAGACCGACGAAAATACGGGCAAGAAACAGCTTGCAACATCCATCGTCACTGAGGCGTTCGAACTCGTTCACGAGCGCACCGACGAGAACCCGATTCAGGTGCTCGTCAGTGCGGTCGAGAACAGCGCTCCCCGAGAGGAGACTGTCCGCCTGAAATACGGTGGTATCTCGGTCCCGAAAGCCGTCGATGTCGCGCCACAGCGCCGCGTCGACCAGGCCCTGAAGTTCCTCGCCGAGGGCGTCTACGGTGGCTCGTTCAAGACCACCACGAGTGCCGCCGAGGCGCTCGCACAGCAGCTCATCGGTGCTGCTAACGACGACGTCCAGACCTACGCAGTCAACCAGAAAGAAGAGAAAGAACGCGTCGCGGCTGCCGCTCGCTAATTCGGCTGTCTCCGACATCTTTATTCTTCTATACTTGGCAGAGAAATCTATGCGACAGTCCAGCTGTGACGCCCGTTCCCGCCGCCAGTACCTCGCCGCACTCGGCGGTACCGGGGCGACCGTGCTGGCCGGTTGTCGCGATGAGTCAGGGACACAGACGGAGTCGTCGGACCTGACACCGACGGCCACAACGACGGCAGGCCCGACACACGCGCTGGACCGCTACGATGTCTCTCTCAGCCACGAGCGCGGCCAGTCACCCGACACCGACTGGACCGTTCCGACCACGTCGCCGACAGACACGCCGCTCGCCACGGAACCACTCATCGAGGACCTCGAAATTCCATGGGACCTCTCCTTTGCCGCCGACGGAACGCTGTTTCTCACCGAACGTGTCGGTCGTGTCCTCTCGTTTGTGGACGGAAGCGTCCGAACGGTCACCGAACCGGCAGCGGTCATCGACGCGGAATCGAGCGACGACGGCTGGTGGGTAACGGGCGGCGAAGGTGGGACGCTCGGCGTCGCCGCACACCCGACGTATCCCGACCCGCCGGTGGTGTACGTTTACTACACGACGATGACCGACGACGAGCGAGTCAACCGGGTCGTCGCGATGGACGTGTCGGCCGAAGACCCGGCCGCCACGGAGTCCGTCATCGTCGATGGCATTCCCGGAAGCAAGATACACAACGGCGGTCGGCTCACATTCGGCCCCGAGAAGTATCTCTGGATTACGACGGGGGACGCGGGCGGCGGCGAACTGGCCGCGGACACCAACTCGCTCGGTGGAAAGGTCCTCCGCGTGACGCCCGCGGGCGACCCCGCACCCGGGAACCCTGATATCGACGGGGACCCGCGGGTGTTCACCTACGGCCACCGGAATCCACAGGGGCTGGCTTGGCTCCCGGACGGCACCGTCATCGCCTCCGAACACGGTCCGACCGGACGAGACGAACTCAACCGCCTCGTGGCTGGAGGCTATTACGGCTGGCCCGACACCCGTGAACACGCAGAGTACCTCAATGCTGGTCCCGAGGTCCGCCGGCCGCTCGCAAACACGGGCAACGCTGGCGGCTGGGCACCTTCCGGCTCGCTGTTCTACACCGGCGATGCTGTATCGTCGCTGCGGAATCGACTGCTTACCGGCGGCCTGAAGGGACAGAAACTCCTCGTAACGACGTTGACACCAGACGGTGCGGACCCGCCGCCGGGCGACGACGCTGAGGTGTATGACGCCGACTGGACTGACGACGCCTACACTGCGACGACTCACTCTCTGCTGGCCGACGAACTCGGTCGGATTCGCCACGTCGAGCAGGGGCCAGACGGTGGGCTCTACCTCGTCACGTCGAACCGCGACGGGCGGGCCGGCGACGGGTTCCCGCGGGAGCGCGACGACGTGCTGGTCCGCGTCACGCCGGCCGAGTGACTGGAACGCCGGCCGCGGTCGCCCGTTCCGTGAACCACTGGCTATATTTCGGTTGACGAGAGAGGAAGACCCATGGCAACAGAGCAATCCGTCGACCTCGTCGACGACGAGACTGTGGGCTTGTTCACGAAGGCGGTGCTGCTCGCGGCGCTAACCGCAGCGCTTGCACAGATATCGATCCCGCTTCCGGGGGCGCTGCCGCCGTTCTCGCTGCAGCCCTTCGGAATGTTCTTCGCCGGCCTCCTGCTGGGGCCGCTGTGGGGCGGCGTTGCCCTGCTGTTGTACGTCCTTGTTGGTATCGCCGGCGCACCGGTGTTCTCGAACGCGAACGCGGGGCTGGGCTATGTCATTGCCGGGCAGGGGACCGGCGGCTTCCTCGTCGGCTTCCTCGTCGGTGCGGTCGTCGCCGGCGCTATTGCACACCGGAGCATAGCACCGAAACCGGTCGCTGATCTCTCTGTCCCGGTGCAGGTCGTCGCCCTCGCCGCGGCGGTCGCTGTCGTCTACGCTATCGGCGTCCCGTGGCTGGCGGTGGTCACCGGACTGCCGTTCGCCCGCGCTGCGGCTGTGATGGCTCCGTACATCCCGCTTGACCTCCTGAAGCTCGGTATCGCGGTCGGCGTCGTGCAGGGCGGGTACCTCGCCGGTCGATGATCGAGGTCAGCGACCTGCGCTACCGGTACGGCGATGTCGATGTCCTCGACGGGCTCACGCTGTCGATACCCGACGGTCAGTACTGTCTGCTCGTCGGACCGAACGGGAGCGGCAAGACGACGCTCGTCCGACATTTCAACGCGCTGCTGACGCCCGACGCCGGAGCGGTCACTGTCGACGGGACCGACGTGACGGACGACCCCGTCGTCGCCCGGACACGTATCGGGATGGTGTTCCAGCATCCCCGCGACCAGTTTGTCGCCGCGACCGTGGCGGCTGACGTGGCCTTCGGCCCGGAGAACCTCGGGCTCGACAGGGGAGAGATTGACCGCCGGGTCGATAGGGCGCTCGACGCTGTCGATCTCGGTGCTGCCGCCGAGAGCCGCATCGACGCTCTCTCGGGTGGCGAGCAAGCCCGCGTCGCCATCGCTGGGGCGCTCGCCATGGAACCGGACTACCTCGTGCTCGACGAACCGCTCGTCGGGTTAGACTGGCCGGCCAGAGACTCAGTGCTCGACCACCTCGACGCGCTGGCCGCCGATGGGACGGGTATCATCGTTGTCACGCACGACCTCCGGGACCTCCACGAGCGGGCCGACCGCCTCGTCGCGCTGCACGAAGGGCGGGTCGTGCTCGATGTGCCGCCAGCCGAAGCGCTCGACAGCCTCCCGGACCTTGGCATCAGAGACCCGCGATGTTGAGCTACCGACCCGGCTCGACATTTGCGCATCGGCTGGACCCGCGGTCGAAGCTGCTGGTCCAGTTCGGGCTCGCCATCGCCGCGGTCTCGCACCCCACCCTCCCGTGGCTCGTCGGGACGACCGCGTTCGCGCTGTGTACGCTCGCGGCGGCCCAGCTCTCGCCACTGGCCGTCCTGCGCTCGTATCGGGTCGTCCTTCTCGTGTTGGCGCTGGCCCCGTTCATCGCTGGCGTGGCGCTCGGCCCGCCGTGGTTTCGGGTCGACCCGGCGCTGCGCTCGGCGTTGCACGTCGGGCGTATTCTCCCGGTGTTGCTCGTCAGCGCCGCCTACCTCACGTCGACGCCGGTCCGGGACACCCGGGCGGCGGTCCAGCGACTGATTCCCGGTAAGCCCGGCCAGATTCTCGGCATCGGGATGGCGCTCGTCGTCCGGTTGTTCCCGCTGGTGCTCGCTGACGTGCGGGAAGTCCGGGACGCCATACACGCTCGTGGCGGCGAGGCCCGCCCGTTACGGGACCGCGCTCGGCTGCTCGCTGTCCGGTCGCTGGAACGCACGCTCGACCGCTCGGACCGGCTTTCGGTCGCCCTCCGGGCCCGTTGTTTCGCGTGGAACCCGACGCTTCCGCCGCTTTCCTTCGACCGTCGTGACTACCCGGTGCTCGCCATCGGTATCGCGCTGGCGGTGTCGCCGCTCGCCCCGGTGTAGCGGTTTGATATACGTGCTTTCACTCCACGATATCGACACCGGTAATCTCGAACCGTGCGCCGCCCTCGCTCCCCTCGTCGATGGTCACCGTCCAGTCGTGGGCGTCGGCGATCTCCGCGACGATCCAGAGCCCGAAGCCAGTGCCGTCGTCCGATGTCGAGTAGCCCGTCTCGAACACGCGCGATCGGTTTTCCTCGTCGATACCATCGCCGTCGTCCTCGACGTAGAAGCCGTTCTCAAGCCCTCCGATGGTGACTGTCACGTCATCGCCGCCGTGTTCGACACTGTTGCTGAACAGGTTTTCGAGCAGTTGTTCCAGTCGGCTTCCGTCGGCACGAATGACAGCGTCGGCCTCGACAGTAAGTTCAGCGCCGCCGGTTTCGACGTTGTGCCAGCACTGCTCGGCCGTGTCCGCAAGCGCCACGACGCCGGCATCAACCGACTGCTCGTCGCGTGCGGCCGCGAGCAGGTCCTCAATGAGTGTCCGCATCCGCGCGAGCGCGTCGCTGGCGCTGTCGAGGTGTTCGCTGCTGTCCTCTTGCCGGGCCAGTTCGATTCGGCCCTCGGCGACGGAGAGTGGGTTCCTGAGGTCGTGGCTGACGATGCTAGTGAACTCTTCGAGGCGTTCGTTCGTCTCCTCCAGTTCCTGCTCGCGGCGCTTGCGCTCGGTGATGTCTCGGTCGATACCGATTGCCCGGACCGGCGTCCCGTCGCCGTCGGATTCGACGCGGCCCTTTGCTTCCATCCACCGAATCTCACCCTCACGGACGATTCGGAACTCGGCTTCGTACATGCCGGTCTCGGTTGCCGATTCGATGCGGGCCGCCACGTCCGCCTGGTCCTCTGGGTGGACCATCGGTAGAAACTCGTCCAGCGACTCGATGTCAGTACCATACAGCGTCTCCGACCCGGGGTAGTACGCCAGGTCGCCGGACTCGAACTCGCGGTCCCAGACGACCGCATTGGTGGTTTCTAGCGCGATCTCCATCCGCTCGCGCGCCTCCTCCAGTTCGCGCTCCCGCAGTTTTCGGTCGGTGATGTCCTGGACCGAGCCCCGGAGCTTGACAACGTCGCCGTTCTCGGTGACTGGCTCACACAGCGCGCGGACCCACCGGTAGTTGTCGTCGTCGCCTGTACGCACCTCCATATCGTACCCCTCGGCCGTTTCTATCGCCCGCTGGAACTCCGCCCTGATAGTGTCTCTGTCATCGGTGTGGTACAGGTCGATGATGGATTCGAGGGTCAGTTCGTCGTCCGGAGGCAGTTCGTGTATCCGGTAGAACTCGCGTGTCACTGTCATCGCCGGCGGATCGGTTGTCACGTCTACCTCCCAGCCGCCGACGCTTGCAATCCGTTGTGCCTGGTCGAGGAGCTCCTTCGTCCGCGTAAGCTCCTGCTCGCGTGCTTTTCGGTCGGTGATGTCCCGGCCGATGCCGGCCAGCATCGGATTTCCGTCGGGGTCCTCGACGCGGGTTGCTGTGAACTCGTAGGGAATCCGGTCTCCGGATTTCGTAGTAAACGGGACCTCCACGCGGGTGGTGTCTCCCTCGAACACCGATTCGATCGCGGCTAGAACAACATCTCGATGCTCTTCCGGGAAGAAATCGGCTCCGTGGGCCCCGGCCACTTCCGCGGCCGAGTAGCCGGTCACGTTGAGCAGACTCTCGTTCCAGCGCCGGAAGTGGCCGTCGCTGTCGAGGACGTAGAACACGTCGTCGATAGCATCCAGCATGTCGTCGGTGTACTCCTTGTACCGTTCGAGGCGCTCCTCGCGCTGCTGCCGTTCGAGTTCGTAGCTCACCCACTGCGCCGCGAGATGAACGAACGTCTTCTCATCCTCGGTGAAGGGTGTCTCGCGGGGCGATCGGTCGACGAAACAGAGCGTCCCCGAATACGTGTCATAGACACGGACCTCGCCGCTGATGTACGTCTCGAACTCCCAGCGCTCGTATGCCGGGTCGGACACCCAGCCCTCCTCGGACGCTTCTGCGATTGCCATGATGCCCTCTGTGTCGGCCATCTTCCGGTAGTACGACTCCGACAGCGGCGTGACTGTTCCCGGTTTGAGCCGCTCGTCACTCCCACTCGCATAGCGGATGGTGAACTCGTTGCGGTCAGTATCACTCGAAGACAGGAACGCGCCGGCGGTCCCGAGGTGCTCCCGGCCCAGGTCCAGAACCGCCTGGATCTTCTCATCGAGGGTAGCGTCGGGGTCCGCGCTGATCTCGTAGAGCGTCCGGAGCGTCTGGTTGTGCTCCGCGAGCTGGTTCTTCGTGGCTTCGAGTTCACGCTCGCGGTTCCGCCGCTCGGTGATATCACGAGCGAAGCCAGCCACGCGAACTATCTCACCGGCGTCGTTGGTGATCGGCTCACCCTGTATCCAGACCCAGCGCTGGTACTCCTCCGCTTCGTTGACGCGGCATTCGACATCGGCCGACTCGCCGTTGATGAGGCACTGCATCGCGTCTTTCATCCGCTCGCGGTCCTCAGGGTGGATCCCATTCAGGAAGTCGTACGGGTTGTCACGGAGCTTGGTAGCTGACCGTCCCCAGATGTCCTCGTAGGCGGAGTTGATAACAAGGACCTCGCTCAAGTCGGCGGTAAACTCCCAGAGGATATCGTTGGTCGCTTCCGTGAGTTCTCGGACGCGGCGCTCTGACTCGGCGGCCTGTCGCTTCGCGCGGTACTCGGAGACCGCGTTTTCGATGCGGTTGGCCAGCAGTTCGTACACCTCGACGCCGAACGACTTCTGCAGATAGTCGGTAACGCCCATCGAGATCGCTTCGCTGGCTACCTCTTCGCTCCCTTTCCCGGTGAACAGAATGAACGGCAGATCCGGGTTCGTCTCCCGAATCGCATCGAGCAGTTCGATGCCGTTCATCCTCGGCATATCGTAGTCGGAGACGACAGCGTCGAACCCGTTTTCGGCGAGTCGGTCGAGTCCGTCCCGTGCGCTGGTCGCGGTTTCGACGGAGATCCGGTCATCCGCGGCCTCTAGGGAATCCGCTGCGACAGCCACGAAGTCGGGGTCGTCGTCGATGTGTAACACCCGAATCCGGTCGCCGACGACATCGGTTTCCCGGCCTGGGTGCCGGCCGCGGAGCGCCTCAGTCATAGTCAACTAGTTCACAGGTCCACGCAAAAACAGTTCTGGCGCTCATTTCGCGTATGACCGAACCGGCAGCCAATGGCGACGAGACCTTACCGAACGTGTGGTACTGCCGACCGCCGTTGGATCGGTTGCCCGGGACAGGTGGTTTCAATCCGCCGCGCGGCCGCCGCCACCGGCGTATGCGCGAGTCACGTCGACGAGCGCCTTCCGGAACTCGGACTCGTCCGGTTCGGGCGAGAGTGCTGCGAAGTGGCGCTTGAACTCCGCAAGGTCGACCGATTCGGCGTCCTGTGCCGCGGCATGCGCGAGGTCGTACAGCCGGTGGTCTGTCTCGACCAGATTGTGGCGTTCACACAGCGCAAGAGCGAACGCTGCGTTGACGGCCGTGATATCCGGGTCTGCAGCCGGCGTCAGCCGCGCGGCCGGTTCACCCGGCTGTCGAACCCGGTTCGACGATGTCGAGCGGTCCCATGTCGGTGGGTCACCGGGTCGGTCTGCGACGGCAGCCGCGAGACTGGCTTCCAGAAACGGCACCAGCTTGTCGCCGGGCACCACCGGCATCCAGATGTCGTCGGCGTAGACGTCTTTCATGTGGTTGGCGATCTGGTAACAGTGCGTGAGTTTTCGCTGTTCGACCGAACGCCCCGCCAGCGCGAGATAGATGGCTTCCCGTGTCGACTGGGTGTGTGACGGATGTCCGCGCTCGTGGTGGTGCATATGCGCGTACTCGTGTAACGCCAGTTCGCGGGACATTGCGCTCGTGGCGGCTTGGCGGGAGATTGTTAGCCGGTGGGCGTCGTCGCTGTGGCTAACGCGGGTGCGCTCATCGGGATCCTCTCGGACCCGGACAGTCACTGGTCGTTTCAGGTCGTGTTCCGTCGAGAAGAGGTCCTTCGCTCCGAGAAACGGTTCGGCCGGCCCACCCTGCACGTGCACGTCCATGTGTCACTATGCCACGGGGCGCAGCGCTATTAATGCACGGGTGGGGGCAGCGTTCGCACGCAGCGCTCAGTACTCAAGCGCCGCGAAACCGCGTTCCAGATCGGCCCTGAGGTCTTCGACATCTTCGATACCGACGGAAAGGCGGATGAGCGTATCAGAGATGCCCAGTTCGTCCCGTGCCGCCGGTGAGAGCGGTTCGTGGGTCATCGCCGCCGGAAGTTCCGCCAGGCTCTCGACGCCGCCGAGGCTGACTGCCAGCGTCACCGTCTCTAATGCTTCGAGAAAGCGCTTGGCGTCGGCCATATCTCCGGCCAGTTCGAACGAGAGTACGCCGCCAAAGCCCTGCATCTGCTCGCGAGCCAGTTCATGCTGTGGGTGACTCTCAAGTCCGGGATACTGGACCGTTTCGACGCGCTCGTGGTCGTCAAGGTACTGCGCGAGGGACATGGCATTGCTCTCGTGACGAGCCATTCGGACGCCCAGCGTCTTGATTCCTCGCGAGACGAGATAGCTGTCGAACGGGGCGAGCATGTTCCCGAGTGCAATCTGCTGGCGGAACTCCACTCGTTCGGCCACCTCGGGGTCGTCGGTAATCAGCGCGCCGCCGACGGCATCGCTGTGGCCGTTGAGGTACTTCGTTGTGCTGTGGACCACGAGGTCCGCACCGAGCGACAGCGGCTGCTGGAAGTACGGACTCGCGAAGGTGTTGTCGACGCCGACCGTCGCGTCGTAGTCGGCGGCGACGGCCGCAATCGCGTCGATGTCACACAGCTTGATACGCGGGTTCGTCGGGGTCTCGACCCAGACTAACTCCGTTTCCGGCGTCATTGCGGCCGCGACAGCGTCGGCATCAGTCGCGTCGACGAACTCCACGTCAACGCCAAGCTGGTCCCGGAACAGCGTTTCGAACATCCGTCGCGTGCCCGCGTACAGGTCGTCAAATGCAACGACGTGGTCGCCCGGTTCGACCAGTGAGAGCACCGCTGTTGCAACGGCCGCCGTCCCAGAGCTGAAGGCATAGGCCCGTTCCCCGCCTTCGAGCGCGGCCAACTCCTGTTCGAGGCCGTGTCGGGTCGGGTTTGACAGCCGCGAGTAGAGGAACTCTCCGTTACCGGGGTCGATGTCCTCTAGAGACAGGTCCGTGTCGAGGCCGGCCAGTTCGTAGGTCGAAGAGAGGTGTATCGGGAGCGTGACATCCCCCGCTGCTGACGCCGTCTCGGTACCGACTGCGATCGTGTCGAGGTGTGGACGCCGAGTCATACGCTCCCGTCCGCTGGCTGGCGCTAATACCTTTGCAATCATTACTCATCCGTATGCAAATAATTATAATCGCAGAGCATACGCTCCCGACTACCGGCCGAGCGGAATGCCAGACCATGCCACGCGAACGGCCGGATTTCGACCGGTCACGGCCGTAGTGAAACACTATCCTTTTGACCCTGCTGTTGATAGAAAGCTGTATAATGGGCCGACGTAAGAAAATCGTCCAAGAATGTGAGACACTGATGGACGACCCGGAGCACATCCGGAACATCGCCATCGCTGCTCACGTCGATCACGGAAAGACGACGCTGACGGACAATCTGCTGGCCGGTGCCGGCATGATTTCCGACGACACCGCCGGCGAACAGCTGGCGATGGACACCGAGGAAGACGAACAGGAACGCGGGATCACCATCGACGCGGCCAACGTTTCGATGACCCACGAGTACGAGGACCAGAACCACCTCATCAACCTCATCGACACCCCCGGCCACGTCGACTTCGGTGGCGACGTGACCCGCGCGATGCGTGCCGTCGACGGCGCGCTGGTGGTCGTCGACGCCGTCGAGGGCGCGATGCCACAGACCGAGACGGTGCTCCGGCAGGCGCTCCGCGAGGGCGTCAAGCCGACGCTGTTCATCAACAAGGTCGACCGCCTCATCTCCGAGCTCCAGGAAGGCCCCGAAGAGATGCAGGAGCGCCTGCTCGCGGTCATCCAGGACGTCAACGACCTCATCCGCGGCATGACCGAGGAGATGGACGACATCGAGGACTGGACAGTCTCCGTCGAGGAAGGGACCGTCGGCTTCGGCTCCGCGCTGTACAAGTGGGGTGTCTCGATGCCGTCGATGCAGCGGACCGGCATGGACTTCGGCGAAATCATGGAACTTGAGCGCAACGACAAGCGCCAGGAACTCCACGAGCGTACGCCGCTGTCTGACGTGGTTCTGGACATGGTGTGTGAGCACTTCCCGAACCCCGTCGACGCCCAGCCCCGCCGTGTCCCGCGTATCTGGCGCGGCGACGCCGAGTCCGAACTCGCCGAGGACATGCGGCTGGTCAACGAGGACGGCGAAGTCGTCCTGATGGTCACTGACATCGGTGTCGATCCTCACGCTGGCGAGATTGCCGCCGGCCGTGTCTTCTCCGGCACGCTGGAGAAGGGCCAGGAGCTGTACGTCTCCGGGACCGCGGGCAAGAACCGCATCCAGAGCGTCGGCATCTACATGGGTGGCGAGCGCGAGGAGGTCGAACGCGTTCCCGCTGGTAACATCGCCGCTGTCACGGGGCTCAAGGACGCCATCGCCGGCTCCACGGTCTCCAGCGTCGAGATGACCCCCTTCGAGTCTATCGAGCACATCTCGGAGCCAGTTATCACAAAGTCCGTCGAGGCACAGAACATGGACGACCTGCCGAAGCTCATCGAGACGCTCCAGCAGGTCGCCAAGGAAGACCCGACCATCCAGGTCGAAATTAACGAGGACACCGGCGAGCACCTCATCTCCGGGCAGGGTGAACTCCACCTGGAAGTCATCGGCCAGCGTATCGAGCGCAACCAGGGCATCCCGATCAACACTGGTGAGCCGATTGTCGTCTACCGCGAGGCCCCGCAGGGCGAGAGCCGCGAGGTCGAGGGCATCTCGCCGAACCGCCACAACCGCTTCTACATCTCCGTCGAGCCGCTCGGCGACGATATCGTCGAGACGATCAAGATGGGCGAAGCGTCGATGGACATGCCCGAACTGGAGCGCCGTGAAGCGCTGCAGGAGGCCGGCATGGACAAGGACGACTCCCAGAACATCGAGCACATCCACGGGACCAACATCCTCCTCGACGAGACGAAGGGTATCCAGCACCTCAACGAGACGATGGAGCTCGTCATCGAGGGCCTCGAAGAAGCGCTCGACGACGGCCCGCTCGCGTCCGAGCCGGTCCAGGGCTCCTTGCTCCGTCTCCACGACGCCCGACTCCACGAGGACGCCATCCACCGCGGTCCGGCCCAAGTCATCCCGGCCGTCCGCGAGGCAGTCCACAACGCGCTCATCGACGCGCAGATTAAGCTGCTGGAGCCGATTCAGCAGGTCCGTATCGACGTGCCAAACGACCACATGGGCGCTGCGAGCGGCGAGATTCAGGGCCGACGTGGCCGCGTCGACGACATGTACCAGGAAGGCGACCTGATGGTCGTCGAGGGCGTCGCGCCCGTCGACGAGATGATCGGGTTCTCCTCCGACATCCGCTCGGCCACCGAGGGCCGTGCCTCCTGGAACACCGAGAACGCCGGCTTCCAGGTCCTTGCCGACAACCTCCAGCCTGACAAGATCAGCGAAATCCGAGAGCGCAAGGGCATGAAGCAGGAACTGAACCCGGCTATCGACTACTTCTAGACCACCTTTTTCTGCGTCGGGTTCGAGTCGCGCTCTCCGAGCGCGCTCGAACCACTCCTTGAAAAACGTGGTCTTGCTGAGCGAAGCGAAGCAAGGCTCGGGAGAGCTCTGCTCTCCCGGTGGCGAAAAAGGCCAGACGCTCACTCCGTTCGCGTCCGGGGAAACCGCGCGCCAACGGCGCGCGGTATGCGTGTCCGCGTTTGTCTCTGCTCCGTAACAGCATTGCGCTCATTCTCCCGCCCGTGCTCGCAGGCGGTCGATTCGGTTCCCCAGCGGCGGCGACTTCGAGAACGGGTTGGCGAACCGTCGCCTCGATGGCTCCATGTCGTGGACGGCGGCGTACCGTTCGAGTGCGTCGGCGACAGCGTCCGGGCCGAAGCGGTCGGCCGCGTAGTCGTCGGCTGCCCGGACGCCGCGGCGCGTGGCCCACAGGCTGCCCAGGGCGAGGCCGAGGCTCACGCCGGCAAGCGGCCACAACGGGCCGATATCGGCCAGCGCCACGAACAGCGGGACCAGTGCGAGCAGCAGGCCGCCGACGACTCGGGCCAGCACTCGGGCCTGCTGTCGCCCGGCCTGGACCGCGAGCAGGGCCGTCGCCGTCTCGTCGTCGAGCGCGTCGAGGAACGTGCTCGTCACGAACAGGCGGCGGTATCCGGGGACGCCGCGGACGGTCGCGTTCGCCGTCCCCTCGCGGTCGGTGTCGAGTATCCGGATGTCACGGACGGTCAGTCCCGTGCGCTCCCCGAGCCGATTCAGCGTCGCTTCGGTCGATTCGTCCGGCGTCCGGGCCGTCCGAACTATCGGAATAATCCAGGGAGCTGCGGCCTGCACAGCGACGATGAGCGCGGCGACGACGGCCAGCAGGACGACCGGCGACAGACCGGTTTCCAGCGGCGCGATGACGACCGTCACGAAAACCGACAGCCCGAAGACGTACCGCCCCATCCGGACGAGCGCCCGGCCGGTCGAGAGGTTGATGTCACGGACCCTGCGGACGCCCCGAACGGTCGGCGCATAGGCGGCGAGTCCGATACCGCCGGCGACGAGTAGTTCCGCGAACATCGCCAGCAGTGTTCCGACCGTTCCGCCCCCGCCGCCGACCACTGCGTAGCCGAATCCGAGTAGCCGAAAGAGGACGTACGACAGCAGGGCGAACGGGAGCAGGACCCCGAGGTACAACTGCCGGTACCTGGCGACAGGGTTCGAGAGCCGCTGTACGACTGCGCTACCGAGTGCGCCGAGGGCGAGGCCGGCGATGGCGAGGATGACGGCGAGGACCACCGCCGTACCTACCGCTATCGGAGGTGACTGGAGGGCGTACACGTACGACATGCTTCGCCATCGCGCAAAAAACGTAGCGTTCCCCTGTCAGCACCTGTCACGTCGAGGCCCCACGCTTAGGTCGCCCGGCACCGAACGGCAGGGTATGAGCGACCGGCTGCATCAAATTGTGGACCTCCTCGTCGCTGCTGTCATCGCCGGCACGTCAACGTTCATCTGGAGTTACGTCCTGCCGACGGGGCTGGCACTGACGCTCGCGGGGATGTTCGCGGCGATGTACTACTTCTCTCGCAATCCCTGGGGATCGACCCGCGGCGAGGCGTACAACGAGTGGATCGATGACCTGTATGACCGCTATCTCCCGTGAGACCAAACGAACGGTTTCTTATACGTGCCCCTGCTGAGTCATCCACAATGAGCCGAGACATCCAGGAGGTGAGCGGGCGATGAGCGACTCGACCGACGAGGTACGGTCCTACACAGTTCGGCTGGAACTGGTCGACGAACCGGGCGAACTGCTGCGGGCGCTCGAGCCCATCGCCAACAACGGCGGGAACCTCCTCTCTATCTTCCACGAGCGGGGGAACGTGACCCCGCGGGGCCACATCCCCGTGGAGGTCGACCTGGAGGCGACCCCCGAACGGTTCGACGGGATCGTCGACGCACTCCGGGACGCGGGCATCAACGTCATCCAGGCCGGGGCAGAGCAGTACAGCGAGGCGTTGACGATCATTCTCACCGGCCACCTCGTCAACACTGATCTCTCTGACACGCTCTCGCGGATTCACGAATCCACGGACGCGACCGTAACCGACCTCTCGCTGTCGGCACCGGAGGGCACGGACGATGCTTCCAGTGCTCGCATCCGACTGGCAACGGAGGAAGGGGCGGTCAACGAGACGATGTCCGCTATTCGTGCTGTCGCAAACGAGAAGGGACTCCACGTCATTGAGCCACTCGCTGCGGGAGGTGAGGCATGAGACTCGCCGTTATCGGGGCCGGTGCAGTCGGCTCCGCTGTCGTCGAACTGGCGGCCGACCACGGCCACTCCGTCACTGCCTTCGCTGATTCCAGCAGCGCCGTCATCGACAGCACCGGTATCGACACTGCTGAAGCGCTCGACCGGAAGCGGGCCGACGGCGTCGTTGGAACCGACGCACCTGAGGCCGCGCTCTCGGCCGAGTACGACGTGCTCGTCGAGGCGACGCCGACAACGCTTGGCGACGCTGAGCCGGGATTCGGCCACGTGCGGGCCGCACTCGAACGTGACCGCCACGCCGTGCTGGCGAACAAAGGCCCGGTCGCCGAACGATACGCGGACGTTCGCGCGCTGGAACGGGAAAGCGAGGGGTCCGTGCTGTTTGAGGCCACCGTCGGTGGCGCGATGCCGGTCCTCTCGACTATCAACGACTTCGACCCGAGCCATATCACCGCCGTCCGCGGGGTGCTCAACGGCACCGCGAACTTCATCCTCTCGCGGATGGCGACCGAAGGGCTGGATTACGAACACGTCCTCGCGGAAGCACAGGACCTGGGCGTCGCCGAAGCCGACCCGACCTTTGACGTGGACGGGACCGACGCAGCGCTGAAAGGTGTCATCATCGCGAACGTCCTCGCTGACGACGAGACGGAGTACACGCTCGATGACGCTGCGGTAGAAGGAATTCAGGACATCTCCGGCAGCGCCCTCGAACTCGCCCGGGCGGACGGCCGGACCGTCCGACTCGTCGCCGAGGTCGTCGAGGGGTCTGTCCGTGTCGGCCCGCGACTCGTTCCGGACAACGCGCCGCTTGCCGTCTCCGGGACCCGGAACATCGCCCAACTGGAGACCGAACACGCCGGCCAGCTCAACATCTCTGGTCGCGGTGCCGGCGGCCCAGAGACGGCGAGCGCGGTACTCGCAGATATCGGTCGACTATAACGGGACAGCAAGGTTTCTACCGCAGCCACACCGTTTCCGTATTCACTGTCTGTCACAGCCACCCGTCTGTTTGTCACTCGAAACAACACTATCCTGGCTGTGACTGTCGGTATCAGCGTCTTCCTGACCAAGATATCGGGTGCCACACTACCATGCCATGGCGTGCCGAATCGCAAGAAAGCGACGGCCTGACGCTTACACGCTTTCGAAATCGTTTTATGAACCACCAGCTAATAAACCCGATACAGCGCCTCTGCGCGTGAGAGATAACAATGAGCGACGAACAACACCAGAACCTGGCCATCATCGGCCACGTCGACCACGGGAAGAGCACGCTCGTCGGCCGACTCCTGTACGAGACAGGATCGGTACCGGAGCACGTCATCGAACAGCACAAGGAAGAAGCCGAGGAGAAAGGCAAGGGCGGCTTCGAGTTCGCCTACGTCATGGACAACCTCGCCGAAGAGCGTGAGCGTGGTGTCACCATCGACATCGCCCACCAGGAGTTCAGCACCGACGCCTACGACTTCACCATCGTGGATTGTCCCGGGCACCGCGACTTCGTGAAGAACATGATTACCGGCGCGTCCCAGGCCGACAACGCCGTCCTGGTCGTCGCCGCCGACGACGGCGTTCAGCCGCAGACTCAGGAGCACGTGTTCCTGGCCCGCACCCTGGGCATCGGTGAACTCATCGTTGCCGTCAACAAGATGGACCTCGTCGACTACGGCGAGTCCGAGTACAAGCAGGTCGTCGAAGAGGTCAAGGACCTCCTCACTCAGGTCCGCTTCGACTCCGAGAACGCCAAGTTCATTCCGGTCTCCGCGTTCGAAGGCGACAACATCGCCGACGAGTCCGAGCACACTGGCTGGTACGACGGCGAAATCCTGCTCGAAGCGCTCAACGAACTGCCGGCACCGGAGCCGCCGACGGACGCGCCGCTCCGACTGCCGATTCAGGACGTCTACACCATCTCCGGTATCGGTACGGTCCCGGTTGGCCGTGTCGAGACGGGTATCCTGAACACGGGCGACAACGTCAGCTTCCAGCCGTCCGACGTCTCCGGCGAAGTCAAGACCGTCGAGATGCACCACGAGGAAGTCCCGAAGGCCGAGCCCGGTGACAACGTCGGGTTCAACGTCCGCGGCGTCGGCAAGGACGACATTCGACGCGGTGACGTCTGTGGTCCGGCCGACGACCCGCCATCGGTCGCCGAGACCTTCCAGGCCCAGATCGTCGTGATGCAGCACCCGAGCGTCATCACGGAAGGGTACACCCCGGTCTTCCACGCCCACACGGCACAGGTCGCCTGTACTGTCGAGTCCATCGACAAGAAGATCGACCCGTCCTCCGGCGAGGTTGCCGAGGAGAACCCCGACTTCATCCAGAACGGGGACGCTGCCGTCGTGACGGTCCGCCCACAGAAGCCGCTCAGCATCGAGCCGTCCTCCGAAATTCCGGAGCTCGGTTCGTTCGCTATCCGCGACATGGGGCAGACCATCGCCGCCGGCAAAGTCCTCAGCGTCAACGAGCGATAACGCATGTCCCAGCAGGCACGCGTTCGGCTCGCGGGCACAAGCCCCGAGGACCTCGACGACATCTGCGCCGACGTGCGGGAGATCGCGAACAAGACCGGCGTCGAACTCTCCGGTCCGGTCCCACTCCCCACCAAGACGCTTGAGGTTCCCACCCGCAAGTCCCCCGACGGTGAGGGGACTGCGACGTGGGAACACTGGGAGATGCGCGTCCACAAGCGGCTCATCGATATCGACGCCGACGAACGGGCACTGCGCCAGCTGATGCGCATCCAGGTTCCCAACGACGTCTCCATCGAGATCGTCCTCGAGGACTGACCCCTTCCGGGGGCTGTCGCTTCGCGACAGCGTCGGTGTGTCACCCGTCCGAACCGCTGGCCGGGACAGTGTGAATCGCTATCGAAGGCCGCTCTCACGCGCAGGGTTTTTATAACTCCGCGTTCGAGTGGCAGACTACGCGGGCTCGTAGATCAGTGGCAGATCGCTTCCTTCGCAAGGAAGAGGCCCCGGGTTCAAATCCCGGCGAGTCCATACACGCTCCGCGCGTTCGGTAATCCACATACTATATTTGCCAGCACAACTCCGACGAGGGTGCAAATTAAGCACTGATTGCTAGTGACCTGAACCCGAACAACGCTGTTCAGAAGAACTGGAACAGCTCGTCACGCTGGGCGTCGTGAAGGTGGTGCCGGACAGCCTCGTTCAGGGGCTCGATGGCGCCGCGCTTCGCAGTTATCGGTGCGATAGTCTCCTGCCACTGTTGCCATGGTGGATGGAGTCCGAGTCGGTCACAGAGCTCGTTCAGGCGCTCATCCTTGTCGTCAACCTTGTCCATTTTGTTGACTGCGACGACCGGTTCGACGCCAATCTCTCGGAGGAAGTGAAACATCTCCACGTCGTGTGGGATTTCGTCGGGGCCGGAATGGCGGTCGATGATGTCGATGACCGATTTGCCGTCGACGACGAGGATACCGACGAGAATCTGTTCGGCATGTCGCTCGACGTACTGGACCACGTCGGTCTTGATTTCTTCGCGGACGTCTTCTGGAACGCCTTTCATGTACCCGAAACCGGGAAGATCGCTGACAACGAAATCGGCGCTGGCCCAGTCGAAGTGGTTGGGTGAACGGGTGACGCCGGGTCGCTGGCCCGTATCGAACGTGTGGCCCGTTATTTCGCGCATCAACGTCGATTTCCCGACGTTTGACCGGCCGACGAGTATCACCTCGGTGTCCCGGTCCGGTCGTGACTCGAACATACCTCGTGTACTCCGTCAGCGGGGAAAAACGCGTTCGTTTTGGGCGGACCGACGGTTCCGGAATTCACAATCGTCCCTTCATCCGTCGCTGAACCTGGACCGGCTGACTAGCTGGCTTTTTGGTGTCAGGGGTCCCACCCGGAGCCGTGCGGCTGGTACAGATACTGATTCCCACAGGGAAGCGCGACGCCGTTCTGGGCGTGTTGGCCGAGGAGGGCATCGATTACGTGCTCACCGAAGAGATGAGTGGGCGGGAGTTCACCGCTGTCGTCACCTTTCCAGTCCCAACCAACGCACTCGAACCAGTTCTCGAAGAGTTGCGGGACGTTGGTATCAACGACGACGGCTACACAGTCGTCGTGGATGCGAACACCGTCATCTCCAGCCAGTTCGACGAGCTAGAGGAGAAGTACGCCGAGGAAGAAGACGAGGACCGCATCGCGCGGGAGGAGCTCACCTCGAAAGCAAACGACCTCGCGCCCTCGATGTCGAACTACGCGCTGATGACGGTCATCAGCGCGATTATTGCGACCGCGGGGTTGCTGCTCGACTCTCCGGCCGTCGTCGTGGGTTCGATGGTCATCGCACCGCTCATCGGCCCGGCGATGACCGCCAACGTCGGCACCGTCGTCGACGACCACGAGATGTTCGCACAGGGGGTCAAACTTCAGGCCATCGGGCTCGGACTCGCCGTGGCAAGCGCGACTGTCTTCGCCCTGCTCGTCCGGCATGCCAACGTCATCCCGCCGCTCGCTGACGTGACCTCTGTCGGGCAGATACGCGAGCGGGTCGCCCCCGACTTCCTCTCGCTGATCGTCGCACTCGGCGCTGGCGCGGCCGGCGTCGTCAGTCTCACCAGCGGCGTCTCGACGGCACTGGTGGGCGTCATGATCGCCGTCGCACTCATTCCACCGGCGGCCACGATCGGCATCGGCATCGCGTGGGGCCAGCCGCTCGTCAGTCTCGGATCTGCCGTATTGCTGCTGGTAAACGTCCTCTCTATCAACCTCGCGGTGCTCGTCGGACTCTGGTATCAGGGGTACCGCCCCGAACACTGGTTTCAGGAGAGCAACGCGCGGTCGGCGACTGTCAAACGAATCGGCGTCCTCGTCGTCTCAATACTCGTCCTGTCAGCGTTTCTGGGCGGTGTGACGCTGGACTCCTACCAGCGAGCGACGACGGAGTCGGACATCCGCGAGGGCATTGAAGCAAGCGTCGACCCGCCGGCGAGTGTCCTGTCGGTCGAAGTCAAGTCGACGAACACCGCGATATTCCAACAGCCGCGCCGCGTCGTCGTCACTGTCGGTCTGCCGCCGGACGCGGAGCAGCCACTGCTTGCCGACCAGCTCGATACTGTGGCTGACAACGCGGCCGGTCGAGACGTTGCGACGGAAGTTCACTACGTCACTGTCGAACGGAACAGCTGACGCTCAAAACCGACTTTGAGCGTTCGACGATATAAATACCGCTGGGTGTGTCGGAGACGGTATGGTATCACGACCACTCGCAATCGCTGGCGTGCTGGCACTGCTCATTACCGGCGGCGTCGGGTTCGCACTCGCGGACACCGGGACCGTCGCGCCGTCGACGAATTCGACCGTGAGCGTCAGCGCCGACGCGACCGTCGAACGCACGCCCGACCGTGCAACTGTCACCGTCGCCGCAGTGGGTCGCGGTGAGACCGCCGAAGCGGCGCGAAACAACCTCAGCGGCGATGCTGACGCCATCGTGTCGGCTCTTGAAGGAGAGGGCGCAGACGTGACTTCCTCGCGGTTCCAGATCCGCCCCGAATACGAGCAGCGTCGAGAAGGACGCGAACAGGTCGGTTACGTAGCGATTCACACTGTCGAAGCGGAAACGAGCAACGTTTCGACTGCCGGGACGCTCATTGATGCCGCAGTCGACGCCGGCGCGGACCGCGTCGAGGGTGTCCGCTACTCACTGAGCGAGGAGACGAGACAGGATGCTCGCGAAGAGGCCCTGACGACCGCCATGGATAACGCCCGGACGGACGCCGAAGTCGTCGCCGCTGCGGAGGATCGATCCGTCGGTGACGCGGTCACGATTCAGACCAGCAACCACGGCCGGCCCGTTGTGTACGCGGAAGCGATGGCCGCCGACGCCGGCGGGCGGACGAGCATCCAGCCCGGCGATGTCACTGTCGACGCCTCTGTCAGTGTCACCTACGAGCTAAACTAAGACGTCTTTCTCGCGACTCCGCTCCCCATTCGGTGCTTTCGAGACCCCTCTCGTTGGTGACCGCAATCCCCGCGGGTCACCGCGCTCCTCGCTCGGAGTCTTCGAGACGCCTCCCGTTGGTTGGCGTCTCGCTATGTCTCGCTACTCGTCAAACGGCAGTTCGAGTTCGTAATCCACCGCGTCAATAGCGGCCTGCAACACGCCGTCGACGTTGTCGCCTTCGGTGACGCTCATGTAGTGGTCGGCCTCTACGTCTGTTGAGAGGTCGCTCTTGTTCGAGATGGTCAGCACGGGCACGTCGAAGCGTGCTTCGATGGCGTTTCGGAGTTCAAGCTGGTCCGCGAGCGGATAGCCACACTCGCCACTTGGGTCGATAAACACGAGGACCGCGTCGGCGAGGTGTTCGAGCGCGCTCACGGCCTGTGACTCGATTTCGTTGCGGTCCTCCGGCGGGCGGTCGAGCAGGCCGGGGGTGTCCACGAGCTGGTAGCGGATGCGCTGGTCTTCGAAGTGGCCGACGCGGATCTGCGTCGTCGTGAACGGATACGAGGCGATCTTGTTGTCGGCCCGCGTGACGCGGTTGACGAACGACGACTTGCCGACGTTGGGGTAGCCGGCGACGACGATGGCCGGCTCGTCCGGGCGGATGTCGGGGATGCCTTTCAGGGCGTTATGGGCGGTCGAGACGGCGGCGAGGTCGTCCTCGACCTCCTCGACCACGTCGGCAATGCGGGCGAAGGCCTGCTTGCGGAGCTTCCGGGCGGTGTCGATGTCGCCGCGGGCGACGCGGCTCTCGTACTCCTGGCGGATCTCGACGACTTTGTCGGCGGCCCACGAGATTTCAGACAGGTGCTGTTTCAGCGCGTCGATACCGGGGTCGTCGTCCGCGGGGTAGGCTTCGCCGACGACAGCGTCGGCGAGTTCGACGTAGAAGGGATCGAGGTCGTCAATCGTCGGCCACGCGGTCACCACGTTCTCCATGTTGTCGGAGGCGATGTTCGACGCCGTCATCAGCATCGATTGCTGGGCTTCGTTCCCGTCCTTGGCCCCGCCGGCGCGTGACGCCCGCGAGAAGGCTTTGTCCACGAGCTCCTCGGCAGTGGGCGTCGTCGGCAGACCCTCGAAGGGATGGCTCATAGGTTCTGTTGACGGCCGGAGCGTAAAAGCGCGTTCAATCGCGCCCAAACTGTTGCGAGTCACGCTTTTCAGCGTCCCGGACACAGTTCTGATATGGCACAGATTGACGCCGGCGAGATTCTCCCCAACGACCACGTCCAGCAGATGGCTGCCGAGGGGCGAGTCACCCAGATGCACCGTGGCCACCAGTACGCTGACGAGGGTGACACCTTCGAGATAGACGGCACCGAATTCGAGGTAACAGACGTAACCCACCGGACACTGGGCGACATGACCGACGAGGACGCACAGCGTGAGGGGTCGGAGGACCTCGACGCGTACAAGGAGCGCATGAAGAAAGTCCACGGCAGTTTCGAGTGGGACGACGACAGCGAGGTCGTCCGGCACCGATTCGCCCCCATCGAGGAGTAGCGCCGCGACGACGACTGAGCGCCTTATTCTCCCGCTATCACGTCGACGCCGGTAAACTCGAAGCGTGCGCCGCCGGTATCGCTCTCAGTGAGTGTGACCGTCCAGTCGTGGGCAGCGGCGATCTGTGATACTATTGAGAGTCCGAACCCGGTGCCGTCAGTCGTCGTCGAGTAGCCGCTTTCGAACACTGTCTCCCGGTCGGATTCGGGAACTCCCGGGCCGTCGTCTGAGACGGCGAACCCGTCCGGAATCTCGGTAACGGTTATGGTTACGGCCGGACTGCCGTGTCTGTCAGCACCCTCAGACTGTAGCTGACTGTCCGTAGCGCTGTGCTCAACGGCGTTTCGGATCAGGTTCTCCAGCAACTGTTTGAGCCGCGTCATGTCTGCCTGTATCTTGCGGTCAGTGTCGACCACCAGCGCCGCGTCACCGGTATCGACGACCTCCCAGCAGTCAGTGACTGCCGTCGCCAGTGCGACCGTTTCCATTTCAGCGACGCTGTCGCCAGTCCGGGCCAGCAACAGCAGGTCGTCTATCAGCGTCTGCATCCGGTCGAGTGCCTGCTCTATCGCAGCGATGTTTTCGTCGTCGTGCTCCTCTTTTACCGCCTCCAGCCGCCCGATAGCGACGTTCAGGGGGTTACGGAGGTCGTGGCTGACGACTGTCGCGAACTGTTCCAGCCGGTCGTTTTGCGTCGACAGTTCCTGCTCGCGGTTACGGAGCTGTCTGTCGCGCTCAACGGCGGCGAGGGCCACCTCCATGTTCGCCGCGAGGATTCGCCCAGCGACGATGTCTGCCTCGTTGAAGGCGTCGACAGTCGCCGACGCGGCGATGAGAATGCCGTGTTTCCCTAGTGGTAGATACAGTTCGCTTCGTATCGGCGTCTCGGGGTTCTGCACGTCCGAATCCAGCCGCACGTCGGGAACTGCGGTTGCCTCACCGCTCTCGTACACCCGCCAGGCGATGCTGTCACTCGGCCTCAACGTCGGAATATCACCGACTAGCTCCCGGGCCGCCGCGGTCGCGGCGACGGGCTCTAACTCTCCATCGTCGTTGATGAGGTGGACAGCATTCGCGTCGAGTCCGATGATATCTGCAGCGGCGTTGACGCCGATGCCGGCGACTTCGTTGCGGACTTCCGCGGCCATCAACTGTCGCGTGGCCTCGTGTAGCGCTTCGAGTCGATGCTCGCGCTCGTCGATATCGCTTCGGTCGCTGATGACCGACACCGTACCGTCTTCGCTGTCCCAGGTCACGTCACACGCTGTGACGCTGGCCCGGATGGTGTTGCCGGCCAGTGTCCGTATCGTCTGCTCGACGTAACCGGCCGTCTGGTCGTCCCTGACAACGTGCTCGACGGTATCGGTCCCGCCGTCCGTCGTCGGCTCGACGAGGCCAGTCAGTGGCCGGCCACAGAGGTCATCGCTGTTGGCCGCGCCGAACAGATCCACCGCCGCCGGGTTCGCGTACACGACAGTGTCGGCCACGCTGATGAGGACCGAATCGCTTGTCGCGTCGAGAATTCGTTTTGTCCGTTCCTGTGCGGCGTCAGCCGTTGCTTTCGCTCTGACGCGCTCGACGGCGTTTCGGATTCGATGTGCGAGGACGGCGTACTGCTGTGACCCGTGCGTTTTTTGAATGTAGTCGGTGACGCCGGCCGTGACTGCCTCGCTTGCGAGTGACTCGCTCCCCTGACTGGTAAATAACAAGAACGGCATATCCGGGTCTCTGGCGCGGACCGTCTCCAGGAACTCTAGCCCGTCGATACCAGGCATGTCGTAGTCACTGACGATGCAGTCCACATCGTGCTCGTCCAGATACGACAGCCCGTCTGTCGCACTCGTGACGCCGGTTGCATCGATCGCTGTGTCCTTGCGTTCGAGATGTGTCGCGATAAGGTCGGCGTACGATGGTTCGTCGTCGACACAGAGGACTGTAACGCCCGACGCCACATGACCCATGGGCTTCGATATGCACCGTGTCGGTGTCAATCTGTCGTGCCCTGAACCTGACGAGCGGAATTTACCGTCGCTTCGCCAGCTCCGCCCGCAAGTCGTCGACATCCATCTCCTTCATCGACAGCAGGACGAGCAGGTGATAGACGATGTCGGCTGATTCGTGGGCCAACTCCTCGCGGTCGTCGTCTTTGGCCGCCAGAATGAGTTCGGTCGTCTCTTCACCGAGCTTCTCCAGCACGGCGTTTTCGCCCTTCTCGTGGGTAAACAGCGACGCCGTATAGGAGTCTTCGGGAAGGTTCGCCTTGCGGTCCTCGATGACAGCGAACAGTTCGTCGATAACGTTGATGGTGTCGTCGCTCATAGCCGCTGTTCGGCCAGCGGGGCCTTCAGGCCGTCGCTACGACTCTACGGAGTCGAAAAAGGCCAGGTCGTGAATGCGCGGGTCCTCAGTCAGTTCGGGATGGAACGACGTGCCGACGACCGGCCCGTCACGGACCGCGACCGGGCGGTCGTCCCACGCCGCCAGCACTTCGACGTCCTCGCCCACGTAGTCGATGACCGGTGCGCGGATGAACACCGCCGGGAACGCCTCATCGAGCCCGGTCACGTCAAGTGGCGCTTCGAAGCTGTCTTTCTGTCGCCCGAATGCGTTGCGTTCGACCGAGACGTCGATGACGTTCAGCGTGTCGACGCGGTCGTCCTGTGCGTCGGTCGCGCTGACGATGAGCCCGGCACACGTCGCCAGCACCGGCTTGCCGGCGTCGACGTGTGACTCGATCTCTTCTGCGATGCCCTCTCGGTGGATAAGCCGCGAAATCGTGGTCGATTCCCCGCCCGGTAGCAACAGGACATCGCAGTCCGGGACCAGCCCTGCTTCGCGTATTTCGACGACCTCCGCAGTCCGGTCGTGGGCCGCTGCTGCCCGCTCGATTGCGTCCCCGTGTTCAGAGACATCGCCCTGAACCGCGAGTACACCCGCGCGTAGTGTCATGTCTCCCTGTTGGTGGCCCCGTGCGAAAAGCCTCTCGTCTCCTGCAAGTGTCCGCTCTGGCGGGGACTGTCCTGACTGCACACAGTATCAGGCATACCGCCGCCCGGTGCTCGCTCGGCTATAACCGAACCAAACGGTTAGGTGAGACGGACTGTAGACGTGGCACATGGGAAAGCGACGGCAGGACCCGGTCGAGGTAAACGCGGACGGGTCGGCAGACCTCTATGAGATATCGACTTGGGAGCCCCGGTCGACGCTGGACCGGTTCGCCCACTGGCTCTATCACATCGGCATACGGACGCTGCGGTATCTCGTCGTTATCACAGCTATCGCGATTCTCCTCTTGCAGGTCGCGTTCGGGAGCCTTGGCGCGCTCGGCGACCAGCCGCTGTTTGCCGGCATGGCCATCCTCTCCGCCGTCCCGGCCCTCGGTCTCGCGGCGTACATTTACTACGCCGACGTGACCACGCAGGAACCGTTGACGCTGCTCGTGGGGACGTTCCTCCTTGGCGTGCTGTTCGCCGGCTTCGCGGGCGTGCTCAACGGTATTTTCGGTAGACCGGTCCAGGCTATTGGCTCCGGGTTCGGCCTGGTACCGTTTCTCGGCCAGGTGTTCTTTTTCTTCCTCATCGTCGGCCCTGTCGAGGAGACGGTAAAGCTGCTGGCGGTGCGCCTGTACGCCTTCCGTGACACCCGTTTCGACGCCGTCGTTGACGGCGCGGTGTACGGCGCCATCGCCGGTCTTGGCTTTGCGACCATCGAGAACGCGCTGTACATCACGCAGAACACCGAAATGACCGCCGGGACAGTACAGTTACTCGCCGCTAGCAGCGACATCACTGCGGTCAGAGCGCTCGCGGGGCCGGGCCACGTCATCTACTCGGCCTTCGCCGGCTACTATCTCGGCCTGGCGAAATTCAATCCGGACGATGCCGGCCCCATCGTCCTGAAAGGATTGCTCATCGCTTCGCTCATCCACGCCGTTTACAACACGCTGGCCAGCCCAGTGACGGCCATCGCGGCCACGCTATACAACGTCGACTTCCTCGTCGCGTTCTTCGGCTTCGTCATCGTGTACGACTCCATCTTTGGCCTCCTGTTGCTGAAGAAGATTCACGCGTATCGGCAGGCGTACAACCGCGCGCACGAGGACCCGGACGAGACTACGATTCATCCGGAGCAGACCGAGTTCGACCCCTAAGTAAGCTGTTCGACGTATTTCGCGACCACGTCGACCTCCAGATGGACCGGATCGCCGACGGACTTCTCCGACAGCGTCGTCTCGGCGTACGTCGTCGGAATGATTGCCACGTCGAATTCCTCGGAGCGCCGGTCGGCGACGGTCAGGCTGATGCCGTCGACCGTTATCGACCCTTTCTGAACCAGGTAGTCCCGATGAGCTTCGGGGAGAGAGAAGGTGAACGTCCAGTCTTCCCCCTCCTGTTCGATACCGACGATTTCGGCTGTCGTATCGACGTGGCCCTGCACGATGTGGCCGTCGAACCGCCCGTCGGCGGGCATTGCCCGCTCAAGGTTCACTCGGTCCCCACCGTTGAGGGCATCGAAAAACGTCCGGGCAAGCGTCTCCTGAGCGAGAAACACCTCGAACCACTCGCCGTCGACCGCCTTCTCGACGGTGAGACAGACGCCGCTGACGCTGATCGACTGGCCGTGGTCAAGTCCGTCGAACGGCGCGCCGATTCGCATCCGACGCCCGCCCTCGTCGTCAATAACCGCCTGCACCTCGCCGGTCGTCTCGACGATTCCGGTGAACATATTCCAGATACGTCGCGGCTGGCGGAAAGCACTTCGCTTCTCGGAGACGGAATATAGACTCGGAATCGAGTAATTATTTACATTACTTAGACGGAAGGAATTTATTCACGCCGCTGGTACCGCTGCGTATGGCAGCCACGCCCGACGCTGACCACGATTGGACTGCCCGCCACGCCCGGACCGAGCCGACCGAAACCGGTCGCCTCGTCGAGGTGCCCGACGAACTACTCGGAGACTGGGATCTGCGACACGCCGAGACGAAAGGCCGCAGTTAACGCTGTAGCACTTCGACGCCGACCAGCTCCGCGCCGGTCAGCGCTCGGATGTACGCACCGCCCGCGATAGAGACGTGGCCGAACTCGTCTTCTTCCATCCCGTACATCTCGATGGCTCGTGAGGTGTCGCCGCCGCCGACGACGGAGAAGCAGTCGGTCTCGGCGATGGCTTCGAGCACGCCAGCGGTCCCGACGGAGAACCGCTCGTCCTCGAACATTCCCAGGGCTCCCTTCACGAAGACGGCCTCGGAGTCGCGGATGACCGGCGAGTACTCCATGACCGTCTCGCTGCCAACGTCGAGGTAGGAGACAGTCTTCTCCTCGATGTCGTCGACGGCCTGTTCAGCGCGGTCGCCGTTCTCGTCCTCGTAGGCGAGGTCGACCGCGAGGGTAATCTGGTCGCGGTGGTCGTCGAGCATAGACTCGATTTTCTCGCTGTTTTGCTCCCACTGCTCGTCGTAGAGGTTCGCGTCGTCGATGTCGTAGCCGACCGGACGGCCCGCGGCCCGCAGGAACAGTTCGCCCGCGATGCCGCCAAGCAGGAAGTCGTCGACCGTCTCGTCTAGGTGGGTCATCACGTCGATGACGTCGGTCGCTTTGGTGCCGCCGACGACCATCGTCACCTGCCCGTCGAACTCCTTCTCGGCGATGGCGGTGTTTGCCTCGTACTCGGTCTCCATCACGCGGCCGGCGTAGGCGTCCATCACGAGCGGGAAGCCCACGAGCGAGGCGTGCGAGCGGTGGGCCGCCGAGTAGGCGTCGTTGATGTAGGCGTCGAACTCGTCTTTGAGCGTCTGGACGAACTCCGTCTGGGCCTTCACTTCGGGGTCTTCCTCGGGGAGTTCGTCGTCGCACATCCGCGTGTTTTCGAGGACGAGCACGTCGCCGCTATCGAGGTCGGCGATGTCGTGAATCGCCTGCGGGCCGTAGGTCTCGTCGACGAACTCGACCGGGTGGTCGATGTGGTCGGCGAGGATGTCGGCGTGCTGGGAAAGCGAGACGAAATCGTCGCGGCCCGGGCGGCCCTGGTGGGCCAGCACTGCGACCTCGAACCCGCGGTCGACGAGTTCGCTGATGGTCTCGGCGTGGCGTTCGAACCGCCGGTTGTCCTGTACTTCACCGTCCTCCACCGGTGAATTGAGATCGAGTCGGACGAGGACGCGCTGTCCGTCGTCGAGGTCGTCGAGCGTCTGGAAAGTCATCATTGAAAGGGAAACCTGCCGACCGCTTAACGGTTTCCGAGTCCGAACAGCAGCGGCCTTTTTGAGGAGCACCGCCGCTACTTGCCGTGCTGCCAGTGTAAAAAATGGGGGCGGAGAGGGTGGGGACACCGGCACCGTACACAGCCGACGCCGGGACACGGCGCGCCGGCTGTGAAAACGGGCCTGTGTCGACACACAGAGCCGACCAGGGGTCAGGTGCTGGTTTGGACTCTATGTGTGCCTTATTCTTAGCGAATAATAATTATAAATCTTACCAGCGCCGAAAACCGTTTCCGCGCTTACTCGGTGATGTACTCGGCCACGTCGAGCATCCGGTTCGAGAAGCCGTACTCGTTGTCGTACCAGGTGAGGATCTTCGTCATTCCGGAGACGACGTTCGTCGACTGCAGGTCGACCTGCGTGGAGTACGGGTCCCCGAGGATGTCCGAGGAGACGACGTCGTCGCTCGTGACGCCAAGCACGCCTTCGAGTTCGCCGGCGGCGGCCTCTTCGAAGGCGGCGTTGACGTCGCTCTCCGTCACGTCGTCGTCGAGGTCGACGACGAACTCGGTGATGGAGCCGTTCGGCACCGGGACGCGGATAGCCATCCCGTCGAGTTTCCCCTCAAGTTCGGGCAGAACCTCGGTGGCCGCCTGCGCGGCACCGGTGGAGGTCGGGATGATGTTCTCGGCGGCGGCGCGGCGGCGGCGGGGCTTGCCGTTCGGGCCGTCCATCAGGTTCTGGGAGCCGGTGTAGGCGTGGACCGTGGTCAGCTGGCCGGCGTTGATGCCGAACTCCTCGTCCAGCACTTTCGCCACCGGTGTGATGGAGTTGGTCGTACAGGAGGCGTTCGAGACGACCTTCTCGCCGTCGTACTCGTCGTGGTTGACGCCGTAGACGAGCTGCTTGACCGGCTCGTCGCCCTTCGGCGGCGCGGAGATGAGGACCTTGTCGGCACCCGCATCGAGGTGCTGACTCGCGTCCTCCTTGGTGCGGAAGATGCCGGTCGCTTCGAAGGCCACGTCAACGTCGAGGTCGTCCCACGGGAGCTGTGTGGGGTCGGTTTCGTGGAAGACGCCCGCCTCGAAGTCGGTTCCGTCGACCGTGAGGACGCCGTCGTCGACGCTGGCTCCTTCGAGTTCGCCCATGACGGTGTCGTACTGGGCGAAGTAGTCGATCTCCGAATCGTCCATCACGTCGTTGATGCCGACAATCTCGACGTCGTCGCTGTGTAACGATGCGCGGAATACGTTGCGGCCGATACGGCCGAAGCCGTTGAGGCCGACGCGAACTGGCTCACTCATTGGTGTCTAGAGAGGCAGTCGGTCAGTGTAAAGTGTTTTCGGATTTGTTGTAAATTTGTGTTTGTTTATGCGTGTTCGGGCTCGAATGATTAATAGTGAGGGTGCCATCTCGACTGAGGGTGTCCCCTCGACAGTATCTGTTGGCAGATACTAGATTCGTCCGAAGGCTTTTGAAACGGACGGACGTACTGACCGATAGGAATGAGACGCGATGACAGTGACGACCCGTTCGACGAGTTCTTCCGGGAAATAGAGCGGATGATGGACGAGATGATGGGGGCTGAAGGCGATGTCCACATCGACCGGGACACCGGTGGCGGTGGGGCCGACCTCCACGTCGACGTTCACGAAACCGACGAGGAAATCCGGGTCGTCGCCGACGTTCCGGGTGTCGACAAGGATGCAATCGACCTCAAGTGCGACGGGACTGTTCTCACGATCAACGCCGAAAGTCCGGAGCGCGAGTACCACGAACGACTGACTCTCCCGACTCGCGTCGACGAGCACTCCGCCGCCGCGACGTACAACAACGGTATCCTCGAAGTCACCTTCGACCCCGAAGAGGACTCCGCGGACATCGAACTGTAGCGCGCACAGCACACGGTCTGTTTTGTCACGCGAGAACAGCGCACTCGCGTCGCTACTGCGCCGCCGTTTCCCGTATCAATGCCGCGAGTTCGTCCCAGAAGCCGTCCTCGTACTTCGTCGCCGAGTCGATTGTCGGGCGGGCGTTCGTCTCGTTGACCACCGCCCGGTCCGCCGTCACCAGCAGGTCGACGCCGAGGTACGGAATCGCCAGCTCGTCGGCCGCGTCTTCAGCCAGTTCTCGTAGCGCCGCTGGCAGTTCCTGCCCTTCGGCTTCGGCTCCACGGTGGACGTTGTGCTTCCACCGGCCCTGCTCGCGGCTCGCTTCGGGGAGGCGGCGCTCAACCGCGCCGACGTACTCGCCGTCGACGACCATCACGCGGTAGTCTGTGGCGTCGGCGACGTATTCCTGGACGAGAAACGACTGGTCGCCGACCGCGCGATAGTCGTGGACCAGATCGAGGTAGTCGACGATGCCGAGAAACGAATCCAGGTCGTGGGCCTTGGCCACGCCGACGCCGCGGGTCGTCGAGTTCGGCTTCACGACCACGGGCGGGTCGAACCGCTCGAACGCCGCGGTCAGCTCGGCTTCATTCGCCGGGTTCGACACCACGACGGTCTCGGGAACAGGCACGTCCGCACGCCCGAGGCGTGCCAGTACGTCGGCCTTGTTCCGCGAGCGGAGGATAGCCTCGCGGTCGTTGACCCACGGCACGTCCAGCATGGCGTCGGCGACGGCCCCCTCCATGATTCGGGACGGGTAGACGAAGCCCACGTCGTATTCGCCGAAGGGACGCTCGTCCAGCGCGAGCGTCCGCTCAGCCGTTTCGACGTGGCCCACCTCGATATCCCGGGCCGCGAGCGGTTGCTGCATCCGCTCAAAGGTCTCGGCGTTCGTGGCGACGGCCAGCCTGTGCATAGCGTGCAGTTGTCTTGGAGAAATATAACACGCTCGCAGCTGCTTTCGATACACGCTGACCGCTCCATCACGTAGTGCGCACTGCTCGCTGCTGACCACAGCGTATCGGTGTATAATCGAGGAATAGACACTAATTGAAGAAATTATCAGACAAACACTAAGTATACTGGGGGGAAAACATGTCACGCGTGTACAACGATATCCTCTTCCCGACGGACGGGAGCGACGGCGCGGACGAAGCGCTCGCACACGCACTCGAACTGGCGGAGACACACGACTCCACGATCCACGTGCTTTCTGTCGTCGACTCGACGTATCTCGGGAGTGCCGCGGCAGAAGCAACGACCATCGAATCGCTGCAGGAACAGACCGAGCAGGTCATCGACGAAACGGTCGACAATATTGCTGACCACGGTGTGCCCGTCGTCGCCGAGCACCGAATGGGCGATCCGTACGAGGAAATTATCGACTACGCCGAGACTGCCGATATCGATATGATTGTCATGGGAACCCACGGCCGGAGTGGTCTGGACCGGTTTCTGCTGGGGAGCGTCACCGAGAAGGTCGTCCGGACAGCAGACGCACCGGTGTTGACTGTCCGGTTGCCCGACGATACGTAGTAGCATCTGCCAGCAGTACCGGTCGCCTGTGGTGTGCGGAGCGTTTCACAGCTTCCTACCGAGTCACTCACCGCTGCGACGCCGCCGAAGCACCCACAGCACGAGGAGCGCGCCCTCGACACGGGCGACACTGTACACCCACGGGCGGAGGTCTATGTCGTCGCCCCCTGTCGTTGCGAGCCTCATCCAGAAGTCGACGACCTTCCGGGGCCGGAGCAGTTCGAGAACGCCGAGAGCCAGGAGTGTGAGTCGGAGTACCATCTGTAGACGTACGCGGGATGGGTGCAAGAGTATTGTGGGTGTCGGTAACTTGGGGCAAGAACGTAGCTACGTTCCACTACTCAGCGGCTGGGATGCCACTCAGCACTTGAGCGGCGCGGAAAACGGAGTCGAGACGGCCGGTCCGCTGTCCGAACGGAGAGCGACCGCCGCTGTCTGATTTACGCGATCAGCAGTTCCTCTCCCCGCTCGACCTTGATGCGGCAAGAGGGCGTGATTTTGTTGTAAGCGCGGCGGAACGCTTCCTTGACGTGTTCCGCGTCTTCGACGTTGCAGTAGGCGGTGAACAGCTGTTCGCCGGCCTGAACGCGGGCGGCGGTACCGACGATCTTCCCGAAGGCAGCACGCATCCCGTCGGAGACACGGTCGGCCCCGGCACCGGTCGCCTGCTTGTTCTCGCGCAGGACCTGGTGTGGGAACTTCCGGAGGGTCATCTTGTAGTCACCATCTTCGCCGAGCTCCTTGATCATGTGGCGGTTGGCCGACAGGCGGGAGGCCTCCAGCGAGCCGTGACGGAGCTGGACTGTCTCCTCGACGATGAGGCTGATCTGGACGGGGTAATCGTCGGCGTCCTTCTGTTTACGGCCCATCTTGTGCTGTGCGATCTTTGACCCGGGAATGCCTGTGATGTATTCGCGTCGGGTGTACGCGGGCTTGTCGATGTCCCGGTACATTGAGGCGGGTTTGTCCGACATAGGTACTCTTGGAGAATACGTCGCCGAGCGGCCCAATAAGGGCTTCGAACCCGCCCGGCGGCGTGTCGCTGTGTCCCACACGCCGGTGAGTGGCCACGAACCGACCGGTGCTGTGGCGACTGGAGTCTCTGTTTGCAGTAGTCTGACAGAGGCCGGTGCTGTTCCGGTAACACCGCTGTCACCGCGTTCTTTTACGCTTCGCGCGCCTACGAACGATACCCATGAATATGCTCGTCGACGGCGAGTGGCGGACCGACGCGTACGAAACCACGAACGAGGACGGGGCCTTCGACCGGCAGGACACCACCTTCCGTGACCGGATCGAAGACGACCCCGACGCGCGGTTCCAGCCCGAGGCCGGCCGGTACCACCTGTACGCCTGCCGCGCCTGCCCGTGGGCGCACCGAATTCTGGTCGCTCGGAAACTGCTGGGGCTGGAAGACGCCATCACCGTCGACTACGTCGACCCGTATCGCGGCGAGGGCGGCTGGCAGTTCACGCCTGAGAAGGCGGGCTGTACGCCGGATACGGTCAACGGATCGGACTATCTCCGCGAGGTCTACGTCGAAGCTGACCCCGACGCGACCTGTCGCGTGACGGTCCCGGTGCTGTGGGACAAACAGGCGGAGACCATCGTCAACAACGAGTCCGAGGAAATTCTCCGGATGCTGGACACCGAGTTCGACGACGTATCCGAGAACGACGTGGACCTCTACCCCGAGGGCTACCAGAACGAGGTCGACCGCATCATCGACGACATCTACGAGCCGATCAACAACGGCGTCTACCGCTGTGGTTTCGCCGACAGCCAGTCAGCCTACGACGAGGCCGTCGAGGAACTGTTCGACGCCCTCGACCACTGGGATGCGGTGCTCGAAGACCAGCGCTTCCTCGCCGGCGACCGCCTGACTGAGGCGGACATCTGCATGTTCACGACGCTCGTGCGCTTCGACGAGGTGTATCACACCCACTTCATGTGCAACCACAGGCTCATCCGCGAGTACGACAACCTCTGGCCGTACCTCCGGGACCTCTACCAGCTCCCCGGCGTCGCCGAGACGGTGAACATGGACCACATCACGGAGCACTACTACACGACCCACCCCGACGTGAGCCCGAAGCGTATCGTCCCGATGGGCCCTGACCCTGATTTCGAGGCCGACCACGACCGCGACGACCTGCCGGGCGACCTCCCCGAGACGCTGTTCCCGACAGCGTAACCGGGTGGTATCGCTGTCAGATATCGAACGCTGAGTCGACGCGGCCTCTTTTATATACCCAGTTCTCACCTGTGGTCAATGAGTCGGGTAGATGGTCGAAACCGGGCCGTGAGCCCGGTGATTGGTGTTGTTATTCTCGTCGGCATTGTTGCAATTCTCGCCGCCACCGTCGGTGTGTTCGCGCTTGGTTTCAACGAGCAGCAACCGACACAAGCTCCGCAGGTCGCTATCGTGGCCGACTACAACGAGCGGACCACCGGCAACGGGGAGTACCTGAACCTCAGCTTCAAAAGCGGGGACACCGTCTACAGGGATAACCTCACCGTCGTCGTCTCCGGTGCCAGGAGTACCGGCGGTAGTGACGTGACGCTGGACTCCGATCCGATACAGGCACAGGCTTCGACGCGGATCACATCGGGAACAGAGATTACAATCCATCAGGAACAGTTCTCCGGCATCCCGAGCGGAGAACAGTTGGACCTGAACGACGCGACGCTTCGACTCGTCTGGAAGCCCGCAAGCGAACCGGGGTCGGAAACGTACGTCATCTACCGCTGGCCGGACCCGAGCCGGCGCAACTGAGCCGCTCGGAACCCGTCGGCGGGACGATAGCAGTCACTCCGGCAGCGAGAGCGTAACCGCGTCGGTCTCGTAGTCCTCGATGAACGACCCGGGGCCGCCCAGCGAGACGGTCCTATCGTCGATAGCAACGATCAGCGTGTGTTCGATAGGGTAGGAGTTGGTCCCCGGCTCGACGAGCCCCTGTTTCGTCTCGACGACGGTCCCTTCGATGGTGGCGGTGTCGTCGTCGGCCTGCACTGCCCGTACCTCCGCGGAGACCTGCACGCTGTGGCCGGCGCGCAGGTGTAGCGTCGCCTGGAGAACGGCGTGGCGGAAGTCGTGGTAGGTGGCCGGCAACGGGGCCGGGTCGGTGACGGTCACCTCGGTCGCCATCAGCCAGTAGTTCCCGAGGAACGACCCCGACAGCACCGGGACGAGCTGTTGCTGGACGAAGGCGATGGCCCGCTGGTCGGAGTTGGTGCGTGTCACCATTTCTGTCGGGGAGACGAGGCCAAACTGGGCGTCGACAGTCAGCATTATCGGCATCGGCTGGTCCCACGACCGGACTACGGAGGCCAGCCCGCTCGCGTCGTCAGGGTGCAGACCGTCGGCGCTACTGACGACAAGCATGACGAGGACGCCGCGGTCGACGGCCGCGGTCAGTTCCTCAGATATCTCGGGGAGGTACTGCTGTGGAACCGACAGCATAATCTCGCGGTCCGCGTTTCTGATGTACTCCGTGAGCCGCTTGATGACTGTCACCCGCGATTTGATGACATCGAACTGCTGCGGTTCCCGCGCACTCGCCGAGTATCGAGAATCGAGCGCCCCGCTCATCTCTTCGAGCCGGTCGGTCAAGACGTCGATGACTTCCTCTGGCGGCCGGGCGCGGATTGTCGTGGGCACGACGTGGTCGTTGACCTCGACGAACCCGCGGTCTTCGAGCGATTCGCTGATGCTGTAGACGTACCGTTTGGAGACGCCGGTGTCGTCGGCGATTTCGCTGGCCGTGGCCTCGCCGCTGCCGAGGATCGACAGGTACGTGTCGACTTCCTTCTCCGACAGGCCCAGTTGTCCCAGCCTGTCCCTGAGAGTCGAATCGTCCATCTGTTCACATCTGGTACCGGCGGCGGATAACTGTGTTTCGGTGCCCTGTAGCCCGGAGACACCCTCGGAGCGTCGACGGCAGACGTGTCACCGGCTGTCCAGACGCTGCCGTCACAAAGATGAAAAACTATTACACCATATTTTATATCCCCTCCAGTGGTGTCTCTCTCCAATGACGCTCCGGACGGCACTCAACGACTTCAAGCGGACGCGGGACCGTCGCCACCAGTTCCCGGGCGAGTTCCGCTCTACGACGGGCATGTTCTCCGGACTCGACGGCCGGTTGGTGCATGTCGACAGCGATGGCTCGCTGCGGGACTACTCCTATCCGCTGTGTGGGCTCACTGGCATCGACCGCTCGCGGTTCGGCGTCGAGACGGACTCGACGACGTGGTTCGGTCCCGACGCCGACCAGCGGTACTGCGGCGACGCCGGCGTCGTCGAGACGGTCCACAACTGTGGCGACTGGGCCGTCGTCCAGACGGACTGCACCATCGAGCAGGCCCACGTCACCCGATTCGAGCTTCGCGGCGACGCGCCTGCTGCCGTGTCGTTGCGAGCGTTCGTCGATTTCGCACCGGACGGGCGGAACGGCCAGCAGAGCCTGCTGATGCACGGAGACGCTGTCGAGGCATACCACCGCTCTGAACACGACTTCATCGGCGTCTCTACCGAACTCGACACTGCTGTGGGCCAGATTCCCGAACGGTTCCCCGAACTCGTCGACGACGACCCCGTCTCGTTCCCCCGGGCCACCGGGGCGCGGCGGTACGAAGACACGACGCTGACCGGCGGCGTCCTGCTGTCCGCGCCGTTCGTCGACGGCGGCGTCACGCTGGCGACGCTGCTGACGGATACGGCTGACACCGACCGCGACGCAGCGCTATCAACCATCGACCGGCTAGTGAGCGACCACTACACCTCGGAGACGGTGCTCGAAGCAGGCCAGGCACAGCGGCGGTGGAGCGTCCCCGCGGAGACGCCGAGCTACGAAAGCATCGTGGCCGACCTCCGCGTCCTCTCGCTGCTTTCGGCCGCGAACGGTGCCAGAATCGCTGCGCCCGACTTCGACCCGTACTACGTCACTTCTGGGGGCTACGGCTACACGTGGTTCCGCGATGACGCTGAGATCGCGGCGTTCCTGCTCGAAGCCGACGGGACGTTCGACCTCGGGCTCGATTCGTGGCACCAGCGCTCCGCCGAATTCTACTGTCGCACCCAGCAACCGGACGGGAGTTGGCCCCACCGCGTCTGGCCCAGCGACGAAACGCTCGCGCCGGGCTGGGCGAACGCCCGGCTCGAAAGCGGCTCGGACGCGGACTACCAGGCCGACCAGACCGCGAGCGTCACCACCTTCCTCGCGGCGTACTTCCGGACCGGCGACCCGGCCGACCCGGAGCGCATCGAAGCCACGCTCGGGCGCGCCGTCGAGAGCATCGACGACACGCTGGCCGACGACGGTCTCCCCATTGCCTGCCAGAACGCCTGGGAGAACATGCAGGGCCGGTTCACGCACACTGCCGCGACCTTCCTGCACGCCTACGCGGCCGTCGCGCGCGCTCCCGTCTGCGCCACGCTCCGGGACCACGCCCGATCCCAGGCCGAGACGGTACTGTCTGCACTTGACGCTTTGTGGACCGGCGACCGCTACGCCCTCCGCGAGCATGACGGGACCATTGACGACCGACTGGACTCTGCGACGCTGGCCCTCCCAGCGGCCTGTCGCGCCGCCGCCCAGACGGTCGACCTGCCGGCAGAGACCCGCGACCGGCTCTGTACCCACGTCGAGACGACACTCGACGGGCTGGAACGGGACACCGGCGATATCCGCGGCCTCGTGCGCTTCGAGGGCGACGACTGGCGACGCGGCTCGCAGGACCGCGAGAAAGTCTGGACCGTCTCGACGGCGTGGGGCGCAAACAGTGCCGCACAGCTGGGGACCCTCTTGCGTGGCGCTGACGACAGCCGAGCGACGGCGGCCTACGCCCGGTCCCGGGACCTGCTGGCAGAGATTCTTCCCGGTGGCTCGCTCGTTCAGTCCAGCGGGTACCTCCCCGAGCAACTGTTCGACGACGGGACGCCGGACTGTGGCACGCCGCTTGGCTGGCCCCACGCGCTCCGGCTGGCAACTGTGGCCCACCTCGCTGACGCCGGGGAACTCACCGCCGAGCCGCTGAGCGTCCGCGAGTAAAGCACCGCGTCACTGGGCGCTCGCGAGGCCCCGCGTTACGCGGACCGCGCTGCTTGACGTTCGAAAACGCAGCGGATGGCCGTAGGGACTCTATAACTAGCCGAAAACAGCGACTACGTTTGACCGTGGATCACTGGCTATCGCCCTACTGCGGCGCTGCAACGGGCGTGTCCTCGCCGGCTGTGACTGCCTCGCCTGTCTCCGGGTCGAACAGATGGACGGCGGATTCGTCGAACGACACCTGCACGCGGTCGCCGATGGCCGGCTCCACGTCAGTGCTGACTCTGGCGATGAAATCCGGTGCGCCGTCGCCCTCGAATCCGGTCTTCGATTCGCCCAGATCGAGATAGAGGTAATTGTCGCTGCCGATGGGTTCGAGCACGTCGACCGTCGCCGGGACGGCGTCCTGATCGCCACCATTGCTGACCGAAACGTGTTCCGGGCGGATACCAAGCGTGTACGACCCCTGCTGGATATCACCGACGGAACCGGCGCGGCCGCCCGTGAGGTCATAGGAGAAGTCATCGTGTGCGCCGGTGAGCCGCACGCCGCTCCCGAGCGGCTCTGCGGTCACATCGAGGAAATTCATCGAGGGTGAGCCGACGAAGCCGCCGACGAACTGGTTCGTCGGGTTCTCGTACACCGTCTTCGGGCGACCGGCCTGCTGGAGTTTCCCGTGGTTGAGGATGACGATGCGGTCGCCCATCGTCATCGCTTCTTCTTGGTCGTGGGTGACGTAGACGGCCGTAATCCCGAGCTCCTCTTGCAGCCGCTGGATCTCCGTCCGCATCGTCGTCCGGAGCTTCGCGTCGAGGTTGCTGAGTGGCTCGTCGAAGAGGAACACGTCCGGCTCACGGACGATGGCGCGCCCGAGCGCGACACGCTGTTTCTGCCCCCCGGAGAGCTGGTCCGGCGTGTCATCCAGCAGGTCGCCGATACCCATCATCTCGGCCGTTTCGGTGACTCGCTCTTGCCGTTCGGCCTTCGAGAGGTCCGTACTCATCCGGAGACCGAACGCCATGTTCTGCCGGATGGACTTGTGCGGGTACAGCGCGTAGTTCTGGAACACCATCGCCACGTCACGCTTGCGGGCGTGGACGTCGGTCACGTCTTCGTCGCCGATGCGGATACGGCCGCTCGTCGGCCGTTCGAGGCCGGCAATCATCCGCAGTGTCGTTGACTTCCCACACCCCGAGGGGCCGACGACCGTTACGAACTCCCCATCGTCGATGGACAGATCGATGTCGTCGACTGCCACGATGGAGCCACCGTCGAACTCCTTGCGGAGACCGTCTAGTTCGAGACTCGCCATTACACAGAGTCTCACACCCATCGCTAATAAGTTTGATGGGATTTTTCATAGAATTTCTAGCCGAATCGACTCGGGTGCGGAACCGGGCGCTGTCAGCGGCTGCTCGCCGCCGGTACCACGACGACATCTCCGACCGCAACCGTCCCGTCGCTACCGACTGGCGTGCCGCTGAGGAGGTCAGTGTCCCCGACTGCGCTATCAAGTGAGACGCTCGCCGTGCCGTCGCCGAAGTGCAGAACGATCACCAGCGTCTCATCACCGTCGGTGCGCTCGTACGCGACGACTCCGTCCGAAGCGCCTGTTTCAACAGTGTGGGGAACCGGATGCACCCCGGGCGCGCGGAGTGCGGCGTGGTCCGCTCGCAGCGCGACCAGTCGCCGGTGGAAGTCGGTCAGCGCGCTGTCGCCGTCGTGCCACCGCATCGTCCCGCGCTGCTGTTCGACGCCGCGCTCCTGCCCGGCGTATATCATCGGCGTTCCTGGGAGCGTGAGCGTGGCCCCGACGGCCGCCCGAAGCGGTGCGGCCCCGCACTCGTCGATATAGCGGTCTTCGTCGTGGTTGTCGACGTAGCGCATGTGGCCGGCGTGGTCGGGGTAGCCGTGCTCGGCCGTCGCGTCAAGCGCTTCGAACAGCGCCGACGCCGGCTCCTCGCCGGTCCCGATATCGCGCAGCGTGTCGAACAGGTCCGTGTCGTAATGCACGTCGAACTCGTTCTCGGCGAAGGCGGCGTCTCGCGGGACTGTCTCGTCGAGCAGCAGGAACTCGGGGTCGTCGGCTTTCACCCGCTCGCGGACCTCCTTCCAGAACCCGTGTGGCACGCCCCAGGCAACGTCACAGCGGAAGCCGTCGACCACGTCGCGCCATTCGTCTACCACGTCGAGCATCCAGCGCCGGACGTCGAGCGAATCGTAGTTGAGGTTCGGAATCCGCGTCCAGTTGAAGTAGTAGCCCGGCGCGTCCTCGCCCGCCCAGTCGACATCCGAGACGTCGCGCTCGGCCGGGACGCGCTCGTAGTAGTCGGCGTACTCGGGGACGCCAGTCCGGTGGAGCTGGAAGGCCGGATGGTCCCGCGAGGTGTGGTTGATGACTAAATCGAAGACGACCCGGATTCCCGCGTCGTGGAGCCGGTCGACCAGCGACTCGAACTCCTCGCGCGTTCCCAGGTCTGTCGCAGTATCGAAGAAGTCCGTAATGTGGTAGCCGTGTCGAGTCGGACTGGCCTGAACGGGGGTGAGCCAGACCACGTCGACGCCAAGTGACTCGATATAGGGGACCCGCCGCTCGATGGCCTCGAAGGTCGTGTCGACGGTTTCGCCGGCGAACGACCGGACGAATATCTCGTAGATGGTGGCATCGCCGGCCCAGGCCGGCGGGTCTGCCGGCCGCGAGACGGACACCGTCGCGCCTGTGTCCGCGCTCTCGTTTTCCCTGCCGTGTTCCACGACCAGCGTATCAGCGACGCTGTGGCGCTCGGCGACGGCAACCGCGTGAACGCGGGCCGTTTCGGGTAGTGCGTCCCGTGGCACCCGGAGTTCGTCGCCGTGGATGCTCACAGCCGACTCTTCCAGCGCGTCTCGGCCGTCGAGGTAAAACTCTACCGCGGGCTCGCTCCCTGACGGGGCCGCGTGAGTATCCGCCGAGACAACGAGGGACTCGTCTTCTGTCGCACTGGTGAGCTCGATCCGGGGTCGACCGGGGCCTTCGACGGTGACCTCGTCGGTCGCGGTCGACTCGAAGGACCCGTCGAAACTGAAAATGGCGTGGTGGGTCCCGGGCGGCAGGTCCGCCTCGAGGACCCACTCGTCACCGTCCCGCTCGGCCCAGTGTGTCCCCATCGTGAAGTCGTTGAACTTCCCGATGACGACGGCGCGGTCGGCGACGGCGATGTCCTCGCCGTCGAAGTCGTCTTCGGTGACGCTGAACCGGATGGTCTCGGTGACGGCCGGGAACGCTCGGATGATTTGCTCATGTGTACTATCTGTGGTGGTTAGCTCGGCTCGATAGACACCTGAGGTATCCGGCTCGAGGTGACAGACTGGGCCGCCGTCAAGCGTCGCCGTACTCGCCGCTGGCCGCTCGAGTAACCGCCACTCGGCGGCCATGCCGGGGTCGGGCCGGCGCGGGGCCAGTTCGACAGATTCGCCGACGGTGGCGAACCGCGGCGGGCCTGGATGGTGCATACGCCTACGGTACGGGGTCGGTAGTGTGAGTGTTACGCTTCTGGTCCAATTTCAGAAAAAATATCACTTCACTACTTCTGAGAAGCGGACTTACTGAAACCGACACACAGCGAGGTACATCTGTGCTGTCTCTCTGAATCTGTCATCATTGTCTCCTTCTATTTCCGAATGATTTAAGTTATGAAGGACTATTTCATCCCATATCTATCCATGACAATGGAACGACGGACGGTGCTCAAACGGATCGGCGGTGTCGGGGCGGCTACAGCCCTTGCTGGCTGTAGTGTGCAAGAGCAGGGCAGTGGCGGCTCGGACGGCGAAACGGCTTCCGGCGGCTCGGACGACGGGGCAAGCGATGGGAGTCAGCAGTCCGGCGGGACCGCGACGGCGTGGTACCAGCTTCAGGACTCGGAGATTCCTGCACGCAAGGACGCGATGCAGACGTTCGCGAGCGAGACAGAGTTCGGCGTCGATGGGTCGGATATCTCCAACATGGAAAAGAAGACCACGAGCGCTATTCCGGCCGGACAGGGGCCGGAGATATTCGAGTGGGCACACGACTGGGTCGGCGACTACTACCAGCGGGAGTTCGTCGTCGACCAGTCCGACGAACTCTCCGTGAGTCTCGACCAGTTCACCGACGCCGCAGCCTCTGCCGTCCAGTTCGACGACGCCGTCGTCGGCCTCCCGCACTCGGCGGAGACGGTGACGCTCATCTACAACACCGATATCGTCGCTGAACCACCTGAAACTATTGACGACATGGTAGCGGCAATGGAGGAGTACCACGACCCGAGCAGCAGCCAGTACGGGCTCGCCGCGCCGTTCGACCCGTACTTCACGAGCGGGTGGATCCAGGCCTTCGGCGGCTACTACTTCGACCCGGAGCAGGACCCGGCGCTCGGGCTGGATGCCGACGAAGCTATCGAGGGGCTTCAGTTCGCTCTCGATACCCTCCGTCCGTACATGCCCGACGACCCGAACTACGAACCGCAGGCCGCGACGTTCTCGGAGGGCAACGCCGCCTTCGCAGTCAACGGGCCGTGGTACCTGGCGACGCTGAACCAGAGCGACGTGAACTACGAAGTGGCGACGTTCCCAGAGATCGACGGCGGCGAGGTGACGCCGTACACCGGTATCTCGATGTGGTACTTCGCGGACGCAATGAGCGAGGGCGGAGCCGATGCCACGGCCGCCCGGAACTTCGTCGAGTGGTTCGCTACCAACGAGGACCACGCCACGCGCCTCGCTCAAGAACAGGGCGCGATTCCGGTGCTCGACAGCCTCGTCGGCAGTGACGATCTTCCTGACCACGTCCAGATGTACTCCCAGACCGTCAGTCAGGGCGTCCCGATGCCGACCGACCCGCGCATGAACAAGGTGTGGTCGCCGCTCGAGAACGCCCTCATCGAAGCGTTCAACGGCGACGCGAGCGCCGAGGACGCACTGACGACCGCCGCCGAAGAAATCCGCAGCAACTGGGAGTAAGAACTGCCCATGAGTACCGTTTCACGAGCGGCGGACCGGATCGAATCGGTCCCGTTTCTGACGCGGGACGACGCGTCGTTACTGCTAGTACTTCCGGGGCTGTTTGTCTTCTCGGCGTTCATGCTGTTCCCGGTCCTCTACCTGCTGGGGATCTCCTTTACGAACGCAGAGCCGGCCAACCTGTTCGCCGGCGAGGGCGTCGTCGCCGTGCTCACGTTCGGCGACGCGCTGTTCGTCGGGCTAGAGAACTACGCCGACGTGCTGACCGACGGCCAGTTCTGGAACTCCTTCGGCGTCACCTGGCTGTTCGTCGCCACGAGCGTCACGCTCAAGATCGGGGCGAGCCTGGCTATCGCGCTCGTCGTGACCAGTGACCTCGTCCGCGGCAAGCGCGTCCTGCGCTCGCTTATCATCTTCCCGATGGGGCTGCCGCCGATTTTCACCATCACGGTGTGGCGCGGCATCTTCAGCTCCGCCGAGTTCGGACTGATGAATCAGCTACTGACCGCGTTCGGGGCGAGTTCGGTCGCGTGGCTCTCGGGCCGCTGGACCGCCTTCGTCGCGTACAACGTCACGGAGGCGTGGCTGGCGTACCCGTTCATGGTCATCATCACCGTCAGCGCGCTCCAGGACGTACCCGAGGAACTCCACGAGGCGGCCGTCGTCGACGGCGCGGGGTTTCTCGCACGCTTTGCCCACATCACCCTGCCGTCGATTAAGCGGCCCGTCCTGTTCGCGTCGATTCTCACGTCGGCGGCGTCGTTCCAGCAGTTCCTCATCCCGTTCGTGTTTAATCAGGGCGGCCCGGCACGGGCGAACGAACTCATCGTCGTCTACGGGTACCGCGAGGCGCTGTCGTTCCAGCAGTACGGCCGCGGCGCGGCAATCAGCATCATCGCGCTCGCCTTCATCGGCGCGTTCATGTGGCTCAACGTGAAGAAAGGCAAACTCGCAGACGGGGTGAACGACTGATGTTGCTCGGTGCAATCGCCCGGAAGCTCAGCGACGACGTCAAGACGCTCGCCACGATGCCCGCCCGAACAGTTCGAAAGTGGTCCTACACCGTGCAGGCCGTCCGTCGCGGTGAACTGCCCGCTTCGGCAGTTCTGAAGGTCATCCTCTCGACCATCGGCGCGACGTTGGTCGTGCTGGCGCTCCTCTTCCCGATCTACTGGATTCTGATGGCGGCCCTCTCCGGCTCCGGAAGCTCGCTGTACACGTCTGAGAGCTTCTCGCTGGTTCCGTCTAACCCTACGGTCAAACCGTTCATCTGGGTTATCGGCGACCTCATCGTGCCGTCGTACTCGATCTCAGCGGCCATTCCGTTCACCGACCTCGCCTTCGTGTTCCAGACGCCGGGGATCGAACTGCTTGACGCGTCCGACTACGGCGTCGACCGTCCGTCGGATTTCAAGCACTTCCTCTGGAACAGCCTCACGGTGGCGATTCCGACCGTGCTTATCGCGATGTCGCTCATCATTCCAGCGGCCTATGCGCTCTCCCGCCGTGAGTTCCTCTTCCGACGGAAGATTCTGTTTCTCTATGTCCTGATGACACAGGTCGGTGGCGGTCTCGGTGTCGCCCTGCTCATCGGGATGTATGCGCTGTACGTTCAGTTCGGCATCAACGACAGTAAACTCGCCCTTGCGGTGTACTACGCGGCGACCGCCGTGCCGTTCAACACCTGGCTACTGAAGACGTACATGGACGGCATCCCGGTCTCCTACGAGGAGGCCGCCGTCGTCGACGGCGCGCCGCCGTGGCGCGTGGTGACGGAAGTCATTATCCCGATGTCGACTGCCGGGCTGGCGACGGTGTTCATCTTCGTCTTCCTCACCGGCTGGACGGAGTTCGTCGTCGCCCAGACGCTACTGGGGACGGAGAACTACACCCTGCCGGTCGGTCTGTACGCGATGGTCGACGAGTACTCCATCCCGTGGGCGCGCTTCTCCGCGTTCGCGCTCACCTTCGCCTCGCCGATTATGCTCGCGTACCTGTTCGCCCAGCGTTACATTGAGGGCGGCCTCTCCTTCAGCGGGATGGAGGGGTAGCGGCCACCCCAGTCGTCATCCAGCAGCCCTCGTAGGGCGCTTCGGTCTGCTTTTCGACCGTCCAGCGGTAGCTCGTCGTCGTTCCGTTCGCATTCACGACCGTTACCGGCTGTGACGCGGTGTCGCCGTCGCGGTCGAGCGGCCCGTACCGCACGCCCGTCGCGTTCAGGAGCGGCTCAAACCCGCTCTGGATTGTTCGGACGAAGTTCGAGTACGGTCCCGTCAGGTCCCGGTTCGATGGCGCGGCGAACTGCCAGGTCGTGTTGATACCCTCGTTCGTCGCCGGGTCGTTGTTCTGCAACGCGAGGACCTGGATGTGGACGACCAGCCCAGGCGGTCGCTCGCAGTTCGGCCGCAGTTCGAGGACCCGCGGCTGTGTCACGGCCGATCTGTTGGTGTCGACGGAGACGTTGCCCCAGTACTCCCGCCCGCCCGCCGCCGGTTCTGCCGCTTTCGCGTCCTCCGTTGGCACGTCGGCGGGCGTTATCGTCGCTTTCGACTCCGTCGAGTCGCCACCACCGAAAAACGCACCGCAGCCCGCCAGTGCTACGACCGCGGCAAGTGCGACGAGCGCCAGCGACCGAACGGCTGTCATACCCCTGTATTGGGGTGACGCTCCTTCGATGTTCCGTCGCCGCGTCCGCGCGCTGCTTCGCTTGGCAACGGTCGACGCCGTCAGCCGAGCTGTTCCTCAACCGCGTCCACGTCGGCTGGTTCGTTGACGTTGTGACACCACCCCTCCAGTTCGACCGCCTCGACGCGGTGGCCGGCACTCAGCAACAGGTCGATTGCGTCGGGGAGTTCGTACTCACCCCGCTCGGAGGGACGTATCAGCGCGCAGGCGTGGCCGATAGCCGGTTCGAACACGAAAAAGCCCCGCGCGACTAGCGTTGACGGCGGGTCCGCCGGCTTCTCGACCAGGCCGGTCACCCGTCTCTCATCGTCCGTCGTGACGACGCCGGTCGACCTGGCCTCGGCCCGCGACACGTCCTCGACCAGGAGCGTGGCGCTGGCGTCGCTCTCGCGGTGGCGGGCGAGCGCGTCGCCGACGTTCGCCCGGCAGACGTTGTCGCCGTTCAACACGACGAAGGTCCCGTCGACGGCGGTCCGGGCTTGTTCGAGCGCGTGGGCCAGTCCCAGCCGTTCCTCCTGTCGGACGTACGCTATCGGCGTGTCCCGGTACTGGTCGCCGTAGCGGGCGACGATGTCGTCGCCGCGGTAGCCGACGACGACGACCAGGCGGTTGACGCCGACCGACAGCAGCGTCTCGAAACAGTGGGTCAGCAGCGGCTGTCCGGCCACCTCGACCAGTCCCTTCGGCTTGTCGGCGGTGAGCGGTCGCATCCGCGTTCCCTCGCCGGCGGCGAGTACGACACCGTCCATGGCCGGCCTCACGCCCGCGCCGGCTAAATGCCTGTGGGCGAGCGGGTTTTGATTCTGGCCCGCCACCGATCCGTATGGCGGAGAAGTGTGATACCTGCGGCCGGTCGGTCAGCGTCGGGGATGCGATTCGCCGGGAGACGTTCGGCGACCTCGATACCGAGCGCTGGCATACTGTCCGGACTGCGGTGCGCGGCTCCGGACGATATTCGTCGGGCCGGACTCGTAGCGGGGAAAGAGACACGTGGCAGCGGCGTGTGGGTCAGACACATGGAAGACGAAGCGTGGCGGTCGGTCGACATCATCAGAGACACTGACGGCGTGCCGCATGTCCTCCAGCAGAGGGTGCTGGTGTTCACAAGCGGCGTCTCCGAGGAGTCGGCTGGCTACACGAAACCGGCGCTGGAACACCGCCCGGTACCACTCAAAGACCTCACGAAATTCGGGCAGACGTGACCCGTTCTCGGTGCCGTCAGCACGTCGACCGATAGCTTAGGTGCGTGACCGGTTGGGCAAGAAACACCTCGGGATACACTTTTGCGCCCGTCGGAACGAGTATCCACAATGGCGGAACCGCTGTACGTCGGCGTTGATCGGAGCGACGAGTCCTGGGTTGCTGTCGCGTTCACTGGCGACGGCTTCGACCACGCGTCGGTGTTCGACAGTATCGGTGCGTGCTGGTCAGCCTACGACGAGCGCGCCCGCCGGATTCTGGTCGGCGTCCCAATCGGACTTGTCGAATCCGGCGAGCCGGACCGCCGGTGTGACGAACTCGCTCGGTCCGTTCTCGGTGCGCGCAGCTCGACCATCCACACACCGCCGGTACGGGAAGCGACGCGAAAACAGCGCTACTCGACGGCCAATCGCGTCCACAAGCGCAAGACCGGGCACGACCTCTCCGAGCGGGCGTTCGAACGCAGCGACAGCCTCGCCCGGGTCGATGAACTCCTGCAGGAACTGCCCGAGGCCGCCGCCGCTATCCGAGAGTCTCACCCAGAGGTCTGTTTCCGGGCGTTCGCCGGCGAGCCGCTCAGTTACTCGAAGCGCACCGCCGGGGGATACGCAGAGCGGATGCGGATTCTCGCCCATTACGACCGCGACGCTGCCCCGACGGTCCAGAAGGCCGCCGAAGCGACTGGTGGCACGGCAGTGGCTATCGACGACGTGCTGGACGCTGTCGTCCTCGCGTACACAGCTGTCCCGGATGACGGAGAACTGTACACGCTCCCGCCCGAACCGCCGCGGGACGCGGCGGGGCTGCCGATGGAGATCGTCTATCGGGCGGCGTCGCCACTGCTCACGTAGTGGCGTGTCTCGCCGAGTGCCGTTGCTCGCCGTGAGTTGTGTGCGTGCCAGCGACACTGCCGTGCGTGCGTACACCGCGACCGCTGACAAGTGATTATAGTGCTAGACTGCAGACAGAACCGGTCTTACAGTCGCGTGAGGTTGGTCGCACGCGGACCCTTGTCCGCCTGCTCGATGTCGAACTCGACTTCCTGCCCCTCTTCGAGGTCAGGGCCGCCGACGTCTTCCATGTGGAAGAAGACGTCTTCGTCCGCATCGTCGGTCTCGATGAAGCCGTAGCCACCAGTGTCGTTGAAGAAGTCGACAGTGCCTGTCGCCATCGTTAGAGCCTCGTGACGTTGTTGGCGCGCGGACCCTTGTCCGCCTGCTCGATGTCGAATTCGAGCTCCTGTCCTTCCTCGAGGTCCGGGCCGCCGATGTCTTCCATGTGGAAGAAGACGTCCTCGTCCGCGTCCTCAGTATCGATGAAACCGTAACCGCCAGTGTCGTTGAAGAAATCAACCGTTCCTTTCGCCATTGCAACCATAGAGATGCCAGCACCACGGATAACAGTGTCGGTACGATACTCTGGTAGGAAACAGAGAAAACCGCCCGCAGTCTGGCGATTAGGGGGTGTGTAATACTGGCACACCACACGCGTCGGCTGATCTCCCGGCTGGCTGTCGACGCTTCGGCGTCGCGCTCGGTCCTATCATTTCACTAATCGAATGGAATTAGCCATTCGAGCACAAGTCGTAACTATGTACCGCGGTGTCCGGGCCCGCCTTGCGCCGTGGCTGCTCGCTGGCTTCGGTCTCGCTTTCACAGGTGTGGCCGTCGTCTGGCACCTCGGTATCGAGACACAGCGCATCGGACAGGTCGGTGGCCCCGTGCTTGCACTGGGCCTTGACGGACTACTGCCGCTGGTGCTGGTGTATGGCAGCTATCGCCTCGTCTCGTCGTCGACACCGGGTGAGCAGATCTGGACCGTTTTCGTCTGGAGCGTCGCTGGCAGTCTCGCAGTCGGGACGGTCATCGGTTTGAGCGTGTTTATCCGTATGATGGAGGGCCGAACGATCGCCGAACCGGTGTTCGTCACCCTGTTGGCGATGGAGACTGGCGCTGTCACGGGACTCATCGCGGGCACGCTCGCGGTCCGGGCCCGTCAGGATGCCAGCCGTGCGACCCGAACCGCGAACACGCTGTCGTTCGTCAACGACCTGCTCCGGCACGATATCGCGAACGGACTGGTCGTTATCGACGGCCGGGAGACAATCATCCGGCGCAACGCCGACTCGGAGACGATTCAAACGGCAGCGGACGCGATTCGTGAACAGGTAACCGAACTCGACAGCCTGGTCGACAACGCCGGGGCTGTCGTCGAGACCCTCGGTCCCGACCCGACTTTCGAACCGACTGACGTTGTCGGAATCGCCGAGGCGGTGATACAGCGAATCGAGCAAACACATCCCATCGCTATCGAGTTTCAAGCATCGGGCAGCGCGATGGCACGCACAAACGAGGCCGCCCGCCCGGTTCTCCGGAATCTCATAGAGAACGCTATCGAACACGGGACGCCAGCGGCCGAACTCTCCGCCGAGGGGACCGCGACGGACGGGGCAGCGCTACAGAGCGAGGCACCGCGAGCGGAGGCCGGCCAGTCGACTGGAGACAAGCGCGATCACCCGTCGGTGTTCGTCGCGATCCGCGAAACTGGCGATGTCGTCGAGATTCACGTGGTCGACGACGGCCCGGGGATTCCCGACGACCGGCGTGACAACATCTTCGATCCGCGAGCGGGCGACACGCACGGCGGTGGGCTCCATCTCGTCGAGACGCTCGTTACCAGCTTCGGCGGCGACATCTACCTCGCCGACTCCGCCAGCGAATTCGACACGGACTTCGCCGACACCGACCTCGACGGCGCGCACTTCGTTGTCGAACTCCAGCGAGCGTGACACGGTACCACACGACCGACGTTTCTTGATTGTGGGGGGCACAGTGGGGGGTATGTTCCCTCGATTGCGCGCACAGGGGCCGACTGTACTCATCCCGCTCGCGTGGCTGCTCGTTGGCCTTGCGCATCTCGACGTGGTCACTGAGCGGACAGTGCTGGCGTTTCACGTCGTCGCCGCCGTCCTCATCGCTGCGTTCGCCGTTCTTTCGTGGGACGAGATGGTAACTGGCGTCCTCCGTATCTGGCGCGACATTCTCCTCGTCGGGCTCGTGCTCACCGTCGGTGGCATCGTCGGCCTGCTCTACGCCCCGCTCCGGGTCCCGTTCCTGACGACGACACTACTGGGGTGGATGGTCGTTCCGGGCGTCGGCCTCTACTACACCGGGACGCGCGTTCCGACAGGGCAGCGGATGTACACGGCCGGCGCAGTGCTGAGTGGTCTCGGCGCAGCAGTCTACGCCGGCGCGCTGTTCCCGGCGGCGGAACCCGCGCTGCTCGCCGGCATCGGACTTGCGCTGGTCGGCCAGACGGTCGGCATCGTTCAGGCGGTGCGCCAGCCCGAGGAATCGTCAGGCTAGGGCTGCGTCGAGCTTCTCGACTGGATGCGGCGGCTCCCCGTCACTTTCTGCCCAGTCGTCCAGTTGCGTGCGACAGGACGCGCCGGGCGCGACCACGGTGTCACCGCGGCTGTCGCCTATCTGGTCGAACAGTATCGAGCCGATAGCTTTGCTCATCGAGAAGTGCTCGGTCTCGTAGCCGAAGGAGCCGGCCATGCCACAACAGCCAGAATCCAGCGGGTCCACGTCGTAGCCGGCCCGCCGGAGCACGCCGACGGCGTGGTGGTCCTTCTTCGTCGCCTTCTGGTGGCAGTGGCCGTGGTAGGTCAGCGTCTCGCGCCCAGCGTCCCAGTCGGCCCCCTCGTCCAGCCGGAAGGTGTCGAGGTACTCACAGACGCCGTACGCGTTTTCGGCGAGCACCTCCACGTCCTCCCCCGAGAGCAGGTCTAAATAGTCCGACTGGAACATCACGGCGTCGCTCGGTTCGACCAGCACCACGTCCCAGCCCTCCTCGACTGCGGGAACGAGCGCGTCGACGTTGTCCCGCGCAGTGGCTCGGGACTGGTCCAGAAACCCCTTCGAGTGGGCCGGCCGGCCGCTGTCGGTTCGGTCAGCCAACTGGACGTGGACGCCCGCGGCTTCGAGCACGCGAACGGCGGCTTTCCCGACCTCGGGGTGGCTGTAGTTCGTGTACGTGTCGGGGAACAGCAAGGCTTGCCGCTCGGCATCGCCGGCCGGGACCTGCGGGCCGCGGTCGTCGAACCAGTCCTGTAGCGTCCTGCGCTGGAAGCTTGGAAGCGTCCGCTCGGGGGCGATGCCGACCGCCTTTTCGAGGACAGTGCGAGCGCCCGGCACCTTCGTCGCGAGGTTCGACAGCGGCGCGAACGCGCTTCCGAGTCCGGCAAGCGCATCGATGTTGGCGAACACCTTGTCCCGCAGGCTGGAGCCGTGTTTCTGGTGGTGGGCGTGGGTCACCTCGGCTTTGAGCTTCGCCATGTCGACCTCGCTCGGGCAGTCCTTCGCACACCCCTTGCAGCCGATACAGAGGTCGAGCACCTCGTGCATGAATTCCTCGTCGGTGGGATCGTCCGGGAGGTCGCCGCTCATCGCCTGCCGGAGCATGTTCGCCCGGCCCCGCGTCGCGGTAATCTCCTCCTCGGCGGCGCGGTAGGTCGGGCACATCACGCCGCCGGTGGTCTCCTGTGGCCCGCGACAGCCGCCACAGCCGTGACAGAGCTCCACCATCCCCTGCATCCCGTTGTCGTTGTCCCACTCCAGCGCGGGGTCGAACCCGGTCTCGAACTCGTAGGCCGGGTCGAATCGGAGGTGCTCGGTCATATCGACCGTGCGCGCCCGCTCGGGCTTTGCGCCGGACTCGACAGCGGCGTCGTCGACGCCGACGACCTGGCCGGGGTTGAGCAGCCAGTCGGGGTCGAACGCGGACTTGACCTCCCGGAACGTCTCCCAGAGGTCCGGGCCGTAGAGCTTCTTGTTCCACTGCGTGCGGGCGCGGCCGTCGCCGTGTTCGCCTGAGACGCTCCCGCCGTATTTCACGACAAGGTCCGTCACCGCGTCGGCGATGGACTCCATCGTCTCGACGCCCTCGACCGACTTGGTGTTGATGAGCGGCCGGATGTGGAGCACGCCGGGCCCGGCGTGGGCGTAGAAAGAGGCGAAGGTGTCGTGGGCCTCCAGAATCTCCTGGAAGTCGGCGACGTACTCGGGGAGGTTCTCGGGCGGGATGGCGGTGTCCTCGATGAACGAGCCGTGTTTCTCGTCGGTCGTCCGCGAGAGCAGGATGGGGAGGCCGGACTTGCGCATCTTCCAGAATTTCTCGCGTTTGGCCTCTTCGTGGGCCTCCATGGCGTCGAAGGCCCGCACCGGCGCGTCGACGACGGTCCGGCCCGCCGTCGGGTCGGCGTCGGGGGCGACGCCCTCGGTCCGGTCCGCGAGCAGGTCGGCGACCTTCCGGCGGCCGCTCTCCTCGTCGTCGGCGTAGAACTCCACGATGAGGACCGCCCGGGTCCCGTCGGGCAACATGCCGACCACGTCCTCGAACTCGGCGGTGTCGCGGGCCAGGTCGATGAGCACGTCGTCGAGTACCTCGACGGCCGCCGGGTCGTGTTCGAGGATGTCCGAAACGTCTTCCATGGCCTCGATGAGTCCCTCGTAGGCGAGCAAGGCCATCGACTTGGTCTCGGGAATCGGCTCCAGGGACACCTCGGCCTCGGTGACGATGGCCAGCGTGCCCTCGCTGCCGGCCAGCAGCGAGGCGACGTTGACGGTCCCGTCCTCGGCGTCTTCGAGGACCCAGTCGAGGTTGTACCCCGAGACGTTGCGCTTCAGGTCCGGGTAGTGGCTCTCGATTTCCTCGCCCTCCTCGGCGAGTATCCGCTCGATTTCGGCGTAAATCTGGGCTTCGAGGTTACCGTCGGGGTCCGCCCGGTCGCGGAGTTCTTCGCGGCTAAGTTTGCCGAAAGTCGTGACAGTGCCGTCCGCGAGGACGACCTCGCACTCCTCGATGTAGGCGTCGGTCTTGCCGTACTGCAGGGAGTGCGCGCCGGTGGAGTTGTTGCCGATAGCGCCCCCGAGCACGCTCTTGTCGCCCCATGCGGGGTCTGGAGCGAACTTCAGCCCGTGGTCGGCCAGTTCCCCGTTCAGATCGCCGAGCTTGATGCCCGGCTGCGCTCGCGCCCGCCGGTCGTCCGGCCGCGTCTCGACGAGTTCGTTCATGTACCGCGAGAAATCCAGCACGACGGCCTCGTTGACGGTCTGGCCGGCGAGGCTCGTCCCGCCGCCCCGGGGAAGAACCGGAATCTCTCGCTGGGCACAGTAGGACATGACCGCGGCTACGTCCTCGGTCGAGCGCGGGTAGACGACGCCGATGGGCAGTACCTCGTAGAGGCTGGCGTCGGTCGCGTACAACTGCCGCGAGTACTCATCGAACCGGACCTCGCCGTCGATACGCGTCTGCAGGTCGTCTACGAGACCGGACCGGGCGACGGTGTCGTTCTGATAGTCGTAGTTCGATACCTCGTCGGCCGAAGGGTCCATCCGGGTGCCGGAATCGGTTGCCATGGTTTGTTTCATATCCAGCCGCCCGGCCACCGACGGACCGGGTACTCGGCGGTTTGCTCTGGCTGTTCTAGCTGTACGCCTGTCAAAACAGTTCCGCTACGGCCCCCTCTCACGCACACCCGACCCGGTCGAGTGTCGATCCGTTACGGCGCTTCTATATTTCCGTGATAGCATGTGCTACGCAATTGTTAATATAACCACGAGCGTATATAATGTGATTATGACACACAAAGACGACCCCTTCGAGACAATGCTCCGACTCTTTGCACAGACACAACGGGAGATGATGGACGACAGTTTCGGCCGGTGGACAGGGGCCGATTCGGGACGCCGAACGGACAACAGTCCCGAGTACCGCACTGACCGACCGGTTAGCACACACTCGGACGACCACCGCCGACACGGCATCGACACGAACCTCCACGTCGACGAGACCGACGACGGATACGCCGTGATGGTCGACCTCCCGGGCTTCGAGCGGGACGACCTCGCCGTTCGTTTCGACGACGGCGTCCTCACAATCCAGGGTGAGAGCACGGTTGCTGAAGAGACCAGCGCCGGCGCTCGCCGACACAGCCGACGAGTCGCCGAGCGAGTCGCCGTTCCACAGCCGGTCTCAGACGATGCGATCACCGCCACCTACCACAACGGCGTTCTCGAAATAACGCTGCCACGCGCGGCTGACGCCGACGATTCGAACCGAATCGAAATCGAATAGGCCTTTTTCAACAACTCTCTGTCGATAGTAACTGAACGGGCAGTGATATCATCTTTAGTAACCTGTTATCCTGAGCCAGCGATTGTCAATTTGTCATGTGGTTGGCGAGCGCCTCGGATCCGTCGCGTGGCTACAGATCGACCGTCACACGAAGTTCGCTGTCAGTCACCGTTCCGATGGCGTCAGCAGCGATCTCGATGTCGTCCTCGTCGGCGTCACCGAACCCGAGTCCCTGCACCCAAGCCTCGGTGAGGTCCGGGTCCGGTTCGACATACGCGACCTGCTCCTTCGGGTCAACCTCGGTTACGATGCCGATCTGTTCTCCCTGGGCGTCCATGAGAAACTTCCCTTCGTCTTCTGTCGATAGTACTGCCATTTCGTCTGACACCACAGGCCGGATCAAGTAATAAACGTCGGTCACGGCGGCACAGTCTCCGTCTCCTTTTGAGCCTGCTGTCAGCCGACATCCGCCCCTGCCGCTAATACCGCGAGAAGTTCTCGTCGGGGTAGACCCCTTCGTCGGTGATATCGACCACGTCCAGCGTCGCCAGCCGACTGAGGCGGTCTGCCGCGTCCCCTTCGTCGACGCCCAGTTCCACCGCCCGTGCCAGCACCTGGTCACGGGTGGGCACGGACTCGATGAAGCCGTCACTGTCTGTCTCTGTCTCCTCTGCGATGATCGGCTTCAGGATGGCCCCGTGTTCCCGCTTCGACGGTGTGGTGCTGTCACCGGTCCAGTCCACACTCAGTGTCCCATCTTCGTTGACGTGGGAGACGACGAACCCGTCCGGCAGCGCTTCCGTCACCGCCGCCACCAGCGCCGCCCGGTCGAGGCGCGCCTCGAACCGGAAGCGCCTGCCGTCTCTGGACTGCCCAAGGCTCCCGACATTCGTCCCCGCTTTTGTTATCGCCTCCGAAACCGCGTCAGCAAGCCGCTCCTGTACTGACGCCGCGACGGCACCCCGTTCCGCGCTGAGGGCGGTGAGTTCGTCGGTCAGGGTCGCGTGGCGCTCCATCTGCTCGTGTGCTGACTTTTCTGTCATACCCATGCTACTCGTCGCCACGAACGTACCTGTTCCGGCGGCTGTGTCGAGTCAACAGGGTAACGCGGTGGTCGCTACTTTGTCACTGCATTCAAATCCGCTTGTAAGCGTCTTCGCTGCTCGCTTTGTCCGTCGAGAAATGCCGCCTCCCGGACCTCAACTGGTGGTTTACATGCCCATAACACAACCCCCCGTGTAGATGACGAGAAACGCAGATCGTCGCATCGAGAATCTGCAGGAGCGCATCGAGCGCGCCGAAGAGATGAGTCGAGACGACCAGGACGTGCTGCAGGCCTTCGACAACAGGCTTGCCCTGCTCGGGAGTCAGTACGGAAAGGAACGCCGTGAGAAGCTCCTCAGGCACTGTGTGCGAATCGCCGAAGAAGTCGGCGGGCTGGCTGACGCCCTCGACGACAAGCGAGCTGCCGAGGATATCGTCCGCTGGATTCACGACACCTACGACAACGAAGAGTCCAACCGGGACTACCGGGTTGCCTTCAGGATGTTCGGGAAGCACGTCATTGGTGGCGACGAGATTCCCGACAGTATCACGTGGGTCTCGGCGACCACGTCGAAGGACTACAACCCGATGCCGAACCCTGCCAAGATGCTCTGGTGGGACGAGCACATCAAGCCCATGCTCGACGAGTGCCGCCACGCCCGAGATAAGGCGCTCATTGCCGTTGCGTGGGACTCCGGAGCCCGGAGCGGGGAAATCCGCAACCTGACCGTCGGAGACGTTTCTGATCACAAATATGGCCTGCGTATCTCCGTCGACGGGAAGAAGGGCGAGCGGTCGGTCATCCTGACAACCGCTGTCCCCCAATTGCAGCAGTGGCTGAACGTGCATCCAGCCCCGGAACAGCCCGATGCCCCGCTCTGGTCGAAGCTCAACAAACCGGAGGATATCAGCTACCAGATGAAGCTCAAGATCCTCAAGAAGCACGCACGGAAAGCGGGCGTGAACCACTGCGACGTGACCTTCACCCGTATGCGGAAGTCCTCCGCGTCGTATCTCGCTTCGGACGGCGTGAATCAGGCCCACATCGAGGACCACCACGGCTGGGACAGAGGCTCGGATGTCGCCTCTCGTTACGTCGCTGTCTTCGGCGACGCCAACGACCGCGCTATCGCACAGGCGCACGGCGTCGACGTTGAGGAAGACAAGTCCGAACCGATTGCACCGGTCACGTGTCCGCGGTGCCGAAACGAAACGCCCCGAGACGAGCCCACCTGTGTCTGGTGCAGTCAGGCGATGGACGCGGCCGCGGTCGAAGAACTGGAAGCGGAGCAGCGGGAGACTCGGGCGGAACTGCTCCGTATCGCTCGGGACGATCCCGAACTGCTCGACGATCTTGACCGCGTCGAGCAGTTCATCGAACTCGGGGACGAGAACCCCGAAATCCTCCGAGAGGCGCGGGAGTTCGCCACTACCGGACAGAGCTGAAGCGGACACCGACTACACCTCCTCCTTGGCACGCTCGATCTCGTTCTGTACGTCGTGGAGGGCCGGTTCGTCCCCGTACCGAATGAGTGCTCGCAGTGCAAGCGCTCGGACGAATTCGTCGTCACCGTGCTTGATGATGCGGACGAGCGTGTCTTTGTTCTCTTGGACGAACTGGTCACCGTCTGCGCTCTTCACCGTCATTGAATCACCCCCTGCGGCGACAGTCCGAATTCACTCGGCCGATGCGATGCGACGTGGTGGGAGACTCGCTTGTCCCGAAGATCGATACCACAGACCGGACACTCGACGAGTCGAATCTTGTCGTGGCCGAACCGCTCAATCATCCCGCTCACCCCCAGACTGGTGACTGTTCGGGTGGCATGCGGTACTTCGCTGGGTCGACGTTAGCTCATCGTGTCTGAATTCCATCGTCCGATGAAGGCCGGTTAGGCCGGCGACACCGGACCGGGTGTGCGTCGTCCCCAAGTGCTAAGTATCTAGCTCTAGTAACTAGGAGTGGGAAGACACCTTCCCGGTCCACTCGATTCAAAACGTATGGCCCAAGCCTGGTGAGCTTGTCAGGGCCATACGTTTGCACTTTACCACTTTCGAGAGTCATCTGTCTGAATCCTGTGAATTATGAGTTGGCTGTGTTCTGCGTATTGAGTCCCTATTCGGTGGTTTCACTTAGTTTCTGTTGATTAGTTAATAAGTTAATTACTTAGTTAATTACTAGTCCCCTCATCCACGTTCTCGGATTGGTTTTGTGCTCCATGTGTATCCCATAGTGACTGGCTCCACTTAGTATATGTCAATGAATGAATAATTGATTGAATGAATGAGTGATTGGGTTAGTTACGCCTCTTGTCGGAGTGTGACTCAGCCTCCGCTCGGAGTTGAGAAAGGGCGTCTTCGAGTTCTGGGATAGCTTCTGTCCGATTGTTTTCCTGGCGTGTCAGCGCTCGAAGAGCGGGCTGGACGTGTTCAGTGGCGACGTGTGCGGCGAAGTCATCCGAGATAGCGGACTGTTGGTCCTCTGGTGGGTCGACCGAGAGTGTGGCGACCGCGGCCGCAGCACCGAGAAACTGGCGTCGGCTTGGGTCATTTGTCGAGGCGATGCTTTCATTCCTGCGTGTATCATCGGTTGACATGGGTTCTTGGCTTGCATTGAGAACCCGTGGCCGGTGTCCTTGCACCGGCCATCTTCAAAATGGCGTAGCCACGGTGTTCTCATTCCCACTTGTGGGAACGTGTTACTTAGTCTTTTGCCATATATGGGAAGTTGCCGCAATTGGGAACATTATGAGCGGATAGAAGGGTACGGTATAATGGGATGCCTCACAAACAGGGCTCACAAATGGGACGCCGCCGCGCACTACTGACAGATACTGAGCGGGAACTCCTCGAAGCCGAGGAGAAATCTGACCGATATTACCAGGCGGTTTCTCGAATTCGGCGGAAGATTGAGGAAGAACTGTCTGAGGATATCACTATTCTCGAAGAACATCATCCGGAACTACTTGACGAACTTCTCGAAGTTGTTGATGAAGACTGTAACTCGAACAACTAACTTCCAATAGCTTCCGCATCGATACAGGATACGAATTCAATCGGATGAGTATTGTAGTAGATCCGGCGACTCCACTCGTTCCATGGAGTCAGGCAGCTGGTGCGTCATGTTGAGTTCTGAATCCTCCTTTAGGTAATAGAACGAGACGGGTGGTGAGAAGTCATCTATCTGCCGTGCTGGATTAATCGGTTGATCGAACTCGTGGACATGGTCCACTTCAATAGCATGGCCCTCCTCGGCTCCCTCAAAGTAGCTCATGAATCGGCTCCGGTCTGAAATGCCGGAGTAGTGTCCATATTTCTGCCAGAGGTTCGCTGGACTGTCTGAAATTACTTCATCTATTGTGAACGCACCGACGATACGCTGGACGGGGGAAGAAGCGTAGAGAAAGATGGTATCCACCTTTTCTGGGTCACTGAATACCGTCTTTCTAAATTCGTATCTTTTCCCTCCAGATAGTATCTTTTCCGCAAACTCGGGTTTAATCGAGAGTAAAACGTTCATTGATGCCCCCTAGTTCACGGATGTACTTATAATCTCTATCTGATATCTCTGACATCCACTGTAGTGGGTCAGACAAAATATCATTCTTCTTTAATTCTTCATAGCTAATTGGATTCTCTAAGTCGAAGTGCCATCGGAATAGAAGTACCGTCGTTGGAGATTGGGCCATGTCCTGTAGTTCACGACGGGTGAACACAGAGCGTTTCCCAACAATTCGGGAGATGCTATCGACATTTGTCAGACCGTAGTGTACCTCTTCTAGTACACAGAGGGAAGTCACTTCCATATTGTCATGAGACCGATAGAATAGGAGTAAATCACCTGGCTCTAGGTTTCTGTTCTTGGCGTTTGATAGGTAGGCCTTCTTGATTGCGTTCCCCTCGGACTGGAACTGACCGGAAAACTCTGTGAGTGTCGCATCACGCCCGGCATAGCCAGGGAACAGTTTGTTATGGAACTGCGGCTGCACCGGAACCAGATACTTGTTGACCTGGTCCCCATCGTAGAAGGACGGATAGAATCTTTTAGTCGTCTCCAGCGGTGTCGGATTGTCACCTTGCCCGGGAGTGAGCCGCTTCAGGAATATCGATTCATCATCGATCTCTTTCGAGACTTCCTCGAAGCCGTACTTCTCTATGAGCTCGACCAGCACATCTTCTCCAGATTCGACATAGTGAGTTAGATACATCTCCTCGTGGCCACCGTTGATTGCTTCTCGAATGGCTAATGAAATCAGTAGCTCGCCGATTTTTGACCCCCATTTTCGCTCAGAAACCTTCAGTGTCGATATCTTCAACCGGCGATTGCGGCCTAATTCTGGGCGTGCGCCAATATTCTCTACCTCGTTCTCCTTCAAAATCAGCACTGCCCCCAGAGTATCATCCTGATTGTAGTTGACCCAAGCCGTTCGCTCGGATATCGAGCGCGCCCATTCTACGAAATCGTAGTCACCCTCTAGTGAATCAAATATCGGATCGTTCAAATCTAGCTCGCCTACCGTGGTCCGTTTAATCGCCTCTGGTCCACGAATAGAGGGGTCAGTCGGTCTAAAGTAATCCCGTCCCTCCTCAATCGGAAAGACTCTGTCCTCGATACCCAAGTCCAAGGCCTTGCTGTGGATTCCTTTGTCTTCCGTCACGAGGAAATCTACGTCGTCGACGTAGACTGAATAGAGTAGGGCGTTGTCAACCTCGTCATTGGTATTCGTCGCTTCAGGAACTGCAGCGCGGAATTCGGTATCATCGTCGGATGGATAGCTAGGGAAGTCGAGTGTTGGGTACGTCTCAATTCGTGATTCATTCTGTACTCGCCTCTCCTCGTTGTGGTCGTTTCGTATCTCTCGCTCTGAGAGGGGATGAATGAGAATCTGGTGTCCCTGCTCTTTTAGCGACTTTTCTAACTTCCGCAGGTCCTCTGGGACTACTTCGTCATTCTCACGGTGTATGAATATGTTTGTGTCAAATAGGATATCCATCTCTTTAGAACTCCTTCACGTGTCAGTGCGGAGTGTTCTTGTACGCGACAATAAATTCCGGGGTGATTTAATTATACAATACCGGAACTACAGTCGCAAAATCACTCACTGACCGCTTCTTCCACAATCTCGATTTCCTCGTCGGTCAACCCGTACAGTTCGTAGACGATCTCGTCTATCAGGTCGTCCGTCCGCTCGATCTTCTCTTCCAGTTCCTCGGCCCGTGCCTTCGTCTCGATATAGCTCTCCAGCCCATCCCGAACCTCATCGACGGCCGGCAGCGTGAGCTGACGGAGCCGATCAACCAGCGAGTTAGTTTTCGTCGCCGTCTCACGGAAGCCAGCGAAGCCACCGGCCTCGTCGACGGCGACTGGGACGAACGCCTCGATCAGATCGGCCTCTGTTTCGGTGAGGTCAGTAATCCGTAGCGCCGGCAGCGGTTCAGTCTCTTTGTATCCCCACTGGTCGGTTTCGTGGGCGTCCTCGTCGTCGGGCTTGTACCGCGCCGTGAGCTGGATTTCGATTGTGCTGTCGGACTCACGGACAATGCTGGCCTCACCTACGCGAAGATTCGGTCTTTGCTCGGTAGTCTGCTGGAGAATTGAGTCTGCAGAGCCTTCGGGTGGTTGGGTGAGACCTACATCGGCGAGAGTGGGGCCGTCGGAGTACGAGCCGAGGTGGTCCTGGAGATTACGATTCAATCTCCGCTCTTGGTCTATCTGTTTGATTATCTCTCCTACATGGTCTTCGAGTTCTGAACTCGGGTCCGTTGGAACCGGGAACTCAGAGAGATGAACAGTACGATATTCCAGATATCCTCCTCGGACGCTGGAAAGCTTGTTTTCTGCCCAAAACTCGCCGAGAGTCGAATTAAGTATCCCGACCAAGCGATGGTCCTCAACTGGGATTATGAAGCATTTGTTGTTAGTATATCTTCCTTCCAAATCCAAGCTGAACCGCGGACCATCTGATATTTCGGGATAGACTATTTTTTTGGAGGCGAATTTTTCATAGTAATCGCAAGGCCGAAGTTCCCACCAACAATCGCCTCGATCGTATCGGGAGCTTGCCTCCTCACGGTACCCACGCAGATGGTCCGCTAATCCAGGATATTCAGACTCAAACCACTCCCAAGCCGCGGATTCTGATTCTATATCTGACGCGGATCGTGTCCATCCGGATGGCACTCTGATAAGATAGCGTTCAGAAAAACCCGCCAAATATCGCATCGCATCGTCACCCTTCATTAATGGGAAAATGAAACGCTCTGAGCCAGGATCTTGATCCAGAATTCGGTCTTTGGTGTCCTTGTCGATTATAAATGCGTCATTCAATCCTGTTTTGATACCCCACAGAATCTCTTCATCAATATACTCTGTCAGAGGGGCTCCGGTAGAAGAAATCTTATTGAACAAATCAATTGATTCCGGGTCTGAGAGCGACCAAGATGTCTGCTCCAAGAGTTTCTGATCAACTTGAGCACTCTTTTTGTCTATTTCACTTCTCAGGTCAGAGAACCCAAGCGTATCAATCTCCGCTGCAGTGACCTTGTGTCCGTCCGGCGGCTGGTTTCGCTCGAATATGATAATCATTGGGTATGCAGAGACAGAGGTGCCAAAGACTGGCAAATCATGGAAGTCACATAACGACTGGAGCCGTGTCTGCTTAGATAGGAACTCGCGGAGCGGTTGGCCATACTCTGCCCTGGTGAATTTGTTCGAAACAATGAAGCCAAGCTGGTCACCTTGACTCAAGAGTTCGTATCCCCGCTCGATGAAGTAAGCATATAAGTCTGCTACAGACGAGTAGACTTCATAATTCCCAGAGAGGAACTCTTTGACACCTTGGAGTTGTTCCTGTCGTACATACGGTGGGTTCCCAATCACCGCATCGAATCCAGCCCCATCCAACCTCTCCCCATCCTCCCCGAAGAACACCTCTGGGAACTCCAATTCCCAGTGAAAGAAATCCTCGTCGGCAGCCATCTTCTGCGCAGTCACAAACCAGTCTTCACCACGGATGACGTCCCACTCGGCTTCGTCCTCAATCGCCCCGGCCATGTCTTCGTACACACCGTTGGGCACGTCCAGCCCGAATTGCTCGGCCGTATGTACGTTCGCAACCTCGAACAATCGCTGGTAGAGCGGGTCCTCTCGGATCTCGCCGTACAGCTCTTCCATAGACTTGATGTCCGCTAGCTCGTCGTTGTCGATAGCCAGCAGGTCCTGCATCAGGTCCATTACATGCTCTAAAGTCTGCTGTCGGGCGCGAGCAAACGCCTGTCCGAGCGTTAGCTGGCCACCATTCTCTTCGATATCGTCACTCAGAACTTTCGTAATATCCGACCCCACCAGTGAGTTCCCGGTCTTCAGATGGTGGTCCAAGAAGGCCAGTGGCTTGTCAGCGGCCAGCGTCTCCAGCCACATCGAGAGCTTCCCCAGCTCGACTGCCATGCCGTTCACGTCAACGCCGTAGATACATTCCTTAGCGATAGTGCGACGAATTTCTTGTTCGTCACGTCCCTGTTTTTCTTGTTCACGAACAATCTCCATCACCTGCTCAGTTAGATATCCTGTGGCCCTCGTGAGGAAGTGTGCACTTCCCATTGCTGGGTCGAGTAGCTTGAGTTCCTGAACCTGTCGATAGAAGCGACCAAAGTATGCCTGATCACTCGGTTCTAGTCCATCTGCTTCCAACTCCGATTTGATATCGTCGAGTAGCGGATCGACAGTCTCCTCGACGATGTAGCTCACCACGTAATCGGGGGTGTAGTATGCACCAGTGGCCTTCCGCTCGCCGTCGTCGTTGACGACGTACAGCTCCCCCTTCTCGACCGTCTCGACGGCGTCGGCCACACTCACCTCTGTTCCGGGCTTCCAGACCTGCCCGCCGTCCTCGGAAACCGCAGCGTAGGGCTCTGAAGCGATACGGAACTCATGTTCTAGCAGCCCCTCGTAGATGCTTCCCAGGTGGCGCGTGTCCAGGTCGGCGTAGTCGGCCATAACCGGATTTCCGTCCTCTCCCTCGGTTGTCCCAAGCCGATGAATCACCTCTGCGATGTAGCGGTCTGCAACCTCGTTCTCAGCCAGGAATTCGTGGCTCTCGTCGTCGAAGAGTCCGCCGTTGTAGGGTGGAATCCCCAGCGCTTCCTTCCCTTCGTCGACGAGCCCGAAGAGGTCCTGTAGCTGTCCCCAAATCTGAGTCGCGTAGCCGCTGTAATCGTCGTAGGAATCTCCAGAAGTGATGTCTTCGTGAATCTCCAGCCGAATCTGGTCGAGGCTAAAGTGCTCCTCGAATTCTGCCTGTGCGCTCGGATCGTCGGGGTGAATTAGACCCCGTGACTCGGCGTAAAGGATGAACATCAACCGATACAGCAACACCAGAGATTGCTCTTTCAGCTCCTCGCGGGCATCCTCATCGTCCGGGTCGATATCGAGATCGTTTGTGTGGATGAACCCCTCACCGAGCACCCGCAACGCGGTAAAGACGTTGTCCTGCAGATCCTCACCGAGTTCCTGTGCTGCGGTCTCCGACTCGTTCCAGACCGTATCGAGGAACGATGTACCGGCTACCTCACGGAACGCTGCTGGTCGGAAGAAGGTGTAGAAGTATTTGAATTGCTCCAGATCCCCGGACTCAAGCAGCTCTGGAAGGTCGACTTCGTAGTATATCTCGGTCGCGTAGTCCTTGGTCCCGTAGAGCCGCCATTTCTTGCCGTCGGTGAGAATCCCCCATTTCAGCCGCTCCGGCGTGTGCTCCAGGTAATACTTGATCTGGTGGGAGGCGTCCCTGTAGGACCGCTGTTCGTTGAACCGCTTGGTGAAGTCAGCATCCCACTGTTTCGCTTCTAAGACGGCCGATGCGAGCCCGTACATCGCTTCGGTCTCTCCGTCTCGCTTTCGTTTGGCGGCATCACGCCGCTTCTCACCTGATTCAAAGAGAAGTCGGTCGTTGTACCCGCCACTGTTGGGAAGCGTCGGCTCTGATAGTGTACCGAACCCGAGGATATCCAGCACTTCGTCGATCCACGAATCGAGAAGCTCGTCCTCCTTGTAGGAACTGACGAGCTCTCCTTCTAGGTCCCACAACTGCTGAAGTGCCTCAAACGCTTCTTGCGCTTCGTCGTCGCAGTCCCATTCCTCAAGATCGTCAATCCGTTCATCAAGGTAGTAGCCAGAGAAGAGGCTCGAATTGCGGTAGGGCGTTGAGCCGAGGGTAGCCTGACTCATAATGAAGTGGTAAATAGACAAATCGACGTAGTAATCAATCTAGGGGATGCCTCACCGCTATCGAGCGGTCGAATCCACACTGTACAGAGCGACTACCAGAGACCACCTGTCAGAAGGGCACCTTAGCCGTTGCTCGTATTGCTCGATCTTCGCTGCTTCAGGGCGCTCTATCCCCTAATATCGCTGGTCGCTAGCCTCGGTGCGCTGGAAGCAGGGAAAATCACCGCTTCTAATCGTGCTCTCAAGCGAAGATTCTCGTTGCTTGAGGGCCCTGATGCATCGCTTCTCGCTGGTCGTGACCGCCGATGTACGAGAGCAAGGGGTAGGTGGAGTAGAGGGGCCCTTTCGAGGGTGGTCGTTGCCTGCTCTTTTCATTCGAGTCAAAACAAGCAGCAGTTGTAGCGTGCTTAACCGCTGGTAGCTTTCGCGCTTGAGCTCTGCTTGAAGGTCCTCTATTCCTCAAATTCTGGTCGTGATCTTCCGACCAGCACCGAGCACCCCCTCAAAGGGCCCTTTTCGCCTGCTCGCTCTATCGCTTGAAGGCATGCCTGAGGGCGGTCTACTGCTGCTTTTCGCTGGTCGATATATTCGCGGTTCGAAGAGCACGCTCGACGGTCCCCTATCACCCCTTGCTCCCCACTCCACCGCGGTCGTTACGCTAGCCGGGATTCTTCGAACTCTCGATTCACTACCTCTGCTGTGGGTGCATTCAGGTACGGTTCCACAGCCGAGAATGACGACCACCCGCCGACTTCCATCACCACTCTGGGGTTCATCCGCTCGCGCACCAGCAAGGTCTGGGCGTAGTAGCGCCGGAGATCGTGACTCGATAGCTTCTGCCAGTCGGTGTCGCCAGTTTCCTCTGCGACCCGCTCGGCGGTGGCTTTGACCCGCCGCTGGACCGACCGCTCGCTAAGATCGATGATTGGTTCGTCGCGGTTGATGTCCTCGACGTTGGCGTACCGGAGCAGTTCACTCTCGACTTGCTCGGGGAGGTAGGCGTCGCGGGGCTTCCCACCGCTACCTTCAGTGTCCTTCCCCTGGGGAACACGGAGCCGGGCATGCTCGTTGACGTGCTTGATGTGCTCCGGATGGATCTGTGGTATTTCGAAGGACCGAAGCCCGACTTCGCCGCCGAGTTGGATGATGAGCGAATCCCGGTAGCTCCCCGCACTCTGCTTGAGGGTCTTGTACTCGTCCGGCGTCAGCCAGCAGCGATACGAGTGGTGGTTCTCGTTGCGCTCGATACGCATGGATAGTTCTCAATGACAAGTCCGACATCATAAACCACCGTTTGGGTCGAAGAAGTCAGCTATAGCCCGATATGACGGGTTCCGTGTCGTAGTTCTTGGTCAACAGCGACGCTGACAGCCGCAGACAGATATCTCTAGAACCATAGCGGACCGGGGAAAGAGGGGAACTCGCATCAGGCCGATCCCGATGTATGCAATGGCCGCCACCGCAACCGCAACCGTGGGCGACAACACGGCACTTGCTTTCGTAATCGATGCAACCAGGCCAGAGGTGATAATTCCCATACTCATATTTTGAATCGTTAAGAGTATTCGGCGAACTGTACTGGAGGTGTGATTCCCGCATCCGCAGTGATTCCCCTCTGAGGATTCGAACCTCGGGTACCAGGGTTCACACCTTTTAGCAGTTGCCGACTAGCCTGCCTGTCACATGTTTTATCGTACAGGCTGCAAAATTAAAATCATTCCGTTGAATATCGCTCTACATCGCGTCCATCTCGGCTTTCTTCAACAACTTCGCCAAGCCTGACCAAATAGTAGCATACAGAATCTCTTCGTTCAAGCTAGATTGGTAGTCCTTCATCTAATGATAGTGACAGATGTGGGTGTTTAGATTCATACGTCGACATACTGCCTCCTTCTTCCACTATCATGCCTATGTCTAGCAAGTGTTCAATATAGTTCTGAGTCATCTCAAATACTGCTTCCTTGCTCACACCACCCTTGGCTTTGGGATATCTCTCTGTGAAGTCGTCCCATCCGAAGTCAAGTAATTCTGGCTCTGAAACTCCATCATTTCGAAGTAGATGATGAAAGAGCGGTTGAAGTACTAAACAGGCATACTCCTCAATCTTATTGCTTGCTTCAGGATAGATCGAGGACACGTATACCAACTGAATACCACCTCTTATTCTTTCAATGTACTCGTCAGGTATACGATCAGATTTGATTTTCTCTTCGGTAATCCCCCTGTATTCAGCGCTCCCGAGTATCCGATCATACTTTTCTCCATCAATTTCCGTTCCATCTTTAGTTTTAATTGGAGGTATATATCGGAAGTTGCTCTTAACATTCAGATATTCAAGATACCTTTCGTACTGACTCAGTTTATTACGGCAGACGAGAGGTTTACCAAATTGAGTCGCTACCCCATCACCGTTTAATACAACTTCTTCTGCCTCTTCGGAGACAAGTGGCGCAACCAATAGTGGTCTGCTGTGAGGATTTTCTCTAGAAGCTGCTCTCAGTGTTTGTTTCTGCACCTTCTTTTTGTCTTTAGTAATATACTCTGTTCCATTATAAACTTCAACTGGGGTGCATTTATCGCCAAATTCAATGAAAACGTCGGGCTCGTAGCTAATTCCCTGCAGTCTGTGGGTCTGATCGCTCTCTGGCAACACATGATATATCAGATTGTCATAATCTGAGCTGACATCACAAAGAGCCGCATAAGCAACCAACTCACCAAACTTCCCAACTTCGTCTAACAAATCGTAATAGCCGTCCACACAATTTCTCATTATCTGACTAATTTCCCCTCCTTCTTGATTTCTCGTCAGATATTTTCGTCCTTCTATCTCTGTTTGCTCTCCTATTATCCCTGCCTCGTGCAACTCTAGAAGACTTTGACCAACGAAGTCAGGGTAAACTCCTGCACCTCTGAGTTCAAATTCAAGGATTGTCCTCGGCCATGCATACTCCTTATCTAAATGATCGTTCACAGCTCTCTTCACTATTTCAAACGCCCTAGGATTACGTTCACTTGGCGGGCCTCCATTATCCTCACCCATATAAAATATACTTAAACAACACACGTTCCCACGTATAGACCACACTGTACTGGGGCCACCCTTGCATTTTGGATACCTGATTTGGCCGTGTTCTTCAACTCTAATATAATTATTGTCCCAAGAAGACACTATCTCCCTTCATGTGGCGCCCAGACGATGTTTGGCGATTTTAATATGCCTTCAAGACAGACTCAACCAGAATCCCAACAGAACATAACCGCTCTATGTATTATGCTCTCCTAAGCTCTCCCTCCATGGAATAGATCCTTCCATTTTCTTTCAGTCTCTTCACATCATGTCTCAATGACTCTTCATTGATTTCTTCTCTATTCATCATTTTTTCTATTGTCGCCCCATCCAGCTCTTCTACGAGAGCAAGCACAGTCTCACGTCGTTCACGCTGACTCTTCGACTGCCCTGTCTCGATGATATCCGCATCAAACTCACCGCTCTCCGGATCATATCCGACCTGCTTCATCGATTTCGTCACCAACCTAATCGCCCGCTCCACGTCCTCCAGTTCCACAGTATCTGATAGACGAACCCGAGCACTCGACTCTGCGAGCCGCTGTATCGCCTCGACCTTGCGGAACGTCACCGGAATAGGCGAGTCATCGTCTTGCTCACCAGCCCCAGCTCGGAACTCGACGAAGAACTGTTTCAGTCGCTCCGCTACTTCCTCGTCCTCGATAATAGGTTGACAGGTCTGCTTCGCGTGAGCGACGTAGGCCCGCATCACCGACCGGTCTATCGCGGGTGCGACCCGCTGCTGTTCCTCGTCACTCAGCTCTTCACCCCGGGTGTGACGGCCTGCAGCCTGCCGGCTCTGGACCATGTGCTCGACGACATCGGCATCGTCCTCCCGGTCAGGCTCGTCGGACACCATGAACATCAGGTCGAACCGGGAGAGAAGCGTCGGACCCATGTCGATTTGCTCCCCTTTCGGTCGGTAGCGCTCGAAGCGGCCGTCCTTCGGATTCCCCGCTGCAAGCAACGAAGTCCGGGCGTTTAGCGTCGCGTTGATACCGGCCTTGTTGACGTGGACCTGCTGGCTCTCCAGAGCGTCGTGCATCGAGGACACCGCGTCGGACTGCATCTTGTCGATTTCGTCGACGCAGGCGATTCCGCCGTCGGCAAGCACCAGCGCCCCAGCTTCTAACCCCCATTCCGTATCTCCGAAGTCGTCAGATACCGCCGCTGCCGTCATTCCCGCCGCCGTCGCTCCCTTCCCGGAGGCATACGTCGACCGTGGGGCTATCTGGTCGACGTAGCGGAGGAAGGTGGACTTCCCACAGCCGGGGTCACCGAGGAGGAGCATGTGCCAGTCGCCACGGTCGCGGCTGCCGTCCGGATACTCGTGGGCCCAGCCGCCGAAGAGCTGCAGCGCGACGGCCAGCTTGACGTGTTCGTCGCCCCGGTGTTTCGGGTTGATCGAGTCGATGAGTAGCTGGTACGGGTCCCCGTGTTCTCCGCTGGCGATGGCTTCGATTTCGTCGAGGTGGTCGTCGACATCGACATCATCGTAGTCGCTCTCTTCTTTCACGACTGAACGCGCGTCGAGGTTCGTGTCGAAGTCGAGCCCCTGGTCGGCTCCGGGCTCTTCGATGTCGAGAATCCCGGTCAAAACCACCCTGTCGCCGGCGTCGAAGCCTTCGATCAGGTCGTCTTCTAGGTGTGCGTCGACGCTTTGCGCCTCTCCACCGTTCGTCTTCTCGGGTGGCTGCTGGATACGGGCGTACTGGTGATCAATCCAGCTACTGGCATTCGCATCGAGCGAGAAGGGGCCCTGTCGCTCACACCCCTGGCACTCGTGCGGCTCTTCCAGACTCTCGCCGTGCTGTGGAATCTCGGTTTGGGTCCCACACCGTTGGCATTCATACACCGCTTCTGTGAGGCGCGGCTTCACGTCGGACACTTTCTGCACCTGTCCCCGGATATCGAGCAGCTGCCCGATGTTCTCGTGGCGGGAGACTTCAGAGGGGTCGAAGACGTGCATCTCCGGGAGATTGTAGATGCGTACGTGGGCGTCGTTGAGTTCGACTGCTATCGGCAAATCGTACAGACGGAGTGCTTCCTCCAAGTGTTCCTGCAGTTCCTTCGGATGGTTCCGCACGTCATCGGCAATACCCGGGTCGAACCGGTACAGGTCGTCGTAGTCGACGTGGAGCGATTTCTGTTCTCGGGGGTAGCGTTGTGCGAGCTGTGCGATCTCTTCCGAGTAGTAGTCTCGGAAGAATTGTATCAGTTCTTCGGTGAGTTCGTGATTTTGGGGCATCGTTGATTTCTGTGAAGTCTTCACAACAGCCGCGACGGCTGTTGATTCGTCTTGACTGCGAGCGGTGCGAGCGGTTTGCGAGCGTACTAACAGCTAATCGATAGTTGTTTACACAACCGTCCTACCCTGCAAACTCTAAGGTTTCAGACGGTTTCGCTCAGAGTGGACCAATCCGGAGGGGGCTTCCCCCATCGCATCTGTTGTGAGGACTTCACAGATTCTCGCCCTCCTGGTCAGCCGTGTACTTGCGGGGGAGACTCCCGGCGTCGAGATCGAGCCGCAGCTCCCCGTTCGAGTACTGGAGTGCACCGCCATCGATCAATCGGGCCGCGCGCTCCATGTCCCGGTAGATCGTCGTCCGGTCGATGTTAGGGTAGTGGAGCGCTTCCTCGGCTTCGTCGCGGTCCACGGTCGCTGCAGGCGGCTCGTCGCGCCGCTCACGCGCTTTCGCCGCGCGGTGCAGGTGCTGGACCAACGTGACCGCGCGCTGCTTGCCAGACATCTTGTCGGCGTTCTCGACGACTTCCAGAATGTCGGTGCGCGCATCGAGGCGCGCAACCTCTGCCTCTAGTTTGTCGATGCGTTCGTCACGCGCTGCTAGCTCATCCTCTAGCTCTTCGCGTTCCTCGCGCTCGTCGTGAAGCTCCTCACGGAGCCCGGAGACTTGCGTCGAAAGGGCGTCGAGCCGTGCTTCCAGCGCTTGAACGGTGGTTTCGAGGCTCTCCTCTCTGGGGTTCTCGCTGGGAGAAGTGCCCTCGCTGTCGGGGTTCGAATCGGTCACGCCGACCACCCCCTGACAGACCCCCGGCTAAGGGGGGTTGTCTTTTGGGCATCTAAACCGAGAAGGGTATGCCGCCTCCCGGATTTGAACCGGGGACAGCTCGATCTTCAGTCGAGTGCTCTCCCAGTCTGAGCTAAGGCGGCGTGCACTCCAAGCGATGACGAGGGTAGAAAAAAGCATTTCGAAAGCGGGCGCAGATTATGTGGTATCGACGAGTGGTTCGGCCGCCGATTACGGGAGAAACAGGTCCGCGCTGTCGAACGTCTCGCCACAGTCGTCACATTCGTACTCAGTACCATTGGTCGTTGAGACGTGCCCGCTACAGGCCGGACACGTCGAGCCGTCTATCATGCCACGCACTACCACTACTCCGGATATATGGGTTACGGGCGACTATCAATCGAGATAGAGGGCCTGATATTGGGAGTTGGCGGCTGCGCGTGGGCGCTTGCCCCGCTGGAGTTCAAACTGAGGCCGAAAGCGGCGAGGCGTAGCTGGCTCTACCACAACTGAGCTTGGAATTGAATGCCCCAAGGAACCCAGTTGTTCCGGGGCGCCCTCGTGAGCGAAACGAACGAGGGCTCGGGAGAGTAGTGCCCTCTCGGTGGAGTCGAACCGACGGAAGACTCACTGCGTTGCGCGCGACTGGCAAGAATCGAATCCACTGAGACCGTCCGCTCTTCACGTCCGTTCGTCGCAGGATGGGTCCGGGCGGATTCGAACCACCGGCCTCGGCCTTGTAAAGGCCACGTCATAACCAACTAGACCACGGACCCGTACTCCACCGTTTTCCATCGGCAGGAATAACGCTTTCTCTCTCAGTCGACAGTGGGCACCGACAGTATTACCCACGGCCTGCCCCTCACACGGAGTATGCAACGCCCTGCCGTGGTTGTCCTGGGAGCCGTCGGGCTTCTCGTCGCCGCCGCCGTGGTCCTCCAGACCGGGCTCTGGGTCGACGTGCTGGGGACCGGCGAGTACAAGGAGGGGACGGTGACGGTTCGAGAGGGAGCGGCGACGACACCGACCGGGACGGACGCTTCGACGCCGGAGACGACCGTCGCGGTACGTGAAGACAACGCTGGGGAACCACTGGGCACGGTCGAGGTTCGCATCGCACAGACGTTCAATCAGCGCTATGTCGGACTGAGCGAGACCGAGTCACTCGGTCCTGACGAGGGAATGCTGTTCGTCCACGACGAGGCGGGCCAGCACGCCTACGTCATGCGGAACATGTCGTTCCCGCTCGATATCATCTTCATCGACGCTAACGGCACTATCACAACGATCCACCACGCGCCGCTCCCGCCGGAGGGCGAACAGTACAGCGCGGAGTATCCGGGCTATGGGAAGTACGTCCTCGAAGTGAACCGCGGGTGGACAAACCGAACCGGCGTCGAGGTCGGCGACCGGGTCGACCTGCCGCCCGAAGCCACGTAGCCCGACGACCTTTTGCGGGTTCGGCCCCTGAATTCGATAATGGATTTCGACGCGGGTTCGGACGACGACGTGTTCGAGGACGCCAGGGAACGCGTCGACCGGCCGATGCTCAGACTGTTCACCGGCTACGGCCGGGGGCAGTTGGGGGCGTTCGTTGTCGGCCTCTGCAGTTCTATCGTGGCCCGGATGCTGGACCTGCTGCCGCCCATCCTCCTCGCGCTGGCTATCGACGCCATCTTCCTCCAAGAGACCGAGTACGGGCTCTTCCTGGTTCCCGACGCCTGGATTCCCAGCGGCCAGGGGCCGCAGTTGTGGCTCACGGCCGGCATCATCGCCGCCTCCTTTGGCCTCGGGGCCGTCTTCCACTGGAGTCGGAACTGGGGCTGGAACAAGTTCGCCCAGCACGTCCAACACGCCGTCCGCACCGACACCTACGAGACGATGCAGCGGCTGAACATGGACTTCTTCGCCGACAAGCAGACCGGCGAGATGATGTCGGTGTTGTCAAACGACGTGAACCGGCTGGAGAAGTTCCTCAACGACGGGCTCAACTCCGCCTCGCGGATGATAATCATGGTCGTCGGCATCGCCACGTACCTGTTCTATATGAACTGGCAGCTGGCGCTGGTCGCGTTGCTCCCGGTGCCGCTTATCGCGGTGTTCACCAAGCGGTTCATCGAGACTATCCAGCCGAAGTACGCCGAGGTGCGGTCGACGGTCGGAAAGCTCAATTCCAGACTGGAAAACAACCTCAGCGGCATCCAGATAATCAAGACCGCCAACACCGAACCCTACGAGGCCGACCGCGTCGAGGACTCCTCGGCGGACTACCTCGACGCCAACTGGGACGCCATCGAGACGCGCATCACCTTCTTCCCCGGCCTCCGACTGGTCTCGGGCATCGGGTTCGTCGTCACGTTCGTCGTCGGCGGGCTGATGGTCACCGGGCAGGCACCCGGCCCGCTGACGGCGCCACTCTCCCGCGGGCAGTTCGTCGCGTTCATCATTTACACCCAGCGGTTCGTCTGGCCGATGGCCCAGTTCGGACAGATTATCAACATGTACCAGCGGGCCTACGCCTCCGCCGAGCGCGTGTTCGGGCTGATGGACACGCCTGGCCGCCTCGAAGAGGCCGAAGACGCGCCGCCACTCGCCGTGACCGACGGGCGGGTAGAGTACGATGACGTGACCTTCGGCTACGACAGCGACGACCCGGTGCTCTCGGACGTCTCCTTCGAGGCCGAGGGCGGTGAGACGGTCGCGCTCGTCGGCCCGACCGGCGCGGGGAAATCCACCGTTCTGAAGCTCCTGCTCCGGATGTACGACGTGGACGAGGGCGCAGTCCGCATCGACGGGCAGAATGTGCAAGACGTGCAGATACAGAGCATCCGCCGTGCCATCGGCTACGTCAGCCAAGAAACGTTCCTGTTCTATGGCACGGTCCGCGAGAACATCGCCTACGGAAGCTTCGACGCCACCGACGAGGAGATCGTCGCTGCCGCGGAGGCCGCCGAGGCCGACCAGTTCGTTCGCAATCTCCCCGACGGCTACGACACGATGGTCGGCGAGCGCGGCGTCAAGCTCTCGGGCGGCCAGCGCCAGCGCATCGCCATCGCCCGGGCGATGCTGAAAGACCCCGAAATCCTCATTCTCGACGAGGCGACCAGCGACGTGGACACGGAGACGGAGATGCTCATCCAGCGGTCGCTCGACGACCTGACCGCCGACCGGACCACGTTTGCCATCGCTCACCGCCTCTCGACGGTGAAAGACGCCGACACGATTCTCGTCGTTGAGGACGGCCGCATCGTCGAACGGGGGAGCCATGATGAACTGCTTGCCGCCGACGGCCTCTACGCTAACCTCTGGGCAGTCCAGGCCGGCGAAATCGACGAACTTCCCGAAGACTTCGTCGAGCGGGCGATTCAGCGCCGGGCGCGGACGGATGCCGACGACTGAACCGGCGAGGACTCCTTGTCCGACCCGTCAGTGGTCGGCATTAGCTGATGACTGAAGGGGGAGGACGCTATGTTCGAGCCGTTTGGCTCTGCTGACATCTTATTCTTCAGATGTGGCGTGGCCGACAGCTGGTCGCCGGAAATCAATGCCCCGAGGAATCAGAGTTCTCTTCTGTCACTCTGTCCTGTCGGAACTTGGCGGTGCTAGCTGACCCGCACTCACAGACGACAGCACGCTCCCACAGCTCAGACAGTAGTTCTGCCGCGACCGTCGACTGACCCTCGCGTGACAAACAGATACGAGACGACGAACGAGACTGCAAACAGCGGCGGGAGAGTCAGGGTTTGCGTCATCGGATCTGGCGGCGTGACGAACGCCCCGACGATGAATGCGAGGAGAACAGCAAGCGAGTAAGCAGTAACTATCCGTTCGCGCCGGTCGGCTGGCTCCGAGCGCGACTCCCAGTCGTGTCGGACGTAGCGGACCCAAACGTAGTAGACCAGCCCAAAACCTGTATACAGGAACAGGAACGTCCAGAGAGTTGAGCCGTTACGTGCGCTGGCCTCTGCACGGGCCCAGTAGCCCAGTGCGATGAGATTTCCAACGTAGATGACGGTCGTAAGCGCCAGAGCAGCGCCGATTAAAGACTGTTCAACGGCGAACGGGGCGGATTGCACAGGTCGCAGTCGTTTTCAGATGCGTATAGGCTTTCGGTGAGAGACGCCTCGCTGGTTCAACAATTCAATAGCAAAGACGCCGATTTCTACCCGGCCGAACGCAAACGATTATTACGTGTCATATTGTAATATTATCACATGTCAACCACGTACCTCGCTAGCATGGGACTAATGGGCCCGTTCGTGGTGGCGGTGGTCGCATGGATCGTTCGCGGGCGTGGCTGGTACCAGTACAGTCCGGGAGCGTCGACGAGCGCCCGGTCCACAGCGGGCGAGCGCGAAGACCGCTTCGAGACGTATGCCGACCAGCCGATGGCCTGGGTAGGCGCGTTCGCGGTGCTGGTCGTCGGCCTTCTCGTCGGTGTCGTCGCCTCTATTTCCGGCCCCGTCGAGGTCCAGTCGATAGCGGGGCTGGCGGTCGCTATCGTCGGGGGTGCGGGCCTCTGTGGATACCTGCTGTTCGGCGTGTACCTCTCGGCGACGCGCCGTGGGCACCCCCGCTCGCTGGCGGTCGCCGAGTCTGCGACGGTCGCGGGCGTCCTCTTCCTCATCGCGGTCAGCTTCCAGCTACTGGCCTGACCCCTTCACAGTATCGAGTACGCCGCTGCACCGGTCAACGCGAGCGCAGCGACGGTGCCGCCGAGGACGAGGTACGTGACGGCCCGAGGTTCCCAGCGCAGGTGCTGGTAGTACGCGGCGACGCCGACGGCCTTGATAACCGACAGCACCATGATGAGCGCGAAGGCAACCCAGTAGGCGCTGTCGACGAGGCCGGTGAACTCGACGACTGCCTGTGCGGTTGCGAACACGAACAGTACGACGTATATCGCGGTGTAGCCTTTCCAGTCCATTGTTCTAGAGGATGTAGAAGAGGGGGAACAGGAACAGCCAGACGATGTCGACGAAGTGCCAGTACAGCCCGAAGTACTCGATGGCTCTGTCGTCGCCCTGGTAGGCCCCGTTCCAGGCCCTGACGGTCATGTACGCACAGATGATGAGCCCGATTGTGACGTGGGCCCCGTGCAGTCCCGTCGTCAGGTAAAACGTCGACGACGCGATGTTCGTCGAGAGAGTCCACCCGTTCGGGAACGTCTCTGTGCTGATGTGGAACAGGTGCTGCCACTCCAGTCCCTTGTTGACGAGGAAGCCGACCCCGAGCGCGAACGTCCCGACGAGCGCGGCGACGGTCCCGCGCTTGCTCTCGCGTTCGGCGGCGACCATCGCCAGCACGACGAGGAAACTCGACGTGAGCAACAGGTACGTGTTGATGAGGCCGGGCATCGTCACGTGCTCGGCGGGGATGAGGTCGTTGTGCCAGGCCGTCCAGCCGTAGGCGACCCGGACGAAGGCATAGGAGCCGATGAACGCCCCGAAGAGGACGATGTCGCTCGCCAGGAACGTCCACATCCCGAGCTTCATCTTCTCGACTGACGAGAAGGGCCACCGTTCGGCGATGGCCATCTCGGGCGCGTGGAACGGCTCGCGTGTCAGCCCGACGAGCGAGCCGAACGTCACGAGGCCGCCGACGGCCGCCATCGACAGGTAGAACACGCTCCCAGTCCGCACGCCCGAGAGGCCGAGGAAGGCGAGGAACCCGCCGAGGCTGACGAGGAACGGCCAGAAGCTGGCGTGGCTGGCGTGTTCCTCGCCGCCGACCTCGTGGGCCGGCTCCATCGCGGTGGCCGTCGCTGCGGCTCTGGCCGTCACGGCCCCGCCGTCCGTGGCGGTCCCGCCGTCGGTCGCTGCATGGCCATGCGTTGCGGCTCCGGGCGCGCGGTCGGTCCGCGCCGCCACCGTCTCGTCGTCGAGGAACTCCAGCTTGCCGGTGGCGTAACTGGGGACGCCCGGGAAGTTCTCAAGCGGCGGCGGCGACGACACCGCCCACTCGGCGGAAGTAGCGTACTCCCAGGGGTTCGGGCCGGCGTCCTCCCCGCGCCAGAGGCTGACGAAGAGGTTGTAGAACATGATGAGGAAGCTCGCGCCCAGGATGAACCCGCCGACGGTCGCCATCGAGTGCCATATCTGCAGGCCCTCGGGGTAGACGAACACCCGCCGCGGAGTCTCCCAGGCGATGAACATCGGGAAGTACAGCAGATTGAACCCGAGGAAGTAGACGCCGAACTGTATCTTCCCCAGCCGCTCGTTGTACATCTTCCCCGTTATCTTGGGATACCAGTAGTAGAGGCCGCCGAACAGCGCCGTCGCGCCCGCCACCATCACGTAGTGGAAGTGCGCGACGACCCAGTAGGTCCCGCGGAACTGGTAGTCCAGCACGATAGCCCCGAGGAAGACGCCCGTGATACCACCGATGATGAACAGGATGAGCGCGCCCAGCGAGAACAGGAACGGTGTCGTGAACCGGACCCGCCCCTTCGCCATCGTGTAGATGAGCGAGAACACCATCAGGTCGAACGGCAGGGAGATGCCGATGGTGGTCGCCATGAAGATGGTCTTGATGGGGAGGTTGATGCCGGTCAGGAACATGTGGTGCATCCAGACGACGAAACTCTGGATCGCCACCAGCACCATCGAGATGATGAACCACTTCCGGCCGACGAGTCGTCGGCCTGTGAAGGTCTGGAAGCACTCAGCCATCACGCCCAGCGCGGGGAAGAAGACGATGTACACCTCCGGATGGCCGAAGAACCAGAACAGGTGCGCCCACAAAAGCGACGCGCCGGGGTTGTCCGCGTCGGTCGCCATCGTCGTCCCGTCGATGGAGTACTGGAAGTAGGTCGTCCCGAGGATGTGGTCGGAGGCGAGAATCATCAGCGCGGCCAGCAGCGCCGCGAAGGCAAAGAGCATCATCCAGACGGTGAGGTTGATAGACAGCGAGAAGATGGGGATGTCCCGCATCCGCAGGCCCTCGGCGCGCATGCGGTACATCGTCGTCAGGAAGTTCACCGACCCCAGCGTCACGGCGGCAGTGAACATGATGAGCGCGAGCACGACCGAAGTCGCGCCCAGCCCCTCGCCGGGGATGTAGGCCGGCGTGTTCAGCGGGGCGTACATCGTCCAGCCGCCGGCGAAGGTGGTCCCCTGGAAGAAGGAGACGCCCATCAGGAGCCCTGAGAACAGGTACAGCCAGTACGACAGCGCGTTCAGTCGTGGGAAGGCGAGGTCGTCCGCACCGATTTGCAGCGGGACGAGGTAGTTGGCGAACCCGAAGGCGAACGGCGAGATGAACCAGAACACCATCAGCAGGCCGTGGGTCGACACCGCCTGGTTGTACCCCATCGACCCCAGCAGGTCAGCACCCGAGGAAAGCAGTTCGAGGCGGAACAGCAGGGCCAACACCCCGCCGAAGACGAGGAAGAACAGCGCGGTGATGAGATACAGGACGCCGATGTCCTTGTGGTTGGTCGTGAGGAACCACCGGCTGACCGACGACTTGGGCGGGAGGCCGTGGTCGTGGCTCACGCGCCGACACCTCCTGCGGTCGCGGCGGGCGCGGTGCCCGCGGGCGGCGTTCCGAGACTGGCCGATTCAGTCGCGGTCCCGTTCGCCGCCTGGCCCTCGCTCTGTCCGGCGGTCCCGTTATACCAGTCCCCGTACTCGTCCTGGGAAAGCACGACCACCTCCGCCGTCATCAGCGAGTGGCCGCTGCCACACAGTTCGTAGCACTTGGCGGTGTAGGTCCCCGTCTCGTTGGCCGTGAACCAGGCCGAGGTGTACTGGCCCGGCACGGCGTCGGTCTTGACCCGCACCGCCGGTATCCCGAAGTTGTGGAACACGTCCGTCGAGGTCACCCGTAACCTGACCACCCGGTCCTGTGGCACGTAGAGCGTGTTTGTCGTGTGCCCGTTCGGGTAAATGAAGTCCCAGCCGAAGCGGTACCCCTCGACGTCGATTTCCAGCGCCTCCTCCTGGGCCGGGTCGGGACCCTGCTCGATGTACAGCAGCTGCGAGTACGTCCAGGCGATGAGCGAGACGACGATGATGGCGCTGATGCTAAAGGAGTAAAACACCTTCCGACCGCCCGAACCCCCGGTCGGAAGCTCACCCATCTCGGGCCGCTCGACCTTGTCGGCGTACGGGTCCGTTCCGCTTCCGTCGTCGCGGTACTTGAGCGCGTGGTACATGGTATAAGCCACGACGACCACCCCGACAGCCGTCCCCAGTAGCAGGAACACCTCGAATATCTGGTCGAACACTGCGCTTGGTGCCCTGACGTCGCCACCATGCAAGGGAAACACAATCGCGACAAGTGTTATCATGGGTCTCGGCATTATCTTCATGATTCTTCCCACCCTGTAATAGGTATTGGGGACAGATAGTTGACATATACTCTCCATCCTCGACGTGTGCGAGAACCTTTTTATCCACTGGCATGTTACACCACACCATGGAAGATACGTCATCTGGCGTCGAGGACCCGCCGATCAACGACGACGGTCTCACTGAGGCCGAGGAGTTTGACAGTCTCGCCGGGATTATCGCCGACGGCGTCGTCGGGGCCGCTGGTGGACTAGTCGGGACAGCGATGATGACGGTCGTCTTCCTCATCGCCCAGTCACTGGGCGCGTTCAACCTCGACGACTTTGCCATCCTCACCGAACTCGTGGGTTTGACCGGCTACGTGCCGGAAGTCCTGTTCGGGTTCTTCATTTTCCTCGGCGGCGGCATGTTCCCGTGGCCGCTGCTGTTTGCCTCGCTGAAGGCGTACCTCCCGGGCCAGTCTGACCACGTCAGCGGCGCGTTCTTCGGCGGGGCCATGTGGACTGGGTTTGTCCTCGCCTTCTACACCGGCCAGTCCGGACTCACGCTGGTGCTGTATGCGGTGCTGACGCTGGTCGCGCACGTGGTCTACGGTATCGGCCTCGGCGCGGTGTTCAACTACTTCTCGACCCGCCCGGACTCCATCGTCTGAGTCGCCTCGCTGCTGTGTTCCAGCGAGAGAACGGCGTCGCGACTCCCGCCGTATCGGGCCCGATTACGAGGTGATGCTGGTCGGTCAAAAGTCGCTGGACGACGCGAGTAGCGCGCTGGCTACCGGCGAGAACGTAGCGAGCATACGCCGGAATGTGACTCCCGAACTCAGGCTTCCGCTTCTGCGTCGGCGTCCGCCTCTGTATCCGCCCCGTCGTCGCCCTCGAACTCTTCGAGCGTGCTGCGAAGCTGTGGAATCGTCGCTGTGAGGTCGCCGACCTGCTCGCGAGCGTCGCCGACGTCGTGGATAAGGTCTGCGATAGTCTCAATCTCCTCCGCAAGGTCATCGGCGTCCTCGAAGGCGTCTGCGCGTTCGCCCATCGTGTACCACTTCTTCGCGTCGCGGAGATGGTCCTCGGCATCGCCCACGTCGAGTGCCGTTTTGAGCGAGTTCAGCACACCGAGCGTGTTGTCGGCCTCCACGTCCCAGACAGAATCGGCCTCCGGGAGCGCGTCCCGGGCCTTCGCGAGTGACTCCTCAACATCCGTGCGCATTTCATTGGCCGCCTCGCCGAACAGTTCGTCGTCGTCCAGACTTGACTGACTCATACAGAACGATTGGTGCGGTGATGGATTAAAAGCCCGCCTGAAAGTGAAAGTGAAACCGCAAGACGTGGCCGTCTGGTCAGTCCTGAAACCGAAAAGCCATTGTGGCTACTCGGCTCGGATGTCCGAGCGCACCTCGGGCATCGGGTCCATGTCGGCGTCGATGTCACCCAGTACGAGCATCGCGTAGTACCGGAGGAACGTCGTCAGCGGGACCTGAATGAGCGCACTGAGGACGATGAAAACCAGTCCGCCCAGCAGGCCAATACCGCCGGCCACAACGATTCCGATAGTTCCCTGAACGGCGAGATACAGCCCGAACGCGGCGAGTCCGACGGGAATCGCGACGACGATGAGTGCGATAATACCGAGAATCGCGCTGACGATACCGACACCGATCTGAAGGACGATAGAGAAAAACAGGTAAGCGAGGTACTGCTTCGGGTGGCTTTTTATTGACCCCCAGAGCCGCGACCACCCGGAGAGGACGCCGTCGTTGTCTGCCGTCATCAGCGGAACGACAAACACCGTGGTGAATCCGAAGACGATACCGTATGTTATGGCCAGTACTGCGAACACGGCGATGAACAGTCCCGACAGCGCGAGGACGCTCGACGCCCCGACGTTTGCGGCATCACCACCGAGCACCAGGAAGAACCCGGCCGCACCGATCACGAGGGCGATGCCGAGCCAGATAATCCCGAGGACCAGCCGAAACAGGAGCAGCCGTATGCCGTCCCCGACGTGTTCGCTGAAATACCGGCGGACGTGTATCTCGCGGTCGATAAGCGCCTGCGTTAACACGAACTCCATGAAGTTACTCAGGATACCGTATGCGAGCCCCAGCAGGATGAACAGGCCGATAATGGCGAACACGAGGAGCCCGGCCCCGGCGAGTAGCTCGTCCGGCGCGCCGGACGGGACGCCGGGTTCGGAGACCTGTCTCGTGAGGTCCCCCGGCAGGGACAGCACAGCTTCAAGCGGCGCGGTCAGCTGAAACCCGCCTCCCGGGCCGCTGGGGCCGCTTGGCCCGCCGTTCCCACCGAAATCACCGAAGTTGCTGAACGACTGGACGTTGTTCAGCCCGACACCGCCGCCACCGATGAAGAACACGACGAACGCCATTCGGAGCCACGTCCATCTCTCGAACGGGAACAGAAACGACTTCGTCGCGTCGATTGCGTCGTCGATATCGTCGACTGCGTGGAGGGCCATATCGGAAGTCTCACACTCCTCTCTGGTAAAATTTTCGGGGCTGTGTCAGGCGTTCTGGCCGCTCGCTGGCTATTTTACTCTTGCACTGCGTCGACCTGCATCAGCGGGTACCCGTCCTCCATCGCCATGCTGGTCTCGACTGTGACCCCCTCGTATTCGATTCGCATCTCGACGTCGATGAACCGCCCGGTGAGTTCCGTGTAGTCCGCACTCCCCTCGGCGATAGCGTCTTCCAGCGCATCCGCTCGGACGCTGACACTGACCGCCTCACAGAACGGCTGATTCTCGATAGCGTCCTCCATCGCCGCCGCGAGCGAGTCGGCGCTGTCCGGGCTGATCGGTGTCCCTGCGAACTGGTGATACAACGACCCGAACTTGACGCCCGCTTCGAAACACGCCTCTTGCGGAGCTGTGGGTTCCATACAATCGGTCCGGCTGGGCGACACAAAAGCGAACCGCAAGCTACCTATTGCGTGCGACGTATCGTCTCATACGAATGGACGACCCGGTTCTGCTCACCGGCGCTGGCGGCGCTGTCGGGGCGGCCATCCTCGAGGGACTCGAGGACGCCTACGAGTGGAAACTCATGTTCCACAGCCCACCCGCCGAGGAGCCCGATCACGAGTACCTCGTCGGGGACGTGTCCAGCGAGGGCGACGTGGCCGCGGCGATGGACGGCGTCGGCGCTGTCATCCATCTGGCCGGTGACCCCCGGCCAGAAGCCCCCTGGGACTCCGTCCTCGAAAACAACATCGACGGCACCCAGAAGATGTACGAGGCCGCTGTCGATGAAGGCGTCGAGAAGTTCGTCTTCGCATCCTCGAACCACGCCGTCGGCTCCTTCGAAACGGATGAGCGCACGCCAGAGATGTATCGCCCGGACGACCAGTACCGCCTCGACGGGACGGAACTCCCCCGCCCCGGAAACCTCTACGGCGTCTCGAAAGCCACCGGCGAGGTGCTGGGCCGCTACTACCACGACCAGTATGGCCTCTCCGTCTGCAACATCCGCATCGGTAACCTCACGCGCGGCCACCCGCCCATCGACTACGAGCGTGGCCAGGCAATGTGGCTTTCCTACCGGGATTGTGCCCACATCCACGACTGCGCGCTTCAGGCTGACTACGAGTACGAGATCGTCTACGGCATCTCCGACAACGACCGGAAGTACTACTCCATCGAGCGCGCCAAGGAAGCCCTCGGATACGACCCGCAGGACAACTCCGCGCACTTCGACGGCGAGGAACGCGTCGCCGAACCGGAGCCGTAGGCGTCTCCTACCGCCCCGGTCGCACGCTATCCCGAGCCGTCGAACAGCCCACGCACGTCGTCGTCTTTTTGCTGTTCTAGTTCGACATGGTCCCGGAGCCGCTGGTAGACGACGGGCCGCTGGTCGCGCTCGCGCACAAACGAGAACAGCATTCCGGTAAACTGCGAGCCGCCGTCGCTGTCGAGTTCGCTCCGCGCACGGTCGACAGCGGCGTCGATGACCGCCTCATCGTACCGGCCCGCTTCCGCAAGCACCTCGGCGGCGATGGCCGTCGCGCCGAAATCCAGCGCGTCGTAGCCAATCGCTTCGCCGTCGTGTGTCAGTGTCGGCGGGTCCGTCGCCGCGTGGTGGGGGCCAGCCGCCGCCTCGTCGAGGAAGGTCCGCACGTCCGCCAGCGCCACACCGCGGTACGGGTCGGGCAGGCCATTGAGGTACTCCGCCGCGCTCTCGGCCAGCCCGCGCGCGCCTGACCAGTTCTCCTCGCTGGCGTGGTGGACGACCGCGGTGAACTGGATGAGACCGTGCAGGAAGCGTTCATCGTCGCCCGAACCGAGGTCCAGCCAGTACTCCTCCCACGCATCGTGTGCGGCGTGGTAGCGCCCTTCGTTGTACACTGCAATGCCGGCACGGAGATGGTCGCGCACAGGGGTGTGTTCGCCTCGTGGCCGGAAAACCACATCGGCGTTTCGACCAGAGCGGGACGCTGTGGCTTCGGGTTCTGGTGTCGGCAGAAACGGCCCGCAGCACTGACCGCTCGCTACGCCCGCGGTGTTGTACTGTAGAGAAACGTCCGGACGGAGTTCCACGCGAGCACCGCGAGCGTGGAGCACGTCCGGTCGTGAACGCAGTGAACGTCCGGACGGAGATTTGAACTCGCCGAGAAATGCTCGCTTCGCTGCGCGTTCCTCGTCTGCTCAGATCTCCGCGTAGAGTTTCGCCGACACCTGTGACTGCTGTCGCTCGCCGTTGGATGTCGGCAAAAACGTCCGGACGGAGATTTGAACTCCGGTCCCTGGCTCCGCAAGCCAAGAGGATAGTCCACTACCCTATCCGGACTCATATCCAGAGAGGGTGGTGCACCTAAAAAGGGTGACGATTCGTGTGCCGTCACGCGACGTGTCGACACATGTCGCTACAACGCTGGTTTGAGCGACCGGGAAGACCTTTCATTCGGGATACATTATGGCAGGTATGAAACGGCGCACCCTCCTGCGATACGGCGGGCTCAACTGCTCGATAGCGCTTGCCGGCTGCTCTGGCGATGCTCCCGGAAGCGGGGAAACACTCACAGAGAGTCCGAGTGATCCTCCGAGTGTGAACGAAACGACATTCAGCGTTACTAGCCGACAGTCTGGGTCACAGGTGAGTTCGGCAACAGTGACTTTCGACGGGGACCGGGTCGTCGTCGAAGGCACTATCTGGGGCGCTGACGGGTGCAAAACGGCCGACCTGACAGATGCTACGTATGATTCCGGCTCGAATGAACTGAGTATCGGCGTTGGACCGACAGAGATGACAGACGCTGGCGATATGTGTACCCAAGCTATTATGGAAATTGACTACCGGGCTACGGTGACATTTGCGAACGGCCTCCCCGGCACAGTGGTCGTTTCTCACGACACTGGCGACGGCCAGAGTACTGTAACAACAGCAACACGCTAACGGCGACTCGTGTTGCTGTCACTGCGGTGGCAGCTGCTGTCGAGTCAGCCGACAAGGGTTTATATCCTATCCCATGACCACCATCGAACAATGGACGGACGACCACCGAAATCGACCGACAGCGGCCGCTTGCTCGCCCAACGACAACGCTTAAGCGCGCCCCAGCCCAGCGTCCCATAGATAGATGGGTGCGATAGAGGACATTTACGAGGACTTAGAGACGGACGTCCCCGAGGAGGAGTTCCGCGAGGCCGTCGAGGAGAAGGTCGAGCAGATGGGCGGGCTCGCCGACGAGGAGACGGCCGCGATGCTGTTGGCCCACGAGCTTAACGAGAACGAGGTCAACGCCATCGCCGATATCGAACCCGGAATGGACGAGGTCAAATTCCTCGCCAAGGTGATGGCTATCGGCGACCTGAAGACCTTCGAACGCGACGACGAGGACGAAGACGGCCGGGTCATCAACGTTGAGGCCGCCGACGAGAGCGGCAGCGTCAGGCTCGCCTTCTGGGACGGCCAGGCCGTCGATATCGACGAGGGAAAGCTGGAGGTCGGCGACGTACTCCGGGTGAAGGGTCGGCCGAAGGACGGCTACAACGGGCTGGAGGTGTCCGTCGACAAGGCAGAGCCGGACGAGGACGCCACAATCGACGTGGAACCGGGCGCTGGCTCGTCTATCGACGCGCTGACCATGGGGCAGTCCGACGTGACGCTGCGCGGGCTTGTGCTCGATACCGACACGATACGGACCTTTGACCGCGACGACGGCAGCGAGGGCCGCGTCTCGAACCTCACTCTCGGTGACGAGACGGGGCGCATCCGAGTGACGCTGTGGGACGATCGCGCTGACCGTGCCGAGGAACTCGATGCTGGCGCGGCTGTCGAAGTCGTCGACGGCTACGTCCGGGAGCGGGACGGCTCACTCGAACTCCACGTCGGCGACCAGGGGGCCGTCGACGAAGTGGACGACGACGTGACCTTCGAGCCCGACGCCGACCCGATAGCGGAGGTCGAACTTGAGGAGACGGTTGACATCGCTGGCGTCGTCCGCTCGGCCGACCCCAAGCGGACGTTCGACCGCGACGACGGCAGCGAGGGGCAGGTCCGGAACGTCCGCATTCAGGATGCGACAGGTGACATCCGCGTGGCGCTGTGGGGCGACAAGGCGGACAAGGACATCGCGCCGGGCGACGAGGTTCTCGCAGCCGATGTCGAGATTCAGGACGGCTGGCAGGACGACAAGGAAGCGTCGGCGAGCTGGAACTCGACGATTGTCGTGCTCGACGACGGTGCGGACTTGGCGACGGGTGGCGCAGGCGGGGGAGCCAGCGCCGAAACGACCGACGCCGAACACGCCGGTCTGTCAACTTTCGGCGAGGAAGCGGACGATGCTGACGCCAGCAGCAGTGACGAGGCGGCCGCTGTCAGCGCCGACTCCGGCGACACGTCGACGGACGGCGGCGCACAGAGCGCTGGCCAGCAGGTGGAGTTCACCGGCACCGTCGTCCAGACCGGCGACCCGGTCGTGCTCGACGACGGCGAGCAGACGATGAGCGTCGAAACCGGCGAGCGCGTGCAGTTAGGGCAGGAGATAACCGTCCGTGGCGAACTCCGCGATGGCCGCCTCCACGCTGAGGACGTGTTCTGAGTCGGCGAGCGACGCTACGGAAACTCTTAAGACCGCAACACTCCCGGGTTTGGGTATGAGTGTCGAGCTACCGTTCGCACCGGTGGACGCGGTCATTCGGCGGAACGCGGACGGGCTCCGGGTGAGTGCCGACGCTGCGGAGGAACTGGCTCGTCGAATACAGGAGCACGGCGCCTCGTTGGCCGTCACGGCAGCCACGGAGGCCACCACGGACGGTCGAAAGACGCTGATGCCGTCCGACTTCGGTATCGAACAGGTTCCGGAGAAGGACGGTCTCGAACTCCCTGTCGCGCCGGTCGACCGCATCGCTCGGCTCGACATTGCTGACGACTACCGCGTCGCCATGGACGCCCGCGTCGCGCTCGCATCCATCCTCGAAACGTACGCCGACGAAACGGCTGCCGCGGCCGCCACGTTGGCTCGTCACGCTGATCGCCGGACGATCAAGGCAGCTGACGTCGAAACGTACTTCCAACTCGAACAGTACTACTGAATGAACTTCGGTTACCGCGAGGTCTGTCTGGACCACGACACCGGCCCGCGACATCCGGAGAGTCCCGACAGACTTCGAGCGATACGGCGCGCGCTCAAGGAGAATCACGGTGTCGAGTACGTCGCCGCCGATGACGCCGACATCGACCTCGTACGGACGGTCCACGACAGTGATTACATCGCGGAGTTCCGCGAGTTCTGTGACGACGGCGGCGGGAACTGGGACGCCGACACCGTCGCGGTTGAGGAGACGTGGGACGCCGCGCTTGCCTCGGCCGGCCTCGCCGTCTGGGCGGCGGAAGCTGCGCTCGACGGCAACTCCGGTCGTAACACGCCGTTCTCCCTCGGCCGACCGCCTGGCCACCACGCTGTCGGCGACGACGCCATGGGCTTTTGTTTCATCAACAACGCGGCCGTCGCTGCACAGGCCGCCCTCGAAGCCAGCGCCGACCGCGTCGCTATCTTCGACTGGGATGTCCACCACGGGAACGGCACACAGGACATCTTCTACGACCGTTCTGACGTGTTCTACGCCTCGATACACGAGGATGGGCTCTACCCCGGAACCGGCGACATCTCGGAGACCGGCACAGGCGACGCTGACGGCACGAACCTCAACGTAAAGTACAAGCCCGGTGCTGACACCGCCGACTACCTCGCCGCTATCGACGAGTGCATCGCGCCGGCAATCGAGGACTACGACCCCGATCTGTTGCTCATTAGCGCCGGCTTCGACGCACACGAACACGACCCCATCTCACGGATGCGTGTCTCTACGGAGGGGTACGGCGCGATGACCGACCGGATGCGCTCACTCACAGACGCCTGTGACGCCGCGCTGGGAATCATCCTTGAGGGCGGCTACGGCCTTGATACGCTCTCGGACTCGGTCACGACCGTTCACGAGGTCTTTGATGGCTACCAGCCGATGGAACCGGACGACGATGTCAGCGACGACGCCCGCGATGTTCTCGATGACCTCGCCGATCAGGGCTTCGGTGCGAAGTAGATCGACAAATCGACGCCAAAGCCGTCGGCAAGCGTTGCGATGTCTGAGCCGACCAGTACGTCGTACCCATTCTCAAGTGCTGACTCGATCCGCGGCCCCAGCCCAACGTCGTAGACTGCATCGCTCGACAGGAACCCAGTAGCTGTAGTGAACGCCCGGGGTCGCTCGACGACGTAGCGGCTGCCGTCGATGAAGGGCCCGGCGACCTCGTCGTCGCCGTCGTACTTCTCGAAGAACCCGCTCGCGTGCTCGCGGACGTGCACCGGCGGCCCCTCGTGGCGCTCGACAGCCGGCCGCTGGGCGACGGCGAATTCGAGCAGCAAGACGGCGTCCCGTTCCCGGCGCTCGCCGTCCGGCGCTCCCTCCTCACCGCTGTCGCCCTCGACGAACGCGGCTGACCGCAGGACCTCGAACCCGCGTCGGTCGAGTTCGCTGCAGAGCCCGTCGAGAGACTTCCGGAGCTGTGGCCAGAGTTGGTCGTCGACGACATCTGGGGCCGCGAAGCGAAGTGCGACTGGCGTCGTCGCCCGCTGTGACACCACGGCCTTGATGTCTGCTGCTGTGAACGGGTCCGGCTCGGTCTCGGTGAACAGCGACGCCCGCGGCTCGGCGAGGAGGTCCCGGGCGTAGTGCTGGAGTGTGGCAACGTTCGCGGCCGACAGCACCGCCGCGACGTTGCGGTCCGGGTCCGTCGGGTCGATGACCACCAGCGGGTCGTCGAACGCCTCGGTCCCGTGGCTCTCGGGGTCGAGCCGAACCGGCGGGTGCCAGTCCGCGACTGCCTCGACGAACCCTCGGAAGCCGCCGAACTCGAGCACCAGCAGCTCCGTCAGGTAGCCCGAGAACCCGCGCGTCCGGAGGTCGCTCCCGTAGACCCCGATGCCTTTCAGGAACTGCTTTGCCACCCGCACCTCGCCCGCGCTGTCGTCGTCCAGACGCTCTTGCAGATATCTGGTGTGAAACGGCGTCCGGTCCACCGCGGACTGGATTTCGGTGGCGTCCGCGACCGCATAACAGGGCACCAGGTCGATCGCGTATCCCTCGCGTTCGCCGACGACGTAGGGGTGTTCGGCGTACTCCTCGCGGCCCTCGGGTAGCACCGCGTGCCCGACCGTCAGTCCGTACTCCTCTAGCTGCTCGCGGTCGAGCGACGCCGGGAAGCAGACGAACACGTCCACGTCTCGGTCCCCAGCGGTCCACGTCCCCCGTGCTGTCGAGCCGACCTGCACCACTTCCGCTTCGACCGGGAGGTCGGCGATGGCTGCTTCGGCGTCGTCCATCACCGCGTCGGCAACCCGTTGTAACTGCGCTCGTTCGTCGTCAGTGGGCGAGACCCGCGCTCGCACCGCATCGACGACGGCGTCGAACTCATCGCTCATACCGCCGCTTGCACACAAGTGCGTGAAAGCGTGTCGATGCCGACTGGAAACGAAAGCCCTAATTACCAACTCTGGCAATGACTGAATGCGTTCGCGCCGCCGTAGCTCAGTTGGTAGAGCACCTGGTTGTTACCCAGGTTGTCCCAGGTTCGAGCCCTGGCGGTGGCGTCGTTCTTTCACTCACTAACTGACAAGCGCCGGACGGCTGCTGCCGTCGGCGTTTCGGGTTGCTAGACGGTGAACGCACAAGCGATGCATGACTGTCTCTGTATCGGCCTGCGTGCGTCTCCGAACCCCGCTACTCCAACCCGACAGGCTAAAGATGCGGACTCATCAACACCATTCTGAGGGGCCCTTAGCTTAGTCTGGTTAAAGCGATCGGCTCATAACCGATTGAGCGCTGGTTCAAATCCGGCAGGGCCCATCCAGTTTCTGCCCGAAGCGTATCTGTTACGAACCGGCAGCGATAGGTGTGCGAGCGGGCGGAGAACAGCGGAATCGGGGTACGAAGACACCCCCGCTAAATTCTGAGTTCAACAAGCATCTTGTTGGGGGTAGCCGCCGTCTGGCGATTTTGCGATCCGGAGGTGCGGGCGATGAGTAAGGCGTCAGCGCCCACTACGCTGCCCGAGAAGGGCGTGCGGAACCGTTCGCAGTACGCGGACACGCTACACCGCCTCGATCCGGACGCTGACGAGCCAACACCCGCCTGTCCCGAAGCCGATTACCGGAGTGACGCGGACTTCACGGAGGTTCCCATCGCCGCGTATCGGCCGCACTACAAACTCTGTGGGAACCCGGAGTGTTTCGGAGGTGACTGGCGGTGAGCCCCCAGTCTTCTCTTTTCGATTACGAACCGGACCTCTCCCAGCTCACTGACGCCGAACGAGAAGTGTATGAGGCTGTGGGCATGGGCCAGTATGGGCCGCGCGAGTACGCCCGCCAGACTGGCCGCTCGCCCGGTACTGTCGGGAATCTACTCCGTCGAGCCCGCGAGAAAGTGGAGGTGACTTCGGCATGACGGGGTTCGTCCGAGCATCCCGGCTGTACGATGTAGAAGCGGGTGAACCCCTTCAGTTCGACTGGACAAATCACCAACCTCTCGCACAGAGTCAGGCTGAAGTCGAGCAGGCCGTCGCGGAAATCGAGGCCCGGAGGTAGGGATGTCGCGGCACCTCAAGTGCGCCCCTCATGAGGGCGACGTGCGCTTTACGATTGGTGTGCATCCCGATCCCGGCGTCCCAGACTACGGGCTGAAGCCCTACTACGCGATGGACTCACTCATCAAAGAGTGGGGAGACCGCTGGGAGACCGAAGGCAAACCCACGCGGGATATCGAACTCGCAGGTGAGACATGGGCCACCTGTTTCGACTACTCCGAGAGCGGGCTGGACGCTTGGGACAATCCAGAGTTCCAGATCCAGAACGTCCGCGAGTTCCAGTTCTACTTCGTTGCGAAGGATTCGCCCACCTACGAGGGGAAGCGGGCAGATCGGGACAAGCGTGTGAAGGGCGGTACGATCACTGTCCGCCCACGGTGGCCGAATCTCACAGCTGATGGGGAACCTGTCTCTGTGCCCCAGTACGGCGAGCCCTACATCGACGTGCAGGTACAGGCGTCCAACATCCCCCACGAGCGGTATCTGTCGCTCGTGAAGCGCGTGATGGACGCTTACGGGATTGCCGCGCGGTACTTCGACCAGCCACACCCGGACAGCCACATCAACGATCTGGCCTACTACGTCCGGTTGCACCGCGAAGATAGCGGGCCACTGTACGCGCCGGATGGACCGATAGCGCGCTGTCACACACTCATTCAGGGCGACCGGTCGGGGTATCGCAAGCACGTCGAAGACAACACGAAACTGCCGGGCTACTACGTCACCGCCACCGTCCAAGACGAGAAAGCCGACCAGTTGGTCCGTGGGCATGGGCTGGGGAAGGAACTCAAGCACTACTACCCGAACCACCCGGACAACTACGAACCGGATCAGGCCCCGTACCATCCGAAATTCGAGGTGTCCTACCAGACCAGCCGAACCGAGAAGACGGTTCGGTGGGATGACCTCGACGACGCCCGGCGCGAGTTGGAAGAGACGATCTTGAACTGTCTGGATTGGTGTGGGCTGGCGACAAGTGCCGAGAGCAGTGTGTTCGTCGATTTCGATCCGTTCTGGAACATCCGGGATACGACGGAAGCCCGGAAGTTCGTCCAGTGTCCGCTGCCGAAGATCGAAGACGACCAGGAACACCGCGTGATGCAGCTGTGGGGAGACATGACCACTGCCGACCGCGACGTGACGGAACTGCTACTCACCGACGGTGGGAAGGTCTCACCACAGAAGGCAGCCGAGAAGACCGGCTACACGTACCGGACGATTCGGACTGTCATCCAACGGATGGAGGGGCTGATAGAGCACAGCTACGGCGAGATGGAACTATCCTCGAAGAAGATCCAGCAGGAGCTACTGAAGCGGGTTCGTGCAGCGGGCGAGCGGTTCGAGCAGGAGATCGGGAGCGCCACGATGGAGCTGGCCGACGCGGCCGAAGAGCGTTCCCGGTCACGGTGGGCGCGAATCCGCCGTGAGTATGCAATCACGGAAACCGACGCTGACGACTGCCGGAAACTGTTGAAGGTGGGCTACACGCCGACCGACTTCGAGGAAGCACAGAACATCATGCGCGAAATCCAGACGGCCTACACCGAGTGTGTCGAGGAGAACACCTACGGCGTTCACGTCGTCGTTGAGACCGCAGAGACCGGCCGTGAGCGGTTCCGTGACCTCTCGAAAGCCTTCGAGACAGCATACCGCTCCGGCGACTACCTGCGCGAAGCGCGGGCGGCTGAGAAGGGCCGCGAAGGGTTCGACTTCGAGGCATGGCGGGCGGCCGGCTGCCCGCCAGCTGACGAGTGGCACGGCGGGTAGCGCGCCACCTGAATAGAGGCATCACTATCCAACGCACTGATTTTGCGGCAATACTGTGCTCTTCCCTCCGAAAATCGCGCGTCGCGCGGCTGGGTTCGCTCCCGTTGGTCACGTCACCCAGCCGCGCGACCAGGGGGAACCCGGTGCGCAGGCTTCCGGGTTCCCCTTAGTCGTGTGGCTAAGGCCACTTCTCCAAAACACGCCGCTGTATTTTATTTTCGGAAGGTCCCGTCAATACGATGATTACTCTTCTACTTAATTCAGACATTTGAATTTAGAGATTGTTTTAGAAGAGAGCCATCCGTAATGCATATGATATATGCATAAAATAATCGTTGTATGACCTATCCTGATCGAGCATTATCTCATGAAGAAGTGACATCTATCGATAGTGAATCAGAAGAAGCATTCGTTATTCCATATTACTTAATGAATAGACAAGAGAAGTATACCTTCTCATTAATTAGATATTCCGATAGTAGCATCAAATTCGAGTTTTTCAATCCAAAAAGCGGGATCTGGGAAAATCTCCGGTCAATAAATCTTGATGATGCATCAATCGAGACTCAAGTGGATTCATTCTACACTAAAGATCTTCGAATCTTTGGGGAAGTGTCGAGAGAAGTCGAAGACCAGTATGTCGTCTTAGGTCAAAAATTAGAATCATTATACGGTGAACCAATGATTCCATATGATCACCAGAGCGCTAAGACGATGTTTGATCGTATTACTCCACAACAGTGTTCTTGCTCTGATCATTCTATAGACCCAACTCCAACTGTATTTGAAGTCACAAATGGAAAGGACATCCCGATGACTATCTGCGATCAATGTGGTAAGACACAAGAGATAATTGTCGGAAATGATAGAATAGGATACTCAAATTTCTTGAATTCGCAATCAGTTATTGACAGTATAGAACCTCATGACCAATATCACGGTGATACTGGTGAATTTCTACGAGTGAAGCCCTCAGGGAGTGGAATACCTCATTATGTGATTGGGACTTTAATATCTCTGTCAAATGATGAAGTCTCCCCAGCTACAGATTATGATCTCAACGAAGTAGAGGCACTCATTTCAATAACAGATGGGAACATCTCAGGCATCGCAGTCTGGGCTAACGGTACTTTTGACCATCCCATCCTTCGTCAGTTGTATGTATTACCAGAGTTCCGGAGACAGGGAATTGCTACTGAATTGACAGAGATGTGGATCTCAGAAGTTGTTTCTGGTAATACTGCATATGCAGATGACCCAAACCCAGAAAGCCGAAAATTACTCGACAATATTCGAAACAATCCGGAGTTCAAAAACTTTGATCTGATTGAGTTTGTCAGATTCTCCCCAATTGGAATCGAAATGTCGTCCTCTCTTTGGAGTACTCTTAGTAATCAGTCACTTCCTAACTAAAACTTTGAGTTCTTATTCGATCAGCTATTTCATCGAAGAGATTGCTATTTTGGCTTGTTTTGCCGATCTATGATTACCACCTCCGTGCCACATGAGATTGGGTAATCGTGATGAATGACGCATCTCCCATTCCAGTATTTCCACCCCCTTCCCCCGAATCCGATACACACCGAACACATACCATCCGTTCGCGGCTCGTAGCTTCTCGTGGTACTGGTCGTAGAGTTTGAACGTCCCAGGCTGGCCGTCGGCGTGCCGGTGCATCGCGGCCTTGATCTCGACGGGCGTTCCGTCCGGTCGCTTCGCGTCGTGCCAGCTGCACCGATCTAGTTCGAGATCGTACCGTTCGGCGGCTTTGCGCTCGACGAGCGTCCCGTAGTGATTGGCCTTGTGGCTTCGACTCATTCGCGCACCTCGCGTGCGTCATATATAGATACTCCTCCGGGCTGTTCGCGGCCGTTGCCCATGGCTCGCGCGTGCTCGCACCGCGAGCGCACGCCATGGGCCAACAACAGGGCTACGCCGGGGGGTTGGTTGTTGTTGGGTTGGTCGAATCCTGTTGCTGTCATGCGGTTAGCTCCGTCACCTCACCAACTACATTTCGATGCTTGCCATCGTCCTGATACTCGTTCCAGCGCTGACGGACCCATTCGGCGCTGTACGGGACGAAATCGGCAATCTCGTGGTTTGGTCTGTCCGGTTCTGACTCCTTAGCAGTGATGACCGTGTAGATCGCGAGCTTCCGAGAGAGGTCTTCCGGGTCTACCTCGTCACCGTCATCCTCGCCGCTCGACCACGACCACGTAGTCGGTTCCTTGTCGTCATATCGCCAGTCCGTTTCGGGGATACCGGACACGGAGAAGATCGGGTTGACACCCTTTCGGTTTCGTACATCCTCGTAGAATGTGGCTTCTTTCAGCCCTTCCTTGTGGACACAGACACCGAGTTCCCGAACGAGCGGGTGGACGTCCCGGCCGTCGTGGCCGATGATGATGAGTGATCCACCGTACTTCCGGATCTTGTAGGTGAGCGGTCCGAGTTTCGTTTTCGTGTCGTAGCCGTCTTTCCCGCTTCCGCCGGCGTTACTGCTGGCTTCGTCGAAGATGAATAGCTTCGGGACCTGCTCGTTGTGCATCGGATCGCCGTCCTGTTTCAGCCACTCGTTCAACTCGCCGTAGTTGGCGAGCCAGCCGTCACGCCGGTCCCCGTCTTGATCGGTCCACTCGTCGGTTTCTTCGAGCGTCCGGATGTTCGAGGCGACCAGTGCGTCCGAGGGCTGTTGTTCCTTCCAGAGCTGTCCGAGTAGACAGGCGAAGTTCGACTTTCCAGTGCCGGGTTCGGCCCATTCGTAGAACATCGGTGCGGGGCCGGTCATCTGTGCCCGGAGCTGGTCGATGGCTTTGATTCCCGAGATATCGGCCCGCTGGCCGGCGTCTCCGGTGAAGTGCTTGAGCGACTGCATATCACCGTTCGCCATGGCTTGCCGGGCTGTCTCGGTCCCTTCGATACGGACGATTTCCCGAACGTGAGAGAGGTCTTTGGCCTGTCCCGGCATCTTCTCCGGGCGGTCACACTCCTGCGGGTCGTAGTGAGTTTCGAGGATCGAGAGATAGCGCGATAGTTTCTCATCACGGACGATTCCGGCGTGTTGGTGTACCTCGTCGGGATCGCGCTGGCCGTAGCCGTCCTGATACTCGCGGAACTGTGCGGGCGTGTAGAGGTCATTACCGTCGTCAGTCATCGTTTAGTCGTGGGTCCTGTGGTTGCTCACTGGTCGGTTCCTCTTGCCCATAGCCCACAGCGGCGTCCGCCGTAGGGTCTGGAGCGTCGGTGAGGTCGTGGATGGTGGGTGCGTCTTCGGGATTCTCGCCGTCTTCGATGAGGTCACCGAAGGTCTCCTTGGCCGCTGTCTTCTGGATCATCTGGCCGCGCTCGTTGGCTTCGGCGTCGGCAGTGACGAGCTTCTTTTGCAGCTCAACACTGCCGCGACTCCATCGGCCGCGGATCGCGGCGAGTTCCTCGGCGCGGTCGATGAGCCAGCCGTGAATGTCCTGCATCTGCTTCTTGCTGGTCATTAGCTGGGTGTCCTGACAGCCCTCCAGCCAGACGCCCTCAACGCGGAGCTGGCCGATGTCTTCCAGATACTCGTACTCGCGGACGGCCCACGCGCTGCCACCGTTGACAGGATATGGGTCCGGGCCGTCGATCTCTTTCTCACGCCAGAGTTCCGGCGGGACGTAGTACTTCTCGGTGGTGTCCTCAACGGCGTTGACGTGATGGACTTCGACCCAGTTCCGGCGACGGAGCCAGCGGGCGATCTTCGCACCGACAAGATAGCAGGGGATCGCCAGCACGAGCCAGCCGACGGCGATGGCGGGAATCCACGTCGGCAGGGTCGGCAGCTGTGGCTGGTAGTAGGCGAACAGCACGGCCGCACCGACGAGCATCCCGCCGATGAGTAGCTTGTACTCGGCAAGCAGGTAGACAAGCCGGTCGCGGTTGTTCTGGAAGGTCGGTGCGGGCTTCATGCTACCTCCGGACGGCCATTCTCGCCGCGGATAACGTTGTAGCCGGCGATGATCATCCAGATGAACGCGACAGTTGCCCCGGCGAGCCATGCCTGCAACGACGAGAGCGCACGGAGGATATCGAGCCCACCACCGGAGGGCTGCTGAACGATTTCGGCGTACAGTGGCGTGTTCGCCGTGGAAATGGCGACACCGACGTAGCCGTCCTTCTCAGTGACGGGAATCTCGACAGTGGCGGTGTCGTCCGAGCGCATAGCGACCGTACGGACGGGAATCTTCCCGCCTTTCTGGAAGCGGCCGGCGTCGGAGATCGTCACCGTTTGTACCGCGCTCGACCGGAGGGTGATGCGAGCGATACCTTCGTCCGGTAGATACTCCGAGCCGATAATTTCGGTCTGTCCGTCGATACGGGTGGTTTCGGTTGCGTTGGCTATGGGCTGTGGGCCGGGTGTTTCAGCGGGGAGGTTGCCCGCGGACTGTGCGGCGGTCGGAGCGCTGACGCAGCCGAGGCTGACCACGAGCAGCGCGACGAAGAAAATGGAACGCATGGGTGGTTAGTCCTGAAGCACGGCGATACCGAGCAGGGTGCCGACCACGGCCAGCGCGACGACGGGTGGGACACTGCCGCCACCGAGCAGGCCACCACCGGCAGATTGTCGTAGGGCCTTCTCGCGGGCCTCTATCTGTGCGCGTCTGTAAGCGAGGTCCTCGTACTGCTGTCTCAGTTCGGTGACGTTCGTAGTCTTGTACTGGGTTTTCTGGATGGTGACGTTCTGGACGTTCTCACCGCTTGTGGTGGTGATTTTCTCGATGGTGAACGTCCCGTCTAACTCGACGATGCGGTCACTGGTGACGACGTACTGTGTGCCACCGATGTTGGACGTGTTGTAGGTCGTTCCGTTCTCGAACTGGCCGCTAGCGGGGTTTTCTTGAGAGAACAGCACGCCCTCGTACTGTGTCCCCGAGCCGGTGGTGATGTTGAAGCTCCCGATCTGGTCGAAGTTCTTCGGGGAGTTCGTCCCAAGTAGAGTGAGCTGTGCGGCGGTCCAACCCTGGAAGTCCTCACCCACGGACTGCTGGTTTGCCAGCACGTAGGGATCAACGAGGTCGGTATTGTTGATTTCGCCTTTCTGATAGGCGCTGTAGGTGTTTTCTGCCAGCGTGTCCATATCGGTTTTCACAGTCTGCGCTTGACTGTTGATGGCGGTCCACTGGCTCGCCCATTTGCTGTACTTGAGGTACGTGAGGGTACTGTCTTCACTGGTAGGCGGCTGGATAGCTAACCGTCGCAGGTCGTGGTATTTCGTACTTTCAGGGTTGTTACTGCTGTATGCCACGTCCTGATACTCGCCGGTTACCGGGCTGACGTTGAAGTACTGCCCTCCGCCCTCATTGCCGTCGGCCCAAATGTGAATCCGAAGCTCGTTGTAGGATGCTGAACTGCCGTTTAGCAGCGTAGTTGAGGCCTGTTGCTCGTAGTTTTTGACCTGTACGTTTTGATCAGTGGCTTCCACATCACTACCGTCGTGTTCCTGCGGTTGGCCGACGTACTTGATGCTCGCACCCTCGGAGACGGCGGTGGAGTTGAGGTACTTCGCGTGAGAGGTGCTTTGGCTCCACGCATTGAGCAGGTTCACTTGTTTAACAGCGTAGTAGTCCTCTACTGCGTTTTTCGCCTCAGTCTTCGCCGCTGCTTTGCTACTGCCGTTGTTCAGGGCCTTGATATAGGCGTTTTTGCCGATGATACGGGCCTGAGTCTTTGTATCCTGCAAGTAGTTATCAACGGTTGTCTGAAGGTGTTCGTTGCTTGCCTTCTGGTTCTGACCAGATTGATAAACGTCAGTTTTGATCTGCTGCAGGTCAGTACCGGAGGTGTCGACGGTTGTAGAATCTGGTAGGCCGGTCCGGTCCAGTTGCACAACCTGGGGCATAACGGACTCCCCGATCTGCTCGCTCAGGTCGTAGGTGAATCCGGGATCTCCACCCGTGTCCCCGAGGAACTTGCCGTCATCGCCCGGTGTCCACGCGGCGGTTGGTCCGCCCTTGCTGAATGACACTGGTCCACCAGCACCCTCTACCTTCACCGTGAAGGACTCATACGCACCTGCGTTTCGGAAGTGTGCGCTGTTCTGCGAGCCGCTGACGGTCTTTTTCAGAATCGCCGTGTTGTTGCCAGCGGGCGACTCGTCGGTAAGCACGGTGATGGTCGTTTCTGACGACACATCGAAGAGGTCGATCTTGACCTTGTGCGGGCCTGTCTCGAAGGTTTTCGTCACTGGTCCGGAGTCGGTAGCTGTTTCGGTTGACTGTGCCAGTGCGGGACCGACAGCCCCGACGACGGCGGAACAGACGATGAGCGCGGCGAGCAGGACCGAACGAGCGCGGGTCATTGCTCGCGTCCCCCGTTGGTTTCGACCTGCTCGACGCTGGCGCGAACCTCTTGATCGTCAGCGCCGGCGGCGGTGTCCTTCTGCTGTGCGTGGTGCGCGGCGATAACGCCGCCGGCGACGACGGCGGGACTGACGACGGGAAGCGGGGAGCCGATGACAGCCGCGGCAATTGTGGACCCAGAGATGCCGATGACGCCTATAAGGCCATAGCTGAGTATGCGGTCCATCGGATTCACCCCAGGTAGCTGATGACGTAGTAGCCGGCAGCCTCGACGCCAACGACGACAAGGCCGATAGCGGCCGACCCAACCACAATATCCTGCGCGCCGAGGATGTTTAGCCCGGTGAACAGGACGATGACGAGCGTCCCAAGCGCGAGGTAGGTTTCGACAGTGGCCGAGCCCTTGGCGATATCCACGAGGTCGGTGTCGAGCTGGTAGTTCTTGTTGCGGCTCTCGTTGACGCGGTTGGTGGCGTATGCCATCGCCAGGGCGGCGAGCGACAGCAGAAACGCGAGGTCGATGCTCGTGCCCTGGACGGTGAACACGGACGCGGCGAGGTCGTAGCCAAGCAGGCTGATTGAAGCGATACCGTTGGTGACGAACGCACTGGCGGTGAAAATCACACCAGCCAGAGCGTCTTCGATGTCTATCTTTCCGAACATAGGCTTCTCATCCGCTCAATCGCGGATGAACGATAGGCTGGGGCGGTTCGGTAAAAGCCAGGTAGTGACTGTTAGATGTCTCTATTTCATCTTATAAAAAACGAGAATAAAGGAGCAGTTATGCGTCAGGTCCGCTGTCCTGTGCCAGCGTAGCAGAGGTATCGCCCTCAACTGGTTCGTAGACTACTCTGATCTCGTAATCAGAGGAGACTTCTACGTCAACTTTCTGACCTGCAGAAATCTCGGAGCCGCTAGCATGGTTGCTATTTGTACCATCCCAAGGTCCGGCACCACCTCTGATAATATATGAAGATGATGCATCATTGGTAGTAATAATACCACTCCCGCGAATATACAGTTCTTGAGCTTCTATTGAGTCGCCGCCATCGTGAGTGACTGTCACGTACCCCTCACCATCAGTACTACCTTCGGTATACTCAAATGAGAAACTGGCCTGCGGGGTTGCTTGCTGAGCTTGGTCACCGAGACCAAGAACGAACGATGCGATGACAGCCGCAAGAATGACCGTGATTGCGACCATCAGAATGACACCGATAACCGGGGAGACGGCGTCATCATCTTGGAATAGCTGTTTTAGATCCATTGCAAGTGTCCAAAATCAAGATACTATATTAAAACCAATTTACTGTTAGTTTAACATTTCGACGTTCAAGCTTGACTTGAGACCGGGATAGACTGAATTGAAAGTGTGCGTCAAGGGGGGTCTGGATCTGACCCCCTGGTTTGGAAACCAGTATTACCCTTTTGATTTCAGCGGGAACCAACCCGCAAATGGCTGTTCGGCGCATTTTCTAATATTAATTCCGGTTCTGAAATACTACAAGGTAGACTTGAACTCAATATTAACACTACACAATCCGATTTTCATTGAACCCCATGGGGTTGCAGCTCGAAGATTGCACTCGACTCGATATGCACACGAGCGGGAACTGTCCGTGTGCATACTCGCAACCAATCAGGTAGGACCGTCGGCGTGATCGTGCCGCGATGGGCATGGGCCGTAGCGGTCTTTATCAGTAATCGGGCTTCGAGTTTGTCGAGAATACCTGTCTTTTGACCTCGTGTTCACGAGCGGGCTGTATGCGAATCCGCGAAGATGGTAAGCACGCGCATCGTACGGACAACATTGAGCAGGCCGCAGAGTTCTGGGACTGCAACAAGACGAAGGCACTCATGCGGTCTGCTGAATTCTCTTGGCGAATCGACGAGCGAATTCGAGGGGTCCTTGCTCGGGACGATTTGACCGTCCAACAGAAACGAGAAATCGCTGAGATGTTACATGTGCCCGGTACGTACGAGATCGAGATTGAGGAGACTGTCGTCGTCAAGAAGTAAACGGCGTTAATTGTTCTCCAAGGTGTAGTGAGAAGATTCCTGAAACAACGCGAGGGAGAGGTTTGATTCTCAGAGAATCAAGTCATCACCGGTGAGAACATCGTGGATATCTTCGGGTTCTATCTCGCCGGTCCGGTACTTACTAAGGAGATGGTAGAGATTGGGAGTCAATAAAACGTGAAAATCACGTTTTTCCAGAAATTTGCGGAGGTGCGGCGGTAAATACTCATCAGGATTTCTATCGCTGGGCTGGGTTCTTCGATCCGGATTCACCACCAGTAACCCCGTATAATCGTGTTCCTGATCTTCCAACTCAAGATTATCAACCCATGTAGAGAGTTGTCTACATTTGTCGTCGCGTATTCCACCTGTTGTCCCAGTTATTTCCATGACAAATCGTTTGTCGTTGAGGAGAATCATTCCGTCACGACCGTGGGGTTGTTCGCCTTCTACCTCAAAACCGAACTCGCTGAAAACCTCTGGTACCAACTGCTCTAAGATATTCTCGTTACCCCATAGCAACGCTTTGTATCGGTCAAACTCCTGTAAGTCTTCGTTCTTTTCCTCGATCTTTTGTTCTATTTCGTTCTTTTGATCACGCAGCTCCCCAAGCTCCGAAACTGTTTCATCCTCTCCTGGCAACGATTTTTCGTCAACCCACTCCGGAGAATCCTTAGTTTTAATTCGAGTGTCCAGATCGGTAAATTCGTCGAGTATCTCCTTTATCAACTCATTACTGTCCCAGTTCTTGATCACAGGTATGTAAGAAATTTCTCCGGGAAGGTGTTCTGTCTTGTTCTGTCGAGGCGATCTTGTTTCTTTGATCTGTTTGAAGAGCACCTTGCAGGCTAAGAATTCGTATGCTGCATTTTCCGCTAATCCTTGATATTCATAGATGAATTCTTTGTCACCATACTCGCATATGTCAGATTCTCCGCTTATATGCATTTTCCAGTCGAACTGACTGTCGAAGTACCATCTCCATTGTGAAGGTATGGAGTCTTGGTTCAGAGAAGAACCAGACTCAGAGATCAAATAAAAGTTGTTGGGAAAGTGGTTGCTGATGTTAATTTCGATGTGATTGTTCCTTGGTATTGGGTCACGTTCGGGGAGCAAGACTATGACTTTGCTTCCGGTTGCCACTGCCCGAAATAGATCATATTTTCCTGGCGTGACGATTTCATTAAAGACCTCTGAGATTGTGGAGTCACCTACCCGCTGGTCAAGTGAGTAATAGTCGAGAAAGATCCAATCGTAGTCTTTCACATTATATTCTTCGTTCCAGTTTACTGACTTCGTTGCCACCCCAACGTCAGTCCCTATACATAGTACTCGGAGATCATTTTCAGAGCTCATCTAACAGGTAATGAGTGAAGCGTGGATACGTGATAAAACCCCAGAACCAGATACCTCTATTCTAACTCTGTTGGAATTCTTCGTAGGTGTCTGGTTTTGACTCGGTTACGGCCAGGGCGGGGGGTTAGTAGCATTCTGACGATTGTGTCAATAGGTATACCCGTCTACGAATGTGCTTAACCAAAGTGTTAAATAAAATTACATAGTATGTTATATGATGGCATGACCTGTACAATTCAGTCTGACACCCATGCCGCAACGGTAGCTCAAGCACTTTCTCAGGAAGAATGGATGGACAATCAAGACGTAAAAGAAGTATTAGGCTGGGGGCCTGATGCTTCCGCTTCTAGTGTTCTGAGCGATATGTACCTCCGACGATGTCCCGATTGTGTTGAACGTAGAGAAACATCACGCCGGAATACTGGAGACTCAGAATTTGAATATCGACTTACACAGGAAGTAATATTAATTTGACGAGGTCGAGTTGAATAATCTACACACTTACCGTGGAGCCAGTCATTTCATCTACGCAAAAATAGTACTACTAGATGTGTATCGTTTTCTCGTTGCCTATCCTTTCAGAACTTTTTTCGCCGACGGCCACGGCTGATTACTGGCATCTAATCGACCTTCCAGATACCGCAGCCCATACCCCGTGATATCGTAATTCTGGAACTGACGGCTCAGGGGTTCTATCATCTGTGCGTACGTGAGCATCCGGCAGCGTTCACGCACACGGCCTACAGAGGCACGAAGCGATACTTTCTGGGCAATGTATCGAGGTGATGACCAACCTTCGGCTTTCAGTATTTCGAGAATCCGTTCATCTAACGGGACCATCCATTTTGCGGGCTTGCGTGACATGATTCAGGGCAACGTCGTCAGCTGTTGATTCCGGGACCGTCAGCCGCATCAGCACCATTTTCTCCGTCGGAAGATCCGCCACCGTCGATGTAGCGTTCTCTTTCAGCGTCGTATTTTTCTTCGAGATATGCTTCTCCTTCGTCAGTGAGGACATAAACTCCATTTCCGAGAGGACGGAGGAGATCGTGTTCGCCAAGCTTCTGGAGACGGCGAGAAACCGTGGACTGGGCAATATGGATTTCATCTCGCTTTGCGAGCTCCGTTGAGGTTCCTGATTCCTCCTCGCGGATTATTTCCAGTATCCGGTCATCCCAGATAGTCATCCAAGATCCTGACTGACGCATTCAATTCCCACAAGAGTATAGACTATCTTATTTCTCACTAACAATTCAAATAAGGGCCACCAATGCATTTATGCATAACCGGCCTGTTTGTGGATATGCGAAGCACCCGATTCGGTCGAAGATGACTCTCCTTGGTTCGTGACGAACGGGCGGTCTGGTACACCGCCCGAAAAGGTGGCTTCGCGCTCTGTAGACCATGAGCGAATCCACCATTACGGGGCTACAGCCCCGCACGAACACCGAAGCATCGCAATCGAATAGTTCTGACGACGGCAGTTGCGCCACCTGTCGAGCTGACGCTGACGGGATTGATGCACGGACCCTCAAGCCGATCTGTTCAGGCTGTGCGACTCGTCGCTTTGATCACGGGCGGTCAGTGCGCGGAGGTGAGCAGGTGTGAGTAACGATCTCCAACCACTGAAACCGGGCCGCGCCGTCGATATGTATCTCAAAGCCCGACAGGACGAACTGACCGAATCAACGATCCAGTCACAAGAGTATCGGTTAGAAGCTTTCGAGCAGTTCTGCCGCGAGGAGGGTATTGAAAATCTGAACGACCTTTCGGGCCGGGACCTGTACGCCTATCGCGTCTGGCGGCGTGAAGGAAACGGGAAGGGCCGCGACGAGATCGAGCCCATAACCCTCCGCGGGCAGCTGGCCACGGTCCGTTCGTTCCTCCGATTCGCTGCCGAAGTAGATGCAGTTCCCGAGGATCTTCGGACGAAGGTCCCGCTGCCGACCATCAGCAACGCTGGTGAGGTGAGTGCGTCGACGCTCGACCCCGAGCGCGCCGATGTAATTCTCGACTACCTCCAGATGTACAAGTACGCATCAAGGGTCCACGTCATCGCCCTGTTGTTGTGGCACACCGGAGCCCGCATGGGTGCGATTCGTGGGCTAGATATCGATGACTGCGAACTCGAACAGGACAATCCGGGCATCCAGTTTGTCCATCGCCCACAGACCGATACGCCGTTGAAGAACGGGGAGAAGGGTCAGCGCTGGAACGCTATCAGTGACCACGTTGCCAACGTTTTGCAGGACTACATCGACGGGCCGCGTGAGCCGGTTTTCGACGAACATGGGCGTCGGCCGCTCGTTACGACTTCTCAGGGTCGTGCTTCCACGTCGACGTTCCGGACGACGATGTACAGGGTTACCCGGCCATGCTGGCGGGGAGCGGAATGCCCGCATGACCGCGATCCGGAGGAGTGTGAAGCCACGTCGAATAGGAAGGCTTCGACGTGTCCATCCGCTCGGTCACCACACGACGTTCGGAGTGGCAGGGTCACCGCGTATCGGCGTGAGGATGTCCCGCGCCGTGTGGTGTCGGACCGACTGAACGCGAGCGACCAGATTCTCGACAAGCACTACGACCGCCGTGGCGAGCGTGAGAAGTCTGAACAGCGCCGCGATTACCTCCCTGAGGTGTAACAATGACTCACCGACTTACTTTTAGTAACCGCATGACGGAACCGCGAAACCGGCAGGGCCCATCCAGAGTCTGCACGATTGTGAGCCAATGGATTTGGCACAGAGGTGGTTTCTAACCCCCTTTTTTGATTTCAGCGTCTGATTTAGCTGATTGGGGCACAAGTGACCCAACCAGCGCCTGGTTGGGGGGTGCTGCCGTCTTGCCTTCTGGAATAGTCGAGGAAGAGTCGGTTGGTAATCTATGACCGATTGATGGGCACGCTATCATTTCCAGTGAAGCGTTTCATAAGGAGTCGGGAACACACAACTGATGAACGCCTATACCTGAGAGCTACTAGCAGTGAGTCCAGAAATCACCGTAGCCCGACAACATCCGAGAACTACTAGTAGGTGTTTGGTGAGTGTGGCGACACCCTGAGCTGTTTATGATGTTCTAACCCTGATTACAGTGGTTTCAGAATTTACTTGATCAAGATTAGCGAGATAATCACGACCAATTCCCAAGACAACAAGAGATCAGGGGGCTGCAGTGGCCCCGTCTCCGGGGTCGTGAGCAAGCGGCGATACGACGAGGTCGTTGTAGGGGAATACTGGCTTCTTTGCCCGTCCGACTGCCTCGAAGCTGATGACGCCAAGCGCTTCCAGTGTGGTCAATTCTTCGTGGACGTTCTTTTTGTCACGGCCGACAAGTCGTGCTGTCTCGCGAATGCTCTCTGGTTGTTCGTCTCTAATCACGCGCAAGAGTGTGTACGTCCGTTCGTTGAACACGTCGGTCAGCTGACTCTCGTTCGGGAACCGAACAGTGGCCGGCCGGTCGAGGTGTTCTCCCTTTTTGAGTGTCTGAATAGCTTCAAGGCCCTCTTCGTACGGATTGGTCTCGTCGTCGACCGTGACCACGAGTACGTTCTGTTCAGTCATGGGTATCACCGTTGTCGTTGGATGGACCGAAGCGTGGCTTCGGGATCTCGTCCCAGAACCGTTCGTAGAGTACCTCGATGCCGGGGAACTCTACGAAATCGGGTTCCGGGTCGGGAGCGATGTGCAATTCGTGGCCTTTCGTATCCTCGTGTGAGTTATCGTAGCGACGGATCGTTCCGTCGTCGAGCGTCTCGGAACCGGCGGTCAATGCTCCGTAGTGAAGCGTGTACCGCCACCCCGACGGATAGGCGT